>NZ_JBEPPL010000014.1:0-185835 GCF_040547305.1 Pedobacter sp. UYP1 | reverse complement strand
TATTTAGCTATTTTGAATTTATTTACTAACAGCCCGGCCTTGTTTCGCCTGAGTCATTCCCATGCAAATTGAAAGCTTTCAGCGCAACTTCCAGAAACATAAGCGCATCCGTGATCGCAAAGACTTTCTCTTTAGCGTGTCAAAAATTATGCTTAAAAAAGAGCCTGCTCCACAACTTTATGACTTGATCCTTCATTCCTGTGTTAGGATCTATATAAACAACAGGAAGCCTATCATAAATTTGCAGACATCTTTGGGTACCATTAAACTTGGTTATCATACCTAACTGAGATTGTGTAATCCAGATGGTATGTGTAAATTGCTATATAAGTTAGGAGCGATATGAAAAAAGAAACTAAAGACAATCTTAACGAACTTCCAAAAACATGCGTTACCGAATTATGAGTAATTCGGTTAATCGAATTTAAAAACCACACTAAATACTATTAAACAACGATATTTGAACTAGGTTCGAATCCCAGTGGAATCACCAGATTTTACATCAAAACTTATAAAAGGCTGTTAATCGCATGATTAACAGCCTTTTACTTTTACGGGCGGGGTGCCAAAACCTGTACCCATTCTCCTGTAAAAATGAGCGATCAGGTGAGTCCTTTAAAAAATCCGCCCTACTCACCGAATAGCAGATATTCAACTATTGAACAGGCAGTTACAAACCTAAAGTCTTGTAAGCGTTAAACTGTAAAGCTATTTTTGTTTCACCGGTAGGTGGAAAAGGATCACTTTTCAGGCTACAAAGGCAAAACTAAGAATGTTGAGTTATTATCTTAATCCAGAAGAACTGAGACAAATCGCAGGAATAACGCAGGATTTTCCGAAGTTAATGTGGCTTATCTTCATTATTACTTAAAATTATCATTCCATTAAGAAAGAGCGGGATCTTTGCACAAAAGTCATTCTTAGAATTTATAAATGTTAACTCAATGTACAAATTTCCAGAGACTCCAGGTCTATCTTCATTAATTCTCTTTATTTCGAAGCTAGATAATTGCAGATCAGTAGATCGAAACCGTTTATTCAGATGACATTTTCCTATCTGAATAATACTATTGAAATCAATACTATCAATATTTACTTGTTTTAGTTTTTTCATTCCCCCGTATTCAACCCCCCATATCTCATACAGCGAATCCCTGGTTCCAGAACTTAAGATAATATCGTAATGATTCTTCGAATAATCACATTGATAATAACCACTACCTACTATTGAATTAACCTGTTTTTTCTTATTTGAGCCACTGTCCGAGCAAGACATACACAGAGTTATAATTATTAGCAGCACGGAATTTCCCACAAAATTATTATACATAAGCGGCTATAACAGCATATTTTAATTTCATTATTAATAACTTTATACAACTTTTCAAGCTTAATCCAATTACATTTAAAACCGGAAGTACTTCAGATAGTAACCAGTGACAATATTATAAAAATCAACTCAATTAAAAAACATGCTATAATCAACCTCCTACCTGAGTTAAATGGTAAATAAACCTATGTATTCGGCCCTTATAACAGCATAACCTGAACAAATCATAAATATGTAACTTATTTAATTAAATAAAATATAACCTTATCAATAAATTATTGAATTATAATAAGACTAAGCCCCCCAAGCCTTCCATTACTGAAGAACCTAATGCACTAAGATATCAGTCGTTATAGCTCTCAAAAATGGTACTACCTCATATTCAAACCACGGATTTCTCTTTTGCCAGATCTTATTTCTTGGTGATGGATGTACAGTTGGTAAGAATGAAGGCAGGTAATTCCTGAAATTTCTAACCCTTTCTGTAAGCGTAGTATTCTTTATATCGCTCAGATAATAGTTTTGGGCATACTGGCCGATAAGCATAATCAACCTGATCTCTTTCATCTCAGCAAGTAAAGGCTGATGCCAGCTGGGTGCACATTCAGAACGGGGTGGCAGATCGCCTGAGTTACCTTTGCCAGGATAACAAAACCCCATAGGAACTAAAGCAAATAATTTATCGTTATAGAATTGTTCCTTACTCACCCCAAGCCATCTTCTTAATTCATTTCCACTCTGATCATCCCATGGAATACCACTATTCTGAACTTTTTGTCCTGGAGCCTGCCCTATAATAACAATCTTGGATTCGGCACTAGCTTGCACAACAGGTCTTGGAAAATTAGGTAATTGCCCCTTACAGATTATACAGGATCGGATCTCTTTTAAAAGCTCTTCCAATGGTTTAAGATTAAAGGCCAAAAATAATAAGAATAAACCAAGGTTTGAAGACATCAATCTTTATATTATTTTAGCGTAATGGAACCCATTTTCCTTACCAAATCACAAGCCCGTAAAATTATCCTTAACGCTGCCGGCCTCGCCAGGAAAGCACAATTTGGAGAAGGAATCGAAGCCGTTTATCGGGTAATTGACCATTTAGGTTTTGTACAACTAGATACAAATTATGTGGTAGAACGCGCACATCACCATGTAATGGCTGCACGTATACCAGACTATCAAACAGAATGGCTGGCTGAACTTTGCGAAGAAGGGCGCATATTTGAATACTTCACTTCAGATGCAGGTTACCTACCCAGTCACGACTTTAGCTATTCATTGCCTGTTAAAGAAGCGTTTGCAAACAATGGAAAACCGATGACTCCGGCAGAAATCCGGATGATGAAGGTAGCGCTTGACCGGGTGGAACGTGAAGGGCCATTGATGGTGAGCGATTTCGATGACGACAGACTAGAGGCAAGTACCGGCTGGTGGGACTGGCGGCCGGCCAAAGTAGCACTCGAACGCCTCTATCTGGAGGGGCAGCTCATGATCAGCCGCACCAAAACCTTCCAGAAAGTATACAACCTTCCGCTCAACTTATTATCTCCCGAAACAGACCTGACTATGCCAGCAAAGGAAGAATTTGCCAGGTACATTATTCGCCGCACACTTGGCGCATTGGGAATAGCCTATCTTAAAGAGTTAACATGGCGGGCAAGACGGGTAAAAGGAAATTTGGTCAAAACTGAACTGGAGCAAATGGTTGCAGCCGGCGAAGTACAAATAGTTAAGATTGATGGACTAAAAAG
Source organism: Pedobacter sp. UYP1 (assembly GCF_040547305.1). Lineage (NCBI taxonomy): Bacteria > Pseudomonadati > Bacteroidota > Sphingobacteriia > Sphingobacteriales > Sphingobacteriaceae > Pedobacter > Pedobacter sp. UYP1. The sequence continues at coordinate 182,751 of NZ_JBEPPL010000014.1, read as the reverse complement.
TGCGCCACTGTATAGATTATCGGATCAGAATCAGGATATTAAACTAGCTGAAGATGTCTTCATCCTATCCCCTTTTGATATCCTTAACGTCTTCCGTCACCGCTTGAAGGACTTTTTTGATTTCGATTACCAGATTGAATGTTTTGTACCGGCCGCTAAGCGCAAATATGGCTACTTTTCGCTGCCTATACTTTCAGGTGATACTTTTATTGCACGGATGGATGCTAAAGCCGACCGCAAACAAAAAGTGCTGATCGTCCATAATCTGCATTTTGAACTAATTGAACTCGACCAAATCACTATTGAAAAATTTACCGAAGCTTTAAAAGCCTTTGTTTTATTCAATCAATGCAGGAATATTATCTTCGGGAAATCCAATAATGAGACTTACCTGGAAGCCATAAGTAAAGGTTTTTTCAATTAAATTCAACACCCTTCCTGATCGCTATTCTCAAATAGTTTTTTAACCATTATGACCTTAAAGATATGGATCTGGTTAGCAGATCATTTTATATTGCACCATCCCGTTTTTGAATGTCATGAAGTGTTCGGCCATACTTATCATATATCATTTTAAAAGGCTCATAATTACTTGCTGGCTTCCACTTTTCTATTATGATATGCGTATTTCCTTCAGTAAACGTTTCCGAATTTATTAAAGTCCCTTTTCTACTGTCTTTAAATTCAAAATCAACTGTTGATAGTAAATACTTTTCAACCAGATCAGGTAATGCTTTAAAATTTACAGCATCACTTTTTATTCTTATTTTACTGTTTTTCTGCTGGTAAGGGAATAACTTATTTGGCCACCATGGTTTTTCCTTCTGAGTACATATGGGTAATTCATTTACAAAAATGATATACTCGGCGTAATCCTCATTTCTGGAATCTGAATAAATAATGGTATCAATGCTATTCCATTTGATGAAACAAGAACAGTCAAATAAAGTCATTTCAAAATTAATTCCATCTGGATTGAAAACCAATTGATTGCTATTGGATTCTATAGCTTTGGAAGGACTGAAACCAAATACGAACCCATACGTCAATAATATTGGGATGACGATAAAAGCTCCGATAACAATCCACCCATAAAATGGAACCCCTTCATTGTTCAGAACTGCGAAATAAAGCAATGCACAGCCTATTAAAAAGAAAATGACGAGTGGAATAATAAAGATTAAAACGGGATTTTTTTCAATTATTTTCTTCATAAAATCTCAATGCACCACATTACTCATTTTAAATGTACTATTTTAATCCCCTTCAAAATAATAATTTGAGTATTACGCCAAACTTGAAGCAACAATTCTTAGTAACTTTCAGCTATTTTACGAAATTCATGAATGTTATTAATTGAAATACTTTTACCTGAAATTACAATTATATTCTCGGCTAAAAGATCATTGATTGTACGAAACAACGATTCATAAGAAGAGCCGGTATAAGAAGCAATATCTTGCCTGGTTAATTCAATATTTATAAAGCCCTTATCATTGACACCAAATTGATCCTGCAGCGAAAGAAGCGCCTGCAACACTCTTCCTTTTATACTCATGTGAGCAAGATTACTCATTCTTCTTTCTGATTCTTGTAACTCACCAGCAAAAAACCGCATCAGTTGTATCACGAAGTTAGTATTTACATTCATCGTCGCTTCCAAAAACTCCAGCTCAATAAAACAAACTATAGCATCTTCAATTGCAGTGGCAGAGACAGGATAATGTCCTGAGCCACCCAATCCGAGGTGACCTATAACATCACCCTTTTGAGCAAAACGTACAATAAGCTCTTTTTCATCGTCCCATTTCTTATGGACTTTCACTTTTCCGCTATAGACAAAGAATATTCCCTTCACCTCATCCCCTTCTTTAAAAACCTGCTGACCTTTTTTAATTTTGATATTTTGTTTATTGGCATCGATAGCAAGTTTCCAATCCTTTAAACAGAACCTGCATAAAAAACAGGTATTTAAATCGCAGGTATTTTTTGTTTTTGTCATCCTTATTATTTTACAATCATTTGGCTGCGCGAATTTAGCCAATCTTTATTTTATCATGCCCTTCGTCATCTGCGATATGGAAAATAATTCCAATTACAATTAAAACCCCGCCCGCAAAAGCCGGCCATTGAAAAGACTTGATTCCATTCAAATTTATAGTCCATGCATGCGAATCTACGCTATTAACAGTGGTCAGGTCAGTAAAGGTTAAAAAACCAACGCCAATAAATATAATCCCTATAATTATTAACAAAATATTTATCTTTTTCATAACATATACATTAAAATCTAAAAGTACAATTAATATTTCATACGCAATATAATATTAATATTTTTATATAAAAAAACCATATTTATATTACATTTGCAATATAAAATATAATGAAAATATTCTGATTTAATAATGAAACACTCCACCTCAAAAAAGATTTTTGAATTACGGCACACCTTAAAGAACCCCTTAAAAACTAACCCTTTTGTTTACAATAAAGACTTTTTGTTGTGGACTATCATTGGTATAGTCGGTGGTATTATTTCTGGTGGCTACTGGATTGTACTAGAAAATATCACAGCAGTTTTAAAAATTATAGAAGGAATATTTGTTATTCCTTTAATGACTACCGCTGGATTAGCAGCAGGATTAATCATTCATAAACTGGGTGATCCGGGCGAAATTGATTTAATGGTAGATAATATACATTTTAAAGGAGGCCGGCTCAACCCTAAAAGTAATCCTTCTATGATTTTATCCTCTTTAATCTGCATAGCCGCTGGAGGCAGCTTGGGGCCAGAAGCACCACTAGTGCAAGTAGTTGGATCTACAGGTACATATATTTCACGTAAATTAGGTTACAAAGGAGAAGATATACGTTCTATCACCATTGCTGGGATGGCATCTGCATTTACCGCTCTCTTTGGAGCCCCGCTTGGAGGAAGCTTATTTGCTTTAGAAATATTAGACCATAAGCACGTTACAAAGTATTATAAGGCTTTTATGCCAGCACTGGTGGCCAGTTGTGCAAGTTACCTCGTTTTTGTATTGATCACACATCTTAATCTTGGACCTGCCTGGAATTTCCCTCCGTATAAGAATCCAAAACTAGGAGACATCTTTTATGCGGTTGCTTACTCTTTAGCTGGTGCGGCGACCGGATGGTTATTTACCCTGCTCATCAAGTCATTTAAACTGCTCTTCAGGAAAATCTCATTAGCTGTTTATTATAAGCTTGCACTTGGTGGCTTTTTATTAGGAATGATTGCTTATTTCATCCCGCTTACCAGATATTTTGGACATGAACAACTAGCAGAAGTACTTACCGGAAGTTTTACTGTTCAGTTCTTATGCCTATTGCTGATCATGAAACTAATAGCTATTGCAATCACAGCAACCTCAGGCTGGAGAGGTGGTTTTATTATCCCACTACTATTCGCTGGTACCGTTCTGGGATTAATTATTTACCAGTTATTTCCCGGCCAGAACCTCACATTAATTACTGTCTGTTGTATGGCAGCTTTAAATGCCTCGGTTACACGAACGCCTGTGAGTATTATTATTTTACTTGCTGCAATGACAGGTTTTCAAAATATTGTACCCATTATGTTCGCAAGTTTAACAGGATATTTTCTAGCACCTAAATCTCCATTGATACACGCTCAAATGGGTATGGATAAATGATGATCAAACTCACTATATCCTTAAAAAGATGCAGTTTTATGAGTCATGAAGAATTTGTCTGGTATCATGTAAATAAACACGCTCCTTTATTCAGGTCTCTACCTGAAGTAAAGATTTATGTGCGCCGTTATCTGCATTACTACTTTCCCGAAGAAATATCAAAAAAAACGGTATTGTCAGCATATGATGGGATTACAGAAATCTGGTTTGATGATATGGAATCCCTATTTAAACTTTTCACAACTGATGCCTATAAGCGGATTATCCGTACAGATCAGGAAAAGTTTATGAATCTGGGTAAATGCGTTGTTGATATCTCAAATGAATAACAACAAAACATTCACAAGGTATGGATCCATTTACAAAAACCTCAGACTTGATTACTATTTAGAAAGCATGTGTGGCATCCACCCTTAACATGCTTTCAGTAATTAACTAAACTAAATTTGGCTATCGCCGTTATTGGATTCTCAATTTATAACCCAGCCATTTCATACTGACAATTTTTATAGCGCAACGTTGCACGAGCATTTAAATAAATAATCTGCAACTCCATATCTGCTGCCGAAAGAGTGCAAATTCAATCTTAATATAAGACATGATTTCAAGTAATTTCACGGTAAGATCTGATAGGGTTTTATAGGGGTTGTGTAGGGGTTGTGTTGTAGGTTGAACTAGCATTGAACTAGCATTGAACTAGCATTGGACTACCCTTGAAGTAGCTTGGGCTACTTCAAGGGTAGTCCAAACCTACTTGAACCCTACTTCAATGTATACCACTACCCCTACAGTACTATGCCAATACCATGCCTTAACAGTCACATCCTAATCTTGTTTATTTGGCTCAGTTTTGGCATGTAAGTCAACAGAAAACAATACTGACAATCGAAATAAAAAAATCCACAACTATGAATATTTCATCAATAAATCCAGTTAATGGACAGCAAATTCAAGAATATACAACGCTTAATGAAAAACAAGTAGCTGAGAAGATTGAGCAAACACACAGTGCCTGGCTGGATTGGAAAAAAACTACTCCTGCACAACGCAGAACACTAATGAACAGGCTTGCCGAAATTTTGCGGGATCGTAAAAATGAGTTGGCCATATTAATGGCCAATGAAATGGGAAAACCTGTTAAACAAGGAATAGCCGAAGCAGAAAAATGTGCCTTATGCTGCGAATATTACGCGGTCAATGGAGAGGGTTTCCTTGCGGATCAAATTATCGAGACTGAGGCATCAAAAAGTTATGTCAGCTTCCAGCCAATAGGTATAGTTTTAGCTGTAATGCCCTGGAACTTTCCATTATTTCAGGTATTCCGGTTTTTGGCACCAACACTTATTGCGGGAAACTGTGGCGTTTTAAAACATGCCTCAAATGTTCCAGGTTGCGCGTTGGCTATCGAAGAAATGATTATCCAGGCAGGCTTCCCTGTTCACGTTTTTCAAACGCTTTTAATTGGCAGCAAGCTGGTTGAAAAGATCATTGAGAACCCACGTATCAAGGCTGTAACACTTACAGGCAGTACCAACGCTGGTATTAATGTTGCCAGTAAGGCAGGTGCAATGCTTAAAAAGGTGGTATTGGAATTAGGCGGTAGCGATGCGTATGTGGTTCTGGCAGATGCAGATTTGGAAAAAGCCGCAGAAATCTGTGTGACCAGTCGTCTCACGAATAGTGGTCAAAGCTGTATTGCCGCTAAAAGATTCATTGTTGAAGAATCAATTATTGCTGAGTTTACTCAACTGTTCCTTGATAAAATGAAGAAAAATGTAATGGGTAATCCACTTGAAATGGATACAGACATTGGACCGATGGCACGTATAGATTTACGCGACGAGCTTCATGAGCAAGTCTTAAAATCAATTGAAAAAGGAGCAATTTGTATTCTTGGTGGTGAATTACCTGAAGGTAATAATGCCTATTATCCCGCCACTATTCTCACCAATGTATTACCAGGTATGACAGGATATGATGAAGAGCTTTTTGGCCCGGTGGCATCAATTATTTCAGCGAAAGATGAAAACGATGCAATTCGTATTGCTAATGACAGCATTTTTGGACTAGGTTCAGCCGTATTTACCAAAGATATTGCTAAGGGTGAGCGAATTGCGGCAACTGAACTGGAGGCCGGGTCATGTTTCGTAAATGAACGTGTACAATCTGATCCACGCTTGCCTTTTGGAGGCATAAAGACTTCTGGTTATGGCAGGGAGCTGGGTGGTTTTGGAATTCTTGAATTTGTAAACATCAAAACGGTCTACATTAAATAACTTGAAAGGCAAAAAACAGTGAAGTTCAACACTTAAACTTCATTATAGCTACGCATTTATCCATTTTGGCGAATTTATAATTGCTTGCAATCCTCAATTTTGCTAATGCAATAACAACTCAGACCCTATAAGGTCATTACATAAATTTAATAAAATGGATATAGAAAAATTTATCGAAGAATGGATTTTGGTTAGCAACAGTTATGATCTGGAAAAATATCTGGCATTTTATGCTGAAGATTGTGTTTTCGACGATGTGTCTGTTGGCCGGAAATTTAACGGAAAAGATGGTGTCACCTCCTATTTCGAAAGCTATTTCATCGGTTACAAAACGCAAACTAAAAAAGTAAAGCTGATTGTAGAAGATGGAAATCAGGCTCATCTGGAAGTTGAATTTACCGGGGATTTTGCTGAAGGTAAGATTGGGGGAACTTTTGATTTTAAGTTCAAAGATGGAAAAATTGTTTTTGTATTAGCGGACTTAATCCACTAAAGCAACCATAAATTTCAATTAAACCAGCCTTCTTTGAGGGCTGGTTTGCTATATAATATCGGGAGACTATTGCTCCATTTCATAATTCCTGCGTTATATTTTACTTTTTTAGTAATTGCTCTGTTTTGGTCAGAAATTTAGCTGTGACATCCTGTATATCTATATCCATCCGTTCTGCCAATACAATTAACCACCAAATACTTTCCCCAAGTTTATGCGCTAACTCTGCCTTCGAATTGTTACCTGCCGGCCATCGCCCCTGTTCAGACATAGTCAATCTGCCTACTAATCCTGCATCGGTTAAAAATGCAAGGGCATCTTCTTCTACTGTCCATTCACTACCATGATGTTTCAGTTCCAGTTCATGGTAAAGTTCCCTGATTTTCAGCGATCTTTCAATGGCCTCTTTAAAATTCAATTTTTCCATTTTATTATTATTTACAGCTAATATCAAAATCTTAGGTTTTGATGTTCAACTCTTAAAATCTGATTTAGTTAAATGACTGCCGAAAGTCAAGTGGTGATAGCTTTGTTTTTTTCTTAAATGTTCTGTTAAAGGACTGCGGATGTTCAAAACCGAGCTTATAAGCTATTTCACTTATGGATAAACTACCGACTGACAGCAATTCTTTGGCTTTTTCGATTAGTTTTTGATGAATATGCTGTTGCGTGTTCTGCCCTGTTAAGGTCCTTAACATATCACTGAGATAATGAGGAGAAACATTTAATGGGCCAGCCAGTTGTACAACTGTTGGCAAACCTGTTAAAGATGGCTGGTCACTATCAAAATAATTTGACAACATAGTTTCAAATCGCACCAATAGCTCATTGTTACCTGTTTTACGTGTGATGAATTGTCTGTTGTAAAAACGTTTGCTGTAATTCAGCAAAAGCTCTACCTGTGATACCAGTACGTCCTGGCTAATCTGATCAATAGCAGATTCAAGTTCAGCTTCTATATTCTCGAATATTCCCAGAATCACCTTCTTTTCCTTATCGGAAAGGTATAATGCCTCAGTGACTGAATAACTAAAAAAACCATAATTCTTAATGCTTTGCCCAAGCGGATGACCAAGAATAAAATCCGGATGGATTAATAGTGTGTACCCACTGTAATCTGCCTCATCTTCCAACGCTGTAATGATTTGGTTCGGCGAAAAAAAGGACAATCCTCCTTCGTCAAAATCATAATGACTTTGCCCGTATTTTATTTTTCCAGTAAAATTTTTCTTATAAGAAATCTTATAGAAGTTGAATACCATTCCCCTTTGTAAATCTGCTGTATCTGCTTTAACATGACTATAGTCTACCAGGCTGATTAAGGGATGAAGTGGTTTCGGTAACCCAAGCGCTTTGTGCAATTCTGATATAGAATTGAACAAAAATGGTTGTTTTGATGCTGCTTTCATTATAAATGGGTTAAAAAACAGGAAGTAAAAGCTAGTTTCTATCCTATTTTTATCATTGTTTTAAACTGGAATTGAATTATACGGGCTTTGCAAGTTAAGGTAAGCCGTCAAATCTGTACGGAATGCTTCAGGTCCCTGGGCAAGTCGTTTTGCATACAGGCGCACAGCATCGTTTCCAGCTGGGTAAGTCAATTGATCTTTTCCGTCTGTTGCTGCACGATAGACCACTTCTGCGATCACCTCTGGTGCTGTAAACTCCATCAGCGTGCCATCCTGAAATCCTTCCATCATTTTTGCCATTGTGGCCTCATAAGCTTTGTCCTCCGTCACTTGCATAGCTTTAGTAAAGTCGGTTTTAATTCCACCCGGAGCTACATTCTTAATCCCTATACCAAATTGAGCAAGATCATAAGACATACTTTCTGCAAGCCCCTGCAGTGCCCATTTCGATGCATTATATATAGCTGATTGCGGATTGGATGTTAAACCACACAATGAAGTGGTATTAATAAATAGGCCTCCCTGCTTATTTCTAAAGTAAGGAATAAATTCCTGAATCACCCAAACAGTCCCAAAAAAGTTAGTTTCAAATTGTGCCCTGATTTGTTCTTTGGTATTCGACTCCACAGCGCCAATCAACCCGTATCCTGCATTGTTAAAAACGACATCAATGTCAGCCAGACTAATCGCCTTTTGTACTGTTTCCCAAATTTGATCAATATTCGTGACGTCAAGAGGTAGCAAAATTACGTTTTCCAATTGGTTTAACTCTGTTTCCTCTTCTGGTTTGCGCATAGTCGCAATTACTTTCCATCCAGTGGCTTGAAACAATTTTGCAGTTGATTTACCTAATCCTGTGGATGCACCTGTAATAAAAATAGTTTTCATAATCTTCGTTGTTATTTACACAACAAAGGTGCACAGGAGCAGATTTGTGCAAGTAACTGAAATGGATAAGGTTGTAACCAAAATGAAGATAATTACAATAAACACTTCATGATTATCATTTACCCTTAACCAAATCATCATAAATTGCAATACGATGCGTACGCAACTTGTAAGGTATCTTTTCTTTACTGTTGCTCATTTGAAAACCAATGGCATGAGATTCTTTGATTGGCATATGGCAGTCGATACAGTTCTTTGCCAGCACAGCTTTATTTTTTTCCTTCAATGTTTCATGTTTCACATCCTGGTGACAGCTGATACATTTAGCGGAATAAATTGCCACGCCAGAGCTCTTGTTATCATGGACATCATGGCAAGTAATACATTCTGCTTTACCAATTTTATAACATAAACTAGCTTCAAGCAGTGGTTTTTGTTTACCGTGTACATCTGGATCTTCTCCTCTGTAGGTGTTATATTGAGGTAATGTTTTTAACGTATCTCCAGGTTTAAAATTAAAGGTTGAACTCACCGTCTGGATACCTGTTCCTGAATGACATACTCCACACGCATCTATTCTTCGGGATAAAGCCAGTTTTTTATAACTCACCATAAAATTGGCTGTTTTCACTGTAGGATTTTCCTGGTGAAAGGTGACGTGCTGGGCCGCAGGGCCATGACAACGTTCGCAGTCTATACCTGCAATAATGGAATTTTTAACGTATTCTTCCGTGACTGAAAAATTAGGTCCCTGCACTAGCTTTTTGTCTGCGAAAGAGCTGTGGCACTCTAAACAACGCGCAACGATTGGCCGGCCAAAATAAATCTGGTCTTCAGGGAAACCCGGGCTGTTTACCCATTGATGTTCTTTAGTCAGGTAATTCAATGGCATTTGCATAAGTTGTTTGCCATACCAGAATGCGAATGTATACGCGCTTTTACCTGCACCAAAAATCATATCCGTATGCTCAGTTTTTCTATCCACACCATTGATCATCGCTGACTGATACGGGCCATCAGCACGGTTTTTCACCTGTACTTTAGTCTTTTCATTAAAAACAAACTCTCCATCAGGTATATGCAGGCTATCTGCAGAACCAGGTGTAGTTAGTATTTTTGAAGCATTAAAATGGGAATTGTGTACCGCAGATTCTGTGAGATCTTTATGACAACTTACACAGGTAGCGCTCCCGGCGTAGGCTGGTCCCCTGCTGTCGTTACTTTTACTTTTTACTGGTGTACATTTTACAATCGCAAACACAAAAATTGCCAGAATACAAAAAATAAGGAAGAAGCGTCTCCGGCCCATACATTAGCTTGGTTAGAATATTAGCATTATCGCTAACTAAAATAGTAAAAAAATTCACTACAGCCGATAAAAAAGCATAAAGCAAATGCTTTAACCGAGCTCCAGCTGATTTTTCACCAGCTCATAATACTTACCTCTGGTTCTGGTTAAATCTGCATGGGAGCCAAGCTCTACAATTTCTCCCTTTTCCAGCACCACAATCTGTGCTGCATTTTTAACAGTACTTAACCGGTGTGCAATTACCAATACGGTTTTACCAATAAAAAAATGCTCCAGATTATCCATGATCGCCCGCTCATTATTTGAATCCAGTGCATTCGTAGCCTCATCAAAAAAGATGATCTGAGGATTTTTATAGACTGCCCTTGCAATAAATAAACGTTGCTTCTGCCCACCACTCAAATCTACTCCGGTGCTGCCCAGTGCTGTGTTATGTTTTTGTGGAAGCGACTCAACAAATTCGTCCAGACAAGCAATCTTAAGTGCCTGATAAACCCGCTCAATATCTACATTTTTTTCGCTCATGGCTATATTTTGAGCAATGGATGAACTATATATATATCCGTCTTGCATCACTACGCCACACTGGCTCCTGAACTCATCTGTGTTGATAGTTTGCAAATTGATATCATCAATTAATATAGCACCGTCCTGAGGCTGATAAAATGATAACAATAGCTTCATTAGTGTTGTTTTACCACTGCCGCTTGTACCCACTATAGCAGTGATTTTTCCCTTGGGGATAAATAGATCTATTCCCCGCAGCACATAAGGATTATGAATCCCAGCATATTTGAAAGACAGATTATTTACATTGAATCCCCTATTCAACTCACCAGGAAAACTAATTTTCCCCTGATCATTTTCATTTGTTTTTAATTGTATCTCATTTAATCTTTCAAAGGAGGTTTTTGCGTCCTGATAGTCGTGGAAAAAATTCATGATATCCTGAATTGGTAATGTCAGCTGACCAACGATATAACCTATACTCAGCATCACCCCAAAAGTTATAGTGCCGTTAATTACCCAGTAAGAACATAAAAAAGTTATAAAAATACTTTTCAACTGATTGACTGTATTTATCCCATTTTGTTGTAGCTGAGAAAGTTTCAGGTTACTTAACTTAAAATCATATAATTTATGTTGTAATTCCTGCCAGCTATCTACTCTTCCCGATTGTGCGTTATTAAGCTTGATCTCAGTCATACCTGAGATCAAATCATTCAGGTAATGTCTTTCTTCAATAGCGAGCCCGAATCTGCGGTAATCAAGCTTCCTTCGCCGCTCCATAAACAAGAAAAACCATACAAATGATAAAGCTGTGAACAACAGAAAGCTTATCACAATGTATTTATCAAAGAAAAACATCTGTAAAATGTAGACCACTAAAAGCGATATAGAAAAGATAAAAGACACCAATTTTGTAGACAGAAAAGTTTCAATTCTGGAATGGTCATCTATTCGCTGATAAATATCTGCATGGTTCTTGGTATCAAAAAAAGAAATCGGCAGCATCAATAGCTTTACCAGGAAATCTGAGATAATACCAATACTTAATTTAGTGCTCAGTTTTGCCTGGATTAAACTTCTGATATAATTTGTAAAGGTTAAACTCCCGAATAATACAAATTGAAACAGCAGGACTTTCCATATAATATTTATGTTTTTCTTCTCCACCCCCTTATCTGTCATGTACTCAATAGTTCTTGGAATAAGCATGGATATAGCACTGGCAATCATAATCACCAAAAGAAGAAAGCCTATTTGCTTTGCATGCGGCCTGAGAAAATCTACAAATTGCCAGAATATATTCTTTCCTTCAACGCCCGCGGTTTTTGTTATATAATCACTTGCTAAATCAGGTTCGACAAATAAGGCAATCCCCTTTTCGCCATTGCTAGCCCAGCCCTCAATAAATTCTTTTTCGGACAAAACTGCAAAACCGTAGGCAGGGTCACCAATAGTGTACTTCCCATTTTTAATCTGGTATAAAACAACATAATGGTTTTTCCTCCAATGAATAATACATGGGAAAGGTTGTTTTTCCTTAAGATAGTCTATCGTAGTTTTAAATACCAAAGCCTTAAAGCCCACCTGCTCCGCACCATACATAATATCCCCGATATTACTTCCAAGGCGAGAGGTATTGCATAACTCCCTTAATTCTGATATACTGGTTGTGATATGATAATATTCAGAAATCATTTTTAAACAAGCGGGACCACAGTCCATTAAGTCTAATTGTTTCTGAAAGGGATACTTATAAAATTTCAGCATTTGAAAGCCCCAAAATAAACCATCGTAATATCCAGCTCCTTATTGCCTAAAGTAGAGCCATCGTGAAAACAATTGTCAGTTGGAGCAATATAGTACTGATAGGGCTTCTGTTGCACCCTGAATACCGGATAATCAGGAAAATGCTCGAAAAAGAACCTGGGTATGTTTGCAATATTAACGTTGTTCTTTTTGATATCTATTTTCTTGCCGATCATATTTAAAGCCTGTATCATGGATAGGTTTACAAATAAAAGAGACCGGGTATCATTGCCTAAATTAATAGAAATCCGGTTCCCGAATTTATGAGCGGTATGTATGGTCATAGATTGGGTTCCATCATTGTGCATCCCCATATATTTAATATCCTCAGGTTTAAAACCCCTGGGTAATTTAGTCGTATTACAGGCAACCATTTCTATATTTGGCAAGTTGGTCCCAATACAGTGAAAATTAAATGGTTTGTTGTCTGCAAGCGACGACAAAAAGGAATTAAGGTTTGAACTTAGTTCTTTCGTCAAAACTGCATCACCTGAAAATTTCTCAAATACCTCTTCCCGGTTTTTGGAATTAGCCAGGTCTAATCGCTTAAAGCATGCTTTTAATGTCTCAGGAATATCACCCAGATAAATCGTATCATAATTTTTCCGTTTATCTTTCGCCTGTATACTTCTTATTTCTTCGCGATTTAAGGCTCTCCAGTCTCTTTTAGCGACACGGGCATTATCTTCATATTGAGGAGTATAAACCATGCCGTGAAAGTTAATTGGCGCGGTTACCAGGGCTGTATGTAATACGGTTCCAGAATTAATATGGATTGCTTCATAACCCTGTTCCATTTGGTTATGTATTAAAATTCCTTTTTTTAGCTTCATTCTTTCAAATAATAAAATTCCAGGTAATACTTATTTAATTTAAAATCTGAATGCTCCGAAATAGACGATAATAATATCTAACCCTTTCATTCCAAGTGTAGAACCATCATGAAAGCAGTTATCAGTCGGAGCGATATAGTATTGATATGGTTTCTGATCTATTTTAATTACTGGATAGTCAGGAAAGTATTCAAAAAAATATTTAGAGATATTGATGATATCAACCGGATGTTTTTTAGTATCAATTTTCTGTTTTAACATGTTTAAAGCTTGAGTCATAGTCAGGTTTATAAACAAAAAAGAACGCGTTTCTTTCCCAAGATTGATCGTAAGACGGTTTCCTGATTTATGTAATGCATAGGGTGAGACGAACTTGGTACCATCATTATGAATACCCATATACTTTTTATCTTCTTCAGTATGGTCAGCTGGCAATACTGTCGTATCACAGGCTACAACTTCCAGGTTTGGCAGGTTTGTACCCAAATAATGAAAGCGAAATGGCTTTCCATCGGCTTTAGACTTTAAGAATTCTTCTGTAGCCTGATTGATTTCTAAGGTTACTTCCGGATTCGCCTTAAATTTTGCAAAAACATCATTTCTGTTTTTACATTGCTCTAAATTCAATTTCTGAAATGAGTTTTTCAGTTTCTCAGGAATATCCCCAATATATATCGCATTTGAATCACTGCGTTTATCAGTTGATTTCAGTGCTTTAATTTCCTGAGCATTCAATACCCTCCAGTTTTTTTTTGGAGTAAAAGCGTCTTCTTCGTAAGAAGGTAAAAATGAAAGGCCTTCGTAAGTAACCTTTCCCGTATCTTGTTTTGTATAATGACTTACTCCCGAATTGATTTTGATCAAATCATAATCTTCAAAGGATTGATTGTGGAGCATGATACCCTTTTTTATCTTCATATATTAATTATTTACTCCAGCCCCGTCAAAAACACCCGTATAAACAATGGTAATATCTATTTCCTTATTACCAAGTGTGGTTGCATCGTGAAAGAAGTTATCTGTTGGTGCTATATAATACTGGTAAGGCTTCTGAGCAATTCTGATCACAGGATAATCTGGATAATGTTTAAAAAACAAATGAGCTATATTATCCGGATTAACTTCTTTACCAGCCAAGCCTGTTCTTTCTTTTACCATATTAAATACCTGTATTAAAGAAAGATTAGTGAAAGCCAGATGCCGGGTCTCTTTGCTTAAATTAATGGAAATACGATTGCCTGATTTATGGGCTGTATGAGGGGTAAAATGCTTGCTCTGATCAATATGCAACCCTATATAGATAAACTGCTCATCAATATAAAGACAGGTTATGGTTTCCCGGTTGGGCATTGCTCTTGTGATCCGATGAAATTTATAATTTTTGGCAGAGGAAAAAGGGTGTAAAAATGTATCCAGCTCCGTATTAATGAACTTCACTTTTTCCTCGTCTTCCTTGATCTTAGGGTATATCTGATCAAGTTGCGTGCATTCTTGCAAACCGAGTGAAAGAAATGATTCCTTTAAATTCTCAGGGATTTCTCCAATATAAATGCTTCGCCTGAAATCAGTATTCCGATGACCCGCTATTAATATCCGCTGTTCGGCAAGCTCCAGTTTACGCCACTCCCGTTTTGGAATATAGGATTCTTCATGATAGTTCAATCCTGTTTCAATGGTTGCTGGCATCGTCCCATTATTAATGGATAATTGTTCTGCTATAGTGTCCAGGTCACTAAAAATGTGAAGTCCTTTTTTTAAGTACATAATACAGCTGGCTGCTTAAAAGAAATTAATTTTTGCTTAACGTTACTTTCTATTTCGATTAAAGGAGGATTTTTGAGTTCCTGAATGAGTTCTGAATAAACTAATTTTTCAGCTTCCATTCTAGCCGTAACCTCAACAGGAAGACTATCAAGAATATCATTTTGTATAAAACTTAAAAGCCTGATAATATCTTTGCAGTAAATGGTTGGGTTATCAAAACCATTATCATTCGCATATCTGCTGCCTAGAAAACCACCACCGCAGAAATCATAAACCGGGCAGTTCAGACATTGTTCACACACCATATCATGTGCATTGTAATAGACTTCAAAAATATCGTCTTCAAAAAGATCTGCTATTTCATTTTCATGAATATTAAGGCTATTTCTCGTAATCCCTTCGTAACATGCGCGTAATGAATCTACCACCTCTATCCCGCCATCAGTTTCTATAACCACTACTCCGTTTTTCTTTTTGCCGAAAGCCTGGTTCCCCACATTTTCTTCTCCTGCAACCATCTCGATCAGCGTTTCAAAGAACCTGATTACAGGTCTGTCTTTATCCCCTTTCCACAGGATAAAAAGTTCTATCAACCAATCAGCATAGGGTGTGTAATCATCCTCACCAAATCTCTCTGCATCAAACCCTTCAGGTAGTTTGTCATAATGGCCGTCTGGAAACAGTAAATTCAAATTGCCTACTTTAAGTTCTTTAAGCTCCTGGTAGAATTCCTGAATTGGAATGTTTGTATTCATCACCATAAGAATACCTGCCAGGCCATTTCCCTTACCCAATTTAACTGCCTCCGCAACTTGATTATAAGAACCTTTTCCGTTATGAAATACACGGAAGGCATCATGATACTTTTTAGGCCCGTCTATACTAATCCCAATCTTAACATCATGAGCTTTAAATAAGTCGTACCACTCTTTATCCATTGTCACCCCATTGGTTTGAATGGTAAAACCAAATTCAATTTCCGGCGAAGTTTCTCTAAAGAGATTTATACAGAGTTTGAAATATTCTTTACTCAGTAAAAGCGGCTCTCCTCCATGAAATACTAGCTGAACATAATCTATACCTGCGGTTTCACAATAGGACTTCAAACGTTCAGACAATGCCGCTACTGTAGCTAAAGACATGAATTTTGGCTGTTTCAGATAGGTTTGATCCCCCAAATTGTACATATAGCAATACGAACAATTAAGATTGCAGCGACTAGCAATCTTAAGCACATAAGAGGTTACTTTTTCCATGGTTAAATAAAGTTCAGGTTATTTCAATGTAATTGTGGTTCAGTCTTAAGCCTCCATAAAAAATAGATAGCCAATTAGCTAAAATTGGCTATCTATGAAATCAATTAGCTAATTGCTTGTAAGAATGTCTCATGCTTATCATAAGCAGACACTTTCGAACGCAGGTTGCCAACAGCAACAACTGAGCAGCCAGAGCTTACTCCACCAAAAATGGCTTTGTAAAGATCCAGTTGTTCGTTTTCTGAAGAATTAACAGCATCGCTAAGGATACTTTTTTCTTCTGAGCTTGATGCGATTTTTGCATTTTTTTTCATGGAATTATGGTTTAAGGTTGAAAATCAGCCATCAGTCAGGACATGGCATTTGCCCTTTCACTTATATATTTATTTGAATGAAACAAGAGAATACATCTTATTTAACTAACCAATTTTACATCGTTCTTTGCTTGAGATCTTCATATCCGGGATCCCTGTCCCTTTTATCCTTTACAGTTGATTTTCCAAAACTAAAACTCACTGAAAGTGCCACACTCCGGGTATCATAATAGTTTTGATCCATGATCCTGAGTTCATTTACCATAATTTTATAGCGATCCTGGTTGCTCTTAAAAAAATCCTGCCCCGATAAAGTGATATTCCACGAGCCTATCGATTTCCTCAGTCTCACTTCTGTTTCCAGTCTGTTTCCGATTTCCGTATTTACAATAGTAACAGGAAGGGTATTATTAGCAATTACAGTACAGCTAAGGCCTTTTTTCCTGGAGATATTAAATGTTTGATTGGTTGAAATGCTAAAGAGAAAAGAACTGTTGTCGATACCTATATGGTCTGCATAAGATCCTTTTGACCTTACATACCCTGTCAGCGTCGATGCGGTTAATTTCCACCAGGGCAATAGCTGGTTATAATAGGTTATTGTATTTGAAAAAGCATATTTATTACCATAGTTCACCTTTTTATTGGCAATAACATTTTCCGAAGGATTATAAGGAAGTGCATAAAATTCATCCAGCAGCTGACTGGCGGCGAACTGAATCGAATAGGTTCCTGTTTTATTGCTGAAAGTATGGCTTAGCTCCTGTCTGTAATACTTTGATGGTAATAAAAATGGATTTCCCTCAAAATAGGTCTGGTCGGTCGTATAAGTTCTGAATGGATTAACATCCCAAAAACTTGGCCTGGTTATTCTGCTGGAAACAGCCAGCACAAAGGTCTTTTCTTTTCCAGTGGTATATTTTAAGAAAGCAGTCGGAAAAAGGTTGGTATAATTTCTATCTACAACTTTTATACTTTCAAGCCAGCCTTTTGCAACTGTATTTTCGACCCTTAATCCCAGTTGATAAGACCATTTCGTATTTATCGTCCGGTTTAAAATAGCATATAATGCATTTATGTTTTCATTGTATTTGAACAGGTTACTTATTTTAGGATCTTTTACCCAAACGTTTTCAGTTACCCTGTCCTCAAAAAGAAGATCATTATTAATTTTCGAGAAGGATGTTTTTGCGCCAAGATCAAGGGAAGTGTTTTTGTTGAAAGGCCATTCAAAATCAACTTTAAGTGATTGATTGCTGATATGCTGCGGAGATGAGCTCCTAAACCAGTCCTGAACAAATAAGGATTGATTCGTTAACAGATCCAATGCATCGGTTTTACTCACCGAATTGTTTTTGGATCTATATTCCAATGCATCAAAATCAATACTGAGCTGCTTTCCTGAAGAATCAAGTTTACCCTGATAATTTAAATTAAGAGAATAGATCTGTGAATTTAATTTATCCCTGTTATTGGTGAGACTAAGGGAGTCCGCATGACTAGAATAATCACGGCTGAAAGCATTGCGCATCTCTGTATGCCAGCTTCCTGCATAATCGAATAAAAGTCCAACAACATTCTTATCGTTAATCTGATGATCGATCCCTAAATTTCCACCAGGAGACAAGTCCTGAAAATCATTTAGCGAATTAATACTTCTGCGTATTAAATTAGCTGAATTCCCCGCTGGATAGTAAATATCCTTTTTCAATTCAGGCTTCCTGCTTCTGTTACTCATATATAAATCAGTATATATATTCCACTTCCCCTTGCGGTTATTAAGATAAACACTTCCCGCTTCAGAATTGACAGCAGTCTGCCTTGTGCTTAATACTGCATTTCCAATCAGCCCTTCTTCCTTATTCTTTTTGGTCAGAATATTGATGATCCCGGCACCGCCTTCTGCATCGTATTTACTGGATGGAGTGGTAATAACTTCAATCGCCAGCAGATTATCTGATGGGATACTGCTCAGGTAGTTTTTCAGTGCATTCCCTGTCAGTACTTTTCGCTTATTATTTATATAGACAATTGCACCGGAAGTACCACTAAT
This sequence comes from Pedobacter sp. UYP1, assembly GCF_040547305.1. Classification (NCBI taxonomy): domain Bacteria; kingdom Pseudomonadati; phylum Bacteroidota; class Sphingobacteriia; order Sphingobacteriales; family Sphingobacteriaceae; genus Pedobacter; species Pedobacter sp. UYP1. The sequence continues at coordinate 164,163 of NZ_JBEPPL010000014.1, read as the reverse complement.
TTGGATGGTACCGTCAGATGAGACATTTACCAGAGGCGTTTTTTCAATCACGTCCCAGATATTATTTCCAAAAACAAGATCTGTTTCAGCAACATTAAAGCGAAGCCGGTCTATTTGCCTTTCAAAAATTGGTTTCTTTGCGCGTACTGTTATTTCTTTTAAACTTTGTATGTTTTGATATTGCAAATTGATTGTGGTATCAGCCTTGACATTGACCGGTATTACCGTGTCTTTATAGGCCACATACTTAAACAGAAACTTATAACTTCCTTTACCAATGTTTTTAAACTGATAATATCCAAGACTATCTGTAATTGAATTGCCAATAACAGATGATCCCTGCTGCAGGCTGACCACAACTAATTGTAAGGGTATTCTTTTATCGTCTGTCACTTTCCCACTGATAGATACCTGTGCAGAAGTTACATAAAAACAGAAAACAAGGAATAAGGTCTGAACAATTTTCATCATAGTAAAGGCAGTAGGTTTCCTGAAATCAATAGCTTATCAACTAGATATGCAGTCCCATAAAACAATTGGCAAGGGCGTATAAGCCACCCAAAAACACTTTCTTTTAACTTCATTAATTTGATTCCACTAGTTTTCATTTAAACTAATTCGATAAAACATGAATTGAAAATATTTTGGATGAACAGGGGTTAATACGTTATAGAAAGGTAGATTTACAGGATAAATATATTCTAAGTGGTAATTATGATTTACGTTTCGCTTTTAACAGACTACGGTTTACGAATGCATTAAAATCCTTTTTATAATGCTCACCTACCGTAATTTTTTTTCCGTTATTCAACGTGATCGTATTACCTTCAATATATTCAATGTGTTTATTGTTCAGAATGAAACTGCGGTGAAACTGTTCAAAACCTCTTTCTCTGGTCATCCTGTTTGAAATCTCTATTAAGGATATATAGGTCAGAATACTTCTGTCGACTGTATAAACCATCACATAGTTAAGTTTACTTTCAATCATCACAATATCATCATAACGGATCTTTACCAGTTTCAAATTGTCGTCTTTACTTTTTATAAAAAAGAAGTCCTGATCATGATGAACGCCGGCAAAATCCGAATCCCGGACTATTGGAGGAAATAATTTATGAATTGTGGCCAAAAATTTGGCGAAAGAATAAGGCTTCAGTAAATAGCCATCTGCATGTATATCAAAAGCTTCATAAGCATACTTAGTGTGAGCAGTAGTGATCAGCAATTTATCTGTTTTTGCCCTGATTAAACCAGCGAGCTCTAGTCCTGATATTTCCGGCATCTCAATGTCAATGATCAGCAAATCAATCCCATCTCCTTTAGCGATCTCTTGTAATGCATATACAGGATCAGTATAGGTAGCTATTAATTCCAGTTCAGGGATCTTTAAAATATAGTTCTTTAACCCCTCTATTGCGTGAGGCTCATCATCAATAATCACACACCTGTACATCATAATAATCTTAAAGCTCTAAGATAGCTTAAAAATAATTTTAAGCAAGTATTTACACGATTGATTAAAAACAGACAAATCAATAGTTATAAATAGTTTTTACAGACGATTTTTAATAAGTTTTAATTGTTTACACTATCTCTGACTTAATTTTTCGCTCGACTATCGTGTATTTGAACTTATTCCAAATATTAATACCCGGGAACAAATATTAATAAATTAACTCAATAAGGATGGAAATTAAACTAGATCAAAAGAGTCTCCCTGCAGACAATGAGCACGTGAGATTCCAAATTGTTATCGAAGACCTTCACGGCATTTGGCAAGAAGGTTTTTTTGTAGCACACGAAGACATTTTCAGAGTAGATGATGAAAGGTGGTATGATATATGGTCTGAGGTTGTAAGATGGGAATCACTTCAAGGGTCAGCAGAGGGAGAAAAAACATAGCATCAAAAAATAAGCGATTTATTTTAGCTATACCATTTTACCGCGCAGACCGTTCAGTGATTAAACTATATTTAATTAGCTTTTCACCTTACAAAACAATTTATGAAAAAACAATCTGGCTTAAAAAATTTCAAATCTATGCTCATAGCATCATCTATTGTATTATGCCTGGCTTTGATGACTAACAATTCTTACGGGCAGACCCAGACAACGATGAATTCAACGGCTGCAAGCAGCTATAAAAAAGCAGACAACGAACTAAATAATATCTATCAGAGGATATTAAAAGAATATGCTACCAAAACGCAATTCATTAAGAATATCAAGGCAGCCCAACTGTTATGGATAAAATTAAGAAATGCTGATCTGGCAGCCAGATACCCGGAGATGGGAAAATATGGATCCGCAGAAGCAATGTGCAGAGCTTCTTACCTGGAATCATTAACCAGAGACCGGATCAAAATTTTAAAAGTATGGCTGGACGGCATTCCTGAAGGAGATGTGTGTAATGGATCAGTAAAGAACCAGTAAAATTTAACTCTTCCATAAATTTGGAGCAGAGAAAACAGCTATTGCAACAGACTTCAATTCCAGAATTGAGATTGCTTGCAATAGCTGAATATATAACTATTGATTTCTATTGTTGAACAGCAAATGAACATAGCAAGCAAACAACTATTTTCCTTAATTATTGATCATTAATTGTAAATGTTCATCCTTATTTCTCAAATCCAATCCCCCTTCATAAACGGATTTTAAATTTAACAGATAAAAAGCCCATCCTGAAGCGCATCCCAACCGGATATATTGCTTAGAATTATCATCTGTGGGAATATTTTTATGAATCAATTCAATTATAGTATAATCACCAGTAACAGTCAGCTTTACGTCTACAATACATTCTCCTTCAAACGTAAATTGAAAAAAATCTTTTCCATTCGCATGAAGTATCCGGCCCCGCATAGTATCTTCATAGCTATACCACTTCCAATTGTAAGTAAAGTTTTCTTGAGCATTTGCTTTTTCACTGATTAACCTGCCCTCTTTATCGAGAAATTTAACCTCTTCCAAAAACCATTTTTCTAACTCTTCAGCCTGAGTCCATGCCGCATAAATTATAGCCAATGGTGCCTTAACAGCTATTCTTTTGGTATAACTAGTCCAGTCAAAATTTTTCATCTTAATATTATTTAGTCAATAAATTGAGTTATTTGTTCCTGTTAAATTACGGAAAGAAAGGGTGTAATATTCTAAAATCAAAACAAATAACTGTATTAATTGTACTGTTCTGATAAAATATAAATTTATGGATAGCATTAATCAAAACCAAACTGAGCAGAATCACGAAAATCTGGATAGCACCTCTGCTATTGAGAAAATAAGAGAATTGACTGGAATTGCTAAAACCTGTTTCCTTTGTACACAACCTTCGGCCGGAGAATCTAATGGCACGCGCCCTATGAGTGTTCAGGAAGTAGATGAACAAGGTACAATCTGGTTCCTGGTTGCGAATGACAGCCATACTTATCAGGATATAGATGCCGATTCTAAAGTAAAATTATACTTTCAAGGTTCTGCACATTCCGACTTCCTGTTTCTTGAAGGAGCTGCGATACTTTCGGCAGATAAAAACAGGATTAAGGAATTATGGAACCCAATCATGAAAACATGGTTTACTGAAGGTGAAGATGATCCACGTATTGCTATTATCAAAGTAGCACCAGAAACAGGATACTATTGGGATAATAAACATGGAAACGTAATTGCCGGAATTAAAATGGTAATTGGAGCAGCTGTGGGCAAGACATTGGACGACTCCATTGAAGGCGACCTCAAAGTATAATCAAAACAGCACTATAAAGACTTGTATAAACCCAGCAGACATGATTCTTGCAATGGTTTATACAAGTCTTACAACTAAATAGTGTTAATATCCTTTTGTTGGCATCAGATTCGTGTTATTCCTCAACTCCCTGCTGGGGATTGGAAATAATAATTCTCTGTCAGTCAAAACCGGTCCATAGGTAAATTTATGGCCAACATAATTATCAAAGCCTCTGGTAGTCAGATTAAAGGCTTTATGTAAGCGAACCATATCGAACCAGGTTACATTTTCAAAACAGAGTTCATACCAGCGTTCACGCCAGGCCGCTTCCTGAAACTGACTAGCGGATAAGCCTGAAAGTTCCGGTAACTGCGCCCTTTTTCTGACCAGATTAAGCGCTTCATAAGCCTTTGCACCAGGCCCGCTAACTTCATTCGAGGCCTCAGCATATACTAACAATACATCCGCATAACGAATCAAAGACCAGTTAAGATCACTGTTTGCCGTGGTTGTCTGTGCCACGACATCAAAAAGCTTATATAGAAAATATCCACCCAATGCTACTTCCTGATTTCTGTTGTCCTGATTTGTAAACTTGGTAAAAAAGAACTGACCTTCTTTTGCACGCAAATCTGCCGGATCGTAAGACTTCACAAAATCTGCTGTCGCATAAATCCCACCAGTTTCCGAAGAATAAGCAGAAATGTTTTTGTTATAAGGAATAATCAGTTCCTGCCAGTTTGCAGGGATGATTTGTGTTTTATACTGAATCATAAAGATGTTCTCCTCCACATTTTTCTTTGAAGGATTATGCAGGTCACCATAACTACTGAACAGTTTAAACTGTTTGGAATCAATAACTTCTTCAGCTTTTTTTGCGGCCAGGTTAAAATATTCATTTCCTTTCTGTAGTGGATATCCTGCCATAGTAAGGTATACTTTTGCAAGCAACGATTTTACCGCTCCCAAACTCACCTTTCCAGTTACATCAACCCAGGGTAATCCTGAAGCTTCTGCTGTGATCAGGTCGTCTGTAATCAGCTTGTAGACAGCTGCAGGATCAGCTTGTTTCGGCCTTAATTGCTCCGATTTCAAATCAACAGGTTCGGTAACCAGCGGGATATTACCAAATAACTGAACTAGATTGAAATAATACCAGGCCCGTAAAAAGTGAGCCTCCCCTAACAACCTTTTCATCTCTGCAGCATCCATTGTAATTCCCGGTATCTTCGCAATAGAAAGGTTCGCATTCCCTATTCCCTTATAATAATTTTGCCAGTAATTCAACCCATAGCTATTATCGGCAGTATTTTGCAGGTCTTTTATAAAATAACTATCTACGGCCTGTCCCAAATCAGTAGCTGCTTGTCCGGTAGCAAATTCTGTCATTGTCCATGCCCCGCCGCCAAATCCACTTGACATAGGTTCCCGCAAACTAGCATAGATAGCATTTACAGAACTTCTCGCATGCTCTGGTTTAGTAAAATAATTTTCTACTGTAAAATTGCTTGGATCTGATTCATCCAGGAATTTTTTGCAACCTGTGAATCCTACTATACCAGTAATTAACGCCAGCAGCCCATATTTTTTTAATATCGTTTTCATCTGTTTATATTTTTTAATGGTGATAAATGTTGGTCTTATAATCCGACGTTAATTCCAAGCATAAAGACCCTTGGTTTAGGATAATCATATAAGGCGAGCCCCTGATCGAAAGGAGCACCGGAATTCGAAACCTCAGGGTCATATCCCTTGTATTTGGTCATTAAGAAAAAATTCTGAACAGACCCGTATACCCTCAAACGATTTAGTTTTAAGGCAGAAACAGTCTTTGATGGAAAAGTATAAGCCAGTAATAAATTGCGCCCGCGGATAAATGATCCATCGGTTACCTTATGACTATCATTATTGGTGGTATAATAAGCGTTAATTGGACGAATCTGTGCAATAGGTGTATTTTGATTCGTTTCAGTCCATGCATTCAAAACTGTTTTGTAACTATTGGCAATACCCTGTCTGTCCTCGGCAGAGTGAATACTTCTGTCCAGTACATCATTGCCATACATATACTGCAGATCTACTGTTAGTGACCAGGCCTTATATTGGAAAGTGTTGAGCAGCGTACCATAACCATCAGGGATTCCTTTTCCAATAATCGTTCTGTCCAAATCATTGATCTTACCGTCATTATTGAGATCCTTATATTTGATATCTCCAGGCAGCATATTGTATTTCTTCGCCTCTGCGGCTTCATTGCTACCCCAGGTACCAAGATTTACCCTTCCAAAAAAAGATCCTACAGGCTCTCCTTCTCTGATAATCCCATTCCCTGAAAGTATATCTCCACTGGCTAAGGCAATCACCTTATTCTTATTTACAGATATATTAAAGGTAGTATTCCAGGAAAAATTATCAGTTTTAATATTTGTCGAATTGATGCTGAATTCAATTCCCTTATTCTCCATGCTCCCTACATTGGAGAAAATACTTCCGTATCCGCTGCTATAAGGTAATGGTGCGTCCAGTAGCATGCCGTTTACTCTTCTACGGTAAAGGTCAATTTCGAAATTCAGCCTGTTAGAGAATAAACCTACTTCCAGACCGAAATCAATTTGTTTGGTTTTTTCCCATTGTAAAGTAGAATTTGCCATCCGGTTGGTACCGATACCAATATTACGTACTCCGTCAAAAATCACATTATAATTACCCATGCCAGCAAGTGCCCGGTAAGCTGGAATTTCGGAATTGCCGGTAGCTCCATAACTCGCACGTACTTTCAAGTTGGAGATAACGGGTATGCTTTTCATAAAGTCTTCTTCCATCACCTTCCATGCAAGCGCGGCAGAAGGAAAAAAGGCATATTGATTCTCTTTCCCAAATTTTGAAGAACCATCTGCGCGACCTGTCAGGGTTATTAAATACTTGTTCATCAAACCATAGTTTATACGCGCAAAGTAAGAGTTCAATCCATAGGCCAGTCCGATAGAAGACGGAGCCTGAGGGCTGGACCCTGCCCCAAGATTGTTATATAAAAAGTAGGAATCGCTGAAACCCTGCGTGCTCGCCTGACTTTCAAAACGATCAATATGTTGCCAGGAAACCCCTCCCATAGCACTGATTGAATGTATTTTCGAGAATTCCTTCGTGTAAGTCAGGTAATTCTCAAACTGCCATGAATTGTACTTGTTATTATTTACACTGGCGTCCCCGTTATCAGAAATGTATTGCATCCCTTTAGCTGCAAAGTAATCCTCTCTTTGGGTAATGATATTTGTTCCAACAGTTGTTTTGAAGTCCAGTCCCGCAGCCAGATGAATCGTGGCATACATGTTACCCAGAAATGTTTGCGTACGTAAAAAAGATAACCTGTCGGCAGCTACCCTTAGCGGACTATCACCGCCTTCCATTCCCGGATAATCCCTGTTGCTCGCCCATGATCCATCTGCATATTTTACAGGAATAATTGGAAGTGCTTCCAAAACCTGCCGCATCATGGTGATCCCACCACCATCAAGCTGATCAACCTGCTTTTCATTCTGATCAGTATATCCCATTGTGCCACCAACTTTTAACCAGCTCTTTACCTGGCTGTCAAATACAAAACGGCCGGCATATCTTTTTTGCCAGGAACCTCTTGCTAACCCTTCCTGATTGCGATAGTTTACAAAAGCACCAAAACTGCTTTTTGCATTACCATCTGTAATGCCAAGCTGGTGATTTTGTGTTAAGGCTTTTTGAAATGATTCATCCTGCCAGTCCGTATCATACAAAGGATTCCCCCCTGCGTCAAATAGCTTTGGATTAGTACGCTTGGTCTTGGGATTAGTATATTTTGTACCGGTTGCCCATCCTATAGGATCATATTTTTCAGCATTTGCATACGCCAGATCCTCTACAGCCAAAAACTCCTTTGAGTTCAATACCTCAAGCTTTCTTGGGAGTACACCAATGCTGAAATCTGCATCATAGGTTACACTTCCACCACCAGAAGTTCCACGTTTGGTGGTTACCATAATTACACCGTTCGCTCCGCGTGCCCCATAAATTGCTGTGGACGAAGCATCTTTTAAGACTTCAATCGAAGCAATATCATTTGGATTCAGGTAGTCAATAGGTGTACTTCCATTCCTTAAATCCACCGCATTTAATATAACTCCATCGATTACATATAAAGGATTATTTGAAACACTTAATGAACTTACTCCGCGGATACGGATGTTTGCCCTGCCACCTGGCCGGCCCGAATTTGAAGAAACGTTAACTCCTGATACCCTGCCAGACAAACTTTGATTTAAGGAAGAAGCCGGGCGCTCTTGTAATGCTTCAGCTTTTACAGTACCTACTGCACCGGTTAAGTCAGATTTTTTAGCCGTTCCATAACCAACTACAACCACCTCATCCAAATCCTGAAGTTTTGGGACTAGTTTAATCAGCACATTCCCTGCACTGACCTTTGCCTCCTGCGTGGTATAACCTATATAAGAAACTACCAAAATTGCGTCATCTGGCATCCCTTTTAAACTAAAGTTACCCTCATTATCAGTTGTCGTTGTTTTTACAGTATTCTTTACCTTAATACTTACTCCGGGTATTCCTATTCCCTTTTCATCGAGCACTTTACCCCGGACATCAATCGAAGGAACCGCTGAATAGTGATAATTTTCTTTCAGGCTTTTTGCATGGAGCTGCAATGCAGTTCCTACGCATAGCATCACGGAAAGGTAAATGATTTTTTGGCGCAAAGCCAGCCCCATAGGCTTCAAGATGAAAAACTTGGTCATACTCATAAGATTATATTTGGTTTAGGTTAGCAGACATTACACCTTAATCTATTACCTCCTTATTTCGAGAGCGTTATGAGTTAAATTGACCGGAGGGGAAATAGAGCTTGAATAAGAATATATAATGCCATTCCTATAAAGTTATCGCAATGGCTATGTCCATTATTACCAAATCTTTGCTATTTATTAAGCCATTTTGTCGAACAGATTAATAAAATAGACCTTATTGGATTTGTCATAAAAAAAGCCCTTGCAAACATATGATGTCTGCAAGGGCCTTCCTGTATAGAGTTTTAAATTTATTTCAGCAATTCATTAAGCCTTGCATAAATCTCCAGCATCCCTGCCTGATCTATTAATTCTTTCACCGGTTTTTTGCCCAGAAAGTTATTCTCATCTCTTTCCTCTCTCCAGATCCTGTCGGCATCATCCTTAAAAAATCCAATCCATTCCTGATTATGATCTACTTTATATAATTCGGCATAACCTCTAAGCATTACTGCATTGAACCAATAGTTACCGGGAAGCCTGCCATTCTTAAAGAAATGTTTTTTACCCGCTATAGCAATCCGATAAGCTTCATCCAAATACTTTTTATCATTTGTTACCTGGTATAAAAGCACATTACTTTGCAGCATAGATCCAGTATTATAAGTATATAATGTTTGATCTACTTTTAAAGAAGGAACCTTTATCGCGTCATAATAAATACCATCGGGAGCCTGCAAGTGCTTATTCGTCCAACTATACAGACTTAATGCAAGCTCACGATATTGCTGTTCACCGGTAACCTTATACAATTGCAGGGCAACCAGAATTCCCGGGCCATTAGAACATGTATTTTTAGTATCCAGTTCTCCTTCCTTCCAATATAAACCGCCTCCGGAAACAGTATCCAGACCAGCTTTGACCATATGCTGATAAATCATCTTTGCTTTTTCCAGGTAAACAAGTTTCTTATTTCTTTGATAAGCATCCAGGTAAGCGATCGCTATCCACTGATTATCATCAAAAAACCTGGAACTCAGCCGTTCTGAGGTTACATAATCCTGATAAGCAGGCGACGGAGGAGCTGCAGAATAGTATTGATCAATTGCCTTGGTTACACCAGACATATAATCCTTTTTCGGATCAAGGATTTCCATTTCATTAGTCCCTTGTATCAATGCACATAAAGGCCACAACCAGGAATGTTTATTCGGATGATTAGCTGCCGAATTGGTCTCGGTATACAAACCCGTTGAGGGCTCATAAAAACTGGCATTGATATTTTTATAGATCAAATTGGCTGCCTGTTTATAGTCAGGATTCTTTTGCGCATGGACAACCTGCGCCGTCAGCAAAAAAACAATCAGATATAACTTTCTTTTCATCATTAGAATTTATTTTAAAATACCACTTTTTGTAAGTTGTGCTGCTGATTCAAACTCTACCGACCTGTTTTTGCCTGTAAATTGTACAGGATAGGTTAATGAAGAGGCAGAGTTCAGCCAAACTAATGTACCATCAGGAAGAGATACACGATAAGTCCCACCCTGAGGTACACTGATCGTATTCAAAAGACTTTGTGCTGTAATCTTTGCTTTTGAAGAATAAGCGATAACGCCTGTTCCTGCTTTATGAATAGTTGTCTGGTTATTTGCTGAAATCAGTCCATTTTTTGCCTGAGCTAAATCTACCACGGACCCATCCGATAAAGTTAATGTAGCCCTTGCACTTCCAGGCTTGATTTTATTTTTCTGCTGATGAAGAACAGCTACCTTTTGTGCTTCTTTAGATGATTGGTTATCATGCAATAAAAAAAATGTCAAAATACTGGTAACCAGCAGGACAGCCGCAGCCTTAAATAGCGTATACTGGTATAGTTTTTTAGGTTTTGACTGATGGATTGTTTTGGCGATCCGATCGTAAATTTGAGTTCTTAAAGGAAGCTGATCAGTATTAAATCCATCCTGCTCCAGCATTTCAAAATTATCCTGATATTCGTATAACAATTTCATTTCTTCTTCACTGCACAACCCGGAAATGTATTTTTCATACAGTAACATGTACTCTTCAGCATCCATACGTATTTGGTTATTTTCTACATAGAGGTAAAAAGTAGAAGAGCACACACATACTTTCGAAAATATTTCCAGTCTGAGTGTAAATAAAACATTTTAGCTACCATTGTCATTACAAAAACTATTGGTAAGTTTAGCAACCAAATATGAACAAGAGTAGCTTATCGGATCAAGAATTGTGGGCTGAAGTAACAGCTGGCGATTCCAGTGCATTTGTTATCTTGTATAACCGGCATTGGGGCAAGCTATACCAAACGGCCTGTTTTTATCTAAAAGACAAATCCCTCGCCGAAGAAATTGTTCATGATATTTACGTGGTTTTATGGGACAGACGGGAGTTTCTGAAAATTGAAAACTTTCAGAGTTATATTCATATGACTGCGCGTTATCATGTATTTAAAAAACTAAAAGCAGCAAAGATATCTCCTATTGATTATATAGAAGCTTACACAGAAAATTCATCCCGCACTGCCAATTCTGAAATTACGGAGAAATTACTTCAGGAAGATTTTGAAACAGAGCTTAAAGCATATCTTGAAAAATTGCCCAAAAGATGCGCCGAAATCTTCTTGCTCAGCCGGATTAAACAACTGTCCAATACAGAGATTGCTGAGCTTCTTGGAATTTCAAAGTTTACAGTTGAAAACCAGATTACACATGCACTTAAATATATACGCTCAAAGATAAATTTAAAGTCTCCTATGATTGATTAGTAACCCTCCTGTCGGAAATTATTACAGAAGCTATAGATAAACTTTGCAGCTTGTGTCAACTCAATTAGTTTTTGGCCTCATTAATTTGGGGCATCAATTGTTGTTTCGCTGCATTCACTTCGGGTTCCGAAACGAAACAAAACGAAAGTTTACTTAAAATAAAAAACTAATAGTCAGACAAATACAAACATCACCTATAGTTGATGATGAGTATATTTTTTAACGCAGGTGTCCAAAAAACATACCGTTTAAATAGACTCTTATGCTAAATATCTGACAAGGCATTAAAGAACTATGTACTTGCGGCCTGGATTGCTAACCGTAAGAAAGTAAGGTGAAGTAAGTGAACCACTCCGCAAAACGAGCCAGCAGATGATCCAGAAAACCACCCTTCTTTCTGCTGATAAATCATCATCCATTACTATATACCGCAAGTAATACTTTAAACATAAAACATTTATTTACAGATCACAAGATAGTTTACCTATACTATTTATAGATATTTAAAAACGCTGTCAGAACATGCTATCATCAGTTGCGGTGCTTAACTACAATCTGCATTTGCGCTCATTTTGAAGCTAATATCACTAATCAAGGCAAATTGATCAAAAGAATTAATAGCATGCAGACTCCTCAGAAAACCGAAAGTAAATGCAGTTTACCCAAACGTTTTAATAATCCAATTACTTTATATTTGCACCCGACTATGCAAGACTACATATTTGAAATTCAGCTTAAGGTAAGAGATTATGAATGCGATATACAAGGCATCGTAAATAATGCAGTTTATCAAGGTTATCTGGAACATGCCCGCCATGAATACCTGCAATCAAAAATGATTTCCTTTAAGGAATTAACTGCAAAAGGCATCCTGTTAATGGTATCCAGAATAGAAATGGACTTTAAAAGATCACTCACCTCAGGAGACACCTTTCAGGTCAAATTAAGAATTGAGCGGCAGGGCGTAAAATTGCTATTTTTTGAAGATATTTTTCGCTTGTCAGATCAGGCTTTGTGCTTGAAAGCTAAAGTTGAAGTGATCGCCAAAATCAATGATAAGCTGACCAGAGGAGAAATTTTCGACACCCTTAACCTGGAATTTTAGGCTGGATTTTGTAACCTTTGACCCCTATTTAGCTTCTATATTGTTTGTAGCTTCATGAAATTAGAAGAATTTTATGGAGCTAAATACTAATGTTTTAGAAAGCATAATATCTGACATTGAAAATTCCAATGCCCAGGTTATTAAAAAGAAATCAGTAAACGAGACTTTTGAACTATGGCGCGATCCCGTTTTACTCGCCGACATCTCCGGTAATATGGGCGTATTGTTTATCAGGGCGATCCTAAACAAACTGAATATAAATGAACACCATGTTTTCAGATGGAGACTGGATAATAAATACAGACAGTACCAAATTTTAAATCACTATTTCCCTGGTTGTGTTGCCAAAACAATTGGTCTTTCAGAATTATTAGCCGAAAATGACGGGTCTAAGAAAATCAGGGAACTATGCGCACATGGCTTTTTTGTCAAATCTACATTAGGACATCGCACAGGCCAGGCTGGTAGCTTTGACAGAACAGCTGAACTGGAAGACATCATCAAGTTTTATCAGGAAAAAGAAAACCAGGAAAGAGAACATCAGCCAGAACAGTGGATACTGCAAGAAAAACTGGATCTTAACGAAGAATTCAGGGTTCATACCTTTGGTAGCGATTTAATATATGGCCTGACTTTTATCATGGCTGGTATGGATTCTTCTAAAAGTTCCGCTGCAGAAATATTGGTACAAAAAATTCTGGCTAGCTTACCAGCAACTATTTCACAAGGTACTTTGATCGGCTGGGACATTGGTATAACACATGCCAATGAATATTATATTATCGAAGCAAATTTCACAGGCTTTCACCCTGAGTATTATGCTGGCTTTCAAACCAGCGGATATTTCGGAGACCCTGATTATGGTCCGGCCATGTGTGCATGGCTCAACAACTATTTCAGAAACAAGTACCAGATTTCTATTGAGACTGTAGAGCAGGATTTAAGATCCAGCAGCCCGTTTTTTGACGAATTCTTATATTATAAATCAATTTTTACCGATGAGCATATTGAAGTACTTCAAAATAAAACCAAAGGGATTCGTGCCTTTGCAGTCATATATTTAGGCAAGGATACTATCCCATTTCTCGCTAATCTTATAGAATATTTTTTACAGGAAGACTTCGCCACAGCATATTTTCTGATTACCAGCGAAGAAACAGTCCAGGCAGTTGCCAATCAGTTTTCAGGTAATGAGCTGATGCTCATTATTGATGAAGACAAGTTATTTCTACCAGAGGAATACACTTTAATCAAGCAATTAAGTTACCAGGAACGGAAAAAAATTTGCTGCGATAAATTGCTTACTAAAATTGAAGAAAAATACTGTTTCATTTTATAAAATAGCATTATGCTTAGCATACTTTTTAGGCTTGAGCCCCAGATGCCGCTCAAAAATTCTCGTGAAATGACTGAGGTTCGTAAATCCCAGACGGTAACCTGCCTCAGACACAGAAAATTTTTCTTCCTTAATCAGGTAAGCCGCCTCATTCATTCTTAAAGTCTGGTAATAATTGTAAATACTATTCCCGAAAATCTGCCGGAACAAGCGGTTTAACTTACTCTCACTCATATTCGAAAGCTTTGTTAATTCTGTAAGATCTGGTGGAATACTTAAATCGGAAATAATTTTATCTCTGATTAAGTACATCACTTTTACATCTGAAACATTCAATGGATAACTAGCTTTATTCTGACGTTTTAACAACTCTACAAAAAACAAATAGATCATTTCGCCAGCTTTGAGTTTCAGATAAAAATCACCAAGCGGACTATTTTCATTCAATGCAATAATCCCTGCCGCAATAGCTTGTATTTCTGGTGAGATGATTTCATCATATAAATAAGGTTGATTTCCTGATATAATATTTTGCAGCAGCAGATGTTCCGTTCCCTTATTGATCAGCTCTTTTAATAAATCGGTATTTACAATGATCATCATCGTATTGATCTTTGTTCCTGCCGGAATAGAAATTTCAACATCAATATCAGACGAAGACACCTGAACAGCAGGAAATGACCTGGGATCACCACCAGGAAATACATTGCGGAAACTAAAAATGACTTCATTTCTCCGCACATCTGCAACCTTTTTTCTAAGGATCATAGCCTCATTCAACTCAGCTTGATTGATCATCATCTTAATGTGCGGGCCAAGGTCGAAAAACTTCATATATCCTTTACCGAAGGTCTCAGGGAAAACAAGTTTTCCATCCTTTACTTCGCTTCCTGTTAATTCTGACAACGCTGCTATTAAACCAATTCCCGTGGTCGTGATAGAATCAAAGATCATAATACTGTTATGGACTATTTATTGAATGAATATAGATATTTTACCCGGTTACAAAAAAGTAATTTTGTTTTAAATTAAAGAACAAGCCATGTCAAAAGTATTATTTTTAAGTATACCTTCTCACGGACATATGAATCCTACCTTAGGATTAGCCGCAGAACTGGTTCGTCAGGGAGAAACAATAACATTTTTCAGCGCAGAGGAATTCAGGACAGCAATTGAAGAAATTGGTGCTGAGTTTAAATGTTATAAAGAAGATTTAAATCTATTTCAGAAAAAATCATCCGGAGGTCTCGTTGCAGCCTTTTTACAACCTGAAAAATTCATTACGGACCTTCTGGAGCAGATTCAAGACATAAAATTTGATTATATCGTTTACTCCGCAGCTTACCCTTATGCCAATGCAATAGCACAGATTTTAAAAGTCCCTGCAGTCTCTTCTTTTGCAGTCTTCGCTACCTTACAAGAACTGCTCCCCAAACATAATTTAACTGAAGCACCATTACCTAAAAGTAAAGGGCCTATGGGAATGAGCCCAGAAGTAATTAATCAATTTAAGCAGGTACGCCAAAGTTTAATCGAAAAATATCAGATAGAAATAGCTGAAGATATGTTTAAGCTTTTATTTAATAAAGGTGATCTGAACATCATTTATACCTCGGAATACTTTATTCCTAATCTTAAAAACTACGATGACAGCTATATTTTCATAGGCCCTCCTATCTATAATAAAAAATATACCGTAGAGTTTCCATTTGAAGAGCTGGAAGGAAAAAAGGTTATTTACATCTCCATGGGAACTATTTTCAGTAATTATTCTGCAGAGCTTAATCAGCTGTTCTTTAAAAGCTTTAAAGATTTTGATGGTGTGGTCGTGATGGCCGCTTACCAGGTAGACCTTTCCGCCTATGAGATTCCTGCCAACTTTATTATCAGGGACTATGTACCACAGCTTGAAATATTGAAATATACCACAGTAGCTATCACCCATTCAGGAATGAACAGTATAGGCGATCTGTTATACAACAAAATCCCTTTTGTCGCTATTCCTTTAGGTGCAGACCAGTTCTATCTAGCCAACAGAGCTCAGGAATTAGGCGCAACTATCGTCCTTGACATCCATAACCTCAACGCCGGAATTTTAAAAGATGCTGTTAAAGAAGTCCTGACAAATCCAGACTACCTTAACAACATCAATAAGATCAGCGATTCCTTTATTCAGGCGGGTGGTTATGAAAAAGCAGCCGATGAAATTTTCAAGCTAAAAAAAGAAAAAGGAATATAATTACTCATATTTCAATGCATCAACAGCATTCGCCTTTGCAACTTTAAAACTTTGCAAACTTACCGTTAACAAAGCGATGCCTAACGATAGTACTGCTGCAGCAATAAAGGGTGCTGCAGCTATTGAAATCTTGTAATCGTAGCTTTTCAGCCAATTACTCGCTAAAATAAAGGCGACTGGAAAAGCAATAACATTTGAGATGATGACTAATTTGATAAAATCTTTATTCAATAAGATCAGAATACTTTTCAGATCAGCACCCAAAACCTTTCTGATGCTGATCTCTTTTTTGCGTTGCTCAGCCATATATAATGCCAGCCCCAATAAACCCAGGCAGGAAATAAAAATGGCAAATCCACCAAATAGGTTTGACAATACACTCAAAAGCTGTTCACTTTTCAGCTTATTTTTCAAATCCTGAGCAATAAATGTTATTGCTGATGGATAGGCAGGATTAAGCTGTTGACTGATCTGTTTAATAGTACCTACAGCGGCACTTAAATTCATAGTTGGATTAATGCTCAGGATTAAAATATTACTTTTCTTCACATTGTAATAAAAGAAGGTAGGAACAGCTTTTCCTCCTATCGTTTCATTGGAATAATTTTTAACAACTCCAACAATAGTCAAAGGTGGATTATCTCCCCAATGAACTATTTTCCCTACTGGAGACTTGATACCCATTTTTTCTACTAAAGCCTCATTGACTAAAACAGAAGTCGATGTGTCAGCTACAAATTCGGGGGAGAAATCTCTTCCGTCGATTATCTTTGCCCCTATGGTATGGCTAAAATCATAACCTATACTTCTGTTGCTAATTATGGACTGATCATTTGCAGCCTTACCAGGCCAGTTAAAATTACCTGTAATAGACCCATCACTCGTGAAAGATTGTGCAAATTCTGTTGCAGCTATGACAGCACCCGATTTCTTCAGTTCTGCTTTAAATAGTTGTAGTTTTTCCGGTTTTCTCCACTCGCCCTCTAAGTTAAGCTCAACCAGGTTATTTTGAGAAAAACCAAGAGGTTTATTCCGCATAAACTGAATTTGAGAGTAAATGATTATAGCGCAGATAATCATGCAAATAGAAAGGCTGAATTGAAGCACTACCAAAAACTTACGGATTGGCAAGGAAGAACGGCCAATACCTTTTAAGCCTTTTAAAACTTTTATTGGCGTAAATGAAGACAGATAAAAAGCAGGATAACTTCCGGCAAGCAAACCAGTCACTAAAACCAAGATACCTGGTGTAAGCCAGAAAGGATAGCCATCGTAGCCAATCTTCATCGCTATGCCCAGCAGATTGTTAAAATAAGGCAGGCACAATTCAAGTACTCCGAAAGCAATAATTGCAGCAATTAAGGAAAATAGCATAGACTCAATAAAAAACTGTCCCATTAAGCTGCTTCTGGTAGAACCCAATGCTTTTCGGACACCTACTTCTCTGGCCCGTTTCTCTGATCGGGCCGTTGACAAGTTCATATAATTGATACTTGCAATCAGCAGTACACAAAAAGCCAGAAAAGAAAATAATTTTACCTGATCTATTTTGCCTCCGGAAGCTTTACCATTTGTAAATTCATTATAAAGATGATACTTAGCGAATGGAAATAGAAAAGCTTCCAATTGCGTTTTCGGATCATTTGACTTGATCAATTTTCTCATTCCTGCATCTGCCGCCTCAAATTGATTTTTATCTTTTAATTTAACCAGTGTGGCACAGGTAATAGCTCCCCAGCCATTATTCTTATTGTCAGGGTGCTCCTGTTCAAAAAAGGCCCAGCTTAACAAAGCGTCATACTGAAAGCTTTGATTTTCTGGCAAATCCTCAATTACTGCAGATACAGTCAGCAATCGCCTGTTGTCATATTTTATGGTTTGCCCAACTGGATTCTTTTTACCAAATAATTTGCGGGCAGTTGAGGCAGTAATGACTACGGATTCTGGCGTATGGAAAGCAGTAGCTGGATTACCATAAATAAACTTTTGCTCAAAAATCTTTAGGAAAGAGGGATCTACAGAACGTGCATCCAATTTATAATTCTCCCGATCATGACTAAAAAGCTTATTGTAGTCACCTCCAAGATTCATCCGGCTTACCAGCTCTATTCCAGGTAAACTCTGTAATGCAGCGTCAGCAAGCTTGTTAGGTGAAGCAATAGTAGTAACAAGTCCTTCATTGATATTAATATTTACCCGGGTAATATAGACACGGTCAATTGAATCAAACTGCTTATCATACTCCCATTCATAGCTTACATAAAGTAGCAGCAATAAGCAACAGGCCATACCAATAGCTAATCCACCAATGTTCATTAGTGAGAATAACTTGTTTTTTTGAATATTACGTAAGGCAATTTTAAAGTTGATGAAAAACATAGCGATAATTTTCCGAATGAAGTCTAATAGTGTGCCAGTCCAAAAATATCAAATAAAATACGTTGAAAGCTTATTTAAAGGTCTTTCTGTAATTATATCGTTCGTTATTGAACAGTCTATGTACACAACTGAACATTGGATGAATTTTTCAGAATATCGACACCGTTAGCTGTAAAATAATAAAGTAACTATTATAAATAGTATAATTCTGGTATATTTGCCCCAATTATGGGTTACGCAAAAGAAAGAGGAAAGCTTGAGAAGCTATTGACAAGAATCGTTGGTTTAACTACTTACGATGAGAAAAGTTTAGCTAATCTTGTTGACAGCCATGAAAAATATTCACACACTGTCAGAATATTAAAAAACAAAGAACCTGATACATTCGGTGATTTATATAAGAATGAATTACAAGAAGTAAAAGAAAGTAGAAAAGCAGTTAAGGAAAGTGATTCAGATGAAACACGTCAGCATAACTTTATCGCATATAAAGATTCAATTGTAAATGCTTTAGAGAAAACTATTAAAACTACATTGGAGACTTTGTAATTAATGTAATAAAAAAAGCCGTGTTATAAGTATAATACGGCTTTTTTTGAGCTAGCTGGTTAAAACACTTTTCAATAAACCATCCTCCTGCAGCTTTGTAAAAAGTGTTAGTACGCCTGGAACCTGTGCTGGTTCTTTCAAGTAGGTTTCCAGATTAAAATAACCGACCTCATCAATTTCATTGCTGGCTGCTATTTTTTCCGTTAAGTCATAAATAAAACAATCCTGTTCCATAATCAGATTATTCTCCTCTCCAAAAGCCGGTGCGGTAATGTGGCAATAAAATGTTAACAGGTCCGGGTTCATTTTAATATTCAATTCTTCATCTATTTCCCGTTGAATGGCCTGATGTGAAGTTTCTCCGCTATCAATCTTTCCTCCTGGAAGATACCAGGCTTTTTTATTGCCGCTAAAAGCCAAAAGAATTTTTCCTTCTTTAATAACAACTAACCCAGCGGTATTTAGTATTCTGATTTCTTGATTCATTAACTTTTTTTTACTCTGGCCTAATTTAATGTTTTTCGTCAGTATTTAACGTTGATGAAGCTATCATTGTTCGTTGTTTTGTTCCTTTCGGTTTTTGATCTGCAGCACATGACGTTTTTATCTTAAATTAGCTGCAGAAAATTACAACCATGATTCAAAAATTTGCGCTTCCTCTCACTATAATACTGCTGTTAAACATAAACAATACGGCTGCACAGTCCTTTAAAAATCAGGAAGTCAAGTCCTTGATTGACACGACCATTATCCTCATGAAAAAGAATTCAATTCATGCAAATCAGGTAAACTGGGCCAAATTAAAGAAAGAAGTATACAGCAAAACAATTCAGTTGAACAATCCCTATGAAATGGGATCTGCTATCAGAACTTTATATCAATCTATCAATGATTTTCATGGTGAATTCTTCTATCGCGATAGCACTTTCCGATGGAAACGCAGCCCATTAATTATTTCGGACAGCATCAGAAAAGAGCTAAAAAAAGGAGTAAAACCTAAAATAGAACTTTTAGAGAGTAATATCGGATACTTGAGAATTCCACCTATTTCAGGCGCTTCTGTTGCTGAATTCAGTAAAAAAGCTCAAAGCCTGAATGATAGTTTATGTTTATTACTAACCAAAGGTATCAAAGGCATTATCCTGGACTTAAGATTAAATGGAGGCGGTGCTATGTTTCCAATGCTTTTAGGCGTAGAGCAGCTATTACCAAAAGGACATCTGGGATCTTTTCAAGATCAGACAAAAGAAGAGTGGTCAATAAAAGACCATCAGTTTTTCACGGATACCACTATGCTATCCAGCATAATCCCAAAAAGCAGTATTATGGCTGAAAAAATACCTGTAGTAATATTAACCGGGCCGGCAACCGGAAGCTCAGGTGAATTCTTTATTATCGCCTTCAAAGGGAGAAAAAAGACAATTTTATTAGGCACTGAAACTGCTGGTTACGTCACTGCAAACAGCGGTTTCACCCTAAATAAATTTGCATCTTTAAATCTTTCCACTGGTTATGGAGTAGATAGGAATGGAAAAGTATACAAAGAAGCGTTAAAGCCAGATATCCCGAATAACAGTCCCGATAATTTTAACATGGTCAGTAGTGATGAAAAAGTTAAAGCCGCAATAAGCTGGTTAAAAACTAATATCAATTAATAACGCTCAATCAGGTTAAAGATTTTCACACATAACGAGCCCAGTCAGCATATTATTTACAATTAAATTGTGTCCTGTTTACCCCCTTTAATAGGCATGTGCGTACCGTATTTACCCTGGTAAATTGCACTAACTTTATAAAAAAAGGAAAAATGGAAACCATATTTGATCATTCAACCAGAGAAGGACTAATTAGCAGAATCAATACCCTGAACGAAAATAGTAAAGCACAATGGGGTAAAATGAACATCTGCCAGATGCTGAAACATTGTACCTTATATGAAGAAATGATGTTAGGCAAGGTCACTTTTAAAAGAGCATTCCTGGGCCGTTTATTTGGAAAAATGGCATTAAAAGAATTTATTCAGGATCAAAATCCTATCAAACAAAATGTACCTACACTGACTGAGCTTAAAGTAAAAGAAAAAGCTGGAAATGTGCTGGAAGAAAAAAAGAAATGGATTGCCTTATTGAAAGGATATGAACAAGTATCACAGCCAGTAATTGTACACTCCTTTTTCGGCGAGCTCACCAAAGAACAAACCGGATTTTTAGTCTATAAACATACCGACCACCACCTTCGCCAATTTAAAAGTTAATATTTTTTTTATCATATTCAAAGTGTGATCACAAGTCCAGGAATTTCATATATTGCTGCTAATAAACCAAATACGCTCATATATGATTCAATTCCGTATAAAAATCATCACTTTAACTTTGTTAATTTTATCATTTAATAGCTTTGCGCAGCAGCAAAACGATTCAGTAAAAGTGATTAAGGCCGGCCACCTGCTTGATGTAGAAAAAGGAATAACCTTAACCAATCAACTCATCTTAATCGATCATGATACTATAAAAAGCATTGGTCCTGATCTGACCATACCAATTGGGGCGACAATCATAGACCTCAGTAATGCGACAGTCTTGCCCGGATTGATCGATTGCCATACCCATCTGACCTTCCAGCCCGGAGATAATTATTATGAAGATATTTTCCGCCGCACCCCGGTAGATCTGGCTATGGTTGCCCCGATCTATGCAAAAAAAACCTTAGAAGCCGGATTTACGACCTGCAGAGACGTAGGAGCTTCGGCATTCATTGATGTATCCTTAAGAAATGCAATTAACCGTGGTGATATACCTGGCCCCAGATTACTGGTTGCTACCCTATTTATTGGCAGCACTGGCAGCCATGGCGACCTCAACGGATTCTCGCCCTTCTTAGACTGGATAGGCCCTAAACAAATGACTGGTGTTGCCAATGGCGTAGAAGGGGTACGTGCACAAGTCCGGTACAATATAAAATACGGTGCCGAAGTGATCAAATTTGGTGCAAGTGCTGGCGTACTAACAGAAGAAACAAGTGTAGGAGCCCCCCAATTCTCCCAGGAAGAAATGAATGCAATTGTCGAAGAAGCCCATTTATGGGGACTAAAGGCCTGTGCCCATGCACATGGCACAGTAGCTATAAAAATGGCTGTTAAAGCTGGTGTCGCCTCCATAGAACATGGTAGCTTTCTTGATGATGAAGCCATACAATTGATGAAAAAAAACGGCACTTATCTGGTCGCAGATATTTATAATGACGACTACATTCTTAGTGACTATGCAAAACATGGTACACCTGAAATCATCATCAACAAGGAAAAGCTGGTAGGTAAAGAACAACGATTAAGTTTCCAGCGCGCAGTTAAAGCAGGTGTAAAAATAGCATTTGGTACAGATGCGGGTGTTTATCCGCATGGCTGGAATGGCAAACAGTTTAAGTACATGGTTAAATTCGGGCTCACACCGATGCAGGCTATACAGGCCGCCACCATCAATGCAGCAGATCTGTTGGGGTGGAAAAATAAGGTCGGCTCTCTAAAGAAGGGTAAATACGCCGATTTGATAGCAGTCAAAGATAATCCACTCCAGGACATCACCCTACTAGAGCAGATTCCTTTTGTTATGAAGGGCGGAACTATTTATAAAAATGAACTGAACAAATAAAGAAGCGTAATGCCCCCTATGCTTACTAAACTGGTTTTTACTATCCAAACAATTTTCCTTTGTTTCCTATTGGTTACTATTAGTGCATTTAATACATATTCACAACCTAAAACCAGTGGCCAGATGGCTGCATTGGAAATGGGATTTCATCAGATTCCAGACAGTATTCAAATTAGTGTTTACTGGTACTGGGTTTCTGGAAACATCTCCAAAGAAGGTGTGATAAAGGATCTTGAAGCCATGAAAAAGGTGGGAATCAATCGTGCATTTATTGCGAATGTGACCTGGGGCGAAAAGAATGCAGGTCCAGTAAAACTATTCACAGCGGCCTGGTGGGATATTTTGCATACCGCCTTAAAAACAGCTACTAAGTTAGGCATCGAAATCGGGATTTTTAATTGCCCGGGATGGAGTCAATCGGGAGGTCCATGGGTTAAACCAGCACATTCTATGCGCTATCTTACTGCTTCAGAAACTGTGATTAATGGTCCGGTTCAAATCCATCAAAAACTAATACAACCTGATTCTGCTTTTCAGGACGTCAAAGTGATCGCTTATCCTGCGCCTAAAGATTATGGTACAGATATCCGGAACCTGAAACCTCAGCTTAGTGCTATCCCCACACTAAAAAACATGGATAACTTAACAGACCAAAACGAAGAAACAATCTTCCATCTTCCTGCTACAAAACCTTTTCTGCTGAATATTTCTACAGAGAAACCATATACCGCACGTAGTCTTGTCATTTATACAGCTCGTACTCCTACTCGTCTAGAAGGGGATCTTCAAGTTAAAATTAACCAGGCCTATCAAACTATAAAACATTTTATTATAGACCGTACGAATCCAAACCTTAAGAACGGCTTTATTCCTTATGGCCCGGCAACAATATCAATTCCCGCCACTACAGCTAAAGATTTCCGGTTAATATTTACTGATTATACTAAAAACTGCGGAATTGCAGAAATTAAGCTCTCGTCTGTTCCTTTAGTGGAAAGCTACCTGGAAAAAACACTCGCAAAGATGTGGCCTGATGGCTATGTATATTGGCCTGCCTATCAGTGGCAGCCTCAACCTGTGATCGAAGACAAAGCCTATATAATTGATCCGGATAAAGTTCAGGATATTTCGAAATACATGCTGGCCGATGGTACCTTGAACTGGCAGGTACCAGCAGGAAAATGGATCATTGAACGTATTGGAATGACACCTACCAAAGTTCAGAACGCACATGCAGCTCCTGAAGGAACAGGGCTTGAAACCGATAAAATGAGCAGGTCACATATCACGGCACACTTCAATGCCTTTTTGGGAGAAATTATACGTCGTATTCCAGCACGAGATCGCAAAGCGTGGAAAGTAGCTGTTGGAGATAGTTATGAAACCGGCAGCCAGAATTGGACTGATCAGTTCATCACAGAATTTAAACTGACTTATGGCTATGATCCACTTCCCTATCTTCCGGTATTGCAAGGAAATGTTGTGGGAAGCGCTGACCATTCGGATCGTTTTCTATGGGATATCAGGCGTTTTATAGCCGATAAAGTTGCTTACGATTATGTGGGCGGGCTTAGAGATATCTGCCATCAAAATGGATTGACTACCTGGCTGGAAAATTACGGTCATTATGGTTTTCCCGGAGAATTTCTACAGTATGGAGGACAATCCGATGAAGTTAGCGGTGAATTTTGGAATGAGGGCAGCAAGGGTATCATAGAAAACAAAGCTGCTTCGTCCTGCGCACATATTTACGGAAAAACAAAAGTTTCTGCCGAATCTTTTACAACAACGGATCGTTATTTCTTGAATTATCCCGCTACATTGAAACAACGTGCAGACCGTTCTTTTACCGAAGGAATTAACAACACACTGCTGCACGTTTATATCCAGCAGCCTGATGAAGATAAAATACCAGGAATGAACGCTTATTTCGGAACTGAATTTAACCGCAAAAATACGTGGTTTTATGATATGGATGATTTTTTAAAATATATCAAAAGATGTAATCTACTCTTGCAGCAGGGAAAATATGTAGCAGATGTTGCTTATTTCATCAGCGAAGACGCTCCAAAAATGACAGGAATACAAGAACCTGCTCTTCCGCGTGGCTACGCGTTTGATTATATCAATGCAGAGGTAATTAAAAATAGATTAACAGTAAAGGACGGCAATCTGGTTTTACCTGACGGAATGCATTACAAGATCCTGGTTTTGCCGAAATTGGAAAGCATGCGTCCTGAATTGCTGGCAAAGCTCAAAGAAATGGTAGCCAATGGTGCGGTGATTTTAGGTCCCAGACCATCCAGATCACCAAGTTTACAAAACTTCGGAAAAGCAGATCTGGAGATTCAGCAGTTAACTGCTGAACTTTGGGGAAACATCAATGCATCTACTATAAAAGTCAACCGTTTTGGGAAAGGAATGGTAATTGACGGAATGAGTCTTGAAGATGCTTTTAAATTAATAAATATCGTCCCCGATTTTAAAACAGCTCTAACCGATTCTGTCCTTTTCATTCACAGAGTACTAAAAGATGGCTCAGTCTATTTTATTTCCAATCAAAAAAACAAAGTTGTACAGCTAAGTCCTGAATTTCGGATTTCCGGAAAAAGTCCTGAATTATGGGAGGCAACGACAGGTCACATACGTGATCTTCCGGATTATACTCAAACTGACAGATCCACAACTGTTCCTTTAACGTTAGCAGCTTACGAGAGCGCTTTTATAGTCTTCAGAAAGAAAGACAGTATTCAAAAAAATAAACGCCTGAATTATCCTGAAATAGTCAGAAAAGTACCGCTCGTTGGTCAATGGTCAGTTAACTTCGATGTTAACTTGCATGGGCCTTCCAAACCAGTAATCTTTAAACAATTAGAAGACTGGGTTCAAAATAAAGATGAGCTTATAAAATATTATTCCGGTCCCGCTTACTATCACCATAGTTTTGAATTATCAAAAGTTAGAAATGAAGAGCGCGTATTATTGGATCTGGGAGATGTGATCGCTATAGCAAAAGTCAAGGTTAACGGAATAGCCGTTGGCGGGGTATGGAGCGCCCCTTACAAAATCGATATCACTAAAGCATTAAGGTCAGGCAAAAATGAGTTGGAAATCAAAGTAGTCAATAATTGGATAAACAGGCTGATTGGTGATCATCAACTGCCTGAAAGTAAAAGAATAACCTCAACTTATTATGACTGTTACGATGTTACCGTAGCATTGCAATCCTCAGGACTAAAAGGGCCGGTTCAACTGGAAATTGTCCATTAAAATGAGTATAAATTGGGACTATTGACCCTAAATTATTCCTAAGGATTCTCATATTTTAGAAAATAGCTTCGCCGGTGGTTGAGTTAACTTAATTTATAAAATATGGAATCAAAAATGACGGAAATAGATATTGTTATTCTAAGCTTTGCACAAACAGATGAATTAAAGCAAGTGACTGCAAACTGCTTAACTTCTTTAATGGCATCTGAAGATCCTGAATTGATTAAATTTAACATCATCGTTGTTGAGTCCCAAAAAGATTTAAAACCTTTTCAATACGAATACGGACAAACAGTTTATCCAGATGAGCCATTTGGTTATAACCGATATATGAATATTGGTATTTCAATGACATCAGCTCCATATATCTGTTTATGTAATAATGATTTACTTTTCCATCCGCAATGGGCAACGGAAATATTGAAACCTTTTAATACTTATTGGAATGTTTCCAGTGCTTCTCCAATGTGTACTATTCATCATACAAAAATAGGTATGGAGCCAAATATTGGTTTACTGCAGGGCTACAGAGAACGTGTAGAAGTTTCGGGCTGGTGCCTTTTTTTCAAACGCAGTATGCTGAATATAATCGGTCATTTAGATGAGAACTTTATCTTCAGACATGCCTCCCATGATTATACACATTTACTTTCAGCATTAAATTTAGTCCATGTTCTGGTTACTTCTTCCCTGGTAGATCACCTGGATCATACTACTTTAAGTAAACAGGAACCAGAGCGGTTTAATGAGCTGATGTGGAAACAGGACATTTACTATGAGAAGAAATGGGGTTACCGTTTAGGCAGGAAATGGGAAGCAATTTAACTGATTACTGCACATGCCGGATTCTTAAAGGCATTTAGGGTCATCTGACCCTAAAATAATCTGTTAATCCAAGTTAAATTGCTTATGCATTCGAAGGTTTGCAGAGTAATTAAATAGAAACAATAAACTATATCAGTATGAAGAATAAACTATATAAGGAGTTTGCAAGTTATTATGCAGATGTAACCAATGACAGAGATTTCAAAAGCCAGTTGGAGGTCATTCTGGAGACTTACGATCCAGCCCATCCATGCAAGTCATTACTGGAACTATTCGCCGGACAAGCACTGCATAGTATAGAAGCACAAAGAAAACATGGTATTGATGTTTGGGCTATAGATTCAAGTATTGAGATGAAACGACTAGCATTGGCCGAAGGATTTGAAAACCCTGAAAAGTATATTGTTGCAGACCTTCCAGATGCATTGTTAAGCGTTAAAGAAACAAAATTCGATTGTATTACCTGTTTGTATAATGGTCTTAGTAACCTGAATATGGAAGATGTATTTCTTCTGCTCAATCACTGCAAAGACAAATTAAGTGAAAACGGTAAAATATTTATCGAAATGCATGACATCTTTTTAATGACTGAGTACCTTTCAAACCCAAAAATCCACTACACAGAGATAGAAAATTCGAAAGGTGAACTGATTAAATATGCATGGCCAAGCGGAAAAATAAGATGGGATCGTTACACTTACCGTGCAGAAGTTCCGGTACAACTATTAATTCAATCCTCACAACGTACCGATACGATAGAATTTACTTCTTATGATACCATGTACAGTGCAGAACATATCGTTTTCCTGGCAAAACTTGTAGGCTTGGAGTCCATGATATTTACAGAACATCCAGCTTGGGCTGAGCTTTATCCAAGTTCAATTGTGCTGCAGTTATCCCTTCGAAAAGATGGACTGAAATCTCCTGCAGATAACGGATAAATTAGCTAAAGAAATATCATTTTCTACCCATTTGCTTATGTAAGAGCCCCGCTAAAACGGGGTATTTTGCTTTAGCCTAAAATAAAATCTTAAATTTGTTCCCTGATGAAGCAGAACAAATACGATGACCCTGACTTTTTTGCCAATTATAGTCAGATGCCCCGTTCAACAGGCGGGTTAAATGCAGCTGGGGAATGGCAGGTTTTCCGGGGATTACTTCCCAAATTAAAAGATACAAATGTTTTAGACCTGGGCTGCGGTTTTGGCTGGCACTGCCGGTATGCAAGCCAGCAGCAGGCACAATCAGTTATAGGTGTAGATCTTTCTGAAAATATGTTGAAACGGGCTCGCGAAAGCACTCATGACCCCGCAATTGAATATCTTCAGCTTGCTATAGAGGATATTGATTTTGCACCTGAACAATTTGATGTCGTGATCAGTTCTCTAGCTTTTCATTATATAAAGAACTTCGCCGCAATCTGTAAAAAAGTTTATCATGCACTAAAACCGGAAGGCTCGTTTGTATTTTCTATCGAACACCCCATTTTCACAGCATTAGCTGCGCAAGACTGGTATCATGATGATGCAGGAAAACGTCTGCACTGGCCTGTTGACGGCTATCAGGACGAAGGACAGCGGATTGCCAGATTCCTGGACAATGATGTGATAAAATACCATAGGACACTGGAAACACATATCAATGCATTAATTGATGCTGGTTTTCAAATTAAAAAAATCTCAGAACCGCAGCCATCAAAAGAAGTCCTGGAAGAATATCCAGAGATGAAAGACGAAACACGTCGTCCTATTTTTCTTTTGATAGCCGCAGTTAAGAATTCATAAAATTTAATATACTTCCTGAATACTTTGTGGTGATAAAGGAAGTTGTAAAGATGATACTCCATTTACAGTGGTACCAGCCTGGGCTAAATGTGCCGCCCTGTTATTAATAATATCCATTGGAAAATTTAGCACTGGCTTTGAAAGCTGATCCAGTGATGTGATGTCATCATTTGATAAGCTGACAACTAAAGACTGTAGATTCTGATCTAGTTGCGCTATGGTACGTGCACCAATTATAGTAGAAGTTACTCCAGGTCTGCCTACCACCCAAGCTAAAGCAACACTGGCCGGAGTAGTTTCTTTTTCCTTAGCAAGCTCCGTTAAACGCTCGATAAGCCGGTAAGTATTTTCATCGAAGCTTGTACCTCCTTCTAAACTATTTCTTCCGCTTTGGGTCTCTCCCTGATTCGCCCTGGTGTATTTTCCGCTTAAAATCCCACCCCTCAAAG
The DNA here is from genome assembly GCF_040547305.1 of Pedobacter sp. UYP1. Taxonomy (NCBI): domain Bacteria; kingdom Pseudomonadati; phylum Bacteroidota; class Sphingobacteriia; order Sphingobacteriales; family Sphingobacteriaceae; genus Pedobacter; species Pedobacter sp. UYP1. Next base: position 135,293 of record NZ_JBEPPL010000014.1, on the reverse strand, counting down.
GTGACCAGGGCATCACTCCTAACCCAAGGTCCTGAGCCATTGGAATCAATTCACCCTCCACGGTTCTTTCCAGCAGAGAATATTCAATTTGCAATCCTGCAAAAGCAGACCATCCCCGAAACTGAGCAATCATCTGGGACTGTGCAACTTTCCAAGCAGGTGTATCTGAAACAGCGATATAGCGTACCTTTCCTGCAGTAACCAAATCATTTAAAGCAGACATCGTTTCTTCAATTGGGGTAAATGGATCAAAAGCATGCATCCAATATAAATCCACATAGTCGGTTTGCAACCTTCTTAGTGAATTCTCAAGAGAACTTATAATTGTTTTTCTGCTTGCACCACCAGCATTAGGATCACCTGGATACAGGTTGCAGTAAAACTTAGTGGCAAGTACTAACTGGTCCCTGCGAATATCCGCATGGTGTAGGTAATCACCAATAATTTTTTCCGAGTGCCCTTTGGTGTACACATTAGCGGTATCAATGCTATTACCTCCAGCTGCTATATATCTCGACATCATAGCTTCAGAAGTTGCCGGAGTTGATCCCCAGCCCCATTCTTCGCCAAAAGTCATTGATCCAAGAGTAAGCGGACTTACTCTTAACCCCGATTTACCAAGGGTTCTGTAATTTGTTAAATCCATACTGTTTTTGTTTTTTAAGGAATTATTCCATAAAAGTACCACAGCATGGGATGCTGCTGTTTGCTCAAATCAAACAGATCATAGCAAAAATCAAACAACGGAACAGTTCTTTGAACCATTACAACTGAAACAGTACCCTTAAATGAACCTGGCAATTCCCTTTTTGTACAAATTCAATACTTTCGGTACCGCCCAACGCCAGTGCAGGAACAAAAAAGAAAATCTCATTTTTATCCAGAGGCCCTGTCTTTTTTAGCGAAGCTTTAAACAGCTCTGCTCTCAGTACTTCTTTAATAATATTATCATCACATAAATATCCGTTAAAAAAATCAGTCAGACTCCATACACAGGTTTCAATTTGATTATAATGCGGATCGAATACACATACATCCTCATCCACAGCTGTCAATTTTCTAAAATAAAACAACTCCCCAAAACCAGTGATCGCTATAGGAACATAATTTGGCGCTTTCCTTCCCAGAATCCTTTCCAGGTCATCCTGAAAGTCATCAGGATTAACCACTTCTATCAATCCATCATTGTATTTACCCAATCCTTTAGTCCTCCACAAGTCAATCATACTCGAAGGAAGCACATGCGCATACCGGTTAACTAACTCTTCATTAGCGATTTCCGTATTTAAGGGTCGATACTTTTCCAAAAAACCAGTCATTTCCATTTCAGTAGTTATTACTAATCCATTTACAAGTTACCTGATTTCTTAGTCGCAAACAACCACTAAGATTGGCTAATTCATACCCTATGAAAACATAAAAATGCTTTTACATTTGTTATACAACAAGTCAAAACAAACAAAATTTATAATCTAAAATCATAAACCATGGCAGCAGTTAATCCTTATTTAAACTTTGACGGTAATACCGAAGAAGCTTTTAATTTCTACAAATCAGTATTTGGTGGCGAATTTGAAGTGGTGTCCAGATTTGATGCTATGCCAGAAGAATATCAGCCTGATCAAAGCGATATTAATAAAATCATGCATATTTCCTTACCAATTGGCGAAAGCATTTTAATGGGTAGCGACAGACCAAAATCCTATGGTCCGATCAACAAAGGAGACCACGCTTATGTTGCTATTAAAGCGGAAAGTGAAGAAGAAGCTACAAAATTATTCAATGGTCTTTCGGCAGGCGGTGTAATTACCATGCCACTGGCAAAGGCTTTCTGGGGTGATTTCTTTGGAATGTTCACTGATAAATTTGGCGTTCAATGGATGATCAATTATTCCTATAATAACAACTAGTCAGACCTATACACCATTGTCATTTGCTAAAAAATCCGTATCATTTTAAAGATAATGAAGTGATCCCAATAAGTATCTGACTCTTTGGGGTCACTTCAAATAACAGGCTTTTTTTTATAACCGTGAGTGCTTATTTTACAACCGTAGCTTCCAGTTCAACCTTTAAGGTTTCAAAAAGGCTTTTCACTTCTAGTAAAGTAAGCGCAGGTTTAATATGATGTTTCGCTATCCAATCTTGAAAAATAGCAAAGTGTGGCCAAAGTTCTGCCGTGGAAGTCGTATAGATATTTAACCGGGCTATCCCCTTACATTCATACTCCGCTTCGCCAATAACTTTTTCCAAATTCTGTAAGGCCAGAATTAATTGAGACTTCATGTCTTCGTTACTCGATATTCCATCCGCGCTGATAGCGGTTTGTCCTGAAACATAAAGTGTACTCTCTACGTTTTTTACTTCAACAGCTTGTACATAGCTACGTTCATCCTGCCATTTCCAGGGATTAATACTTCTTTTTTCCATTTGATTAGTCTTTTGAGCCTGTGCCCATAACGGCACACTGGTTATGAATAGAAATGCTAAAAGCTTGCTGCTTTTCTTCATGATTACAGTTTAAAATTTCTACTGCAAAGTTGTTCATAAGAGCTGGAATTGACGCTTGACAAAGCTCACGATTAAAAAGTGAGAAATGTCACACTAAGGAATTGAGAGATATTAAATGAATTAAGAAATGTCACATTAAGGGGATAGCCTGCTTAAGGTTTCGCGCGAGACTCCCAGATAACCAGCCAGAAGGCTTTTGGGTACGCGCTGAATAAGCGATGGATATTGTTTAAGTAACTGTTCATAACGCTCTTTCGCATTAGATGTTAACCAGGATATAATGCGCCGCTGAGAGCCAATAAAACCAAAATTAGCCTTTTCAAGGAAGAAACGCTGCATCTTCGGGGAACCATCACATAGCTTTTTATAGTCTTCGAGCAAAAGACATAAGGTTTCCGTATCTTCAAGGCACTCTAAAGACATCGTCGCTTTGGTCTGAGTGAAATACGCGTAGTAATCACTTTCCCACCAATCTTCCATCGCAAAAGAAACAACACGCTGCTTCCCTGTATCATCAGTATGTACCAACTTTAGAAGTCCGGAAACGACAAAGTAACAATACTTTACTTCTTCTACCTCCTGAACCAGGAATTGATGTTTTTTGAACTTTTTAATGCTAAAATGCGCACATACAAAAGCAAACTCATCCTCACTAAGTGGTATGATCTTTTCTATATGTTCCCTTAGTGCCTGATACATTGTTGAGCGGTTATAAAAGATAATCGCAAAGTTAAGGTATTCAGAATCTGATCCTAACTTCAGGATCAGATTCTTTAGAAAACTATACGGCTATTTCTTTAGTAAACTATACGGCTACCCTATTTCAGCGAAGCGATTTTTTCAAAAACCCTGGCAACTACTTCTGCACCAGGGTCTGGAATATTTTTCAGCACCGCCTCAGAAAGATACGAAGACCTACCGAATTTAGTATTGGTGATTGTCTTAGTATATTCAGTCCCTTTACGCGCTTGCTCAGCGGCATTTGAAACAGATTCATTTTTAGCCAGAGCCTCAAATGCAGGCTCTAAAGCATCAATCATAGTCCTGTCTCCTACCTTTGCCCCGCCATAATCCTTTACTTTTTGCAATCCTTCTAAGAGTGCTTTTCCCAAATCAGGATCTTTTGAATACGTATTTCCCGCTGCTGTAAATAAAATTGACAACAGAACCCCACTCGATCCACCAGCTTCTCTGGATAATATCCTGCCGATCGTCAGCAATAATTTCCCTGTATCATTCAGCGGAAGTTTGTCTACAACCAGCAATAGGCGTTTGCCAGCTAAAGCGAAAGTAGATCCAGCATCCCCATCCCCAACTTTAGCATCCAAACCGTTGATTTCTTTCTCTATACCCACTAGCAAAGCACCAGTCTCTTCTATCAGTTGTTTAACTTTCACATTTGCAGAAGCAGCATAAGGAATAGTTTCCGGAAGTTCAGGGCTACTGATCTCTGCCGGTTGCTGAAAAGGCTGGATACGCCACGCCGAAGGTTCTGAATCTGCTAATAAAGCCTTTTCAATTTCTTCATTCAGTTGCAGTACTGAGACTGAAAAACCACTCATATTAATCGAGGACATCAAAGCAGCAGGCCCTACTATATAATCAACTTTAGCTGCTAAAGTTGTCTGGCTAAAAGAATTGACCAGCAAACTCATCTCAATAGGGCTTACACTGCCCATGTTATTAAATATCATCGCATATCTTCCATTTGGATCAGGCAGGCTAGCTTCCAATTTTTCAATAGCCAGCGCCATTAATTGATCTGCAGGTGCGTAAGGCACCACCTCAATCCCTGGCTCGCCATGAATTCCTAAACCTAATTCTACTTCCTGATCATTTAAACGGGAGGTCGTTTCCTGTCCCAAATGCTGGCATTCCGTAAGTGAAAGGCCAATAGAAGCCGTACGGTCAATCACCTGTTGAGAGATTTTAACAATCTCCTCTAATGACTTTCCTTCCTCAGCCAACTGTCCGGCAATCTTATGTACAAATAGAGTCCCTGCCAAACCACGTTTTTTCACGTCTTGTCCGAGTGCGATATCATCATCAACAGTCACCGTTTTTACCTCATAGCCTAAAGCACGTGCTTGTTCTGCAGCTAAACCAAAATTAAGACGATCGCCCGTATAATTTTTGATAACCAATAAACAACCTTTAGGCCCTGTAGCTGCTAAAATAGCTGACAATACCGCATCTACAGTAGGTGAAGCAAAAATATCTCCACAAACAGCAGCCGTCAGCATTCCTTTTCCAACAAACCCTGCATGTGCTGGCTCATGACCAGAGCCGCCGCCAGAAATAACCGCTACTTTTGACTTATCCCAGTCTTTACGAATGACTACACGTATCTCAGGAAAGGAATCTAACCTGGCTAACTTAGGATTTGTTAATAATCCATTGATAGCTTCATTTACAATCTGATCGGGTTCATTTATAAAAAATTTCATGATATCTTATATTTCGTTTGTGTTTGATTCAATTCCCTGAAGGTTTCCCAAGGTAATTAAAAGATCAATTCACCGCTTTTTATCTTCCTACAGATAATGTCAAATTTTAGGACCTGTTAAAATTCTGTAGCCAAAATTGGCTTTTTTCAATATGAATAACCATTTAATAATCTCAGATCAACACGAAAACAGTAATGAGTTACGTTATCATTGTAAAGTTTTTAATCAATTCATTATGGCATGGAATCCCGATGTTTATAACAAATTCAAACAAGAGCGCTTTGGTCCTTTTTACGATCTGATACAATTGGTAAAAGTTAAACCAGCTTTAAAAGTAATAGACCTGGGATGCGGAACCGGCGAACTGACCCGGAAACTCGCCGACGCTTTACCCGGATCATCAGTCATTGGAATAGACTCTTCGCAGGAAATGCTTAATGATGCCGCAGAATTTCAAAATGAACAAGTAAACTTTAAAAAAAGTTCTATAGAAGAGCAACTAGCCAGAGATGAAAAATATGATCTGATCTTTTCAAATGCGGCTATCCAATGGTTAGGTGATCATAAAAACCTTTACCCGAAAATCATTTCATGCGTTAAACCTGGCGGGCAACTCGTGATACAAATTCCGTCAAACCATAAGCATTTCACGCATACCAGCTTAATTGATATTGCGACAACTTCCCCATTTGCCGGAGCATTAAATGGCTTCACCCGTGTTTCCCCAGTACTGGATATTCAAGAATATGGAAAATTATTTTTCAAGCATGGAGGTACAGAGATCACTGTTTATGAAAAGATATATCCTCATATATTAAAAGATGCAGATGCCTTGTTTGACTGGGTTTCAGGAACAGCAATGATTCCTTATGTAGAAAAACTGCCAGAAGATATTAAACAGAGCTTTATTGCCACTTATAAAGAAAGATTAAGAAAGGAATTTAAAGAGTCGCCTGTATTTTATCCTTTTAAGCGAACGATTATGGCCGCAACTTTTTAAGATCTTCAGAATTAACAATAGTTTTGAGCCAGCTTATGAAATTTGATTCTATCTCTTACCTTGCAGCTGGCAACTTGCGTCAAAAGAATGCCTTTGCGGCGCTTAAGGAAAATTTAATCCTGGAAATTCTTCAGCCTTATGATCCTATTCTGGTAGGAACTGTCCCCATTGCTATAGATATCAGCAGTAGTGATCTTGATATTATTTGTTGTTATCACGACAAAACAAATTTTAAGAATTTACTGCTGGAGTCTTTTGCACGTTTTAAAGGTTTCAAGATGGAAGAAAAAGTGATCAATAATAAAGAAGTGGTGCTGGCACAACTGATTGCTGGTGAATGGGAAATTGAAATCTTTGGACAAGAATTACCTACCCGCGAACAGGCAGGTTACAGACATATGCTTATTGAAGATAAATTATTGACTGAACACGGCGAATCGTTCAGAGAAGAAATTATCAGACTCAAAAAACAAGGTTATAAAACTGAGCCTGCCTTTGCCCGGTTATTAAAACTGACTGGTGATCCCTATCTTGAATTACTGAAACTATGATTATTCCTTTTTGCTTCCAACCATAACCACTCCGGTGGTATTACCTTTATCATCTCTCAAGGGGGTATAACTATAACAAATCTGATTACTTTCTGAAATAAAAGATACACCGTTATGGTAAACATGCTCTAATTCACGGATACACGTTTGATGATTGTTATTCCATAAATCAAGCATTTTGTCATTGATAGATTGAATCTGAAAATCAAAACCATTGAATACTGCCATTGCCACTGGCGCAGACATTACCAGTGCCCGCAAATTGCGATCAGCCACTAATCTATATTCCTTGCTCATTTCCCTTTCACTCACATCTGTCCCGACCACCAACACTGATACAACCTTACTATCTTTGCCTAAAATAGGTGTGTAACTGTAATCCACAAAAACTGTTTCTGCCTTTCCATTATGTATGGAATAGAATTTAGCACCGATTTCACTATGCGGTCTTCCTGTACGGATTACTTCATAGATTAACTCCGGATAGGGTTGTTCGGCAATTTCGGGAAGGAACTCCAGAAGTTTTCTACCTAATACAGATTTCTCCTTCCTCAGCAGTTGTAGCATAGCCGGGTTTGCCGAATCGAGTCTTAAGGTTTTTGCATCCAATATTGCCATAGCAACCGGAGCATTCTGAAACAAATCTAGATATCTCTTCATGACTCACACCCTGTTTATACTGGTTATATCTCTTAAATATTCCAATTTTTTTCCTAAAAACAAAGCGCGTTCTGTATACACTTTTACGCAAAAAATCAAACGAAATTCAGATAAAAACATACTGTATATTATCTATTTCCTTTAATCTGGTTCACGAATGGACTTTTAGAGAAATTTTGATTCTACCCTGATGAAAAAAGGTGTATTTAAAGATTATTCCGTCACATTTCTAAAAATGGAATGCCTCAAAATTATTACAATTGACAATTTAAAAATCTTACACAAACCAGGAGTTAGTTTAGTATAACACACTTAACAATTCATTTATGGTTAAATATTTAAGTGTACTTTTACATTAATCTTATCAACGATTGATGATTAAACGTACACTAATACTCTCCATAATCTGCCTGATTTCTTTAGGTTCATGTAAAAAAAGCAAACCAGAACCAGTTCCCGTTCCAGAAGCAGAAAAATGCTTATTGACGCAACGTATTTTTGAATCCGATTTCAATTCTTTTCCTACTACAAAGAGTAAATATGAGTCCGATGATCAAGGAAGAGTAGTCAGAATAGAATCTCAATTTTCTACTGTTCCCGAAGACATCACCACATTCACTTATAGCGGTAGCCAGATTACTGAAGTATTAAATACTATTGAGGGAAAGACATATACCAGAATTTATAAATTAAACAGTCAGGGGAGGATTATTGAATCCAGTAATTTTTATAACCCATCTCTTTCCAGATTCACCTATAATTCAGAAGGATATGTAATAAGGATTGATTATTCAGAAAAAAATAAACCACCAGCTTCTGCCCAATTGATTTATACGGACGGGAACTTAACTACTATCGTTTATAATGATGAAAATGGCGTTCCGTTTCCAGGAGCAAGCAAAACTGTCGAATACACTAATATCATTGCCAATGATAATCTTTACATCTACTATAATTACCTTTCCTCAGGTAATGCATCTCCGGTGATTATAAAGTATTTTGGAAAACAATCAAAAAATATGGTTGCTAAAGCCATATCCGAGTCAAAAGAGAGTATTACCTATACTTATAAAATGGATGCCAAGGGAAATGTTCAAAAAGTACATTTATCCCATACCAACCCCGAGTATAATTATTCTGAAAGCTTTACTTACAACTGCAAAAACTAACTTCTTATATCATCAGTCTGGGGATTGGTTAGTTCATCGGGCCGATGCTATAAGAGGCTGTTTTATTGACGCTCTCTTTTGAAAGGACCTTGTGGTTCAATAATTTCAAGATGTGTTCCGTCCGGATCATCAAAATAAGCTACGGCCGTACCAAAGCCAGATTTTAATCCGTCAGCTGCTTCAAAAATGATAGGCTCTCCGGATAATTTGATTCCAGCATCTTTCAAGCGTTTCACCGCATCCTGAATATTATCAACCTCAAAACATAAATGCATTGCACTGATTTGATTGTTCTCATAATGCGCTTTAACAGGTTCAGGCTGCTCATATTCTAATAAATCCATATTGATGTTTTCAAGATGAAGGTTAGCATAACGGATCAATGTCTTTTTTAAACCTAGCACCTGTGCCATCCGGTCTCCACCTATCTGGTCAACATTCGTCACTTTAAGACCTGTCAAGGCTTCATAAAAAGCGATAGATTTATCAAGATTGGCTACGACGATCCCTACATGGTTAGCCCGGCTGAATCCTTTATTTTTTGAAGATGTATTTTCCATTATTTTAGTTTTAGCGTTTAAAGAAATCGCACTTCCTGTAAGTACCGCTGCTGCGCCAAGAGTTGCTCTTTGTATGAATTTTTTACGTTCCATTTTATTTATTATCATTTGTTTAACTCTACAAATGTCAGGCTTATATTCTCATTATTAAAATAACAAAAATTCTATTTAACTATCATAATTATCATACCAATGAAAGATTGAAAATGAATCGTATACCCTCATAGTCGCTTCGATTTATTGTTATAGAAAAATATCTTTACCTTGCCATTAATCAATCATTTACCCATGAAAAAAAATATCATTTACACCTGCTGTTGTATAACGCTGCTCTTTACAGCGGTTTCTTGTAAGGACAAGAAGAAAAAGGACAAAACCACTCCAAGTACTGCATCTGAAATTACCGATAAGGGAGCTGCAGATACTGCAAGCCGTGTTATTGAGTATACTAACCTTGTTGTAGATATGGCCAACAGCCATAATTCTTATTTGAAAGATATTCTGGGAAACACGGAAAAAATCGAAAAAGCCTTAAAGAATCCTGATGATAAATTTGGATTTCTTGGAATCATTCATCCTCATTTAGTAAAGTTTACCGTTAATAATATGAATGGTGTGACCATAGAAAACCCGGTTCCCGAATTGGGAAAAGAGAACCAGGCTTATTTTAAAACGCAGGTTGCGCAATACAACTCGAAGTTTGAAAAAATGAATACTGATTATAGGCAATTGAAAGATTACCTGACAGCTCAGGATTACAAAGATGATAAGGGAGCTAAAGGTTATGCTTTAATTGATACCATAAGAGGTACTGTTCAAAATCTCTATACAGGAAAAATCGTACTCATGAAAAAGGTAAATGAGATTGCTGATGCTGCAGAAATCGTTGTATTGAAGGATAGCCCGCTTAAAGAATACATTATTGCGATGAAAACAGATATGAAGAATATCCGCAATTTTGTTGATTTGTTATCAGCTAATGCGAATAGCTATAACAAGATCAGCGCGAAGGCGCAAGCAGGCTTTACAGCCTTGGAAACCGCACAGACAAAAAATGCAGCACTGAATATTGCAAATGCAAAAAAGGCGAATAAAGAAGGTAATTACAAAAACTTTTATGAAAGCTTTCATAATCTTTTACTCCATACTAAGAAGACGTTGCGTGATGCCGGAGAAAGAGGCAAGCTGACCAGTAGCGAAATCGAAGGACTTGATAGCGGTTATGACGGATTAATTAGAAATTACAATTATTTTAATCAGTAATCAATTAAAGTTTATCAACTAAAAAGCCGCCTCAAGCGAATGAGACGGCTTTTTAAATACTCGTTATTTAAGAATTAAGCCTGAGGTTCAAGGTATTTTGCATAGCAATAACCTTCTTCCCCATCGTTGGTACGTACCAGCCACCATAAATCATTACTTCTATTAACTAGTGTAATGACTTCTCCGTGTGCTGCCTTACCAACTATTGGCTGATCGGTACCTGGACCTTTACGGATATTCAGGTTACTGCTTTCTGTAATCACTTTAGCCTGAGTTACTGCCGCATCAACTGCAACGTTTACGTTTAAAACTAAATCTCCACCTTTAAAATCAGGATCAATTTGATTATAAACATCCCAAAGATGATCTTTAGTCGCGCCATCAGGAGCAGTTCCATCTATATACAATACTCCATCCTGCTCACGTACCGCCAGATCAGAGATTCCAGCTGCAGTCGCAGCATCAGTTAATGCTTTATATTTATCTTGTAATGCCATGGTTCAGCTTATTTTACAGTTAATTGGTTATCAATTTTCTTAGGTTTTAACACAGACAACTGTTGCATTAATTTTACAAGTGAAGACTTGCTGATTTCACCTTTTAAAGTAACCACACCATCCTTAACTGAGGTCTGAACTGTAGGAAAATCTTTAGTTGCATCTGTTACATTTTTGATCAGCGTAGAATCATCTGCAATTACAACAGGTGCTGAAGACATTGCCGGTTTAATCGTCAGATTGTTCACTACCGATTTTACACCTTTTTCAGCTTTAGCGATTGTTTCTGCTTTAGCTTTTTCAGCTTCATCAGCAACCTCACCAGTTAAAGTAACTTCACCCTTTGTAACGGCGACACTAACTTCAGCAGCTTCTTTAGCTTTAACAGCTGTTTGAATGTCTCCATCCTTTGGTGAACAAGCTGCAAAAAACAGGGTTGCGACTACAGCCGCACTCATAAATAGTTTCTTTGTTTTCATTTTTCTTTGGATTTGGTAGTGTAAATTACATTACTATAACAAAGTTCCCTTCAAAAAGATTGCTGCAATACTAAAATAAATTACCAGTCCTGTAACGTCCACTAATGTAGCGACAAACGGCGCCGAAGATGTTGCCGGATCAATCTTACATTTTTTCAGCACCATAGGAACCATGGAACCACTCAATGTACCCCACATCACGATCCCAATTAAAGAGAAAAAGATCGTCACAGCCAGCAAAAACCAGTGGATCCCATAGTCATACCAATGCAAATTCTGCCATATGGCGATCCGGATGAAACCTATTGCCCCCAATATGACACCCAGCACCAATCCTGATAAAATTTCCCGGCGCATTACATACCACCAGTCTTTTAAATTCAACTCTTTTAGAGCCATTGCCCTGATAATCAGAGTAGCCGCCTGAGACCCGCTGTTTCCTCCGCTAGAAATAATTAAAGGAACAAATAAAGCTAATACTACTGCTTTTGATATTTCTCCATCAAAATACCCCATAGCTGTAGCAGTTAACATTTCCCCTAAGAACAGGACAATCAACCATCCTGCCCTCTTTTTAAGCAAAGAAAAGAAGGGTGTTTTTACATAAGGAAAATCAAGTTCTTCAATACCTCCAAATTTCTGGATCTCTGCAGTTGCCTTTTGTTCGGCCACATCCATCACATCATCTATAGTCACTACACCCAGCAAAATATGATCATCATTAATAACAGGTAATACCACCCGGTCATATTCTTTAAACTTCTGAACTGCATCCTCTTTGGTTTCATTAATCTTCAAGGTGATACAAAAACCATCTACGATATCCATGATCTTTTTAGAACGCTCATTTAAAACCAGCCTGCGAACAGGAACGTCATCAATTAACCGGTCCTGATCATCAACTACATAAATAACATTAGCTGCTTCGGTGTCTTTATGATGCAGCCGTAAATGTTCCGTTGCTTCTGCAATAGTCATTTCCGGACTTACAGTAGCCACATCTGTATTGATAATCCGGGCAACGCTTTTTGCAGAATAACCTAATAAGTTTGCGACTTCATTTCTATTTTCTGTATTTAAATATTCCAGGAAACGAGAAAGTTCCATTCCTTTAGAAGCAGAATAAAAGATAGTCCGGTCATCTGATTTCAGGTGATTAAGAATATAAGACGCACTATCTTTCGATATACTCTTAATAATCTTCTTTTGAAGCTGTACATCTAAATAAGGTAAGACGTTAAGTTGCTGCGCTGCATTAAAGGAATTGTAAGCATCAATAGCTTTCTCTGCTGGAATAGAAATAAAGAGCTGTGCAACCTCTGAAGGGTGAATATAGCCAGTTTGATGACTTGGCTTAAATAAGCCAGAGAAATCTCCGCCAAGTATCTTTTTCCTGGCTTCTTTGAAAGGTAAATTCATGAAAGATAGATTTGATCTACTGAAGCTACTTAGTTAATCATTGATTTCCAACACATAACTTTCAAATTCTGACAGAATTCCTTCTTGCTCTTCTGCTATCCGTTGAAATCTGTAAACCTTACTTTTACCATTTTGCAGCACATGGAGGGTTAAACCATCCTCATAAGGCAGGAAATTTGTCTTCTCAAAAGTCCATATTTCGCCAACCGGATGCTTTATAGCATCGTAATCGTCAAATTCTCTGGTTACGCAATATTGCTTTCCTGGTTTTAAATTATTGATGCTTCCCATAAGTTGTTGCTAGAAGATCCGAAGTTAAGGTGAAAAACCTAAAAACAGCCAGTTTTCAGTTTGCGCTGAAAAAATAGCAAACCACCAGCCCAATCCTCAAAATAACGGATCAAACCGGCGGCATATTGCTACCTAACCAACTTAGTTTCTTCTGACTGGCTTATTTGATATCCCAGATCCCCGCAGCACGCTCCAATTCAATTAGTGCAGCTGCATAATTAGATTGTGATTCATAGAACCCTTGCTGTACTTCATTGTATGTTCTTTGAGCGTTCAATACTTCCAATAGTGAGGTTTCCCCACGTTTATAACTATACATTTTAGCTGTTAAAATCTTCTTTCCTTCAGTTAGCAGCCCAGTTTTATATTGCTGAACCTGTTTCTGTGCAGCAGTATAATTAAAATAAGCCTGTGTCACCTCTAGCTGAATCTGCTGCTGAACTTGTTCATATTGAACGCCTACTTGTTTAATGGTGAACTGAGCAGCCTTCAAGTCCCCTTTGTAATGGTTTGAGAATTTCAGCGGCACGCTGAACCCAGCATTGAAAGTGCGGTGATAAGGCGTTGGAGCATCTATATTGGTAGAAACACCATTGAATTGTAGTCCTGCATTAACGCCTAAATCAACTTTTCTGTTTGCTTTTACCAGTGCCAGACTTCTTTCAGCGACAATTTTATTATTTAATGCTGCTACCGCGTCTGCCCTGATGATTTGCGCATTACTGATTAAGGATTGATAATTTATATCACGTGCCAGGTTCTCAAAATCTCCATCTGGCATCACCAAAATATCTGAACTCTTTTTACCGAGATAAGCGCTTAGCTTAATCAGCGAATTTTTCCAGTCTGCTTCAATCTGATAAACACTATTTTGTAAATTACTGGCTTCTAGTTTAGATTGTCTTGCATCTGTTTCTGTAATTGCGCCCAGTTTGCAACGGATTGCGTCTGCATCTGCAAGTTGTTTCATCATTTGATAAGAATAATGTTGCACCTGCAATAACTCGTACTGTTGAATTGCAGTATAATAAGCGAGTGCCGCATCCGCTCTCAGGTTCCTTAAATAATCAAGCAATAATGCCTTATTCAATTCGGTAACACCTTGAGCAAGGCTAATCCGGGCCTTTCTTTTACCTCCCAATTCAATTGTCGTTCCCAACCCCAGTGTTACTCCCTGCCCCAGTTTCAATCTAGCTTGCTGATTATCAAATGCACCTGCTGAAAATTGCGGATCAGGAAAGATCTTTGCGGTTTCAATCCCTGCCTCGGCAATATTCACGTTGTACTTTTCTGCAGCATAACCCAGATTTTCTTTCCCTACACGGTTCAAGAACTGAAGCACAGATATTTTTGATTTTAAAGACAGGGTATCTACCTGTGCTTGTCCATTCATAGTTATGCCTGTTGACAGGCATAAGGACAAAATGTATTTCGTAAGTTTCATCTATTTAGTATTGAATAGCTGTTTCCAATGGATTTATTGATTGACTGTTTCCAATCTATTTACTGATTAACCGCTTCCGATGGGTGAAAATCATCCTTGCCCCATTTACTCTCCAGCAAATAATAAAGTGCTGGTAAAACAAATAGCGTAATTGCTGTTGCTGCAAACAGGCCATACACAATGACTGTAGCTAATGGTCGTTGAACGTCAGAACCTATACCTGTGGCTAAAGAAGCTGGTAAAAGACCTAATGCCGCTACGGTTGCAGTCATCAGGACGGGTCTGAAACGATGTTTTGCACCATCTGTAACTGCTTTGAGTAACTCATAGCCTTTTTTACGGAGCTCATTGATATGGGAAATCAAGATCACACCATTCTGAATAGCGACACCAAACAAGGCAATAAATCCTACTGCGGAAGACACATTTAAGGTCATTCCTCTCACATTCAACGCTAACATCCCACCAAATAAAGCGAGCGGAACAATACCCAGAATCAGGCCAGCTTGTCTGAATTTTCCAAATGCTCCATAAAGTAATAAGAACATGATCGCTAAAGCTAAAGGCACAACAATGGCTAGTTTAGCGTAGGCCCGGTTTTGATTTTCAAACTGACCTCCCCACTCTATTTTGTACTTTTCAGGGTCATATTTCACCTGCTGGGCAATCTTTGCCTGTGCATCCTTCAGGAAAGAGCTTAAGTCCGTTCCTCTTAAGTTTAACCTGACAGTCAGCTGCCTGCGGTTCATTTCTCTGGAAATTGAACTTTCTCCCAAATCAGTTTTCACCTCAGCAATTTGCGACAACGGGATCTTTGCACCAGTAGAAGAAGTCAACATCAGGTTCGCGATTTTCTCAGGCGTATTTCTGCTTTCCTCTTTATATCGGCAAATCACATCATAAACTTTATCTCCTGCAAAAACCTGCGAAACAGCTTTACCCCCAATTGCGACCTCAACCAGTTCAGCTACATCACTCATGTTCAGCCCATATTTAGCGACAGCATCCCGGTTTACCCTGATTTGTAATTGTGGCAATGGAGGCTCCTGATCTATAGCAATATCGACTGCACCTTTCACTTTTCTTAAAGTGGATACGACGTTTTCAGTAATTCTTCTGGTCTCTTTAAAGTCGTTACCGTAAACTTTAACAACCAGTTCACTATGTGCACCGGCAATTTTGTCCATTACCCCATCGATCATCGGCTGGGTAAAAGCTACTGTATAACCTGGCATAGCGGCATATTCCTTAGACAAATCTTCGATCAGCGCAGCTTTATTTCTACCGCTGGCCCACTCTTTATAAGGCTTTAAGCCTACAGAAACTTCAAAATGGGAAGGTGTAAAATAATCAGTTCCATCGTCATTACGACCTGCCTGAACATTCACATAAGTAATTTCAGGATGTTTCATGGTCACTGCTCTCAGCGAATCGCTCATCTCTTTTGATTTTTCTAAAGTCACTCCTGGAGGCAGAGAAACCTGCAGCCAGATAGAGCCTTCATCTAATGGCGGTAAAAAGTCTTTTCCAACTGTCACTGATAAGATAATCGCGCTGATCAATACCAAAACTAACGGCATAAAAACCTTTTTTGGTTTGTCCATGATCTTACTCAGACGCCCTTCATACCATGCCGTTAATTTCTCTAACCAAGTATTGTGATAAATTTTGCCCGGCTTTTTGTAAACAGCATAAGCTAATCCAGGAATCAATAATAACGCAACAGCTAATGCTCCTAATAAGGCATAACCGACTGTGAAAGCCATAGGTGTAAATAGCTTTTTCTCTACTCTTTCGAAAGAAAACAAAGGCAGATAAGCAGTGATAATGATTATGGTAGAAAACAGAATAGGTTTAGCAACGCTTAAAGCTCTTTTTCCAATGGAAATTTCTTCCAGTTCCTCGTCCGGATTAGCTTCTCTTTTTTTCAGAATCGTTTCCAGCATCACAATAGCTCCGTCTACAATAATCCCAAAATCAATTGCACCCAGAGAAAGCAGATTGGCAGGAATCTTCGTAAAATGCATGAGGATAAATGCAACAAGCAGCGCGATTGGGATTGTAATGGCTACGATTAATGCACCTCTCCAGCTTCCCAGGAAAACAATTAATACGACAATAACTAATGCCATTCCCTCTAAAAGCGTATGAGAAACCGTATCCAGCGTGGTATTGACTAAATTAGTCCGGTCCAGATAAGCACGAATAGTTACACCTTCGGGCAAAACACCTTTGTTCAGATCTGCCACTGCTTTATGAATGCCTTCCAGCACCACTGAAGGATTTTGTCCTTTCAGCATGACTACAATTCCTTCAATGCCGTCCGAATAGTTTACGTTACGATCGGTATAACCTAATACTCCTTTACGTTCCAATGTGCCATATTTCAGTTCACCCAGATCTTTTACAAATACAGGAACGCCATTTACAGATTTAACAACTACCTCACCTAAAGCGGCCAAATCTTTGACCAGACCAATTCCTCTCACTACATATCCTTGTTCTCCACGGTTTAAAATACTCCCGCCTGCATTGGTGTTATTGTTGCTGATTGCCGTTTGTACATCCGCAAGCGCAACATGATATTGTGCTAATTTAGCAGGGTCAATTTCTACTTGATATTGAGTAGTAATCCCTCCAAAATTGGTCACATCAGCCACGCCCTGCACTTGTTTAATTCTTGGAATAATCTTCCAGTTCTGTAAATCAGTGAGTTCTCTTAAGTCGTGATTTTTGCTTTCAATTATATACCGGTAGATTTCTCCAGTCGGCGAAGTCAGCGGATCAAGCCCCGGAACCGCGCCAAAAGGAAGCTTCACATCGGTTAACCGTTCCTGAATTCTTTGTCTTGCCCAATAATCGTCAACGCCATCATCAAAGACCATTGTGATTAGCGACAAGCCGAATAAACTGCGGCTACGCATCACGTGCATGCCTGGTAAACCATTCAATGCGCGTTCTATAGGGATAGAAATCTGTTGTTCTACTTCTTCGGCAGCCAAACCCGGCACCTGGGTAACCACCTGCGAGGTTACATCGGCAATGTCCGGATAAGCTTCGATAGAAAGCTGTTTCCAGGAATAAAACCCGAATGCAGCCAGGAGTATAAAGAGTGCCGCAAAGAGCCAGCGTTTTTCAATTGCAGTAAAAATTATTTTTTTCATATAATTGGCTTATAGCGTAATTACTTGGCTTCTAACAGATAGAAAACACCTTCTGATACGATCTTTTCGCCTTTGGCCAGACCACTTTTTATCACCACACGGTCCCCTTCTGTCCCGCCAGTCTCTACTTTTCTTTTGACATATTTTCCATCTGCGGTGGCTACGAAAACAAAATTTGCATCATTCATTTGCAGGATAGCTTTCAATGGAATGAGCACAGCTGATGTGGGTGCATCAATAAAATTCACAGAAACATACATTCCCGGTTTAAGGGTATGGTCACTATTGTCACATTCGATCAGAACTTGTACACTCCGCGTTTCTTCGTCAACAATTTCATTGACATGGTAAACTTTTCCATGAAGTTTTTTACCAGGTAATGCAGCTACTTCTATCTCACATTCGTCCTTTTCATGGATATAACGGATGTCTTTTTCCTTAACCTGCCCGGCAACCCATACTTTATTCAGATTGGCTACGGTAGCCACACTGGCGGCGTCATCTTTGATAAACTGGCCTAAAACCACCTTATTCTCAATCACCTCTCCGGTAATTGGCGCATGTACCACAAGCGCTTGTCCTAAGGATAATTTTTCTGGATTTGCTTTGAATATTCTGATACCTATAACTGCATTTTCATATTCTTTTTTTTCTACATCATAACCCGTCTGCGCCTCTTCCAGGTCTTTCTGTGTCCCTACACCATTGGCCATCAGATCTTTTTGGCGTTTCAAAGTTCTTTCTGCTTGTTGCATTTGTGATTTCTCTTGAAAAAATACCTTTTGAGCGGCAATAAAATCCGGAGAACTGATTTCAAACAAGGGTGTTTCAGCGGTTGTTTTCATCCCCAATCTGATATAACTTTTAGTTACCCGGCCCTGAAAAGGCGGTGCAATTTCTGCAAACTGTGTAGGAATGGCTTTAACCGTTCCGGCGGTCATCATTTGCATCCGGTAAGGTTCAGTATCTACTGTTATAAATTTCAGTTTACTTTTCAGTACAGAATTTTCAGGCACGGTAATGACATCACCTTTCAGGATAAAATCAGCGGCAGGTTCTTTGGTTACTTGCTGTTTGCAGGATGCAGTCATTCCGATAATGACCATGGCAATGCCAGTCAAATACGACTGACGATTATTTTTTAAGTTCATATTGTGCTTTGTCTTTGTTTGAGAAATTAGATAGGGTATGAAAATGATATTCTAACCATTCTGCGAATACCACCACCAGTATAATTAATACGATGGCCAGTATCCATTGTTTGCCAGCCCGGATTATAGCCATTGGTTAAATCTTTTGATATACCATCCTTTAATAAATTGTGTGAGCACACAGTAACAAGCCAGAATTCCAATCAACCACGGGAAATAACTCAGAGGCAATTGCTCCATCTTTAAGGCCCCCGCAAAAGGTGAAAACGGTATAAAAATCCCGATAACCATAATCAGCGAGGTCAAGGCGACTACCGGGGTGGTTGCCCAACTTTGAATAAACGGGATTTTACGGGTCCGGATCATGTGTACAATCAGTGTTTGAGACAATAATCCTTCGATAAACCAGCCACTTTGAAATAGACTCTGATGTTCAGGGGTATTCGCTTTGAAAACGAAAAACATCACTGCGAACATGGCGTAGTCAAATACCGAGCTGATGGGGCCTATATAAAGCATAAATCTTTTGATTCCTGAAGCATCCCATTTTTTAGGCTTTTCGATAAAGTCTTCATCCATTTTGTCCCATGGAATAGAGATTTGCGAAACATCATATAATAGGTTCTGAACCAGAATTTGTACAGGAAGCATTGGCAAGAATGGCAGAAAGGCACTTGCACCTAACATGCTGAACATATTACCGAAATTACTGCTGGCAGTCATTTTGATATATTTAATAATATTACCAAAGGTTCTGCGGCCATAAATTACCCCTTTCCTCAAAACCATCAGGTCTTTTTCGAGCAAAATGATATCAGCACTTTCTTTAGCTATATCAACAGCAGTATCTACACTGATCCCTACATCGGCATCTCTAAGGGCCACGGCATCATTGATCCCATCTCCCATAAAACCTACCGTATGACCTTTTGCTTGCAGCATTTTAACCACGCGCGATTTTTGAACCGGGCTTAATTTAGCCAGGATAGAAACCTCTCCTACTTGTTCCTGTAATTCTGCATCGGTCATTTTCTCCACTTCCGCACCTAACAAGATTTTATCGAAAGGGATACCTACATCACGGCAGATTTTTTTAGTGACGATCTCATTATCCCCGGTCAGCACTTTGATGTTCACCCCTAATTTCTGCAAAGCTTCAATAGCTATTTTCGCCGAAGGTTTAGCGGGATCAAGGAAGCCAATAAAACCAGTAAGGATCATGTTTTTTTCATCCTCTACGGCATAATTCAGTGCGCGATCATCAAACTCACGAATGGCCACAAGCAGTACCCGAAGCCCTTCTGCATTGAGTTTTTTTGAAGTTTGAAGGATCATATTCCGCATAGTTTCATCCATAGGGATTACTTTATCAGATTCTATATGCAATTTTTTATCATCTCCAGGATCAAAGGCATGACTACACAGATCCAGCATTTCTTCAACTGCTCCTTTACAGATTAGTAAATGTTTTCCATTACGTTGTTTCAGCACTACAGACATTCTGCGTCTCTGGAAATCAAAAGGAATCTCATCGACTTTTAAAAAGTACTCTTCTACTTTCAGGTAATCATGCAATTCTACGTGTTCAAGCACGGCAACATCAAGCAGATTTTTCAATCCTGTTTGGTGAAAACTATTGAGATAAGCCCATTTGAGTACTTCTTCATCTTCCTGTCCGAAAATATTCAGGTGCCTTTCCAATACAATTTTATCCATGGTCAGCGTTCCGGTTTTATCCGTGCACAACACATCCATTGCCCCGATATTCTGTATCGCATTCAGTCTTTTGATAATCACTTTATGCTTACTCATATTCACAGCTCCTTTTGCAAGGTTCGCGGTCACAATCATCGGCAGCATTTCTGGTGTTAAACCTACGGCAACGGCGATTGCGAAAAGCAGTGCATCCCACCAGTTCCCTTTAACCAATCCGTTAATCAGAAAGATCAAAGGCACCATTACGACCATAAAACTAATCAGCAGATAGCTCACTTTATTGACCCCTTTATCAAAATTCGTTTCTGCACGTTTACCTACAATAACTTTACTAAGTGAGCCGAAATAGGTCTGATTTCCTGTATTCACGACAACCGCTGTGGCATACCCACTCACGACATTGGTACCCATGAAGCAAATATTATCCAGTTCGACCAGCGGTTTTTCTTCAGCATCCCTTACCGCCAGACTTCTTTTTTCTACAGGTAGAGATTCTCCTGTCAGCATGGACTGGCTAACGAAAAGGTCTTTAGATTGTACAATGCGGCAATCTGCAGGAATCATATCCCCTGCCGACAACATGATCAGATCTCCAGGTACCAGTTTTTTAATATCCAGTTCTTTCTTTCCGGTAATCTTGCGCACCACAGTCGCTGTAGTTTTTACCATGCTTTTAAGTTGCTCGGCCGCCTTGTTACTTCTGTATTCCTGAAAAAACCTCAACAATGAGCTGACCATCACCATAATACCGACCATCGTCACTGTTTTATAATCAGCTTCTCCCGGCGCAGCCAGCCAAACATCGAGTATAAAAGAGATGACTGCGATAATCAGGAGAATACCAATAAATGGGTTTATAAAGGCTTGGAACAGTTGTTTAATCCATGCTGGAGCTTTTTCATGATGAACTTCATTCAGTCCAAACTTGCCAAGCCTTTCTTTAGCCTGCATGGCCGACAAACCTTCCATTGAACTATCCAGCATAGCCAGGTAAAAATCCTGGTCTGAGCGGGAAACGTTCTGAAGTTTAGTTGCTGCAGCTTCGTCGCTGCCATTAGACATCATTTTTTTGTTGTCTGCGAGGGCTCTTATTTTTAAGCCTTTTTTTACGATAGTCATGATATTATAGCTATACTGATAAGCGGAAATTATTAATTATATCAATTTGAACAGCAGTACAACCACCCCTGCCATCATCAGGCAGGTACAGCGTGTACGGAGTGTATGGATTAGTTTGTGATAACGTACTTTCCCTAACCCTACGCCAATTCCCAGGAATAGCATAATAAAGACCGGGAACAGGATATTTATAGTGCCCTGCGTTCGGTCAAGCCACTGAATTGCCATTCCAAAAACGAATAGGTAAATCGCTGAACTGAAAGCAAGAATCAATAAATTATTTGCCGTATAATTGATTGTGGTTGCATCCCTTCTGTTGTTAAAATGATCCTTATACATTTTTGCTCCGATAGAGAGCAGCAACCCCAGTGCGAGCCAGTCTTTTTGATTTACGGTCAGCGCAGGTGCCCAGCTGGTGATCCATCTTCCCCATGACAGCATCTGATTTTGTGTGATAAACAGCAATAATAAGATCAGCATCCAGTTCGACCGGCTGATCACCGAAACTGTTTTGCCACTTAATTTTGCAATCATCAGGTTATCTGCAGTGATTCCAATCGCAATAAATAAGATTGCATATTGTATAATACCGCATTTTAAAAGTAGAAAGGTCATTGCTTGCAGTAGTTTATATGTTTTTATAAATCGTTTTTATCATTAGATAGAGAGCTTTTATCGTCGGATCAGAGGTCGTTTTCGGCTATAGCTATAAGTCATTTTCGTCTCCGGCCTTATTCCAGCTGACTTCGGAGACCTCGTGTTCGATAGTTAATCGCCCGGCGATCCGCTCCATAATTACGTCCTCATTACTGTTAGCTAGTATTTCGGCAGTAATTACAGCCTTGCTCGGATCGCCGTCATCTGTACTTTTAAGTGACCTGAGCAATAGCTTCTCGTCATTACTTGTAAACTGGAGCAGTAGCACTCTCAAATGATTCTCAACATCCTGTCTGCATTTGATAATAAGCAGATAAGCCGCAGGAATTTTAGTACTCTTTAAAGGAAGTCTGCTCAATTTTACTCCCACCGGACGCATTAAAACATGTGTCAGGATCACGAAAGTTGTAACGATCGCCGCTTCAGGAAGGAACCCAAGGCCGCAAGAGGCACCAACTGCAGCAGAACACCATAATGTGGCTGCTGTATTTAATCCTCTTACGTTCAGGCCGTCTTTCATAATCACACCCGCACCCAGAAAACCAATTCCACTGACTACGTAAGAAATCACTCTTCCAGAAGCATCTCCACCAACTTTAACACCCAGAGAAACGAACATACAAGCGCCCAGGCAAACCAGCATATTTGTCCTTAATCCAGCCATTCGTTGCCTCCACTGGCGTTCTGTACCGATTGCTGCACCTAGTGCAAAAGCAATGGCAAGCCTTAGGGTAAACTCAAATATTGTCATAGAGCCCTCCATTTTTTAATTTGCCGGGTACCCAATTTGATCATATTTAATATCAAAATGTATGCACTAAAGAAAAGCTGTCTGAAAGAAAGAGATTGATAATAATTTTGTCTGCTGAAGATATTATCAGCTACCCCAAATGTGATCGTAGGCCGGGTGTCCATACCTACTGGATAATCATAATCTACAATATAGCGGGTATATTTTGTCTGTGTTTTTGAAAAATTGAACATAACTCTGTTTTATGCCTCTACCGGCATAACAGAAGTTACAAGCGCTAGCAGGCGGTTAAATAATAAATTGATTTGATTTTGACGGTACTACTGATAGTACCTTTGTATTGGGGCCTGAGTCCATAATTTGCTTTTTTTTAATCTGCTGCAAATATAAAACACCCCATTGGAAAGGGCTGTTAGAGGGCAAACAGAAATTCATTAGAAATTCATTAGAGACCACAATGTAGATTCCGGCCTGCATGATCAGGAATAAAATTGCTGGGGATTTTTCATTTCAAGCTATACGCCTGCGAGAATCTAATCTTTATAAAGATTAGCAATTTAAGGCTTATTTAGTAGGAATTACCAGCTCAAAACATGTTTCAAGCGTTGTCGATTCTACACTTAATGTTCCGCCATGAGCTTTAGCGATTTCTGAAGATATATAGAGTCCCAATCCAAGGCCGTCTTTATTATTACTTGAGGCTCCTCTTTGAAAGGGTTGAAAAAGTTTAGCTAATTTTTCCTTTGGTATCTTTTTGCCAGCATTATGTACAGACAATTGAAAATTATCTTCATTGACCGAGGCTTTAACAATAATAGCCGAATTTGAATCCCCATACGCTATTGCGTTGGCCAGGATATTCGAAAACAATTGCGCAATTCGTTTGAAATCACACCTCATTTCATTTTGAATGAGAAAATATGGAATTATCTTTTTATCAGGTGAAATGGTTTGCAGTTCATCGATGACCTGTTTCAACGTTTCTTCCATCGATTGTTCATTCTGGAAGTTTAAACTAACACCATCCCCTAATCGGCCACGTGCAAAATCTAATACGTTATCTATTAAACCGGTTATCCGATAAGTACTATTTTGTATGATATTTATTAAACGTTGATCACGCGGGTTTAAATTTCCTCTTTGTAATAGCTCTGCACTATTTCTGATTGCGCCTACTGGATTTCTTAAATCATGGCCTAAAATTGCAATAAACTGATCACGTAATTCCGAAGTTTGAATTTCTTCTTTAAGAGAGTCTTGTGTTGCATGTACTTCCTGCAGACTATTCAGATGAACAGCTATCATATCCGCATAAAGTTCAAACATCATTAAAACTTCAGCTCTGCCTAAATCTGCCGGAGCAGGATCAAGTGCACAAATAGTCCCAAAAAATTCATTATTTTTCAGAATGATAGGCACAGAAATATAGCTTTGAAATCCGTATTGTATTGGCTTATGATGTTGGCGGTATGCAGGATCTTCAGAGACATTATTAATAATTACTGCACGGTGTGATTTTTCAATTTCGTAACATATAGTTGAGTTGACAGCTAATTCGTCTCCCGCCTTAAGTCCGAAATTCAAATTATCATTTGATATGCAAGTAATCCAGCGATCTTCAGTAACTCTGGCAATTGCTGCAAACCCCATTCCTGTAACCTTACACACGACCTGCAATAGCTTACTTATTCCATCAATTTGATTAATATTCTCAATATCTCTTTGAAAATTCAGTTCCAATCTATCTGATGAATTTTGTGATGTTAGCATGCTCTTCCCTATAATAATGCAAATAAAAATAAGAATAGTATTCTAAACTTTAAAGAATTGGCATCAAATTAACTATTTATTGACTGCATGCACCTGCCAACTTACCGGAAATAGTACTAAAAACAGTACATTATAAAGAGCATATAATTGGGGGTTAAATCAAAAAAAGAACAGTTTACAAAACTATAAAAATTCAAAGCACCTGGCTTAAAGAAGCACTTTAACCAAAGTAAACAACAAAAAAAGAAAGTTAAGAATAAACAAACTATCTCAATATATAAATAAATTTCTTTAATTTATATATCCGCAACAAATCAGAAATGTATTAATCTTGCTGACAAGCGCATTTTTTCATTTTAAATAAATTAATTGGTATAAGAGTTGGAATAAAAAAATTGAATATAATCAACAAATTTTATAATCTAATTTCTTACTTATGATCAGTAATTCCTTCCCATACCAGATTAATGACCACAAGGCTTCTTTAAGAACTTTTGCATTGAATTTTACAAAAAACATTGACGATGCTGATGACTTAGTTCAGGAAACATTATTAAAAGCTATTCGTTACTCAAAACTTTATGTTGAAGGCACGAATTTGAAAGGTTGGTTATATACAATCATGAGAAATACTTTTATAAATGACTATAGAAGGATGGTAAAACAACGCAGCATTATAGACACTACCGAAGAAATCAATTCTGCTCAATTATACAAAAGCGCTTCGCATAACCAAGCCAATAATAAATTTATTAGTGACGATGTGAACAAAGCACTTTCAATGTTAAGTGCTGAATATTACACTCCTTTTATTAAATATTTTGAAGGTTATAAATATCATGAAATAGCTGAGACACTGAACATACCTATTGGTACGGTGAAAACCAGAATTCATGTTGCACGTCAGTTATTGAAAAGTAACCTGAAAATTTACAATCAGGAATTTAAAAAAACAAATAAGTATAATTAATCTAAATCCCGGTCGATTACATATACAAAATTGAGCTTTGGAGCTTCACCGAAATAGGTGACTTGCTCCTCAGCTATTTTAACTGCTCCAATACGGCCAATAGCGATTTGAGAACGGATGTTCTCTGCGCCAATATGGAACTGAACCTTTGATACAAACTGAAATATATAATCCAGCATCATTTTTTTCACAGAAAGATTGATGCCCATTCCCCAATAAGCTGTACCATAGAACGTATAGCCAATAAAAATATCCTTCTCGTCATAGTCATAGAACCTGGTGCTGCCCATCACTTTCCCGGTAACCTGATCGATGATTTTAAATGCGCCTCCACTCTTTATGGCACCATCAAAAAAGTTTTGGAATACTTCCTTCTTCCAGCGATCCTTATTAGGATGTTGTTCCCATATCTTTGGATCGGACGCTACAGCGTATAATTCTTCGAAATCGGTTTCCTTCAGCGGTAAGAGTGCGACACGTTCATTCACTAACTGTGGTTGGATGCTAAAATTCATAAGGCAGGAGTTAATATCTTTTTCATCATGATATCTGTTTGCTCATCATTCCCCATTTTGAAAATACGTTTATCAAAAGCAACGAATCCGTTCTTTTCATAAAATCTGATGGCTCGTGGGTTTTCTTCCCATACGCCGAGCCATAAATAGGCTTTATCTTGAAGTATGGCTATTTCCAGGGCCTTATCATAAAGCAATTGACCAACCATTTTACCGTGATGGCTGCTCTTAACATAAATGCGTTCGATTTCCAAAGCGGTATCATCCTGCAATTCCTTTTGTGTTTTTCCCGTATTTACTTTTAAGTACCCTACAGTATTTTCATCGTCCCATGCTACAAAGAACATAGAATCTGGATTAGCTAATTCGGCCCTTATCTTTTTTTCAGTGAAACTCTCTTCCAGATAGCTAGTCATATCGGCTTCGGTTGTACTGTATGCAAACGAATCCAAAAAAGTTTGTCGTCCTATAACTTGTATAATTTTAAAATCTTCCGGGGATGCTTGAGTGATTTTGATTTGATTCATCTTATATTTTTCTGATATAGTCTGCAATTGCTTTTTCTGAGCTGACATCGCTTTTTTCTAAATGTACAGCTATCCTTTCCCGTTCCATCTCAGTTTTATTCTGGCTGATTTTTTTCTGTCCTTGTAAGTCGGTCACCTCTAAATCAAACACTACGATTCCTCTGCTCATTCCCTTTTTAAACTTTTCTGCCAGTTTGTTCCATTGTCCCAGGTAACCAGGCTCGTAAAACAGGATCATATTTTCCAATGCTTTAATTTTCTCATTTTCATCCTTAACAATTTTCGCCTTTCCATAAGCATGTACAGCTACATAATCCCAGGTAGGTACACTCTCCACCTTATCATAATGAACTGGAGAAATATAAGCATGCGGCTCTGAGAAAATAACCAGGGAGGTATTCTCTTCGATATAGCCGGTCTGCTCATTAGCCAATGCAAAATGCGCGCTCAACACCAAACTACCAGCATTCTTTGTAATCAAGAATGGAAGCTGCGTAGCGACTGGAAGATCTCCCTTAGTAGTCACCATAGTTGCAAAACTATACTGTTTCATGAAGGCAATCTTTTCTGCCTCCTCTTCAATCTCAAATTGCTTAGGTATATACATGATTTCTATCCAAATAACTGATTAATGATCTGATTAAACAAAAGTATCTTACAATTGGCTTATCTTAGTAGTCCAATTACAAGATAATGAATAGTCCGATTATCAATCAACTCTTTGCGGATCTATCCTTTGATCGTTCCGCCGGACGTGCCGTATATCTTCAGTTAGCAGATGCCCTCTTATCACTGATCCGGAGTGGCAAACTACGATCAGGCCAAAAAATTCCTGGTAGCCGTGAGCTCGCTCATCTTTTAAAAATCAATAGAATTACAGCAACTAAGGCTTACGAAGAACTGCAGATACAAGGCTGGCTTGAAAGTGCTGTAGGACGCGGCACTTTTGTTTCTGGTCATGTGGCAGACCACGCACCAGAAAAGCTAAAGTCAATCATATCCACTTCATCGAAGACTGCAGGCTTCACTTTTCAGTCCAGAGATTACCCTGATACTATTATAGAAACACATGTACCTGACCTTCATTTAGACGACGGTTACCCTGACCCCAGGCTTGCACCATTAAAGGAATTTTACCGTGCCTATCGCAACCAACTCACCAGAAGCGGATTGTATCCTAAATTTGGTAATTACGGAAATCCTGCCGGCCCTTACCCTTATCGACAAGCAATAGCTGAATATCTCAATACGACAAGAGGACTCAAAACCACTCCCGAAAACATTCTTTCAGTACGAGGCACCTTAATGGGTATCAACCTGATTTGCAACGCCCTGATTAGCCCCGGCGACATTGTAGTTTCTGAAGTTCCCGGATGGAGACGCGCCGAACATAATTTTCTGCACGCAGGCGCAAAACTCATTAGAATCCCGGTAGACGAACATGGCTTAATGGTAGATGAACTCCGCAAAATCTGCACAAAACAAAAAATAAGATTGGTCTACGTCACCCCCCATCATCAATACCCTACCACAGTCTCCCTAAGAATTGACCGTAGATTAGAATTACTCAGACTCGCCAATGAATATGGCTTTATCATTTTTGAAGACGACTATGATTTTGACTTCCACTTCAAACACCGTCCACTCTTACCCTTGGCCAGCGCTGATGAAAACGGGATGGTCATTTATTGCGGCTCCTTTAGTAAAAGTTTCTCCCCAGCCTTTAGAATGGGTTATCTGGTAGCTGCCGAAAACGTCATTGAACACCTCGCTAAAGTCCGTATATTACTGGACCGGCAAGGCGATCACGTCCTGGACAGCGCAATGGCTGATTTATTAAATGACGGCACCATCCAACGCTACCTCAGAAAAACACTTTCAACCTACCAGGAACGACGCGATTTCTTTTGCAATTTGCTCAGTAATGAACTCAAAGAATCCATCAAATTTACTATTCCCGAAGGTGGAATGTCAGTATGGACAGCCTTTGACAAATCAATCAACCTGGAAGAACTCGCAAAAAAAGCTTACCGGGAAGGATTACTCTTATCTGATGGAAAAGCCCACAAATACCCCAACTACAACGCCAATGCCATTCGCTTAGGCTTTGCATCTTCCCCCAAAGAAGATCTGGTCAGAAGTGTAGAAATTATAAAAAGGTTGATTTCTTAAAGTGACACCACAAGCAAATCATAACGCAATCCATTAAGCTCATTATTCAATATCTGTAAAGTAATCAGCTCCTCCAAGCAATTATAAAACAATTAGCTTCTTCAGCAACTGTAAAGTAATCAGCTCGTCCAAACAATTACAAAACAATTAGCTTCTTCAGCAACTGTAAAGTAATCAGCTTCTCCAACAATTGTAAAGTAATCAGCTCCTTCAACAATTATAAAACAATTAGCTTCTTCAGCAGCTGTAAAGTAATCAGCTTCTCCAACAATTGTAAAACAATTAGCTTCTTCAGCAGCTGTAAAGTAATCAGCTCCTTCAACAATTATAAAACAATTAGCTTCTTCAGCAGCTGTAAAGTAATCAGCTCCTTCAACAATTATAAAACAATTAGCTTCTTCAGCAGCTGTAAAGTAATCAGCTCCTTCAACAATTTTCAAGTAACCAGCTCCTTCAACAATCCAAATAAACCATTGTCTAAACACAATATAAATGGTCCATCAACCCTATGGATAAAGAAAAAAAACCGCAACTGTATATGCAGACCTTACGCCTAATTCAGGCGTACCAGTCAAATATACAGTTGCCGTTTTTTTTTACCCAGGTGAAACAACCACATGTGCCATAACAATGGTAAACTCACTCCCTACCCCTACCACAGACCTCACCTTAATCTCCCCCTGATGCATCCCCACAATCTTTTCCGTCAGCGACAGCCCGATCCCATTCCCCGCACTAAACCCTTTATTCTTTCCCCTGTAAAAAGCAGAAAATATACTATCAATCTCATCAGCCTCAATCCCTATCCCCGAATCCTTAAACCCAAGTATAACCGACCCCTTATCAAAATTGATACTCACTATACACCTGTGATCAGCAGAAAACTTACACGCATTCTCCATCAGGTTGATAAACGCCACCTTCAGCAAATACTCATTTCCCCTGACAGAAATCTCATTGTCATCATCAATCTCCTTATCAAAGATAATATCAATCTTATAATCTTCAAATCCTTTAAGAACAGCTTCCCTTGCATCCATCAACAACTCATCCGTCCTTAAAACCTTCATACTTACCGTAGTCTGGTCATAACTCGCTTTCGCTAAATCAAGCAAACCATTAGATAACCTCACTAACCTTTGCGCATCACTCAGCGACAACCTGATCACCTCCTTATACTCCGCAACGCTGCGTTCCCTGATTAAAGCCAGCTGAAGCTCCCCGACAATCGTTGCCAGCGGAGTTCTCAACTCATGAGAAATATTACTTACAAAACTCTTCTGACCATCAAAAGACTGCTCCAGTCTATCCAGCATATTATTAAAAGTAATAGCTAGCTCACCAATCTCATCCCGCTCATTTTTGACATGTACTCGTTTATATAAATTCGTCGCAGTAATCTCTTCTACCTTATCCACAATCTCTGCAACCGGATTTAACGCCTTTCCTACAAAATAATAACCCGCAGCAATCGTCAAACTGATAATAATGATAAAAGAAATAATCAAAGTATACTTAAATTCTTCCAAACGGGTCAGTCCATACTTATCATTTGCAGCCGCAGTAATCACATAAGTTTTCCCTTTATGCAAATACAAAAGTCCTACAACCTGCAAAGACCCCTGCTCAAAAGTTATTTCTTTCTGAAGGATGATCTGGTTAATCATCTGTTTTGTCTCTTTAACCTTATCAATCTGCACAGCATCATGATACAGCAGATTAAACGAAGTATCATAAACAGCAACCTCTTCCTCAAATAAAGAGTTAATAGAATTCTTATAAATCAACTGCAATACCGTTGGAGGAACTTTCGCATCAAAAAGCAAATTTGCTTTCGTAATTGCCTCTCTCTTAAGATGCTTATAATATTGATCCTTTCTGCTCTGCGCTGTAGAAATATAGATAAACACCGCAAATGCCAAAAGCAAAGCACCAAAAAGTGTCAAAAACAATAACAAAAGTTTCGCTCTTATTTTCATCCCTCTTTAAATATAAAACCCATTCCCGGTTTAGTATGAATCAGTTTCACCTCGTAATTCTTATCTATCTTTTTCCTTAAATAATTGATATATACATCAATGAAGTTCGTTCCTGAATCAAAAGTATCCCAAACCTTCTCCGCAATTTCTGTTCTTGACAAAACCCTTTCAGAATTTCCCATCATATATTCAAGCAAGCGAAACTCTTTAGGCGTAAGATCTATCGGTACGTCATTCCTTTTAACTAATTTGGTTTCCAAATTCATTTCCAGATCTGCAAAACGCAAAATAAATCCCTGGCTGAAAGTATTATTCTGTGTCTGGTTCCTTTTAATTAAAGCACGTATCCTGGCATGCAATTCTCTGAAATCAAAAGGCTTAACCAGATAATCATCTGCACCTGCGTCAAACCCTTCAACTTTATCATCCGTAGTCCCCAAAGCAGTCAGCATAATGATAGGAATATCTGGCCGGGCAATACGCACCTCTTTACAAAGATCAATACCATTGATCTTTGGGAGAATCAAATCCATGAGAATCAGGTCGTATGTTTTTGTTAAAGCCAGCCTCTTCCCCATTTCTCCATCAAAGGCAAGTGTGATATGAAACCCAAGTTCTTCCAACCCCTTTTTGATCAGTTCAGCTACTCTTTGTTCATCTTCTATAACCAGTATGTCCATTACACTATAATTAAACAACAAATGTGAACATTATTTTTTAGAGCCTGTTCAAAATTCATGGGTTTAAGCTTCTTTTTACGATAACTGCTTTAACTCTGTTTCTTCCCTTGAATAATATCAATCAGATATTATCATTTGATCATTTTACGCGTAAATAAAACGGTTTTTCAACCGCAATAACAGCAAAAGATAAACTCTTCATTAATATGCTATTAACAATAAGTAACGAACCTGTTGCTAAAGACGCATTTAGCATCAGAAAAAACCGCAAAAGTTTAAATACACATAATACTAAATTGGTTTAGTTTTAATAAACAAAGTTTAGTATTGCTGTGTGAAATCAAAACACATAACAACCTAAATCCACATCAATGAAACAGCTTTACAAGCAATTAAAACAGGTAATAACTGTTGTGTTATTTTTGCTTGCCCCGATGACCTTAGCGGCGCAAATTAAAATATCCGGTACAGTTAGTGACGAAACCAAACAATCCTTACCGGGGGTAAGTGTTTTGGTTGATGGTACCAAACAAGGTACAGTAACAGACATGAATGGCCACTTTCTCTTCACAGCAAAAAAAGGGCAAACGGTATCCTTTCAATATCTTGGATACGAAAAAACACAAATCATTATTGGTGACGAAACTATCATTAACGTAGTGCTAAAAGGTGATAGCAAAGCACTCTCTGAAGTTGTGGTTACCGCTTTAGGTATCAAGAAAGACACCAAAAGAATCGGTTATGCTTTACAGACCGTTGACGGTGACGATTTGCTAAAAGCACGTGACCCGAATCCAATCGGTGGTTTAATAGGAAAAGTGGCCGG
Organism: Pedobacter sp. UYP1; assembly: GCF_040547305.1. Classification (NCBI taxonomy): domain Bacteria; kingdom Pseudomonadati; phylum Bacteroidota; class Sphingobacteriia; order Sphingobacteriales; family Sphingobacteriaceae; genus Pedobacter; species Pedobacter sp. UYP1. Next base: position 103,005 of record NZ_JBEPPL010000014.1, on the reverse strand, counting down.
TTTATCTGTTGGTCCTTCTCCAGAGGTATTGAGAGAGCCGAACGTAATGATCCGCGGTGATAAGTTAACCTTATATGTGATTGACGGATTTCCTATCAATACTGATACCTGGAATATCAGCCCTGACGATATTGAAACTTATACTGTATTAAAAGGCCCTGCAGCTGCTGCCTTATACGGTAGCCGTGCGGTAAATGGTGCAATATTGATTACTACTAAAAAAGGTGATAAGAATAAAAAAGGACTGACTGTTGATTTTAACAGCAGCACCGTTATCAATAGTGGATTTTTGACTTTTCCTCGTATACAGAATTCATATGGCGCTGGTGAAAACACACAGTATGTATTCGTAGATGGTAAAGGTGGAGCACCAGGTGGTGTGGATGGAGATTACGACGTTTGGGGTCCTTATTTTGCCGGACAGCTAATCCCTCAGTATGACAGCCCGGTAATTAATGGCGTAAGACAAGCAACTCCATATACAGCCAGAGGTAAAAACAATTTAAAGAACTTCTTGAAAACTGGATATCAAACCAACAATAACGTTTCTTTAAGTGCTAACGGGGAGACTTATACGACCAGATTTTCGGTTTCACAATCAAAGCAATCAAGTTACATCCCAAATAGCGGACTTAACATTGTCAATTTCAACATGTATGGTTCATTCAATCCATCTCCAAGGCTGAAAATTGAAGGTAACCTTGATTTTAACAGGCAGTTTACCAATAACTTTCCTGATGCAGATTACGGACCCTCAAGTTTAATCTACAGTACAGCAATCTGGACTGGCGCAGACTGGGATGTAAATGCACCGGACATTAAAGCAATCTGGCAACCGGGTAAGGAAGGAGTTCAATCGCAGTTTGCGGAATATCAACGTTACCATAACCCTTATCTGATGACAGAAAAGTGGTTGCGCGGACATTACAAAAATGATGTTTACGGTTATCTTTCTGCAAATTTCAAAATTGATAACCATTTAAACGCAACACTTCGCTCTCAATTTGATACGTACAGCATTTTACGTACAGAAAAACTTCCATTCTCAGCTCACCCTTATGGACGTGAAGGAAATCAAGGTGACTATCGTGAAGACAGACGTAATTTATTTGAAAACAACAATGAGTTGTTATTAAATTTCAATTATAACGTTAAAAACTTTGTCAACCTTTCTGGTTTGGTCGGAACAAATCTGCGTACCTTATCTTACAATTCAAGCTGGACATCTACTGATTACCTGAATGTTCCTGAAGTTTATTCTTTTAGTAACTCTAAAAACCCAGTACAGTCTACGAGTTTCAACTCAAGCATGATGGTACTGAGTGGTTATTTCTCATTGGATGCAGCTTTCGGTAAATATGCAACCCTATCAACAACGAGCAGAATTGATAAGTCTTCTGCTTTCCAGACGCCGACAACTTATTATTACCCAAGTGTATCATTGGCAACTGTAATTTCTGACTATATCAAAATGCCAGATCTTATTTCATTCCTGAAAGCAAGAGCATCATTTTCCAATGTACGTACAGATGCAACCAGTGCAAGTATAGGCCCTGCTCCTTTCAGCTCAATCACAGCATTTGGCGGACAAACAGGATCTAACCTGACAAACAATCCACTAGGTTATGGCAATACTTATATGTCTCCTTATAACGGACCAAACTATTCCTTAAATACAGCCTTTAATATCAATAAACCATATAACAATCAAGCTGCCGGTTATGGCCCTGATTATTTATATCAAAATGGTATTAAAACTACCACCCGCGTAAATTACGAGGAAGGTTTTGACATCAAATTCTTAGGAAACAGATTGGGTTTAAGTGCTACGGCTTTCCAGTACATAGATGGACCTCAGGTTTTAGCGAACCAGATTTCTACTGCCACTGGCTATAATATACTATATCTGAATGCTTTAAAAACGAAAAAGACTGGTTATGAAGTTTCTCTGAGCGGCACACCAATTAAAGATATGGGTGGTTTTGGCTGGGATGTTTTGGTCAACTGGTCAACTTACAAGCGTGTTTACAAAGAACTTCCTAAAGGACAGGATACTTATCAGACTTTTTTCAAAGAAGGAGATCGTACAGATAAATTGTATGGAACTGCTTTCGTAAGAACGAAAGACGGACAGATTATTAATGATGCAGCTGGAAAGCCATTGGTTAATGGTGGTGCGAATCAATACCTGGGAAACTTGAACTCTGATTATTCATGGAGTATATATAACAAATTTCATTACAAAAGCTGGAGTTTAGGTGTCCAGTTTGATGGTAGTGTGGGCGGAAAAACTATTGACTACATGCATAACAAAACTATGCGTGGTGGTTCAAATATCGAAACTGCTCAAGGCGCTTTAGGTGATGCACGTTACCAGGATTGGGCTAATTATGGCAAGAAAGGATATAATGGTACTTATGTTGGTGAAGGTGTAGTGATTTCTAATGGCGCATCTATCAACTATGATTCTAAAACTGGTGCGATCCTGAATTACGGCGACCTTGCTTTTGCGCCAAATACAAATAAGGTATTTGTTCAGGATTACGTAAGTAAGTATTATAATTTCGATGAGGCCAATCTGATGAGTAAAACTTTCGCGAAACTCCGCGAGGTTACGCTTGGATTCGAACTTCCTAAGAAATTACTTGCGGGTACCTTCATTCAAAAAGCTTCTTTCTCTTTGGTAGGCCGTAATTTATTATACTTCTATAAAGACAAAAGGTTTAAGGATGTTGATTTAGATCAGTACAACGGAGAAACTCCTCTAACTGGCTTACAATCACCAACGGTACGTAGTTATGGATTCAACATTAACGTTACATTATAATTTCCAATATGAAACCATCATGATTTTTCAAATCACACAACGAAATGAACCGGGCCTGCGAGCTCCTGAACACTAGAATCAAATCGATACTGGTGAAAAATATAAAATCATGATAGCTTCATCACCGTTAAACCACGAAATGCTCTTAAGTTCAATTAAAAAACAATAAAGGCTTCGAAAAAAAACAATTATATACAGATGAAAAAAATATTCAAACTTTATTCTTTGCTACCTCTTTTACTTGTGGTTACCATCTCGGGCTGCAAGAAGGACTTCGAAGAAAAAACGATCAATAATAATAAACCAACTGCGGTACAAGCTTCTTTACTATTAAATGGAATCTTAACGGGCAATGGCCTTGTCGAAGGCCCCGATGGTTCTAAAGAAACAAATAGTCAGTATTACCTGAATAATTATGATTACTATGGCAATAACCGCTATGATTTCAAATATGGTGATGATTATTATACGGTCTTAAAAAACGTTGTTGAAATGGAAAAACAGGCTGCCAAGACCGGTGCTGCTGTTAATTCTTATGCTGCGCTTGGTAAGTTCTTTAAGGCTTATCTGTTCACTAAAATGAGTATGGAAATGGGAGATATTCCAATGACTGATGCGCTGGCCGGAATAGCAAACCTTACTCCTGCTTATGATACACAGAAAAATGTGATGTTACAGTCTTTGGCACTATTAGAAAGTGCGAACACAGATTTAACAACTTTAATTGCAGCAAAAGAGAATATACTTGCCGGAGATATCTTTTTTAACGGCGACTTACTAAAATGGCAAAAACTTGTCAATACTTTTAGAATCCGTCTGTTGATCCAGCTTAGTAAAAGAGCTGACGACGATACACAGCTAAATGTAAAAAAACAATTCTCTGATATTATCAGTAATAAAACCAAGTATCCTATCATGGAAAGTGCTGCTGATAACATGCAATATGTTTATATATCTCCGACGAACTATTATCCACAAACCCCTGATAACTTTGGACAGAGCGGATCGAGAAAAAACACTTCGTCCACTTATATCAGCCTGTTAACAAAATTAAAAGATCCAAGGGTATTTGTAACTGCCGAACCTTCTCGTTACCAGGTTGATTCTTTAAAACTTAGTCCTGCAGATTTTTCTTCTTTTATTGGTGCTGATGCAGGACAAGATCTTGGTATTATGTATAACAATGCAGGTTTACAGAAGTATTCATTCTTAAATAGAAAGCGTTACTATTCAACCTATACAGGTGAGCCGAGTATTCAGGTTGGCTATGCTGAGCTGATGTTCAATATTGCTGAAGGCATTTACCGCGGATGGGCTGCTGGTGACGCCGAGAGTTATTATACTGCAGGTATTAAAAGTTCTATGGATTCTTATAAAATCCCTACAGGCACAGGAACATTTACTGCTTATTTCTATCGCCCCGGCTCAACAAACGTTGCTTTACCTGCCAACTATGATACTTATCCTATCAATGTAAATTGGGATACTTACTATAATCAGCCTGCTGTAAAGTATAATACAGCAAATGCGCTTACACAAATTGTACAGCAAAAGTATCTGGCTTTATTCCGTCATTCGGGACTGGAGTCTTATTTTACTTATCGCCGTACAGGCATCCCTACTTTCACCACTGGTCCGGGTACTGGAAATGGTGGACGCATTGCAAGCCGCTTTCAGTACCACGAATATGAACGCACTGCAAATGCTGCAAATTATCAAATTGCAATACAGAGCCAGTATGGTGGCAATGATGATATCAATGGTATCATGTATATTTTGAAATAGTCTTAGTGATTGTTTAATATAGTTTACATTTTTATTTTGAAAGGCGGAATAATTCCGCCTTTCTGATTTTCAATGCATTAGACTTATACAGATAAATAAACCAATATTTTAAATGAAATTATTTTCAGATTTAATTGCATGTTAACATTTAATTTCTATCTTTGCACCTCCTTAAACAAAGGGAATTAATTGATTCCGTAGCTCAGCTGGTAGAGCATTACACTTTTAATGTAGTGGTCCTGGGTTCGAATCCCAGCGGGATCACGAAAGGCGCAAGAAATTGCGCCTTTTCTGTTTAAAATGTATTTTAAAAGGCGTTTTAAGAAAAATAATAAGTCATTTCATAGCAAAGAAAATCAATCTGATTGGTGCCCTATATGGTGCCCAATTGTATTTGGTAAATTTGGGCACCAGTTATCCTTGCCTCAATTTGAGCCATTCCTTAAAGCAACAATTTGTTTACTGGATTTATCCAGGCTTAACTAAATGTTTTACATAACAGATTGAAAAATGAAAAGCAACCAAACATTAACCATTCTTTTTTGGCATCGTAAATCAAAGAAAGATGCTAACGGCCTCGCTCCTATTATTTGCAGAATATCAATTGACGGAATGGACGAAGAATTGTCCACCGGTAGGAAAGCACACATTGACCATTGGGATAATACAACCAAAAGAGTCACAACAGGACAACACGCTAAAATGACTAATTCCTTAATCAACCGTATGCAAGCTGATTTAGAACGTTATTTTACAGTGCTACAATCAAATTTTGATGTTGTCACCCCCTTAAAACTAAAAAATATCTACAGGAACCTGCCTCATGATCATAGAAAAGGGCAAACCACAAATACCACTAAGAAAAAGATAAGTCTATTGGAACTTGCTGATCTTCAAATTAAAGAGTTTTCTGATTTGGTAGAAAAGAAGCTGAGATCTCCGGAAACACTAAAACAATGGAAAGCCACAAAAAACAAGATTACCGAATTTCTTTTATATCAATATAAGATTAAGGATATGGAACTAGTTGATATTAACTATTCCTTTGCTCAGAATTTTTTAACCTTTCTTACCGTCAAACGAACTCCAGCGCTTGGGGAAGCTTCTGCAATGAAACAAATCAAGAATACCAAACAGATGCTTAAACTCGCAGAAACAAGTGCCTGGATAACAAAGAATCCCATTGAAAAATTCAGGTGTGGTGCTGATGAACCTGAAATTCAGCCATTGGAAATATCAGAAGTTGAAAATATTTGGCATCATAAACTGACGATTGAAAGACTCGATAAAGTTAGAGACGCATTTATATTTCAATGTTTTACCGGATTTGCTTATCAGGATATATATAACTTATCTCCACTACATATTGTAACCGTTGGTACCGCACATGAAAAATGGCTCATTAAAGAGCGTGGGAAAACGAAGGTGACAGAGATGGTTCCTATTCTGCCTATTGTTGAACAGATCATTAAAAAATACAGCAACGACTCTTACTGTAAAATTAACAACCGTCTGATTCCAGTAAATAGCAATTATCGCTATAATTGCTACCTCAAAGAGCTGTCTGATATTTGTGGATTATCAAGAGAATTAAACAGTCATTTGGCAAGGCATACTTTCGCTGATTTGATGTTGAACGTTCTCGATTTCCCATTGGAAGATGTTAGTAAAATGCTGGGTCACAAAAATGTAAGAACAACTCAAAGATATGCTAGAGTCAAGAAAAGCAGGATATCGAAGAAAATGCACATAGCCAAAGAAATTTTATTTGACTCTAATGGCCTTCTAAAAGGGAAAAACATAGTAACATTATTTAGTAAGTAATACCGCGAAATTACTGCGCAGAATGTTGACCTATGTAGAGGGGAAATAATGTTGTTCATTATTTCCCCTTATCAATTTTATATTAAGCACCCATGAGCGAAAATACTTTGAACACCTGGAGCATTTTTTATACTATTGAATTGAATATTTAAGTGCTATAGGTCTTATAAAATAAGTTATTGAGGTTAGAAGTCAGATAAAGAAATATTTATAAAAAATCACCCTTAGCAGATTACTATTAACCTACATTTTCATATTTCCCATATCCATTTGGTCACTTCCATTTTTAAATATTGCCTCGCTATTTAACAGATAAGCTCCACTGATTACAATAACATCACCTACATTTAACCCGGATAGAACAGCTACATAACTTTGATTACCTGTACCCAACATGACCATTTTAGGCGAAAAGCTGTTATCTGAATTTTTAACCCAAACCCTACTGCCCTTTCCGTCAGTTAAAATAGCTGAAGTTGAAACAGCTAAACTGTTTTTTTGTTCACTTGCTATTGAAATGTAGGCCAGCATTCCTGGTCTGATCAGGCTTTGATCATTGGAAATACTTACCCTAATTAATGCCACCTTCGACTCTCCCGATAATTCAGGGTTCATAAAATCTATCTTGCCTGTAATACGCTGGCCACCTAAGTCTGGCAGTAAAACGCTAACCAAATCATTTAGATGATAGTTTGACGTTTCACCCGCATACAATTGGGCCTCAACCCACAAAGCATTGATGTTCTGAGTTTTCAAAATCGGCATTCCCTCACTCACATAATCTCCTTCGTGTACTGCGATTTCACTAACCGTTCCATTAATCCCGCTTGCAATTGTGACACTTGGAGACACCTTTCCAGAAGCCGCTAAACTCTGGATTTGTGAACTTGACATCCCCCATAATCGTAGTTTATTTTCGGCTGCACCGATTAATTGTTTATAATCTATATCTGGATTGTTCAGCATTTTTTGCTGCTGTCTTGCTAATAAGTATTCCTTTTCAGCTTCCAGCAGGTCTTCGCTATAGATCCTATAAACTGGCTGACCTACAGAAATTTTCTCACCAATTGTTCGTACAAAAAGCTGTTCAATTCGACCAGAATTTCTGGCACTTAACTGCTCTGCCTTATTCTCATTAGTTGTTACTGTCCCAGTCAATGTTTTTTCATTCCCAATATTCTCTTCACGCACAGTGTCAGTACGAATACCAGCTAGTTGAAGTTGTGATGCTGTCAGAGTTATTTTACCTGCTTCCATCCCTTGGTTTTTCCCCGTAGTTTCCACTTTGATCAAAGTCATATGACAGATGGGGCAATTCCCCGGATGATCCAGATGAATCTGTGGGTGCATAGAGCAGGTATAGTAAGTTTTGCCTTCCATTTTGCTCACAGGTTGCATCTTCTGTTTACAAGCGGTGAATAAAGTAACTGACAGTAACAAAACCAGTAAAAAGCATCCGGTTATCTTCCAGCCAACTCGTCCGTTAATTATATTTTTCATCATTTTTAGTTTTAATAAAACCCTCACTATCCAATAAATAATGGGCATCAATAGCAAGGCTATCCGCAGAAGATATTCCTTTAATGATATTCACCCGCTCACCCATTTGTATTCCTGTTGTCACCTCTTGTACCTGATAATGATTTCCTTTCTTTAACCAAACTACCTTAGTCCGGCCAAGGTCAAGCACAGCCGATTTTGGCACCCATAGTCCACTAGCTGTTCCAGTTTGTATCACCGCATGCACAATACTGTTGACCTTAAGATCATGTTGCATATTGTCTATATAAACCCGGATACTTGTCCGCTTATCACCCTCGTGTAAAATAGGCTCAATAAAATTCACCTTTCCATCTATCTTTTTACCGGGCAAATCTGGTAAGGTAAGCTCAACCTTTTGGTTCAGCTTCAACCTTGAAACAGATGAAGGCTCAATTTTAACCACGGCCCACAAATGATGTGGGTCAACTACATTAAAGATATTCTGTCCTTTTTCAATATACATTCCTTCACGGACGGTTAATGGAGCATTTTTCAGCACACTCGATTCTGGTTTTGAATTAACAGCTCCTGCCATTTGGCTATGTGGCATATCATGCACATGACCTTCATAGGGACTGTAAACTGGTAAGCTGTAAAATAACTTTCCTGTTTTTAGAACCTCATTGATCTGCGCACTGGTCATACCGAGCAATACTAATTTCTGCTTTGCGGCATTAATTAACCCCACTTCTCCTGACGAATTCTTAACCACATAGAGTAAGTCCTGCTGTGCGGTTAACATTTCGGGGCTATAAATGTCAAAAATACGTTCCCCTTTATGTATCATCTGGAAGGCATACTTTATATATAATTTTTCAATCCTACCGGAAAACCGGGCAGCTATATTATTGAAAGTACGCGTATCGAAATCAAGATATCCATCTCCTTGTATCCTTACCAAACTTTGTTTTTCTTCAGTTTGAATGACACCTATAGAGGCGATAACTGAAGAATTAATCGGCTCTAACACCGTATTCAGACTAATACCTGCTCCCTCACTGGCCTGACCAGATTTCTTAACCAAAGTCATTCCACATATCGGACATGCTCCCGGATGATCTTCCATAATTTGTGGGTGCATGGGACACGTATATTTTGTTTCACCTTTCGCTTGTTGGGATTCAGGAGCCTTCTTAGTTTGTATACAGCTTCCCAATAATAGAATCAGGAAGAAAGAACCTACTAAGGTGATCAGGCTAATATTTTTCATTTTCTCTTTCATAATTTACTTGTAATTGTAAAAGTTCCCCTAATCGGTCTAATGCTTCCATTCTAGCCATTTTTAAGGCTTTTAATCCTTCCAAAACGACCTGCATCTCTCCTGTATTCTGTTCATAGGCGAGCAGAGATGTTTTATAATTATTCTGCAAAGCAGGAATGATATTTTGATTATAGTTCTTTAGCAGGATTTTTTTACTTTTAATCGCGGATCTTAACCCCGCAAGATTTCCTTCTACCTGATTGATCAAGTCTAATTTTTTCTGCTTCAGCTCCTCTACTTCGTAGCTAATTCCTTTAAGGTTCGCTTTATATTCTTTAGAAGACCAGGAGAAAACAGGAATGGTAACTGAACCCATTAAAATATATTGATTAGCCATTCCACCATAACTGAACATATGTGCGGCTTGCAAACCAAAATCAGGTTTTCGTTTACTGTATTCCATTTTAGCATTCAAGGCTTGTAAGTTGATATTTTGGTTAATACCTTTAATATCACTCCGAACTGCCACTAACATTGCTGTATCTGTTACTGATGTTTCATAATCCTTTACCATCAAAGTGGTATCGACGCTAAAGTCTATCTGCTTATCTCTGCTCATCAGGATATTCAATAGAATACGTTGTTGTTTGAGATCATTATTGAACTGTTCCTGACCATTATCCAGCTCATACAGATCAGCCTTGGCTTTGTAAATATTATTCAGCTTTTCTTTTCCATAAGTCAGTCTGATATTTGCACTTTTGAGCATATACTCAAGTAAACCTTTCGTGCTCGCTAACAATGTACGTTTCCGCTCTATGATGCCCATATTGTAATAATATCCCTTAGCTTGAGCTGCCAACTGATTTTTCATATAGTTCTTATCTTCAGCAGTTACTTTAGACATCCCGTTCATATAATCCTGTTTCGCCCTTAACTTGGCAGGATTGGTAAACATTTGTTCCGCGCTGATCATAAAGGAGCCCGTATTAGGAGTTAAGCTGTATGGGGTTTGATACTGACCTGCACTGATCTGCGGAGCGGGCAGACTTTTAGCTCCTTTTGCATAGGCATTTTGCGCCCCAATCTTAGCATCGTAAGCTTGCAGTCCCGGATTCAATCCAAGCCTGACCAGCACACTATCCAGAGGTAAGACTTCCGTCTGTGCTTTGGAAGACTCTGCCCCTATGATCAAAATGAGCAAGATGAATATAATTTGATTGATCGTTTTCATTTTCTTTATTCTTTTACGTCCAGCACTTCCAGTTTGCCGTATTTTTTTAGTTCGTATTCCTTGACCATTAAAAAGATGAGCGGGGTGACCAGTAGAATGTGAGTAGATGAGGTCAATACCCCACCAATCATAGGCAACACAATGGGTTGCATCACATCACTGCCTGTGCCCGTTGACCAAAGTACTGGGACCAGCCCAAATAAAGCTACGCTGACCGTCATCAGTTTTGGTCTTAACCTTTTAATGGCACCATTCATCACATGAACACGCAGGTCTTCCCTGGTAATAGTTTCGTTTGAATTACCTTTTAATGCCACTAGTTGTGCCATTGCATCGTTCAGGTAAATGACCATCACAATTCCAGTTTCCACGGCAATACCAAACAAGGCTACAAAACCAACTGCAACAGCTACAGATAAGTGCACGCCAAAGAAATAGACCATATATGCCCCACCAATCAACGCAAAGGGAATAGAGATCAGACTAAAAAATGCTTCCCGGATAGAGTGAAAAGCGAAGTACAGGCAAGCGAAAATAATCAGCAGCACAATAGGGAGGATCAGTTTAAGTGTCCGTTCTGCCCGGATCAGGTTTTCGTACTGTCCACTCCATTCCATAAAATAACCTTTAGGTAGAGTTTTGACCATACTATTTAACTTGTCTTGTGCTTCTTTGACAGTACTTCCTAAATCGCGGTCACGAACGTTAAACAATACCGTTCCTCTTAACAGCGCATTTTCAGATTGAATCATAGCAGGGCCATCACTAATCTTGATATCCGCTACGGAGGATAATGGAATGGGTCCGTTAGCAGGAGTTTGCACCAAAGTCCGCTTGATCTGATCAAGGTTATTGCGATAATCCTGCGCCAAACGCAGATTTACGCTAAACCTTCTTCTACCTTCAATAGTTGGGGTAATATTCATTCCTCCAAGCGCACTTTCTACCACCTGGTTTACATCATCAACGCTCAATCCGTAACGGCCAATCGCTTCTTTATTCACCTTTATATCCAAATACTTGCCTCCGGTAATGGGATCTACATAAAGATCCTTGACCCCGTTAATTCCTTGTAAAGCTTGTTTCATCCGACTGGATAAAGCATAAATTGTATCCAGATTTTGCCCATAGACTTTTAAACCGACATCTGTCCTGATTCCAGTGGACAGCATGTTGATGCGGTTGATAATAGGCTGTGTCCAGCCATTAACCACTCCCGGTATTTGAAGTTTGGCATTCAGTTCGTTAACGATATCTTCTTTTTTTATCCCCTTACGCCACTCATCTTTTGGTTTCAGCAAAATAATAGTCTCTACCATACTGATCGGCGAATTATCTGTCGCCGTATTAGCCCTTCCTGCTTTACCCAATACATTTTTAACTTCCGGTACACTTTTAATGATCCGGTCTTGCACCTGCAAAAGCTGCTTGGCCTGTGCATTAGAAACATCGGGTAAAGTAACTGGCATAAATAGGATCGTTCCTTCATCCAGTGGCGGCATAAACTCACTGCCCAGACTTAACAATAAGGGCACACTAATCAGCAAAGCCAAAAGGTTAATGCCAATGGTGGTTTTACGCCAATGGATACACCAGTTAAGAACTGGTCGGTATACCCGCTCCATAAAACGGTTCAAGGGATTATGATCATCGGTTCTTAATTTCCCTTTTAAAAAGAAGGAGATTAATACCGGAGCAAGCGTAACAGCGAGGATGGCATCTATAGCTAGTATAAATGATTTTGTCCAGGCCAAGGGGCCAAACAATTTACCTTCCTGTCCTTCCAGTAAAAATACGGGAAGGAAAGAAGCCACTATGATTAGCGTAGAAAAAAATACGCCCCTGCCTACCTGTTTACAGGAAGCTTCTATAATTTTGATTCTTTCAGCAGTCGTCATGATTTTTCTTTTTCTTGTGCAATTGCCAAATTGCGATGTGAATTTTCGACCATTACTATTCCATTATCTACAATAACTCCGATGGCCAAAGCAATCCCGGTCAGGGACATAATATTAGAAGATATGCCAAAGGCATTGAGCAGGATAAAACTTGCCGCAATAGTAATTGGGATTTGAATAATAATACTGAGCGCACTTCTCCAACTAAATAAAAACAGGATCACAATAACAGATACTGTGATCATTTCCTCGATCAGCGTATGCTTAACAGAGCCAATCGCACTCTCAATCAGCTCACTTCGATCATAGGCAATTTTGAATTTCACCCCGGGTGGAAGTCCCTTTTGAATATCGGCCATTTTATCCTTCACCGCATGGATTGCCTTATCTGCATTTTCCCCATACCGCATCACCACTATCCCTCCTACAGCCTCACCTTCACCGTTCTGATCAAAAATACCCAGCCGCAAATCGCCACCCATTTGTACCGTTGCGATATCTTTGATTTTGATAGAAACTGTATTGATGGTACTTATAGAGATATTTTCTACATCTTGCAGGTTTTTGATATACCCCAAACCACGAACGATGTACCCTGTTCCATTCATCTCAAATTTTCTCCCACCAACATCGTTATTGTTACTTTTAACCGCTTTAAGCACCTGACTTAAAGGAATGTTATAATAGTTGAGCTTATGGGGATCAATGTTGATCTGGTACTGTTTTTCAAAGCCACCAAAGGACGCCACTTCACTCACTCCTGGTACTGTCTGCAAACCTAGTTTTACATACCAATCCTGTAACGCACGTTGTTCGCCCAAATCAATGCCTTTAGCATCCAGCGTATACCATAGAATATGACCAACCCCAGTTCCATCTGGACCAAGCGTTGGCGTAATACCTTCAGGTAATAACCGCTGCGCATAGTTTAATCTTTCCAGTACTCTGCTTCGTGCCCAGTAAACATCAGCTTTGTCATCAAAAACGATGTAAACAAAACTCATCCCGAACATAGAGGTTGCCCGTATTGCTTTTACTTTAGGTATACCCTGCAAATTGCTGACGAGAGGATAAGTGACCTGATCTTCCATGATCTGTGGGCTACGTCCCTGCCATTCCGTAAAAACAATAACTTGGTTTTCCGACAGATCTGGAATTGCATCAATGGGATTTTCCCGCACAGCATAACTGCCCCAGGCAAAAAGAATCACTGCTGCAATGAGTACGATATACCTGTTCTTTAAAGACAGGGAAATTAATTTGTTAATCATCTTAATACAATTAAGTGGGGCAGATAATACTACCCCACTGTAAAATTTACATTTTCATTTTCCCCATTGAAGGTTTGACTTTTGCAGTGGTTTTTTTAATCAGTGTCATACCACATTTAGGACACTTACCAGGTTTGTTACTGATTACCTCAGGATGCATTGTACAAGTATATTGAACAGGTATTTTTGCTTTCTTCAACTTCACAATATCTAAACCTGGTTTTGTCTGACCGGATACGGAGAATACAGTAAATCCTGATAAGATTACTGCAAAGAAAATTGATGTTACTTTTTTCATTGTTTTTAATTTAAAATGATCAATTAATGTATTAAGAGTAAGGACTTTAATTATCCGTAGATGTTTTTACAACAATTTAACTAAAAGATGATTAATCCGAAACATATGATGATAATTATCATATTTCGTTAGATCATCATCTGTTTGAAAATTAGCATCTATAACTTCAAATGCAGGTTGGTCTTTGAAAACGTTTTTAAGATGATGTAAGGACAGCGGATAAACCTCACCATTTACTCCGTCACTAAAATAGTAACGCACCAAAGGTTTGAAGCCTGTCTGTTTATTTCCAGGTTGCTGACGTTCGTAAATGACTATTCTGCCATTTTCCAGTATTTTATATTTTGCACTATTGCTTTTATAAAATCTGTAATCATTACCGTCTTTATCTCTATAACCGTATATACTATCCTTAGAAAATTGATAATTTTTCCCCTCATGACTGAGGGTCAGTGTTTTTCCACCAAAAAAATCATTTAAGCGGAATTTGTTACTTGTTGACTGATCACTAGCCAGATGTAATTGATTGTGTTTATAATCAAATGCAGTAAGATAAATTCCACTTTTGGGGTCGTTTGTTGCTGCATTTAAAGGTGTAGCCTGCGCAAATGTTTTTAATAAAAACAAGGCAAGCAAGATCATTGAAAATTTTAAAGTTTTCATTTTTTTAAATCTTGTATATGAAAAGAAAATTAAAAATTAATTATTACCAGAAGAGTAAGTAATAATAGTTAAGACACCATGAAATAGTGCTTAAATGCTTTGGGGAAGCATGATCAGATTCTGTAGATGCAGTTAAAAATATAAATGGGAACGCTCCCATGTGAAGGAGGTGCATTGGTTGGATTCGCGATGGAAACTCGCTCAAGAATAGTTACTACCGGCCCCTGATAAAAAATGACAGGTGTCGGTACATGCAGATCAGTAAAGTACTTAGCAGGGCTGCTAAATTCATCTGCTGCAATGTGTGTATCCTTTACCTTTAAATTATGAAATTGATTTTTACAGCATCCTCCTTTTTCATTTCCTTTGCTACATTTTTCACTTAGATCTTCTTTAAGTGTAAATGACACTGATTTTAGCTGCCCACAGCAATAAAACTGTTTTATACTAAAACCAAAACTGGCAGTAGTATATATGAGTAACAGAAATATGGACAATATCTTTTTCATTTCCGAAGTAAAGCTATTGAAATTTCATTGAACAACTATTACATAATTAAGGAATAAACTTACATAATTACGATTGGATGACTATTGATATCTGGAGGGCTAAACTACTAATTGATCTGCAGATAGAGCTGGTTATGATGGACGTGCTTTGGCTTCTCCCGATCAAAATCGTTAATAAATAATTTAAAAATTAAACAACTCATAAAAGCAGTAGAGCCTTCCAATTTAAATTGGAAGGCTCTACTGCTTTTATTTTGAGAAAAGGAGATTTAAACTGCTTATATACAATTGAAATAAAACAGCGTCTAAATCCTTTAAAGTTTAAACTTAATTCCTCCATTTACCACAAAACCATCTACAGGAGCATAAATATCCCGGAATACTGGACTGGTGATAGTGCCTGTATAAATAGTATCAAATCTGGTTTGGCGGGTATCCGTTAGATTCTCAAAGTTTAGAAACAATGAAAAGCGTTCCCATATCTTTTCTGCCATCAACCCGGTCGTCCAGTAACCTTTACCTGTCGCCCCATCATTTAATTGCTGTGGACTAAAGTAATAGGCTTCCGCTCCAATTTTCCATTTATCCTCGATCTCATACATCAGGATATTATTCAATCTGTGTTTAGACACTAAAGGATAAGTTCTGGTTATTCCATCCGTATGTTGTTTTACAGAATTACGCCACAATCGCAAAGGCAATGGGGAACGATGACACCCGATCAAATGCTGCACCACCTTAATTTGGCTTGCGGAACGGCTTTAGGCTATTTTAATCTGCCGGATGAAAGTTTTTGGCTATCGCGAACGATGTTCAAGTTTATGTTGGTAGATGTACTTTCCAAACACCCGAAAGGTTTGCGTATACCACTCACTTTTAAGATACCACCAACGGAACATTTTGATTTTGAGAAAGAAAAAAAACTGTTGATTGAAATAATCACCAAAGCCAGCCAAAGCAAAAGTACGGGAGACTGGGGCTCGCATCCATTATTCGGGAAAATGACCGACAAAGAATGGGGAAGATTGCTCACGATGCACATGGATTATCATTTAAAACAATTCGGACAATAAAAAATAGACATTATGGAAATAAATGGAAAAACAGTACTGATTACCGGAGGTTCTATCGGTATCGGTCTGGAAGCCGCCAAACAATTTTTAGCTAACGGTGCCAAAGTGATCATCACAGGCAGAAACCAGGCAAAATTAGATGAGGCAAAAAAAACCTATCCGGCAACCACCACCATACAAAGCGATGTGGCCAATGCTGAAGATGCGCAATCGCTTTTTGATCAGGTAAAAAAACTTGGTGGCATTGATATTTTATACAACAATGCCGGTATAATGGGTGACGCCAAAAACCTCGGAATTGCAAACGACAAGCATTTCGAAATAGCAAAAAATGAAATGGACATCAATTATCTGGGTGTAATTCGCCTGAATAACCTGTTTATGGATATGCTGAAATCAAGAAAAGAAAGTGCCATTATCAATACCACTTCGGTTTTAAGTTATGTTCCATTTCATCTTTCCCCAACCTATTCGGCCACCAAAGCAGCGATGCGTTTTTACACCGTTTCGTTGAGAAATCATTTGGAAATTTTAAAAAGCAGGGTAAAAGTTTTTGAAATCTCTCCGCCATTGGTAAGAACAGATATGACCGTTGATCTGGAAGCAAAAGGTATTTCGCCGGAAAAATTGGTAAATGGTTTGATGAATGGTTTGAAAAAAGATACCTACACCATTCGTATGGGCGATACAAAGCTGCTCTACTATTTTCACCGTTTCTTCCCTAAAATGGCCTACAAATTAGTGAACGATCCAAAAAATGCTAGCAAACTTCAATCTTAAAAAATCTTCATTCTATCTTTTAAAAGATTAAAATTATGACAGCTCAAACTTCAACACCCAATTAATTACATAAAAATAAAATGGAACTAAAAGGAAAAACAATACTCATCACAGGCGGAACTGCCGGTATGGGTTTAGAGGCAACAAAACAGTTTCTGGAAGCAGGCTGCAAAGTTGTCGTAACAGGTAGAAGCCAAGATAAACTGGATGCCGCAAAGAAAAAATATCCTTCAATTACCGCTATAAAAAGTGATAGCTCTAAGGCAGAAGATGGAAAATCGTTATTTGACCAGATTGAAAAACTTGGCGGCATAGATATCCTTTACAACAACGCCGGGATTATGACCTCAGCAACTAATTACGGCAATCCTAGCGACAAACATTTTCAAAATGCAGAAGCTGAAATCAATATCAATTATTTAGGTGTTATCCGCACCAATAATTTGTTTATGGATATGCTGAAATCCAGAAAAGCAGCAGCCATCATCAATGTATCTTCTTTTTTAAGTTATGTACCGATGAACGGTTCACCTACGTATTGTGCTTCAAAAGCTGCAGTTCGTTTTTACACGGTTTCTTTGCGTGAGCACTTAAAAATGATCAATAGCAATGTTAAAGTGTTCGAATTATTACCGCCGGTTGTTGCTACGGAAATGACAGAAGGTTTTGAAGGCGTGAGCAAAATGTCTCCGGAAGATTTAGTGAAAGGCTTGATTTCAGGTTTGAAAAACAATAAATACACCATCAGAATGGGACTTACCAAACTGGTTTATTTCCTGCACCGTTTATCACCAGCTTTAGCGCACAAGATTTTGAATCCAGCAAGAAATAACAAAGGGTTATAGAGAGGTCAAAAAAATCTCGATTTAGATTTGGAGTGTATTATAGCTAAAGAAAAAAGTAGCCCCTACCTTCCTGTTAACCAAGGACTGGCATTTTGGAAAAATTAAAGGCTATAGAAACAGACAAATCTCCTTTTGTAAATGACGTTCTGGATACAAAAGGTGCCCTTACCCATTGGGTTAAACTGCAGCTTGTAGCAAATTTCGAATTTGCCACCTGGACAAAATCAGGACGATTACGGAAGCCAGCAACCTTTTTCAGGGTTTAGATTTGATAAGAAACCAAAAGAAGTTGTCAGATAGATACCAAAAGAAAACGAAGATGAGTAAAAAAAAGCGGTGAATAGTTATCCGACTCTTCACCGCCTATATAGTTGTTTTTAAGGATGACTCTACTTTCTGGGTAAGGAGTAATATCACTCACTTAAACTTCCCCCCGTCAGTATTTTGCGCACCTGGAATCTACCTCATTACTCCTGAAATGCAAGTTGCCTGATACATAGTTCCTACCTACTAATCTAAACCCATTAGTACGCCAACTAAAGCCGATCAATGGATGTGAATCTAAATGGAAAGTTGACAAAAATGATTTCACAAAACCGACCGTAATAATAACCTTCAAAATCCTTCACCTCTTCCTTAATCTTTTCAAATCTTAAAACTTCTACAATCATCCCCACTCTAACTTTGTCAACTGTAAGTTGAATCACCCCCTTATCTCCCCATTGCTGGGTATGCTTTAAATATTTCACGCCATCACTTTCGTAGATAGTCCAGGTTTTTAATTCTCCATCTTCGGTCTTTTTAATTATGTCTGATTTCAATTTGTCGGGATTTGGGCTTTTAAATACTAATTTCATATTTGAGTTATTAATTAGATCTATGAATTTAAGGATTTTAACTCATAGAAAATACGGGAAGCCGTAACGCATCAAACATGAACATAAAAAAAGTCCTGCCTTAAAAAGGCAGAGCTCGTTTCCCAAAACACCAATTAATTTATTTGCTGTTCTTTTCTCTTTAAATCTTTACGGATATCACCGGCAAACACTTTTAAATCCTGCATTGCCTTACATACTCTTGTACCAGCAGCACTGCTGCTAGAATTGTAAAACTTATCCGCATCGGCTTCAACCTTAGCTACCACTTTCTTAACTTTTTAATCTATCAAGGAAGAAGCCCTATACCTGAAAATTTCCTGATCCAGCTCACGTTGTTAAACTGTGATATTGGCCGGGTACTGCCTGAGTACTGCCTGAGTACTCGTTAGGGTAAGAGCAGTGCTGAAGTAACGCGAGAGCATGGCAACTCTAAGTCAAAACAACTAGTTAAAATGACTTAGAGTTACCATACTCCCAAGCTGTTTTCAGCATGGTGTTACCCCGACCATCACTCAGGCACAACCAAAGCCTAACCAGCTGAAGATTCATAAACTTTATAATTTTTTACTTTGACCAACGCATGGACAACTACGGACAATTGCAGACAGTTGCGGACAATTACGGACATTGTCTACTCCTTATGATGCGCTTTAACGCTAATGATTTACATTTATGGAAAAGCAGCTATTTATGGTAATTTTCAATGGTAAATTTTTAAAGGGAATCCTGGGAGGTTTCATTTTTAAACTAGTAGATGGAGTACACGTTGTTTCGAAAAGGAACCAGAGAATTTCCGTACAAACTGCATACCTGAAAAACACATTAGCGGCATACTAATCACTAACCATTTTTTTGATAAATTATAGCTGCAATTGCTATTCGTTATACCTGGAGATTAATTTGTTTTTATGCCAGGAACAAAGAAAAAAAATCAATCAGAAGACCCAAAAGCATTATTGAAATCGAAAATGTAATCATACCTAATATATAGGAAGCGAGTGCTTTTAAATAGTTTACCATTCTCTTGTTATCAAAAAATTGTCCAATTGCCCACGTACAATAAACTACAGTTATAATTCCCGAAATTTTCATCAGGTTTACTTTTGTTAATCCTTCAAAAATAGCAAAAACAGAAAATATCAACATACCCATTCCTAAGACGAAACATAATAGAATTAATAATTCAAAAAAATTGTACTCATATTTTCTGAAAAATAGTTTTAGCCAAAAGGCAATAAATACGCCGATTATGATATTCCCATAACCATAATGGCTCTGTACCCAATTCAAAATTAACCCTGCGGTAGTTTTTTCAAAACCACTGTAACTAATATATTCATGTTCGATATAAAAAAAATGAATGATCAACGTATACACTAATGAAGTGATGATGATAAACACTATGGGTTTTACCAACCTGCTTCGGTTGTCCGAAATAAACTCTTTGATGTTTTTTTCGGGCCTGATCAGCAACTCTTTTATCGTATGTAATATTCCTTTTTCGAAATGTAAAATATGTTGAATTTCGTGTAGGATATAATGACTATCAACTCTTTTAATTTGTGCAGGCTGGCCACAATTGCAGCAAAAATTGCCGTTGACCATATTACTGCAGCTTCTGCAATTCATCATATTCATTAAGTGTAAATGCAAAGATTATTTACTGCAAAAGTCAATACAAAAATATCGTCAAAGACTACACTTTAGTGTAGATTTGCTACTAAGCTAAAGCCACTAATGAAAAATAACATTAATTCAAGCCTGCTTACCAAGAATAAAGTCATAAGAATAGCTGAAGAAGACCATCTTCAACAGCAAAATTATTTAGAAGCCGTAAAATCTTTTGCCAGGTTAACTTATGAAAGCATATATGTTATTGATTATGAAAAGATGGCCTTTGAATACGTTTCAGAAAATCCACTATTTTTATGTGGACATTCTTCTAAGGAAGTGTTAGATATGGGTTATGAGTTCTATTTTAAAAACGTACCTGAAAATGATTTGAAATTGTTGAATTTAATTAATGAAGCAGGATTTGATTTCTTTAAAAAGTTGCCTGGCAGCGAGAAAAAATTGTATAGTATAACTTACGATTTCCATTTGCGTAATCAAGATGGCAAACACATTCTCATCAATCATAAGCTTACTCCGTTATTTTTGACAAGCGATGAAAAAATGTGGAAAGCAATGTGCATAATTTCCATTTCGCACCATAAAAATGCCGGTAATATTTATATCCATAAACAAGGTACTGACGAAACCTGGGAATTAAATACAGAAAATAATGTTTGGCGTAAATCAGAGAAACCGAAACTTACAAAAAGAGAGATAGAAATATTGTGGCTTCATGCACAAGGATTAACAATTAACCAAATTGCAGAAAAAATATTTGTTTCATCTGATACAGTGAAGTACTACAGGAGACGGATTTTTGAGCGCTTAGGCGTGAGCAATATCGTAGAAGCACTTTCTTACGCTGTTAATAATAAGATTATTTAATTGGCTATTTTACAAGCTGACTTTCTGTAAATCTTTACTACTTCATATATCCATTTAAATTAAAAATTCTTTTATCGCCAGCGCTACGCTTAATCGGGAATCCTACTTTTAAATGGCCAGATTTTGGGGAACTTAAACGGCATCTATCTTTTCGATGGTCTATTGTATATGTCTGCGTTTTATTCTTCTCTTTATTTTGTTTAATAGCGTTTCCCCAGAAGAAAATACAGAGATCGGCAGACTTAACGCAGACTCAACATGTCTTCGAGGGAAATAAATTGATATAACTATCTTACGTATAAACACTTCTAAGATTCGATTGACGTGCTTTTTCCGTTAACCATCATTGAAATCTTCAGCTTTAATATAAAAAAATAAATTATTATGATAATATATATAAATATATTATTTTTATATAAAACATTAGCCCGCATAACACAACCTTTTCTATATTAAATATTAAATTTTAACCCTCTAAAAAACTTTCTATGTCAACCTCATTAGATTCTAAACCATCAGATGTGACAGTAAGTCCGTCAAGTCCGTTGTACATCACGGACGCTAACAATCAGTTCGGAACAGTAACAGTTTTATCAGGTGGACAAATTTTTGTCCAGACAACAGGTAAAATTTCTATTGCTGCCCTAATCAAATCAACCACTGCTGCAAGGGAATTAACCGCACAACAAATCCCCGGCGACATCAACATTCTTGGGGCACCAGGTACGGCGGGCACAAATGGCCAGGCAGGTGCACAGGGTCAAAATGGTGTAGTTGGTCAGAATGCAAGTTGCA
Organism: Pedobacter sp. UYP1; assembly: GCF_040547305.1. NCBI lineage: Bacteria > Pseudomonadati > Bacteroidota > Sphingobacteriia > Sphingobacteriales > Sphingobacteriaceae > Pedobacter > Pedobacter sp. UYP1. The sequence goes on along the minus strand of NZ_JBEPPL010000014.1, from coordinate 81,083 downwards.
ACTGGGCTTCCGGATGCAACGACGGATCCAATGGCACCAGTGGCGCCGTGGGTGGCAATGGTGGTAATGCCAGCAATGGCGGCAACGGCGGCGACTCTCCCGCTACGACCATGTACATTGGTAAAGTTACCGGCAATTTCTCCGTTGTGGGTGGCGGTGGCAATGGAGGCAATGGAGGCACGGGCGGTCAAGGCGGCAGCGGTGGCAATGGTGGTAATGGTGGTAATGGCAGTAGTTCAGGAGCCTATTCTCGTGGTGGCTATAATGGCGGCAGCGGTGCAGCAGCCGGCAATGGCGGCAACGGAGCCAATGGTGGCAATGGCGGCAGCGGTAATGTGATCAATATTACTTACGGAAGTCTGGATTCCGGCTCTCAGATTATTGGCCATCCAATTTCAGGTCTTCCAGGTAATGGCGGTAGTGGCGGCGTTGGTGGTACAGGTGGCACAGCAGGTACAGGCGGTTCACCAGGTGGCGCAAATGGAACACCTGGAAATGCAGGTTCAAATGGCACATCAGGTACAACGGGCAGCAATACTGGTCAGGCCCCACAGATCAATATTCAGCCAGGTAGTTAATGCATAATTGACTGTTGTAACATTCTTTTGTTACAACCGCAATTTAAACTGTTAAAACCCAGCGGCTGATTCTCAAATCGACCGTCGGGTTTTTAAGTTCCTAAACCCAGAAACGGACTAATCAAGTCCCATCAACTTTAATATTTATTATGATTCGTAGTGTACGCATCGGCCAAAAAGTTCAACGGCTTATTTCGCTTGCTGAGCGGCTCCAACCTGCGGCCAACTCTTTAACAGGCAGCTGTTACCAGCTCCTTGATTCTGACGCTGGCTCTGAAGATTTTATTACCGGTGCTTCATGCCTGAACAATGACGGTTCACCATTGCAGCTGTGTCTTACAACTTCCGGCAAGGGAACGTCGCTACGCGTTATTGGCGATCCAGGCGCATTTCATGCGGCCACTGAATCGCGTTATCATTCATCCATTAAGACACTTCGGCATGCTATTGATAGCAGCGGAAGCAGTGAGCTGAAAGAAGTTACTGAAAAGACGATTGGAATGCTGTTACCAAAAAATAAAAATGACCGCAATATTTATAAACAAGGATTTGTATGGATTGGCACAAGCCCGCAGCAGCCCGGAATCGCTTTCTACCTGGAAATGGCACCTCTTAGCCAGAAAAAAGGCTGGGATACTGTAGCAAACTGGCTTAAAGCAATTTTGCCATTAGCTAATGATGCAATAACTTTAATAAATAAATTAAAAAAACACTGTATTGTTGCAAGTGCGGGGCTTGAAGGCAGCAACCCAGAAAATTCGCGGGCAAAGATTTACTTCCGGATGCGCGAAACTACAGACTTCCAGCATTTAGGGATCGACCTGTTTTCATCGCAGGAAATGAAAGATTTTCTTGCCATTGCAACAGAGAAATATAAGGTGGATTTGAACGGGCTGGTGATGAGTGTTGGCTTTAATCTCTTGACCGGAGCCCATGCTGATGTAAAAGCTGACCTGTGCGGCCATTGCCTCAGATATACTCCTGACGAATGGTCCTCGATTATTAGCCAATTAACAACTCGCTTTTCACTTACGCCTGTCGATACCGGGATGATACTGGACAGTCAGGAATACCAGATAGCCTTCATTGGGTTTGGACTTACCTCGGATCTAAAACCCAGATTGAATCTCTACGTAAAGCATGAGGTACAAAACGACATGCCGCAGTCAGATGAAATATGGGGATCGCTCAAAGATTCGATGAGGTACCTCCTATCGATTCAAAACGAAAATGGCAGTTGGGACGATTATCACCTGCCCGTAGGCACGTCAGACCAATGGGTTACTGCATACGCAGCACAGGCACTGGCGCAGTATGGCAAAAAAAGCGCGAATAACGAAGCTATTAGTGCAGCAACAAAAGCCGCCAACTGGCTGGCAGGACAACGAAGTTATATTTCCGGATGGGGATTCAATGCCAAGACGGGGCCTGATGTAGACTCAACTGCGATGGCTGTAGCGTTATTTGATGAACTTGGCCTTGCTGTTAACGCGGCTGATCGTTTATTCTTCCGGGAACACTGGCGGGAAAATGATTGTATTGCCACCTATACCGAACCTGATGCCTGGGCAACAGGTCATTGGGATGTTACGCCCTGGGGTTACCACGGCATGTCGACGGAAGACAGGGTTACATTTCTTGATCCTTTTCAAAAAGCGTTGCACACCCACCGGATGGATAACGGCTTTTGGCGCTCTTATTGGTGGCGAAATCCCTATTACAGCACCTTCATTACGCTGGAAGTACTGAACCGTCTGGGACTGGAAGAACCAATCGATGCGTATGAATATGATGCATCCTCCATCCAGATTGATAATGCTTTTGATCTTGCCTGTTATATCGGCATTGAATGCATCAGGGGTTATTCTGATGAAAAAATAGGCACCCATCTCCGGGCCTTGCTCAACTGGCAGGCGGGGAATGGACAGTGGTATGGTTCGGCAAATCTCCGTGTGACAGATAACTTCTGTTACGAGCCCTGGAACAATCCTTCGGGAAAATACTACGAAGACAAAAAATCCATTATTACCACTGCAACTATCATCAGGGTACTTTCAAAAATTATCTCCTCAAAAGCACCACACAACAGCGATATTATGTATAACTGGATGTGATTTACATTTTTTTAAATCCAACAAATTATGGCACAAAACATATTCCTTGATCCACAATATGATGCAGCTTTCCAGGAGCACGGGTACTTGATTATGGACCTTCTTACCGCGAAAGATATAGCTGACTTAAAGTTGGTCTTTAAAGCCGTGGAGGCGCAACATACGTTTGATTTTGTCGCTTCTGTGGTACTTCAGGATATTGAAATGCGGAGCTTCATCCATCAAAACATCTTACAGGTTTTTGAACGGAGCCTGCTTCCCGCATTGAATAAATATAAGTTTGTTTTAGGGAGCTTCGTGGCCAAGCGGGCAGCTTCGGAATATGGTAAGTTCCCACTGCACCAGGATCCTACTTTTGTAGAAGAAGAAAACCACGCAGGGCTCAGTATCTGGTGCCCGCTCGTTGACGTAGATAAAACCAATGGGTGCCTTGGTGTTTTACCGGGAAGCCATCGTTTAAATAATCTTTACCGTGCTCCTGGCATGTTGCCTTATCCCGAATTGGTAGACGCTATTGAAGCAGGGTACATGCATTACATTCCTATGAAGGCGGGACAAGTGCTGTTCATGAATACCAGAGTAATCCATGGCTCACCGCCCAATTTAAGCGCAGCTATGAGACCCGTTGCTGCAGGTGTAGCCATACCAGCCCATTTACCGTTGCTTTGCTGCCATGTAGATGAAGAGGCAGACCCTGCGAAAACAAATGTATTCCAGGTTCCGGATGACTTCTACCTACGGCATATGATGACAACCCTGCCCAAAGAAGGAACCTGTTTTAAAACTATTCCACGGCAAATAGAGCCCCTTTCTCCAGAAAAAATCGAAAGACAGTTTACTGTTCTGAATTAAAAAATAAAACGCTGACATTTTAGCCGGAAAAATACAGATATCCAACTTCAATCACACAAGTCCGTAAAATAAAACCATCCCATTATGTCTACTAAATCATCAAATAACAGCAGCGGTGCTGCTCAATCTGAAGTGCCTGCATTACACTCTTTTGAGTTTGATAAAACGGCAATAGGAAACATTAAGAGCAGTGTCAACAAATTTCGCGGCTGTGTATCCATGCCGTTGGATCTTATGACTTTACCGGGGCTCGAAGGCCTTGATGTAAAGCTATCTGTTCTTTATTCCAGCAATATAAAAAACAATTTAAATACCTGGAATACGGAGGCTCCTACCAGCATTCTGGGTTTAGGTTGGCAAATGCCTATTGAAATGATTACAGTAGACAAAGCGGGAAGCGCATCGGTAACATCCGATACGTACTACATGGTCTCCGGCGGCAGCGCCAATCCAATGGTAAAAACCGGAGAAACCGCAGGCGGTAACTGGATATTTCAACTGCGGAATTTCCAGTTTTGGTCTGTACAGTATAATCCTGTATTGAAGGTTTGGATCATCATCAAAGAAGATGGGTTTACCTACACTTACGGTGCTGGAAATGACACCAGTTCAAATGGAACCCAATGGGGTATCAGCTGGGGAAACTGGATGGGCTCCAGTAATGTGGGCGCAACGCAGGTACTTTATCCTACAGCCTGGAATCTCGTATCCATTGTGACGCCAATGGGCAATTCAATTCATTATCAATATATCAATGTAGCGCAGAAATTAATCTCTTCAAGCCTTTCCTATACCAAGGCTTCTTATCTGGGGAAAGTAGTTGACAGTTACGGCCGGGTCATTACTTTGAATTATGGAAATAAATTCGGTATCCTTAATCCAGGCAGCGCAGATGACGGCACTCCGATCGTTGAATATCAGCCGTTACACACCCAGATAGCTCCGCCCTCTCCCAACGCCTATCAAGACAGGTATGAAACCTATTTTTTAGATTCTGTTGACGTGGCAGATGCAGATGGCAACCCACTATCGGGCATGAAGTTTACCTACGAATTCATGAATAATGCTGCCTCATCAGACAGCAATTATTCGTTGATGTACAAACGGTGTCTTCAGTCCGTGTTTCAATACACCAACAATGGCGAGACGCTTCCTGCAATGAATTTTGAATATTTCCCCGCAAATCCGTCCAGCACCAATCCTGGCGCCCTAAGCGCAGTCGTATATCCCGAAGGCGGCAAGGCATCGTTTGAATACAAAGCACAGACCATAACATCTAGTAATTCATCAAAAAAAGTACAGCTACAAAATCCGATCACAGGCAGTATCCCCCGCGTCTGGTTTGGATCCAATTACGTTGTCTTCACCTACCAGAGCAGCAACCAGGTACAGGTAAAAATCCAGTCGTGGAATGGACAGTGGGTCAACCAGACTATGAGCATTAGCAAAACGGTAGCAACCGATAGCCTGATGGTACAGACAACGGAGAATTTCTTCGCGCTTTCTCTCCGCAACAGCTCCACCGGCAACGATGAATTGTACCTGTTCCGTAACGATGACGCAGGAAAGGATTTAAAATTCGGAACCTGGGTCATGTACAATAATCAGCCTTTCGTGCTTACCGTTAAGGCCAATTCAAAAGCCCAGTCGGTCTTTGTTGCCGGAGAAAGTTTTGTAGTGGCTTATAACACCGATTATACCACCACCCGGGTACAGGGATTCTCGTATAATTGGCAGGATGGAATGTGGAATGGAAACGGATCTCCGCTGCTGCCCAATTCTTCAGATTGCGTATTGGCTGCCATTACTGCGGCTCAGAATTTTTATGCAGTGTCCTGTTACCTCCAGAGTTCCCGGCAACTGAAAAATTACCTGTTTTACCGCGCTTTAGATGGCACATGGAAAGCCGGCAGCACATGGACTTTAAGTGATATTGATATAATAGTGGATCAGCCTACCAATGTGGCCTATCTCGCGGTAAGCGCCACGCCAAACTCATTGGTACTTACATATGCTACAACTACTACCAGTACAGCTATTAACTATAGCGTCAGGTTATTTAACTGGGACGCGGATTTCTTTGTCTTAAACTCGTCGTCACCAGGCTCCGTTGATTTGTCTTCGCCCGTTGTAAACGGAAATCTGCTCTATCAAATATTCCAGACATCCATTGTTGGATCCACTGTCAATAATAACCTGGCACTGTTGCGGGATGCCGGCGGCGATCAGCGTTACGGCTCTGTGTGGAATCAGAAAAGCTTTTCGTCTCCAGGCGCTACAATCGGTTTAAACATGGCCACTGGTGAGGATATATCCATTCTTTCTCCAGCCAGTGGTTCTGCGGCCAATCAATGGGCGGCCTTCAATCCCAATGCCGGCTCCTGGTCTATTTTGTCAAATGTTCCATCCGGGACCAACCCAAGTGTTTCTGGTAATTATATGACAGTGGGCAAAACCATATATTTCCGGAGTACAGACGGCACCTGGCGCGCATTGTCAACACAACTCGGCAGTTTCAATTATCCGCAAAGCCTCCAAAACCGGGGCCCGAGATTTATTAGCTACCAGGATGCCAGCGACAATACAGCATCATCCTACGTAGCAGCTTTAAAAAACGGGACTGCGCAAGTGCCGCAGAAGCTGAATAATGTAAAATCATACGTGCCCAATGGCACCGCCGGGACACTGCTGGTTGCCGGCCGCTTCCTGGTTACTTACCCTTCGTCTGCAGCTTCTTTCGATGCGAGCCCGACAATGGACTTATGGAACCTGGATGAAGTTAATTTCAACCAGTCGGTAACGGATACACCCGTGGCCTGCCTGGTGATTGAGGATCAATATGACGCCACACAAAGTTTTACACAATCTTACTATTATGCGAATTCCCCCGAGTCACAAATTGCCTACAATGCCTTGATGGGCGTGGCGCAGTATCCACTGGTAATTGTGGTTCCCGGCGTTAAAGAGAAAGCTGCTTTGCCAACATCCACACCAGAAGGAAGTAGTCAGTTTTACTATTCAAACGGACTGGCTCAGCAATCGACGCTTTATCCTTCCGGTGGGCTCCAGAATTTTCAGAATATCCTTAATGGAATTCAACTGGGCCAAAAAGATTTTGCAGACGACGGCAGCCTTGTATCGTCGCAGCTGAATTACTGGACGGTCTATTCAAAAGATGCATCTGGTAAATATCTTCTGGGCGGATATGCACGTTGCGAAAAGACGGCCAACATGAAAGATGGCATCGTGCAATGGTCAACTGGCACTTATGACAAGACCACTGGCGTATTACTATCGCAGGAAAAATCTTATTATGATGCTGATGGGGTACAGAAAAATCTTCGCACAGAAACCTTATACGCTTACCAGGTTCCGGCATATGCTGCTTCGTTCAACAAGTTGCATATGTTTTCTACGGTGGCCATGACAACTCAAAGTGTAGCGCCGGCAGATAATAGTTCAAGGAAATATATCAAGAGTCAGGCGACCATTTTCCGTAACTGGGCGAATAACACTGTGAACACCGATTGTATCGGTTCCGGTTCCTGCAAGCTGGCTGCTTATCAAATTTTTGACTGGACGACACCGGGCATTGTGGCACCACAATTCCCCCCCGACACGCCAACAGCTTCATGGCGATTAAAGACTAAAATTATTTCCAGATCAGGTACAGGCAACCTCATCACAGAGCAGGTAGATGGCAATCAGCTTGTCTCCTCTTTCATTTATGATAAAAACCAGCAGTCGTTGGTTGCTAAATTTCCAAACGGCAGCCTTTCGGGAAATGAAGTGAGTTATTATGGTTTTGAAACTTACGAAACGCCAATTGGTTGGGTGATTGGATCTGGCAGCGCTATTATTCCCAACAGTCAACATCCAGTAGTGGATGCCCATACTGGTATCAATAGTTTAAGCATTTCAGCCGGTAGCACCGGTGCAGCAGGCTTGAAAGGCTCATTTACCCCTATCCGTCAGGATCAGCAATATATATTTTCTGCCTGGGTTAAAAAACCTTCAACATTTAACAATAGCGCCGGTAATGCCTGGTGGCAAATATCGGTTGCCGGCGGCACTTCGTCTGTTGTCAACTTCCCTGATACCATTGGCAAGTGGGTATATTTATCCCAATTAATTGATCTTCCCAACCCCAAAGACAATACGCAGATTACCATCACTTGCGAAAATGGGAACACCGCTTGCAATGTGCTTGTAGATAATCTGCGATTCACACCGTTAGCTTGTATTATTGAGGCTTACGGTTATCATAATACTTTAGAAGAGCCTACAGCAGTACTTGGCGCAAATGGCGAAACAAGCCGTAAAATACTGGACAGTTTCCAGCAGGAAATTTTAGCTACCAATGCGGCAGACAGGACTTCAAAAATTCAAAATGGTTACTTGTCCCGTAGTGGAAACCTGGGGGTATTTGCTACCACAAACCCCAATTCTTCAGTCACGATTACCGGGACCAATGGCGGCGAGCTCACCGAATTTACACGTGGCTCAGAGTGGTCCCAGGTATGGCAGCAAGGAGCCGGCAATTGGGATGTAACTGGCACCGTCCTTACGCAGCAATCAGCTGGCACAGCAGGCTCGCTCACCTATGCCGGCAATAGTCTGACCTCAGATTATGCGTTGGATGTTGAATTCAATCTGCTGGAAATACCTGCTACGCCATTGGGCATTCGCCTGGGATCGGCTCTTACCGTTCAGTGGAACCCGCAATTAACTTCCTGGCAATTACTGGATTCAACCGGAGCAAACGTGCTGCCTGCTGTAGATGCACGTGCATTTAACCTTCCCCAGAATCCATTTGCAGCCCAGCTTGATGCAGGTACCTTGTCGGACGCTCTTTGCGGTGCATTTAATAATTCCGGCTTTCTGCTTCCTGCAACTGCTACGATCAGCAAAGGTGCTGCCACGGGCAAAGGCTGGACGATTACCAGTCCCGGCAACGCTTACCGTTATGCGCTGAAACTGGATGGCGATAACATCGCAGTCTATACCATGAACAAGCAGTGGACATTGCTTTCCGGCCAGTCGACCGCTGTTTTCTGGGCAGATGGAAAAATGATCTTCAGTTATACGGCACCTGCTAATTTTTCTGGTGTGCCCACGATTTTCTTTGGCAACAAAGTAGCCATTTCACAAATCGCTACGGCAGTAACGCCAATGGCTGCTATCGCATTCGACGATGCAAATGGCATGCATATCCAGGCGCAGCAATATGCTGGCTCACAAATGGTAGTTGGTCAGCTGGTGTCCGACAACCTGGGCAGAATGTCAGTAAGGACGAAACAGGCATACCTTTCTCCCCAACAAAACCCGATGTTTAGCTACTGCAGCGGTTTTGCCACCATGAACTGGACTGCGGGAACCATGACAGGCCTGGTGAGCACGGCCTATCCTGCTGATAATGGTTATCCATTTGCAAGGCAAACATTTGAAACATCCCCACTTGCCCGGGTAGTTCAGGAAAGTGTACCTGGCGAAGATTTTAGGGTAAATGGTGGCAAATGCACCCATACGAGTTATAGTGCTGCCGTTAGCCAGCCGGGAATTATGTCTTATTCGAAAAAGACAACAACGAATCCCAACGGCAACGTCTTCTACGAGGTGAGCACGTTGCTGGATCAGGTGATCCAAAATGTGTCTGCTACCGGCACTGAAATCAAAAATGAAACCGGCTTTGATGACGCTGGCAACCCAACAATCGTCCGCTCTCCAAACTATTTCAACCCACCTGCCAATTCTGTGCAGAACGATTGGGTAACATTACAGACTTTTGATTATTTAAACCAGCTACTTACGTTGCAGCAGGGAACGAATGCGCCAGCTACGTTTATCTATGACCAGGCGGGGAATATTCGCTTCAAACAGGATCCGCAGGGAGCAGCAGATGGAAACTTCATTTATATAAAATATGATCTCCTCTTCCGCCCGGTTGAAACCGGCTACATTGCAGGAACCTGGAACCAGCGGCAGTTGCAACAATATGCCAATACTGATCCACTCTGGCCACAGCATACGCCGACCTGGAGACAAAAGAACGTGTATGATGGAGGTGTGACCGGTTCAAATGCAATCGGCAGGATTTCTTCCATGCAAGCCAATAATGGTACTACCGGAACAGCAGATGTAACAGAAATCCTGGCTTACGATATTTTTGGCAATGCAATTTCCGACACCCTGGCCGTGAAATCTTTTGATAGCGGTAACGACCGGGTTGTTAATTACGGATATAATGATGTTGGTACCATTACCCAAATTAAATATCCGAATGAAACCTATGACTATGCTGTCTTTTACCAACTAAATTCATTGAACCAGATTACCGGCATTACCGACGAGATATCATCCCGGACACCTGGGCAATCGGGAACCAGTACGATCGGAAATTTCAGCTATGATGCAGCGGGTACACCTTTGGAAAATCATCTTGCGCTCACAAATGCAACGATTAAACAGACCTATGGTTTCAATGCACCAAACTGGTTGCTGAACATTAATAATCAGAATCAGGGCGGCTCGAGTATTTTTCAGGAAACCCTTACTTACACCTCAGGAGGCTATGGCGGCGCAGGATATTTTGATGGCACCATTGCCTCTGCTGCTGCCCAGGTTAGTGGCCAGGCCAATGAACAGCTACAGTATGCCTACGACTCCATTGGACAGCTACAGCACGCGAAAGCCCCGGCAAACTCACCATCAAGCTCATCCGCGGCACCAGATGTGAGTTATGATCCAAACGGCAACATACAGAACTTTTCGGGTAGCAGTATCTCCTGTGCTTACGCCTATAACCAAGGTAACCAACAGGTAAATACCATTAGTGACGTCAATAACTCACAGGTGATCGCACAGTTTGGCTATAACCACAATGGGAACCCCATTTCCATGACCACAGCCGATTCAAAGATCAGCAAACAGTTTGCCCTGGGCTTTACTTACGACCCTGCTTCTATGCTGGCTGTAAGTATTGCAGATACCACACCGGGTGGTGCCACGTTGAATTTCACGTACGGTTGCCGTAACGAACGATTGCTAAAAACCGTTACGGGAGGAGCTAGTGCGGGTACAAAATTATACGTACGGGGTACAAGCACGATGCCTTTACAGGAGATCTTCATCAGTGCAGATGGAAAAACAAGATCTTCTGTAAACTATGCCTATGGCCCGGGCGGTCTCATCGCTATGCGAAAGTTTGACGGTACCACTGCAACGCTGTACCATATCCTAAAAGATCATCTTGGGTCTGCAAGGGCGGTTATCGATCTCAGTGGAAATGTGGTTGCCTCATACGAGTACCTCACATTTGGAGCTTTGTCAAATGTCAATGAGCCGAGTCCTGGGTTCCTGCCCTACCTGTACACCGGTCAGGAATTTGATCCGGAAATAGGGTTATATAATTACAGGGCCCGTTTCTACAGTGCTGCAATCGGACGGTTCATTGCAACAGATCCCGGCCGCCAGTACTTTAGTCCCTATATCTATGCATCCAACAATCCGGTGTTGTTTATTGATCCAACCGGTATGTTCTCCATCGGTAGTTTCTTTAGTGCCATCGCAGGAATATTTATTGGTGCTGTAGAAATCCTGATAGGTGTTGTTATCGATGTAGCGGCTGCGGTTCTCGATGTACTTACGCTTGGATTGGGCACACCAGCGTCCATTGGACTGGCGGCACTTTCCGGTGTCTTCTACGGAGCCGGCGTGAGTTCGATTACCTATTCGGCTTTTAACTTCGATGATTTTAGCTGGAAAGATTATGGTATCCAAATGGGCATTGGTGCGCTTACTGGTGCACTCAGCGGAGGTTTCGGAGCTGGTTTGGGTATTGCAGCAAAATCAACCCAGGTAGCACTTACAGAATTTACTGCTACCGCGCGCGCAACCGCAGGAATATTAGAAGTTTTCGGTCAGCCTGGAGTGGCAACAGCTGTGAAGGCAGGCGCATGGGTCACTGAGAAAGGCGCAGCACTTGCAGGGTTGGCAACCAACGGGCCTGTAGCATCAGGATGGGGAGCTTTGGCTAAGGGAATTGGAACCGGCGTTATTAAGAGCGAGGCCATTGGATTTTCCATCAATACCGGCAAGAACCTGGCACTTGGCAATAACTGGGATGCTGGTCTTAGCCAGGTTGTATTCAGCTCGGCGCTCAGCGGATCAATTGGCGGATTGCAGGTTTCAAACCGGATCAAATATTGACAACTTTATTTAAAAGCTGCCTCGTGAAAATGTAACATGGAGCGAGACACTATTTTTTCATCTTTGAACCAATGATTTAATCAGATATGCCTGTAGAATATTTCTTTCCAAAAGCATTTTATTATAAAGACGACCTCATTAGTAAGGAAGCGAACGGGGGGCTGGTTGAAGCCGCTCATTCGCTGCGGCAGGAGTTCCCTATTTCTACCAGAGCCAATTTGTACACTACGTACGGATCTGTTCCAGACATTTTTGCACGCAGCGAATTTGGTATTTTGCACAATGCACTGGTGAAGGAGATCAGCCAATTTCTTGATATCCTGGAAACCCGGCCTGGAAACAAGTACGCCATCTCCGATTCATGGATCAGTATTTCCTCCCCTGGAAATTATGAACGTATGCACACACATGACGGATCTTACATCAGTGGTGTTTATTACATCAGTACTGCCCCGGGTTGTGGTGATCTTTCGTTTGAAGAGCTATCGGACAATTTATGGGCATCAGCGCGTACGAAATCCGAAAACTTCAATACAGTAAGGTATACACCGAAGGATCGGCGCCTCATTTTGTTTAACAGCAAAGTACCGCATTCAGTAGGCCAGAATCTTTCATCCAGCGAGCGCATTGCTTTAAGTTTCAACATGATCATCGTATAGCCATTTTACAAAAATGGCTTAGTAAGCAAAAAGTATTTGTAAACATTAAAAACACGCAAAACAACTGCTATGTCACTACAAAAAATCGGAATGATCACCCTGGAAAACTCGGGGGCATTCGTTGCAAGAATTCAGCTACAGTACCAGATTGGGAGCGACCCCAAAAAATTGTCGATCCAAACTGGCGATATCAATGGGCTTACTTCTAAAACGGTAGATCCTGCGCAGTTAGGGGTACCGGATGGCGCCACAGTACAGCTGTATGTATACGTAATGTGGGGCAAGGATATCGAAGCGCCGCAAGTATTCCAGTACCAGAAGGGCAATGGCCTGAATGTAAAGTATAATGTAAGCAACGTCGCCTGGGATCCGGTACTTGTATTGCTACCGTGGCATAACTGGAGCAGGAATATTAGCTACAATGCCCCTGCAAATGCAGAGACTTATTATTACCCAAAAAACCGTACAGATCTGCAGGCCATTCTGCAGAGTGCTTCTACTGCAGGCGTCCAGGTGCGCGTTTCCGGCCAGCGGCATTCACAGCCACCGCTTGTTACAGATGACAACCGAAACGGTAATACTTCTAATAAAGTAAACTGGCTGATCGATATGTCCTGCTATGCCGATCTTGGCCCTGCAGGCAGTCAGCATATCATGATGGACCCATCTGGCCAGAAGGTGACGCTAAACACTGGTGTCCGCGAAGATGAACTTGATACATTTCTTACATCGAATAATAAAATGCTGATCACTGCCACCGCAGGAGGGTTTTTTAGTCTGGGAGGGATGACAGCTGTGGATGTGCATGGTGCGACTACGGCCGCCCCCATCTTTTCGGAAACAACTTCAGCTTTTACCATTATGGCCGCGGATGGTAGTGTGAGCACTATTGATTCCAATACCCCGGCTATTAACGGCTGGCAGCCCATACAATTCGCCAGAGTTTCTATGGGTGCATTGGGTATTGTTACATCAGTTACAATCGATGTAATGGATCGCCCATGGGCCACCACCATAAAACCCGAAAGGGAAACGTTCGTAGTCAGCGATCAAATTTCGTTTGTTACAAAATTCAAAGTACTGGTAGCACAGCATACACGCATGGAGACTTTTTATAACCCCTACTCCAGCAAGTATCTGTCTTTAAGGTGGGATGTAGATTCAGATCCTGTTACAAAAACGCCGAACATTTCATCTACAGTTCCCAATGCCTGTGAAATGGCCAAAAGTGATGCATATGGCGCACCACTGGAAGGCATAGCCGAACCTTTTGGACAGGCTGCGGGGTTACTGGCTCAGGCTTCCAGAAGTACGTTTGCGGCATCAGTAGTGATGGATCTCGCTTATGGTGAAATAGAAAAACTCTTTGACGTTGCGGCAGCAAAATACTCTGACCTGTGGCTTAGTAAGGCAGCAAGGGTAATGTTTATGTCTTATTTTGTGGAATTGCCGGATCTGAGTGATGCAGGCATGCAATTGGTATGGAAAGGCCTGAATGTAGTGACAGACCATTTGAAAAAATCAAATGATTTTCTGGTCGTTGCACCTATGGAGTTCCGGTTTATAAAAGGAGGGAACGCGGCATTGGCAGGAACCTATACCGACAATCCAAATTCAACGTTTGTGAACCTTGATCTTATAGCCTTTATTGAGCCTACAGTAGCGTCTGCCTACCCCATTCCGATGTTACAGTTTTTTGCCGGTATTGAACGTGAATGGGTAGCGATGGGCGGTATCACACATAATGGAAAGATGTTTGGATTTTATGATCCGGCCGCGGCTGCAGGATCTTACTCTGCCCCATTCAACGCTGGCTTTATGAAGGAGCTCGCGAAGCGCAGAAACCAGCAAAATGGCCGGGTAAACGCATTCGAAAGCTTTAGGGCCAAACAGGATCCCGGCAACCTCTTCCTGAACGACTATGTACGGGCTGTAATGGGATAACCCAGGCAATCAGGCATTCTTAAATAGTCTGGCATCCCGGTTGATGAGTGCATCGCCGGAATATCAAAAATTTATTGGTTAATTGTGCCCATAACGACCCTCATTTTTTATGCTTATTGTTTCTTCAAACTCGTTAGCAGGTAGGCAATAACAGAGTTTTCAAGCCCATCGGCGAGCGCTGTCAGCTGCATTGAAGTACGGAGATAATTGCAAAATCCCTGTATGGAAAACTGCTTGATATCCATGCATTGGAGTAATTGAAAGCCGGCGCCGGTGCATAGTTCAGTATAATTATTTATATCAGTAATCAGGTTCGCATCCGGCACAGACCAGTTTCCAACCCAATCGGTATTGTTCAATAACATGTCCGAAAAAATAAGCTGACCGCCTGGACGAAGTTTTCGGTAGGCGCAATCAAGAAAATCTTTTCGGGTATCAAAATGAAATGCAGCTTCAACACTGACGATTAAATCAAAATGTTCGTCCGGGAATTCCATTCGTGTAGCATCCATCACCCGGAAATCAATGCCAGCATGGACCTCCTGTGCAAACGATATCTGTTTTTCAGAAATATTGATACCAACAACGTGCGCGTTGCCGAACCGTTGGGCAATGACTTCAGAACCTGTTCCCAGTCCACACCCCGCATCCAATATGCTAATGGGATCCTGCTGCATTGCTACCTGATCAAGATGTTTGATCACAAGCGCCTCGCATGCAGCTTCCAGGGTCGAAGGATTGTTGGTCCAATCGCCTACATTATAAAAACCTGAATTGCCATACATGGCTTTCATAGTATCAGACAGGATCATGTGATCGTACCGCTCAATAAAACCACCCTCGGTGGCCAGTTCATCTTTCATGATTCCAGTTTATATCCAATAATATAGAAGACGGTCCGCGTTGAACGCTGAAATGACTCCAGCTTATATGATCAGCAACAGGAGCGTAAGAGCTCACATGCGCAAAAAAACGGTGCAGGCCAATACCGCCCTGAATTTGCGCAAGTCTCGCACCTATACACCTGAAAGCACCCGCGCCAAAACCAAGATGGTTTGGTCTTCTCGCTAATATTAATTGATCCGGGTCGTCAAATTTTGCAGGATCCCTGTTTGCCGCACCTATACTAACGAGCAATTGGCTACCGGCAGGAATAGTAGTGCCGTGAAGATTTATAGCTTCCTGAGTAATTAGCAAAACGGATTGCAGCGGAGAATCATAACGGATCAGTTCATCCACACTTGTTATTGCAAATGGCAGGCTTTCGCGAAGCTTTGACTGATCTTCGACTCTGCCTTGTAGCGCCACCAAAGCATTTCCCATAAAATTCATCATATTCTGGTGGCCGGCATAAAAAAGCAACACCATTAGTGAAATCAGATTAAAATCATCCGGGTCATCAGCTGGCACAACGGCGAGGATAGCACTGCATAAATCATTACCAGGCGTTTGCCGTTTCAATCCGATCAGCCTTCGCAGCGTATCGATGAATATTTTTTTTTGTTCGTCCCCACCATTTGACCATGATTTTTCGTCAATAAAACTGAGGTACCCCCCCTTCAGGCGACCCACTATTTCGGAGAACTCACCCACCTCTTCTTGCGGCACTCCCATCACCCGGCAAATCGTTCCGAATGTAAATGGATGGGCATAATCATTCATGAATTCCATACCAGAGGAAGAACGTAGCCCATCAAGAATTTCATCTGCTTGCCGCTTCATGTCATCTTCATCGACCTGGAGCGTTCTGGCCGCAAGCTGATGCATGATCTGCTTGCGAAATGCGGGTGTACTACCAGGTGCCAGCGCATGTAATGTTTGCGCAATGGCTTTTTCAACCGGACTCAAATACTGAAAAGTTCTGCTGTCCTGCCCCCAATGCGAACAACGGGGATCGCTTAATAACATCATCGCATCCTCATAGCCTGTGATCATCCACATACCTTCGGGCGTTTTATAAATGGGCTTTTCCTGTTGAATCCATTTATACCATGGGTAAGGATCAGCAATTGAATATCGGGGTTCGTCTGCGTTTGTTGTCATGTTATCGGTAATGGAAAAACCGGATGGCTTAAATTTAGAAAATCAGATATAATGAAGAATGGCACAAAAATTATAATAAACCATCCATGCTCTTCGTAAATATAAGTAAATTTAATTAACCGCTCAAACCAGATAGCAGGAAAAATTTGGAAATTAATCTTACAGATTTTAGTTTTAAAAAAAAAGCCTGCGCAGATAATTGTAAGTGACTGCAATCACTAGTTAATAATATATCTTCAAATTGAATTGACGGTGCGCTACCTTATGATAATTAGATTTTAATCTGCCGTACTCACCAATAAACTTCTGGCCTGATCAAAAAATCGCAGAAGATTGCGCCTTTTGTGGTTGATGCCCAAAGATATTCCACAGTTCTTTATTCTATTCCCTTAACACGCATTGGAATCGTATAAATCGCGGTTGAAGCAGTGATGAACAGATCCGACCGGTTTTTTCCACCAAAACACACATTGCTTGTCCAGGGTTCTTTTACTTCAATATGACCAATCTGTATGCCTTCGGAATTAAATATAGTAACGCCATTGCCCGCAAGATAGAAATTCCCTTTGCTGTCGAGCGTAATTCCATCAGCACCCTGATTAATGAGCTGCGTCTGGCCACTTAGATCACCGTTTTCACCAATGGTATAACGGTAGGTTTTATTCCGCTCAATATCCGCAACATACAAATATTTACCGTCTGCTGAGCCTACGATACCATTTGGCTTGGTTACATCTTCTGCTACCACTCTTACTTTAGCCTGTTTACCAGGCGGCAAGTAATAAACTTTCTGTCCTTCAATTTCCGGCTTTTTCCTTGTCCAATAATCACGCTGGTAATAAGGATCTGTAAAATAGATTCCACCGTTACCATCAGCCCAAAGGTCATTAGGCCCGTTCAGTTTCTTGCCATCTACAGTTGACAGCAGTACTTTTACCTTTTTATTTTCACTAACAGACCATAACTCATTGTTTTCATCCGCACAAACCAGCAGCTGGCCATGTTGATCAAAATAGGTTCCATTTGCGCGGCCGGCTTTATTCATAAACAAAGCAAGTATCCCATTTGTGGTATATTTCCAGATTTGGTTATTAGGCTGGTCCGTAAAATAAACATCGCCTTCTGAATTTACCGCCGGCCCTTCAGTGAAAGTAAACTGACGGGAGATGAGTTTTAAACTATCCTGGCTGAAAAGCTGCGCACTAACCTGCAATGAAGTAAGAGAAAAAAGCAGTGTACATAAAAAAGAAAAGCATAGCTTGCCTGAGGGATATAGTTGATTCATTTTGTAATTTATTATTTTAATTTTTAAATGAAGTCTTCGATGACTAGGTCATCGTTAAAAATTACAGAGATAAGTGCTCCATTCATGACTTCATTTGGTTTAACAAAACCAATATTATTCACCTTTATCTTATCTAAATGGGCATCATCAAATTTTCTTGTGTAGACATAGTTTGCTAATTTAACTTTATTCCCTTATTTATAAGTCATAGAAGCGAAAAGAGCTTATTACAATATTTCGTTCTGACCTCAATAACCTAAACTCTTTACTAAAATGTTACGCACAAATAATCTTTCCAATAAGGCTGTGGTTATTCATAACTAGTTTATAAAGACGTCTTATATGAAGTGTTCCTGAAAGCGCATGCATTTTCTTTCTAACCTAATTGATCTGAACACCACTATGCATCACCGACTGAAGCTGACCGATCTTATTTAAATAATTACTAAATCCATCGAATGCACCGATCCTTGATGTGCAGATCGTCTCGTAAACTCCTGTTCTGGAACTGAGTGTATACTCGGAATATAAACAAATGGGAATCTTGCGGTTATTGTTAAACCGCCTATCTGGTCCGCCATTTTTATTGACATACTTCCAGGTATGGTCTACTATCAATGCATCCGCTGCCACTACTTGATCCTCTATAAAGCGGGTACTAATGTTCTCGATGACCAAATTCTTGTAGAACACTGCTGCGAATTGGTTCCCTCTGCGAATCAGCAGGCGTTCTGGCAGAAAAAACAGTTCAGTATTCTTGAGCTTGATATATGGCATAGCAACATTGGTCTTGAAATATCTAATGGGCGTTTTATGTGCCAAAACTGACGCGATTGGAATTCTATTAATCAGTTTTCCAGCCCCAGCATTGCGTTTCCAGTCTTCATTGTTCCTCGTGTGCAGATATTGCCATTTTCTGCTGGAAGAGTTGAAGCTTGAGAAATGAAGGGCAAAAGCCTTATACAAAATAGCCATCTGATCATCCATTTCATAATGGAGCTCCATTTCAAATCTCTTTTTGTCCCGTTTTGAGAGGAAAAAAATTAATCCCGCAAAGAATAGTAATCCTGATCCTAGTATCAAAAGATAATATGGGTTAGTTGAATAAAATTCCGAGCTGACTTCTCTTGGATCTTCCTTAACACCAATCCTGGCTAATTTCTTAGCTACATAACCTACCGAATCGTGGAATTGGATCTTTAACCACTTCTTATTAGTCTCATCCAGCAGCGTGAATTCTTCAGCGTACTTTGTAGTCCTGAGTACCTTTGAATCCCCATTTGGAAGGGAACGGATATTAGAACCGACATGAGAATCAATGGTGGCAACTTTTCTCAGACCACCAGCTTGTAGCAAGGTCTCACGGCTAGTAAATGAATTTATGGAAAGTAGTGTTACGAAAGCAATCATCGGCCATATTCCCAGCCAGGTAACGAGTGAGACTTTCCCAGCTTTTTCGCTGAGTTCATCTATAAAAGCTTTAGAATCCACATCGGTCAACTGATCGATATGCGCCGATGTAATCGTATGCATACCTGGGGTCTGTACTAAGGTGGGTTGATGAGTTTGGTTTACGTACTCACCAATTCTTTGCTTATAATAAATCCCGTTAGTACCGATTGTTACATAGGTTCCTCTTGGACCTGTATTTATCCTTGCTCCTTTAATACCGGCTGAATAACTTATTCCTTTATTTGAAAAATTAACCCTTACCGGTCCGATCTTTACCGACCTGCGCAATATTAGTCCCATAATATAATCTTTGAGACACTAACTTCGATAATAATGCTTTGAATAAATTACGGTTTCCCGTAACTGAATAAACCTTGATTCAGGTTATTATAATAAATGATTTTGGTAAACCCTCTAAACAAAATTCTATTTCGATTACCAAATCCTTCTCTCTACTTGATAATAATATTTATATAATTGTCAGTATCCCGCTGAAGTTTATTCTCGTCTGAATAAATGGTATAAATTAAATTTCCACCATTCTCAACGGTTTTAAAACCATTATTCTTGTACCATAAAAGCTTTTTTGCTACTTCCTCCATATAATCATCAGAATTTGTCATACCAAAATGTTCCCAAAAATATATTTTCTGGGTCATTCTGTTCAAAATTCTAAAATCAGCATACTTCTTATGACCGTACTTTGAAACAGGAAACTCATATTCAATCGTCAGATAATTACATTTTAAAAGCTTCTCATAAATTCCTCTTTCTTGATGAGTCCTCAATAATGTTCCATCTGAAGCAGGAACAATCAACTCATTATCTTTATAAGTCAATTGACTACCAACAGCTTCAATTCCTTTTCCCTGGCCTATATTTATATTGGTGTCTTTATAAAAGTGCCATTGATAATGAATGTGATTTGAAGTATCAACCTTGTAATTGGGAATTATTTGCTTTAAATTACCACCATTATGCTGTGCTCTTAAAAATTGATTAAACATCATTTGACTAGTGAAAACTTTTTTAAGGTCTTCATCTTTAATTATATAATCATATAAAAAGTTTGATCTGATTTCAACCGGGGTACCTCTATCAGACATCAGTTTATCCAGCTTCATCTTAATACGTCTTAAAATTTTGAATTCCAGTGGTAAACTTTCCATAGACAAAGATTTGTGTTGAAAAATAATTTACTAAAATTACAATAAAATATGCCGTTAGTATTACATTTAAACTTATCAAATATCCGCACTGCTCAGCAAACTAAGATTTCTTTACACGAACCTCTTCCCTATCCAAATTAAAAGTATAAATACTAAATTCATCAATAGCTAAATCTCCTTACACTAACCTATTTTCATGATATACTTATTGATCCCCTTACCAAAACCATTTGATATAATATCCACCGTGTGAAAACCATTTTTCTCATAAAATGCAGCCGTATGTTGCGAAGTATCAATTCTGTAGGTTTTCGCAGGGTATAATTTCTTTAAGAGGTCTATCCTATACTGTGTAAATAATTTACCAATTCCTTTCAGGTGATGCCGGACATGCACCATCCCCCATGATAAGCGCGCCTCATCAGCTTTTTTATCTAAAAAGATGCCACCACAGCCATATACATGTCCATCCTCCTGTACTACATAGTAGTTATCTTCAGTATCATGATCTAAAAAGGCTTCGAATAATTGCAGTTCATCCGGAGCAAAAAATTTAGGTAAATTACTTTTAAAGATTTCGATACATTCCGCTCTGAAAACCGGTGTGTATTTTATAATAAGCATGAGAATTATGGGCTAAATATCAAGGTACAGCAAGTTTACAAGAAATTCTGAAAACTGTACCCTGAAATTTTTCATCAGATA
Source organism: Pedobacter sp. UYP1 (assembly GCF_040547305.1). NCBI lineage: Bacteria > Pseudomonadati > Bacteroidota > Sphingobacteriia > Sphingobacteriales > Sphingobacteriaceae > Pedobacter > Pedobacter sp. UYP1. The sequence goes on along the minus strand of NZ_JBEPPL010000014.1, from coordinate 60,074 downwards.
TATAACACAATGAATGTCCTGCCAGAGAGGTTCCATCCGGTAAACTGCCAGGTTATATCCAAAGAGCCGCTAAGGAGAACAAAAGAGCTACTGTCATGATCAATGCGCCAAGTTTTAGAAACGTCCAGCCGCTAACATGTTGTCCTTCACGGCGTAAAGCAACAAGCCAAAGTATAGTTGCCAGGGAGCCTGTAATGGAAAGATTGGGGCCCAAATCAACACCTATCAGGACTGCACTTTTCACCAATTCTGGTGCATTAGCGGCTTGAATAACATGACCAGCAATAAGCCCTGCAGGCAGATTATTCAGGAGGTTACAAGCAAAAGCAATGATAACACCGCTATACCAGGCTGTGCTGGTAACTCCATGAACTACATTAGCATGCAACAGGATATTTGTAATTGATTGCGTTACTCCGGTTTTATTGAGCGCCTCGACAATAACAAAAAGACCTGCAACCAGTGGAATAACCTCCCATGAAACACCTTTGATAACCATCCATGGATTTTTTCTTGCCCGGATGATCACAATTGCCGAGGTTAAAATTCCAGCTATGGCGGTAGGCAAACCTAGCTGAATATCAACTGCAGAGGATACAAGCAGAATTATGGCTGTTGCAGCAATACCAATGATTGCTGTTTTTCCACCTTGTGAAAGTGAAGGTATAACAATGTTAGTTTCGATGCGCTCTTTTAAGGCGTCACGCTGTGTGAAGCGCAACATAAAATAGGTTGCTGCGATGGCAAAAAACGATGGTAAAATGTATTGCGGCAGCCATTGCAATAATGGCGGCATGTGGGCTCCATAGATCACCAGATTAGCTGGATTAGATATAGGCAACACAAACGAAGCGGCATTGGCAATAAAGGCACAGATGAGTAAATATGGCAAAGGCTTATTTACTTTCGCGGCTTTAACCGCAGCTGCAACCGCAGGTGTCAGTACTACAGCCGTTGCATCATTAGATAAAAATGCAGTAACGACTATCCCCACCAGGTAAATCAATAGAAATAGACGGTTAGCTGATCCTCTGGCCATTTTAGTTGCATGGGCAGCCAGCCAGTCAAACAGTTTTTCTTCACGTGCGGTTTCTGCCAATAACATCATACCGGTTAAAAACAGGTAAACATCTGTCCCTTTAATGATTCCCGACCATCCTTCAGTTGGTAAAATGAGCCTTGCAATAAGCAACAGAACTGCCCCGCCTACTGCCCAGATAGCTTCTGATATTTTAAAAGGCCGGATGATAACACCGGCAATAGTTAAGAAGGATATAATCCAAATAAAAATATATGCCATATAGTAATTAAGATGTTAAAGAAGAAAACTGATCAGGATATTAATATATTGTTTTTCGCTGATTGAATAGTTTCATTTAAGAGTATATTGCAGGTTTAATTTGATTTTATTATTCCACTTTAGCTGTGGTTTCACAGGCCGCTTTTAGCATGGAAGCAAATAACAGCCATAATAAAATTGAGATCGTGGCGAAACAGCCCAAAATCAGAAATGTGGAACTATAGCCAATTCCTCCGCAGGAACCCCTTCCCTATTTAATTAAATAGTATAAATACCCGCATCAAGGGTTAAAACACCCTTAATATCCAGCTATATATCTCCCCGGAATTTTCAGATAAAAGAATTTACTTTATTCATAAGAAGATTCAGCCAGAATGGCTACAGTCACCTGTTATATAAAAACCAAATGACCAGCTACCAGAAGAAACTTGCGCTCTGTTAAAACTAAGTAATCAACCTAAAATTCAAACCATATGAAAAGAACAATTAACCTCTGCACCACCCTGATTTTACTGCCCGCAATCGCCCTGATTGCTTACAGTTGTAATAACCAGGGCAATTCCAAAGACGGCAAACTCAAATCTGCAGCTTCAGCAACAAATGGCGCCTTTTTAAACTATAGAGATTCAGTACCTTCTAAACAGCAATACGATGGCCCTCTGTTTGTGCTCAGTCACGATTATCCAACCACAGTTAAACCCGTTATCAATCCTTCCTGGCAACAGGCTTTAAACGGTCAGCCAATCTCCGATACCAATGTATTTGCTTATATGGACTCATTAAAAAGCCATATCGCGCCTAACATCATTCCATTTTTTACGGACAATAAAAAGTGGACCTCAGCTAAATATGGCTGGTTTAACGAGCCTTGGCTTGGAATAGACAGAGAGGCCATACTAGGTGCCTACTTAGGAAATGGAAACCCGAAAAACATGTTCACCACACTGAAAGAAGATGAAGCCGGATACGCATTGGTCTTATATGATGCTACTGCCGCTTATACAGTCGGGCAGATCTGGGGTAAGACCGGACAAAAAGTTAATTTGCTGAATGATGCCGCTCAGTTTAAGGAAGGCAGTGTGATTGTAAAGTTCGCTTTTTCAAATGTCAATTATCCGCAATGGCCTGTGATGAAAGATGCACAAACCTTTAGTGTTTATGATACCATTCCAACAACTGAAAATCCAAAAAAGGGATATCAGGTAAGAAAAGTCAGCTTCTTTCAAATGGATGTGATAGTTAAAGACAGTAAGACATCTCCAAAAACGGGTTGGGTTTACTCCACTTTTGTATACGACAAAGATGCTAAAGGATCATTCTGGGAGAAAATGGTACCATTAGGCGCCATGTGGGGCGACGATCCGGATGTAAACAGCCCTGTTACCCCTCCTTATCCTAAATTGGCAGAAACGATAATCAATCCTAAAGCACCATTCTACAGTAAGGAGACCTTAGGCTGGGGAGGTAGGCTTAGCGGCCCGAATGACGGTGCGGTTGCGCAAAAAGCAGTCGATTTAACCACTGGCAAAGTCTATAAAAACCTGGCTTTATCTTCTTGTATGAGCTGTCATAGTCCTGCACAGGATAATTTTGTGTCATTCGTATTGCCTGGCCCTTTCCCTAAAAACACTGACACTGCAACTTACGTTTATACGCCAGGAAGCGCCAAATGGAAATTATGGTTCAGAAATAACGCTGGCAATGTACCTTTTGATAAAGGACAAGTCGCTATGGATTATGATATGGTTATGGCCATGAAAGCAGTTGGTAATTACGAATCTGCAAATCCATCACCGCAAAACAAACTTTTACAAGCTAATTTTGCAGCTATCAAAAGATACAGACGTCACAACACTTCGAGCAGGTTCTGGCATTAAAATCTGGTATTAAATTAATGCAAAGTAGTTATCCTGACAAAATAGTTTATCCTGGCCTTAGCACGACCGGGATAAACTATTTCTTAATCCCCGTATTCGGCTTATAAGCAGCATACCACTTACCCAACTCCGTCAAATTACCGTTCGCATCTACAAGTGCAGAAGACCAAAGCCTTGCACTGGTCGGTAAACCAGAAAACCAGCTATACCGCTGTACAAAATCAAGCGCTTCAAGCTTAGGCAATAATCTTTGCATAAAGCCCAGCACCATTTCAGGCGTATATGGATTCTGTGCCATGGTTGTTGCATTATTCGCAACAGTTGCAAATTCAGTGATCCAGATCGGTTTTTTATACTTATCATGCAGATCTTGTAAAACTTTAACAAAAGCAACATCATCTGTCCCTACGTACATATGTACACAGATAAAATCAACACGTTTATTTTGCGCAATTGCCTGATCAAGAAAATCATACATCCATTGTCTGGTTGGCCAGGCCGTTGCAGGGCTACCTAAAGGCAAACCGATAGACTCTAATTTTGGCCAGGCAGCTAATGCCTCTTGTACAGTCATATTTGACTGATCGCCCAAATCAGGCTCATTAAATCCAAGGATAAATTTTGCTTTCCCTTGTACTCCAAGCTGTTTAGCATAAGTAATGTTCGCATCACTCACGTTTGATCTACCCCAGAACATGGGTACAAATTCACAATTTTGCGGAGCAGACTGCAGCGGCATATCTGTGCCCCAGGTATAGTACCAGTGGCTTTGCAGATTGATCACATTTCCCCACCAAGTACCATTCTGATTATTCACATTAAAATCGGCACCCTTTTTACCGGTAACTACAATAGGATTAACCTGATTATCTGGTAATGAACTATTATTCTTACTACATCCCGCAGCTACTGCACAAAACAGAAGAAGCGCTGCTTTTAATATCTTGACCATAATCGAAATTTTGTTTAATTTTTCTTCTGCAGGTTATTGATAACGAGTTTTTCAAATGCTATAAAATCCCGGTCCAGCTTCGCAAGTAACTTTGTCTTCACTGATGGTTCCTTGATAAAAGAATAATTTATACTGTTATAAATGATCTTTTTAATATCACTATAAGTAAACTCAGGATATCTGCTGGCCAGCAATACATATTGCTCAGTCAAATTGGTTCGCAGTACTCCTGCATCGTCCGAACTGATCACTATAGGTACATTAAATTCTTTATAAAGTGTTACCGGATGACGGTCACCTTTCACTTTCAAAATAAATTCATTACTGAACAGGTTGATTTCTACAGCGATCCCTTTTTCTTTCATATAATTCAGCAATGCATAGCTATTCGCTTCATATGGAATATCTACGCCATGCCCAATACGCGAAGCGCCTGCATCATAAACGGCCGAACTAATATGCCAGGTTAATTCTTCAGGCTTAACCAGGCCAAGTGTAAGTTCACCCGCATGCATTGTAGACTTAACCGAAGGATATTTTTTATGGCAGTATTTGAACATTTGCATGTGCAACCAGTAATCACGCATAGCTACTTCATTATTTTCTGGAGAAAGAATGTTTACACCAACTATAAGCGGATTTTTACTCGCCGCATCAAAAGCTAACAGCAACCTTTTGAAAACTTCGCTGGCTTCTAAAGTTCTTACCGTATAAGTCTGGTAACGCATAATAAATGAATCATCATCAATATGCATGGCATGATGTAATTTGTTAATGGTGTTTTCACTGAAGTTATCCGCACAGGAAACGATGTTTTTTTCCATGAACTTACCATAAAGTGTGTCTAGCAGCGCTTGACAATACCGCTCATCTTTTTGCTGCAGTACAGTATGAAATTTCGGATCAAATTGTGAGCTCAAATCATTGAAACGCTCACACTTAACTGAGCCAAGCATGGTTTCTATATAGCTGACATGTTCTTTGACTGCCCTGTTTTTTATTTCCAGTAAGCCAGAGTCAATATTTTTTTCACTTGCGACATCAAAACTAGGGAAGGTTTCAAAGAATTGTTTATCCGAAGGAATGCTAACGTTATTATAATCTTTAACAGACCATTTCTTTAAAAGCCTGAATTTGTATTCTTCCAATTGGCCCTCTTTTTTCAGGGCGCTCAGCTTGCTCCAGTCTTTATCGTCTGCCGGTTTCTTTTCGGCTATTGCCAGTGTTTCCCGGTTGATGAAGTAATCATTTTTAACGATATAATCGACAAAACTTTCCGCATAAACAGAGCCACTATAGTGGTGATGAAGATCGCCGCCCTTGGGCATTTGCGAGAAGAAAGCAGTCAGCTTTGATGGATTATTCCTGATTTTTTCCAGATAGTTACTTACGGATTGGGCTTGGGCTTGAAATAAGATAAAGGCAAAAAATACAGTGAAACACTTTCTCATTAACTGGATTGGATTATTATCAGGTAAATTAATATCCAAACATACCATAGATATTTCAAAATATACAGGAGTAAATCAGCTTTATTTTGCCGGTTTAAAAAATAAATGCGCCTTTAAGCCCATTGTCAATTGCATGCAGCGCACGTTGTCGCAAGCCCGCATCGCCTTTAACCATAGCATTCAATAATAACTTCTTTTTGATTAAATACACCTCTGCATGCTTTTGATCAAACTCTAAAACCCAATCCATATTATAAATCAGATCGCAATATTTTACGGTCTGCGCAGTAGCACTAATTTTCATCAAACGTTCAGCTTCCCGTGCTTTTCGTTCCAGTTTACTCAACTCGGGATAAGCTGCTCTTGTAAAAACGTCAGTCAGCTCAGTTACACAAGACGCGATTGTATTAGTATTTGAAAACGTATAACCAAAGCTAATTAAAGCCGCTATCAGTTCTTGTTCATTAGTATAGGTATCTTCCAGCAAATCATGACAAAGACCAATCTCATAGCCAAACGCCACAGCTGGGGCCGCCATTTCAGCTACAGCCAGCAAATGATCAAAGTAAGGTTTTCCGGTGCGTTTTATAAGTTGTCCGGCATGCTTCGATGCCACCCAGTCTGCTAATTTTTCTCTGACTATCATTTGATCTTATCAAGTTTTAGATAACCTAAATTGATGGTATCTTGTTCCTGTCCCGATGAAGGGGTAATCAATAAATGATACTTTTCTTTAAACTCATCAGCAAGGATATCCTCTATTCTATAGATATCATCTACATCTATTCCGTATTTTTCATCAATATGGGAACCCGCACCTTTAACTTTATTATTTTTAAAGAATACCGTTTTCTTGGCCTCCTGAATGGCCTGTGTGCGTTCTTCATGAACACTCAAAACCGTATAATGCTGTTCTTCCAGGATATCAGGCTGATACCCTCCAAGGTTAATGAAGAAAAGCTTTTTCGGTGAAAATAAGGGCGATGAAAGTAAAGGGGCATCCTCCTTTAAAACAACCTTAACCTGATAGCCATCTACCATCGTGATCTCACGCCAGCCATCTAAATGAATACTATTCCCGGCTTCTGGCCAGAAAGAACGAATGGAAGGTACTAGTTCCTTCAAGTTACGCGCAATACCAAAAAAGAAATCGTGCTGCTCGACATTCCTTTTGGGAGCTTTCGAGCCTAATAAAATCATATATAATTTAAGTTCTCCTGATATTTCTTCGTTCATTTTATACTAATAATTGTTTAATAATTGCAGCAGATGCCGCTTCACTGAAATCCAGACCTGAATAGTCAGGATTATAGCCACCGATATAAGGTACCGCCATGATATAAATGCGATCATTCAGCGCTCCATACGAATCAACTACCTGAAAATGATCATTAATCGTAATACCTGAAACTTTCAGATAATAGTCACCATTTTGATCAATTGTTACTTCTTTACCATGAGCCAATGCTTTTTGACCTTCTTCTGCAGAACGAAATTTAAGCTTGGCAGGGCTAACAGTTCTTCCACTTAATAAACTTTTAAAAGGAAAATCTTCAAAAGCCAGGTGTGGCTGACCAACACAATCTACATAAGTATTAAAATATATGGATTGTTCGTTTCCGGCCTCATCTGTATAATGATAAGTCGCACCACCTTCATCCATCGCCTCAATGTGGCTATCATCCCCTACTGGAATAAGTTCCAGCACACCAGCCTCATACATCGCTAACATTTCTTCACTCGAACTTTGAGGAATATAAGCGATCACAATCGAAATTAATGGGGTCAAAGAATTATGCAAACGCTGCATATCCTCTGCTGACAGGTATTTAGCCGGATAATTCAACGCAAAACTTAAGACGCCCAACATTTCCTTCCAATAAACAGACTTCTTTCTCAGAATCGATTTTTCAGCTTCAGCATATTCAGCTTTCAGCAATTGAAAGGGATCAAGCCGCTCTCTCAATTCCATCATTGCCTCAACAAACTCTTCCAGGTTCATGTCTTTTATCTTTTCATAAAATTCTGGTTCCTTTTCTTTTATTGGCAACTTAAAGTCATTTTCAAATATGTAATCCAGGGATAAGAAACCATGATTTGAGGCGATATGTTCAGCGATTTCTTCCTTAGTCAATAAGGAATCATTGGATAAGTGGGAATCTTCCAAATGAAATCTGACTGCGGGTAACATTCCATTCCTTGTATGTAATATCAGCTTGAAGTTTTGGCTGTGATCCAGTAATTGATAAGAAAGATTACCGTCATTATCCTTATCAAAAGTACCATTATGACGTGCAAGGGTTCTGATCGCATCGACAGCAGTTAAGGAAGATCCTTTTATAGCAACCGGATGGTCAAGCTTTAATGCCAGTTTAACAGGTGGATATGGTGAATCAAAATACCCGGGAACTTTTCCTTCATGCCTTTTTGGCCAATTATGACCTGTGCAGATGATCACCTTGTCAAATTTGAATTCTTCTTCTCCGTTTATTTCTACAACCACCGTGCCCTGATCCGGATAATCAATAATATCTGTTACTTCACTTTTATAATATATCTGATAATCTATACCATTTTTGCTGGCCATCTTTTTTAACAGCTCAAACTGAGCGGTTAAATATTGACCGAAAAGCAGCCGCGGAAGAACTTTATATTCATTAAAACGCAGCGGATCAATATGAAACTTATCAAGCGTATCTTTAGGAACCGATTTAATCCAGTCGGAAAGTGAAGTGACCAATAGTGGGATTTCATTGCTCGATACATTGGTAATATGCTCATCATTTGCTCCTTCCAAGCTATAGGGCATCCCCGATCCTAATTTATTTTTTCGTTCAAATATCTTAATCATCAGCGCTGTGCTACCAGATTCTATCAATCGTTTGAACATGAATAATCCACTCGGGCCGCCGCCGAGAATACCAATATGTTTAATGTTTTCCAATTTTTCGCAGTCTTAAATGAAGATTACAGCATCAACACCATTTGTTATCAAATGTTTTACACGAAATTATTTCAGGCTTAAAATGAAGATTTTCACAATCTATATTTTAGATGAAAAACAAATTATATCTTTTCTTGTTTTTTTACGATTATTGCGTGTTTTTATTCTTAGTTATGACCAACTCCATCAATAAAACTTTATCAAATGAACATACACTTGCTGCAAGTGAAGCTCGTTTCAGAGCGCTAGTCAACGCTACTTCTGATGTCATTTATAGCATGAGTGCAGATTGGCAAGTGATGCGGGAACTTAACGGCCGTGGTTTTTTAAAGGACGCTCATGAGCCTACAATTGATTGGAAGGCTGACAATATCCATCCGGAGGATATGGAAAATGTAAAAACCGCCATAGCTGATGCCATACGGGAAAAGAAAATATTTCAATTGGAACATCAGGTAATAAGGGCTGATGGCACGCCTGGCTGGACATTTTCAAGAGCGGTTCCAATAATGGATGACCAGGGTGAGATCATGGAATGGTTCGGTACAGCCAGTGATATTACTGAACGTAAAAAAGCTGAAGAAGCCTTAAGAGAATCCAGGGCGCAATCTGACCAGCAAAAAAGAGTTTATGAAACAATTACATCAGGTACCCCTGATTTGATGTATGTTTTTGATCTTGATTACCGTTTCACTTATGCAAATAGTGCACTACTTTCTATGTGGGGTAAAACCTGGGAAACTGCCATTGGAAAAGGGTTATTAGAAAATGGGTACGAACCATGGCATGCTGAGATGCATGAAAAGGAAATCGATCAGATTAAAGCGACCAAACAACCCATTCGTGGTGAAGTATCTTTTCCACACGCTACTTTAGGCAGACGGGTTTATGACTACATTTTAACACCGGTACTTAATGAGCAAGGTGAGGTAGAAGCTGTAGCCGGAACCACACGGGATGTTACCGAACGTAAGCAATGGGAGGACACGTTAGAAAAAAGCGCCAAAGAGTTACAAACTATTAACGAACAGATGGCTGCGACTAACGAGGAAATGGCCGCTACCAATGAGGAAATGGCTGCTACCAATGAAGAAATCGCTGCCTCTAACGAAGAATTGCTGGCAATGAATGAAGAACTGGCCTTTGTTAATCAGGAACTTGTTATGGCCCAGCAAAAAATTGAGGAAAGTGAACTGGCCTTTCGTTTAGCAGTTAATGCTGCTAATTTTGGTACCTGGTTTATCCACTCAGTTACACGCGAATTCATTACCGATGCCCGTTTAAAGGAATTGTTTGGATATCATCCTGAGCAATCGCTTTCTATTGAGCAGGCGTTGGCACAGATTCCCGAAGAATACCGTAGTTATGTAGCGACAAAGCTGGAGAATGCTATTTATAATAACGGTGATTATGACGTCACCTACCCTGTGATCGGACTGAATGACAAACGGTTGCGCTGGCTACGGGCGATAGGAAACTTAAAAGTTGATCCATCAGGTGCATTTTCAGCTTTTACTGGTGTGGTTATGGATATCACAGAACAGCACCTGGCAGCCGCAGAAATTAAACGTGCAGAAGAAAATCTTCGCATAGCGATTGATGCTGCCGGACTGGGTACTTTTTATATCAATGCTAAAGATCGCTCTCTTGTGGTCTCACCAAAGTTAAAGGAGTTCTTTGGATTTTATCCAGATGAAGAATTTTCTTATGAGGCAGCTATTAACCAGATTCATCCTGATTATCGGCAAGAAGTTGCAGATCACGTGGAATCTGCTTTCACTAAAGGTACCCGGTTTGACACTGAGCACCCCATCATTGGTTACCACGATGGTAAAATTCGCTGGGTACGTGGAATTGGTGAGATGCAGCATAGCGAAGGTGGAGATTATTTTACGGGTATCCTTCATGAAATTACGGAGAAAAAACAAGATGAAATACGCAAGAATGATTTCATAGGAATGGTCAGCCACGAATTAAAAACGCCGCTCACTTCAATAAAAGGTTACATGCAGCTATTGCTTATCAAGCTGACAAAACGGGAAGATGAGTTTATTATAAACGCCTTGGAGAAAGCAAATGCCCAGGTAACCAAGATGACGGGTATGATTAATGGATTTTTGAATATTTCCAGGTTAGAGTCTGGTAAAATACATATAGATCGCCAGAACTTTGATCTTGCTTTGCTCCTCAAAGAATCAGAAGAGGAATCTTTAGCAACCATTTTAAGCCATAAAGTAATATTTGACCCAATTGAAACGGCCATTTTAAGTGCCGACCGGGATAAGATCGGACAGGTAATTCATAACCTGATCAGTAATGCCGTAAAATACTCTACTCAGGGTAGTATAATTAACGTTACCTGCTCCATAGCTAATGGTACTGCGAAAATCAGTGTAAAAGACCATGGAATGGGTATTAAACCGGAAGACATTGCTAAAATATTTGACCGGTATTATCGTGTGGAGGGAAACCATATGTATTCGATTTCTGGCTTTGGAATTGGCTTATATCTTTGCGCGGAAATCATTCATCGGCATCATGGTCAGATATGGTGTGAAAGTGAATTCGGCAAAGGCTCTACATTTAGTTTCAGCTTGCCACTACCATAGGATAATTTTAAAGCCGTATGGCGCTTAAGGGATAACAATTTTTAAAGAATAAGATTTACTACTCGTCCAGCAAAATCCAAACCGGGGCATGATCACTGGAATGTGGCCAGCCACGCACATCACGGTCTACCCCGGCACCATTTAAACGCGCAGCCAATGCCGGATTCAATAGAAAGTGATCCAGCCTTAATCCCGCATCTCTCCCATAGGCATTACGAAAGTAATCCCAGAAGGTATAAATCTTTTGTTCAGGATATAAATGGCGAATCGCATCTTTCCAGCCAGTGTCCAGAAGTGCAGCAAATAATCTACGCGACTCTGGACGGAACAGCACATTTTTAAGATACTTTTCAGGTTTATAAGTATCAATTTCTGCAGGAATTATATTATAATCTCCAATCAGCGCTACCGGCAAATCAAAACCCTGAAGTTTTTTAGCATGCGCAGATAAACGTTCAATCCATTGCAGCTTATAGTCGAATTTCGGGCCAGGGAAAGGATTACCGTTAGGCAGATATAAGCAGCCTATTACCACTCCATTGATAAAAGCCTCAATATAGCGGCTTTGTAAATCGTGCGAATCTCCATCCAATCCTCGCCGTGTTTCCTTTATTTCTCCATATTTGGAAAGGATCGCCACCCCATTCCAGCTTTTTTCACCATGCCATATGGCATGATATCCTGCTTTTAACAAAGTCTGTTCTGGAAATCTGTTTTCGGGGGCCTTTAATTCCTGTAAACAAACAACATCCGGCGCAGCAACTTCCAGCCAGCGTAACAATACCGGTAAACGTCCATTAATCCCATTAATATTATAGGTGGCAATTTTCATGATGAGCCCTTAATTATAGCATTTGATATAGCTCATGCAACAGATTGACTGGGTAAATGTTTCGCCAAATTTTAAAAACCTTATCATTTTCATCTTGTTATAACCGTCTAATCAACCTTTTGAGATATGCTGACTATCATTCCAAATTTACCCGATCATGTATTTGGCGTGCGCGCTAGTGACCAGGTCACCCAAGATGACTTGAAGCAGGTATTACTACCTGGGTTGGAGGCATTAAGTGCACGCTATAAAGAAATTTATTATCTATTGGTACTGGAAACAAATGTGCAGAATTTTACTGCCGGAGCTTGGATACAAGACCTGATTGCAGGGGTCAAACACCTCACCCAATGGAAAAAAATGGCCATTGTAACCGACCAGAAGGCTGTTGAAAAATTCACAGATATTTTCAGTTACGTAAGCCCTGGAGAAGCTAAAGGCTACGAGCTGTCAGAATTACCCCAGGCAATTGACTGGTTAAGTGTCAAAGAATCTTAATAACTATTAAACCTAAATTTTATGAACTATAGAAAACTCATTAAAGGTGTAATATACGGCCAACAAGATCATAATCTAAGTGCCTTTGCACTGCTGGCCGGACTTGCAGCAGGTGCTGCCATAGCCGTATTATTTGCACCCAGATCTGGACGTGAATCCAGAAAATTACTAGCGAACACATTTAACGCTGCAAAACAGGAGGAACACCACCAAGAATTGAAAGATCAGTTAATGGATGATCTGCGCGAAACCAACCGCGAGCATGCTGATCAGTTACAGGGGCCAAAAAATAAACGAAAAGATACGACACAAATTAAGGTTCCTTCGGCAGGTACGACAGCCTGGAAAAAACAAACTGTAAAAGAGTAGAGATCAAAGCTGGCTAAGGTATTAGCCAGCTCACCTTTTTAACATCGAAAATCAGATATATGACGACAAGAACCTACCCTTCTTCGGCCAGCTCCTTTACCTTTTGCAGCGCTAATGGCCAGGTTTCTTCCATATAATCTACATATTCGTCATTCATATCCAGATTCACGCGCCACAACGTCTGATTTCCATTCACAGCTTCAAACGTGTAATTCTCCAAAGCATCTCCCCAATCTTCGCCCTGGTAAGTAGTTGGATCTTCAACCCCATTCTTCACTTCACCAAGATGATGAATGGATAAAAACTTTCCAGGAATGCTTTCCACGATCTCGGAAACCATACCATTCCCCTTACCGTCCCCAAAAATTGCTTTACTTCCTTTCTTCCAATCTGTTTGCACGGTTGAACCGGCAGCAAAAACCGAGGTCCATAAATCGTACGTATCTTTTCCAATAATCACATCCCATACTTTTTCTGGCAGGGCATTAATTGTAATACTAAATTCCATCTTTTTCATAGCCTGTTTCTTTTTTCTAAAGTTAACACTCTGTTAAAGATCTATAAGGGGCAATAACGCCATTATCAGGTGCAATTCACGACAAATGCATAAAGCCCTGCCAATATCACGTGAGCAGGGCTTTATCTTTAAACTTACCATATTCAGGTTAAGCTTACTGTATCCGGGTTCAGCATACGGTATCCAGGGAAATATTCAGGAATATCTATCTTAATCCGCGTTTTTCTTCAACCATTCCAATCTTCGCTGATCAGCTAATTGCTTTACTGAAAAACCTTCAAATTTCGCGTTGAAACCATTTCCATCAGGACTAGCTGCCATAAATCCAACCATTACAGGTTTATTATCCTGTAAATAGGCATTGCGCAACATCACATATGTTTTATCATCGTAAGAATAAAATATCTCCACAGCATCAAGCCTTCTTACCGCTTTTATCCAGACAAATTCTGGTGTTTTATCTAATGTGGTTACACTCCAATCACTCGTTTTATGCGTTACCACAGTACTTAAATTGTATTTACCATCTACAAATTCGATTCCTGCTTTGATATAATTTTCATGATCAGTACGTAACATTAATCCCATTTGATCGAACCGGACTTTATAGTTTCCGGAAATTTTCACCTTAGCTTCAAATTCTCCACCATAGGTGCTGTAATAGAAAGGAGCATCATCAACGGTAAAGCCGTAATGTGAAATTCTCCAGTAATCACTTTGAGGGGTTACAGACATGGTCAGTGCGTTGTTTTTAATTTCCCACTTTTGCGGCTCATTAAACCACTGCATCTTTTCCAAAGTCTGAGCAAATCCCGTTTGCGCGATTACGAATGTAATGATGCATAAAATAATTTTCTTCATTTGTTGTTTTGAGTTAATAACCATACGTTATATTTACCTACAAATGTAAAATCCAGTGGACGGCTCTCCAATGCTGATTAATAACCATATTTAAATGAATATCATCAATACCCTCAATGAAAAACTATTAAAACAACCTTTTGGAGAAGCGCATAATAAAGCCGCAAACCTTGCTCAATACCAGTATATGGCCTTGATGTATTCCCAAATAGAAAATTCGTTGGCTGTATTAAGTGATATGGAGGCTAATAAAAGTTATATTTATAATGGAAGAGTAGCGAAGGAACTGGGTTTTAATGAAAATGCGCAAGCGAAAGAAATAAATTCCATTTGGGAAGATGATATTTTCAACAAGATCCATCCGGATGACCTTGTTGAAAAACACCTGCTGGAGCTTCAGTTCTTCAACTTATTAAAAAACATACCCATCGCTGAAAGATCCGATTACCATGTTAAAAGCAAAATCCGGATGCGCAACAAAGATGAGAATTACAGCGCTGTAGAACACCGCATGTTTTATGTATGCAGCTCTTCAAATGGCAGTCTGTGGCTAGCGCTTTGTCTTTATAACTTATCTTATGATGAATCTGTAGCAACAACGGGTGTAATTCTCAATTCTGCTACTGGTGTTACGCTTAAACCTGATCAAAAAGAGTATAACAAAATACTATCCGTTCGTGAAAAAGAAATATTAAAGCTGATCAGAAAAGGCAAAATGAGCAAAGAACTAGCTGATCTGTTATCTATCAGCGTGAATACAGTGAACAGGCACCGTCAGAACATCTTAGAAAAGCTACGGGTCAGTAACTCGCTGGAAGCATGCCGCATCGCAGAAAGAATGAACCTGATCTGATGAGCCTGAGCTGATTAATTTGCTCTTTTTCTCTCCTCTTCACTCGCTGTAGTACGTTTACGTGCCGCTGCTACACTTTTACCTAATTTATAAGAGAAACTTACTGTAAATGCGCGTGTGTCATTTTTCTGATAAATACCATTATTCTGTCCTCCGTTATTGATTAAAATCCGGTATGGGTTACTATAAAGCAAATCAGCAGCGCTAAATTTAATTGTTCCTTGTTTGTTGAATACCTGTTTACTGATACCAGCACTTAAATCATAAGTTTGAGCAATTCGTAATGTCCCCTGCTGTACCGGGCTATTATACCAGGCACTCACTTCTGCTTTCAAACCGCTATTTTTATCAATTGTAAATGCATGATCACTTCTGAGGTAAAAATAAAACTGGCGGTAATTATAAGTATTTCCTGGTTGATCTGAATTTTGCGTCCTTAAATACCCTTGTGCAGTATTATTGATTTCCCACCAGGAAAAAGGATGATGAACGGAAGAAAGTTCTGTACCAAGATCTCTGATACTTCCTATATTCCGCTGTGTATCATAAAAGGTTTTATTGACATTATCCTGAACAGTCACATTACTCGCCAGGTCATCTATTTGTGTATACACTGCTGAGAAAGTATAATTCTGGTGTAAAGTATAACTCAACTGGAAGCTATTGATAATAGCAGGCTTCAGGAATGGATTGCCGCTCCAGTAATTATATGGGCTTGAATAACTTTTTGCAGGATTGAGCTGCCTGTAATCCGGCCTGTCTATTCTTTTTGAATAGTTAAAACCAAACTCACTATTTTCTGAGGCTTTATAAGTCACAAATACGGTAGGAAATATCCGCAGATATTTGTTGACATTGATAGAATCCAGAGAGCTTGACAGACCCTTAGTTGTAGTATATTCTGCACGGATCCCTCCTTTAAAATCCCATTTACCAAAAGCTCCGTTTATACTGGTATAACCCGCAGCTGTATTTTCAGTATATTTAAACTGGTCACTTTTGGATGAATCCAGTATCGGGGCAATCCCAGCAGTATTATAGAAATCAAACTGGTTTTCACTCACTGTACTGGTATATTTAATGCCGGATTCCATGGACCATATTTTACCCAGCTTGTATTCATAATCTAGCTGCCCAGACCATATATTTATCTTTTGAGTAGCCGGGAATGAAGTATGGTAAGGCGCAGAGGCTAGACTTCCATCCGGCAAATACGTAAGGTTATTCAGATATTGAGTATTGTTGCGGGTATAAGGTGCATAATCCAGGTCTACATTCAGGCTCCTGCCAGAACTATCTAATTTTGCTTTATAATTCAGGTTAAAACTGTATTGATTTAAATGTCCTGCGCTGGTGCTATTGGTGTTGAGTACAGAATCAGGATAAACACGGTAATTGTTATAAATATTGGTCAGCGATGTACTGCTGCCGGTATTTGCAGAATTATTACCGGTAATCAGCACGCCTACCACCTGATTATCGGTCAGGTTATAGTCTGCACCAGCCGTATAATTATTTACTTTACTCCCATTTATATTGATTTTGTTCATATCCCAATAAGCATAGGAAGCTGGCGTCTGAAAAATAGTGTATTGACTTAAATTTCGTTGGAGATCTCTGTCAGCATAACTATAAGTGCCAAAGATATTCAGTTTATTTTTGCGGTAATTAAACATTCCGCCACCGGTATACCGGTTTAATTGTCCACGGGTATAACCGCCGTTTAAGGTGGCATTAAATCCATCCGATTTTATTTTCTTAGAGACGATCTCAATCACTGCTCCTCCTTGCGCCTCATATTTGGAAGAAGGATTTGGCATCACTTCTATTTTTGAAATTTGATCGGAAGGAATACTTTGCAGGTAAGCTGCCAGATCATCACCTGATAATCTTATCGGTTTTCCATCCATATAAACCGTAACTCCTTTATTATTTGCTGTGACTCCCCCATCACTCGCAGTCCTTACGCCCGGAGCCTTCCCTAAAGCGTCCCATGCGGTACCGCCACTAGCCATAATGCTGTTTTCTACATTAAAGACAACACGGTCTATTTTTCGTTCAACAGTTGGTTTGGTAAAAGTTATCGCAACCTCTTTCAGCTGCTTGCTGTCATTCAGCAGCGTTAGGTTGAGACTATCTTTTGGTAAGCTGAAGGTACGTAATAGTGGTTTGTAACCTATCAGTGAAACTGAAAGCTGATAAGGTGACTGGTTAAGATTAGTCAGCGTAAATTTACCCAGATCAGCCAGCTGGCTAGTGATTACCTGTCCCTGCTGTGAAATTGTTATCGTTGCCGCATCCAGCGGTCTACCTTGTTCATCCTTAACAATTCCACTTAATTTTTGCTGAGCAGAAAGTTGAAAAGGAAGCAACAATAATAACATATAAAGTATATTTTTCATGAGTATATATTTGTTTGTTAAATGGTTATGAAGCTTTCCTGATTTTATAATCATCTCGTTAGGTGAGCCGAAAAACCAGGAAGGTTTCATCTTATTAAATCATACCACAAACCTACCTGGCTGCTTCCTAAACGGAAGTTAAGTTGAGTTAAATAGAGTTAAATCGTATCTTAATGGGACCGAAGCAGATAAATTATGAGGAACTTCACCCTATGAAATGGCTCAAAGCAAAATATACTTATATACTAATCGTGCTTTCACTTCTATTAAGCACCGGGCTCCAGGTGGTCTGGTTGCAGCAACTTTTTGAGGCGCAGCAAAAACAACTCAAAGATGAAATAGAAAGTTTGGTGAGCCGAACGGCACAAACGAATATGTATTACAGTCTGACTATATTTAAAGACCCCGGTAATCTGCTGCTGGCGAAACAACTCTTTCTTTCCCCGCAATGGGAACAATTACGACTGGCATTTGATAATATGAAAATCCCGGGTATGCATACTTCTACCAGTATCATTGTTGATGAAGACAGCACAGCAGTTACCATGGGTCTGAACTTAAAGGAAAATTTCAAAGATAAACATAGAAGACCCGTGGTAACCAGTACAGGAAAAAATCCGGAACAACTCAGATTAACTGATAGCCTGTCCCTGGTAAAAATGAAAAAGAGTCTGAATGCCAGTTTAAAGAAAATTGGAATCAACTCCAAAGCTTATTACAACATCTATTCTTATAATGCAAAAATATTTAAGAGCGACGTCCCAAAGGACTTCAAACCAGCATTTACCAGCAGGAGTTATCTCTATAATATTCAGGATATCTACAGATGTCAACTGAACCTGGGTAGCATTAATTCCGTAGTATGGTACCGGATGCGGTATTATTTAGCGTCTTCCATTCTCATGATCCTGCTTACCTGCACTGCTTTCTATTTTATAATCAAACTGTTACGCAGTCAGCAGTTATATGCGGCTGCAAAATCAGATTTCACCAGTAACATGACCCATGAGCTCAAAACGCCTATTGCAACCGTACTGGTTGCCATGGAATCTATCAAAAAATACAACCTGATCAATAATCCGGAAACGCTCCAAAATTACCTTGACATCAGTCAGCACGAAATGCGGCGTTTAGATCTGATGGTTGAAAAAGCCTTAAATAGCAATAATGAGACTGAAGCAGAACAACTACTTAACCTGGAATTATATGATGTACAATCCGGACTGCAACAAGTGATCAACTCTATGCAGTTGCAATTGCAAAGCAGCGGGGCAAATATCCAGTTCAATCTTTTAGAAGAACCTTGTTTTGTCTATGGCGACCCGGTCCATCTGACCAATATATTTTATAACCTGATTGATAATGCTTTCAAGTATTCAGGGAATAATCTGTTTTTAGAAATCAATTGTAAATATGACTCCGGGAAAGTAACCTTAAGTTTCAAAGATAATGGACCGGGTATTGACAAAATCTATCATAAAAAAGTATTTGAAAGATTCTTCCGGGTTCCTGCAAAAGGCGATACACATGATACCAAAGGGTCTGGTTTAGGACTTCATTATGTCAAACAAATCGTAGAAAAACATGGGGGAACTATCAAAGTTAAAAGCGAGCCCGGAAATGGAACTAATTTTATCATCACCTTACCGATAGCCTCATGAGTTTAAAAGTATTATATGTAGAGGATGAGCCTTTTTTATCGCACATTGTGAGCGATGGATTAAAAAGCAGTGGTTATACTGTTCAGGTTGTTGGAGATGGAAACCTGGTAATGGATGCGTATTTTTCCTTTAAACCTGATATCTGTATTCTGGATATCATGCTGCCCTCAAAAGATGGTTATACGCTGGCTAAAGAACTCAGGGCGACCCAGCCAGACCTGCCAATTATCTTTTTAAGTGCGAAATTACTCCCGGCAGATGTGGTCAGGGGTTTTAAATCTGGTGGCAATGACTACCTCAAAAAGCCGTTCAGCATGGAAGAATTATTAGTGAGAATGGAGGCTTTGCTACAACGTTTCGGAAAAGATACTATTGGGGAGCCCGTCGAAAATAATAAGGTTTATTCTTTTGCAAATTGCAAGCTGGATACCATTTCGCAAAAGTTAAGCACCTCATTGGGAGAACATTCCCTTTCTTTCAAAGAATGTGCCTTATTGGAGATGATGATTCTGCGGAAAAACGATGTATTGGAGCGTCAGGAGGCACTGATCAAGATCTGGGGAGATGACAATTATTATAATACCAGAAGTATGGATGTTTTTATGACGCATTTAAGAAAATTACTGAAGGATGAACCAGGTGTTCAAATCATGAATTTAAGAAGTATTGGTTATAAATTGATCTGTTAACTTAATTGTGAGGGCTAAATTACCAATTCCCTCACAAAACCCTTACCTTGCAAGGCTCCATTAAAAACCGGAGTTAATATAGAAAGATGGCACAGCAAAAGATTCACGTATGGGCAGGCACCACAGATAAGACTGAAGAACAGTTTGATAAATATTTTGATCAGTCTAAATTCATCAAAGACAATTCAGACCTTAATCAGCGCAGCCAGTTCGGTAAAGATCTGAACCTGGAAAAAGCCTATGATGAAGACTGGATTACCGTTTACCATAGCAGAAAAAGGATCAGTATCCAGAGCGCTATTGAAGAGCTACCAATTTGGGATGACCAGTTAGAGGTAGCAATCTACCAGGCCGGCGTAAAAAAAGGACTTCCATTAGTCAATGCAATCATTAGTTACGCAGATGACGAATTGACTATAGAAAAACCACTAAACAGCTATAATAACCTGGTTTATCTGGGCAGCTTTACTAACCCTTCTTAAGTTAAGGATTAGAAGTCAGGGGCTAAAAGTTAAGGATTAGAGCCTATCCTAAGCTTCCGCCTTAAACATTGATTTGCATTCAATAAACTTGTCAATCATTCCCGAAGGATTATTTTCGTCAAATTCATCAAAGCCAATGATGAAAGCAGGTGGTGGCATAAAAAATTTAATCGCTGCATTTACTTGTTCTACGTAAGCTGTGGCATTGCCTTTTGTTGCCATACCTGAATTAATCTCTTTATCCCAGTTTAATTCCGGGTGACTGGATTCCGGTAGACTGGAGTCCGGGTGGCTGGCTGAAACCAGAAATGGGATTATAAACGGAACATATTTGCTGAAAACAGGATTTTCAGCATTTGTTAACCTCGTATCAGGCCATACATGCATGTCTTTAAGAATAGGTGAAGTATCAACTCCATAAATAGCAGCTGCAGTACTGATATTATTGAATACTTCACCTTTATTTTCGTTGATATATAATTTAATATATGCCGCTGCCCAAACAGTTGTCCCTTTTGGGTTTACAATAAAGTATGGATGATAAGAATTCGTAATAGCCGCGCCTCCAATCTGTCCGATTACTAATTTATAGAGCGCGTTGAACTGATCAAAATCAGCTGAAACCTGGTTGGGTTGATCTGTAAATCCATAGAGGTAATAAAACTTAAAATCGCTTAGTGATGGCAATTCTCCATTATCATCTTCATTCGTAGTATTTATCGGTTCTTTCTTTTTGAATAGATTTAATATCCCCATAGGTTAAATTCTGCTAACTGTTATATCAAATATAGGCAGAATTTAGAAACCAGAGTATCAAGTCCTTCTTTGCAAGAACGGACTACTTCAGCTTAAAGAATGAGGTACATCTTTCACTGGTTTACCATGTTCGATTTAGCATTAAAATAGCTAATTTGAAAAAAAATTGATCAGCGCTAAATTTTCTTCCCCAACTTAATGCACCATAGTTCGATTGCCCCTGCTAAACTTTCTGGCCCTGATCATCTGAGGGCACTTGCAATTACCTTAGTTTTCTTTTATCATTACCAGAATTTCGCACATCCGGACTGGCCGGAAGAAA
This sequence comes from Pedobacter sp. UYP1, assembly GCF_040547305.1. NCBI lineage: Bacteria > Pseudomonadati > Bacteroidota > Sphingobacteriia > Sphingobacteriales > Sphingobacteriaceae > Pedobacter > Pedobacter sp. UYP1. The sequence goes on along the minus strand of NZ_JBEPPL010000014.1, from coordinate 38,699 downwards.
TCATTGGCCTGGGATGGATTGGTGTTGACTTGTTTTTTGTTTTGAGTGGTTTTCTGATTGCCGGACAAATTTTCAGGGGAATCAGCAAAGGAAGAGCTTTATCTTTAAATGAATTCTTTATCAAACGGACTTTCAGAATCATTCCCGCATATCTGTTTGTTTTGATACTTTACCTGGCTATCCCAGCTATTCGTGAAAGGGCACAACTTGCTCCAATCTGGCAACATCTCACTTTTACTTTAAACCTGGATCTTGATCTGAGAAAAACCGGCACCTTTACACATGCCTGGTCTTTGTGCATAGAAGAGCAATTTTACTTCATATTACCATTGATAGTACTGTTGATCCAATACTTTAAACTTGGCAAAAAATCTATATATATTTTCATAGGCTTTTTTATCTTAGGCTTTGCGCTCAGGTTATGGAGCTGGAATCAGTTGGTAGCACCACATTTAACCAGCGATGGTTTTTTATTTGTATGGTACAAGTATATATACTATCCAACTTATAACCGGCTGGATGGCTTATTAACAGGCGTAGGAATTGCAGCAATATTTACTTTTTATCCACTGGCTTATCAAAGAATAAATGAATATGCAAACTGGCTGCTCCTATCTGGTCTGCTCCTTTTGTTAAGCGCCTGTTTTATCTGCATTAATCCGCATAGTTTTAACAGTTCTATTTTTGGCTTTCCTCTTATATCGCTGGCTTTCGGCGCTATAGTAGCTTCAGCTGTGTGCCCGAATTGTTTGCTTTATAAATTTAAATCAAAATTCACTTTTCATCTGGCAGCATTATCCTATTCAATTTACCTGGTTCATAAGATCACGATCCATATGACTCAAAATCTATTGGAGCAGGCTGGACTAGAAAAAGACAGTAGCTTAACACTGATTTTGTGTATTGGAACGTCCCTTTTAGGTGCTGTTATTCTGAGATATTGCGTGGAGCTGCCATTTCTCAGGATAAAAGATAAAATATTAGCCAGTTCTTAAGTGCAGGCTATATCATTTTTGCTATTATTTATAATAAAAAACTCATTTATTCTTTTGAATTCATAATATAACTTACTTATTTTTAATCAGATACTCCGCAATAAAAGCTAGTAATAGAAAGAAATCTCTATTGCTTTCCTATGCTTTTTCCTACCCGGATAACTCAATATTACATTGATTATCTCTGATTATTTAACCTATCAAAATTATAAGTATGAACGTTAAAAAATAGGTCGCTCTTAATCATCTTGATACTTTAATTACTATTCCCAATTTATGCCGGATCCCAAAAATAACGTTTGCGGATTGGGGAAGAGATGATGATTATCGTAATAAGAATTTCTTTTATCAAAAACAATTCGCAAAGGGTAATGGCCGCGCTTTTGCTGGATATTTACTTCCGGCTTATAAAGATTACTATTCGGATACGCTGATTCTGGATAAGGCTCCTTTATATTCCCAATTGTATCCACTGGCTAACCGCATCTTAAGCTTCACAGGGGATGGGGCTTCACCTATTTTAAGAAAAATTGGTAAGGAAATAGACAGCGTTTATTTAAATGGTAAAAAATAAGTTTTGATGTACTTATGAAACCACGCAATTTTCCAGCTTTATAAGCTGCACTATTGCGTGGTTTTTAAAAAATATACTATTTTTAAATTATGCTGTCCTATTCTCTGCTCGATACATTGAAAACAACACTGCAAAAAAGCAAAGTAGAAAAACTGGCTTCAATTGCAGCAGAACAAACCTTTTCGGTACGAGAACTCATAGATATAACTTTTCATCAAGACGAACAAATCGCTTTCAGAGCTGCCTGGATTTTAGAAAACATATTTTCTTTACACCAGGACAGGTTTTTACCTTATGCCAGCTATTTTCTGGTCAAATTTCCAGCCCAAAACAACCTTTCAGCACGCAGACATTACAGTAAAATTCTGGCTCTGATGACAAAAAAAAATGCATCAGCTGCTTTAAAAGAGTTGCTGGCTAATTATGATACGGAATCTCTGGTGAATACAGTCTTCAGCTGGCTGATAGACGAAAAAGTACCGGTAGCCATTAAATCACACTGCCTGAACATCTTAGCTAATCTCCACACCAAGCATAGCTGGATTAAAGAAGAACTTATTCAGACCATGGATTTCCTGGTTGATAAAGAAAGTATTGGATTTTATGCAAAAGTGAAACAGATCAGAAAGCAGTTGAAATAAGTCCATTCTTTACAGTTTAAACTAGCTTTCTTTATTATTTTTAGTTTGTCCGGCTATTTCAGTTTGCCCGGTTATTCTCAGTTTGCCCGGCTATTCTCAGTTTGCCCTGTCTGTTTATTCTGATAAACAGTATTTTTCACCCCCCCGAAGGTATAACTTGCAATTAGCCTGAAATAATTGGTATTAAGCGTCCTGTCAAAATAGATAACTGTCTGGCCTACTTCATAGTTTCCGGCAGTATTTGATTTGTGAAAAATATCATTTGCAATCAATCTTCCTTTCAGTGTGTTATGGAAGAAGTTCTTTTCCAACCCTAAAGTTATCGTAGATCTGTTTTTGTTATAATAGAGGCCATAATACCGGTCACCTAGATACCAGGCAAGTACTTGAACTTTAAACAGGTCACGTATATTAAAAGTATTATTTGAATACAAATATACCTGAGGTCTTGGGGTTACAGTTACAAAAGAAAACTCATGGTCAATCGATTTGCTGTAACTCAAATTAACCGTATTTACCGTTGTCCACCATTTAGTATTAAAGGATGCCGACAGCGCGGTAAAAAAGGTATGATCCCGGTCCAGGTTTATTCCTTTCAGGACATAGCTATTTGGTTTTTCGCCTCTTAAAGCCGCTGCACTCAGTGGGTTTAAAGTATAATTATAACCCACTTTCCAATCAAAAGTTTTATAATTGGCTCCTACCTCAAAAGCATGCACTTTTTCTGGAGTCAGCTTAGGGTTACCTTCTATAGTCGTAAATGGATCCTGATAGATTACAAAAGGATTCAATGCCTGATAACGAGGCCTTGTTATTTTTGAGCTATAAGCGGCACGCAGTTTAAGTTCTTCCGAGATGTTTTTCTGGATGAATAAATTAGGAAAAACATTAAAGTAGCTGTTCTCAACCAATTGCCCTGCTCCCACTGTAGTTTTTAAACTATAGCTTGTCCATTCTCCCCTGATACCAAACCCAAATTTCGTCTGGTTATCAATAGCATCGCTATAATTAAGGTAAGCAGCTGGTATACGCTCTGTATAATTGAAATCACTGGATAAATCCTGAGCCAACTTAAAATCCCCTTCATTTTCAGCAATCAGAAATTTCGTGCCTGATGAGGTATAGGCATAGCTGAATTTAGTTCCCGCCTCTAGTTTGCGGTTCGCATTGAATACCTTTATATAATCTGCCTGCGTGCTTGAAATAGTGATTTGGTGCTGCACATCATTCTTTAGAAGTCTGTAAATATTGTTGTCATTCACCCTATTGGCTTCCGAAATCAGATCATGAATAGTCGTGTTAAAGCGTGAGTACTGGCTTCCCATAAAAAAGGATGATCCCGTTGTATCGAGTATTTTATTATAATTTAAAGTCAGCGAATGGTTAAGCCTTACCTCATCTTTTGCAAGATTGCTACTGTAAAAACTAGTCGCCTGATTTGTAGTGATCGTATTTTCACTCTGCTGAGTTCCACCTAAATCTTCCAGATTGCCGCTATATCCCAGCGAAATATATTGCCTTGGATCCTTATTATATTGAATGCCAAAACCATAGTTTGAAAAGTTGTTGTATTTACGTTTCCAGTCTGTTGTTAATTCAGATCTTAAATAATCTTCCTGAGCTGGCCTGGTTCTGGTTGTATACAAGATTTCCCTGTTGTTCCCAATTAAAAGCCCATAATTACCAGTCATAGAAAGTTTGCCTTTAGTATAAACTAAGTCCAGTAAGGTATTCGAATCAGCGCCAGCAAATTCTGACGCACTTACCTGCTGGCTGGCAGAGCCAAATAGCCCCTGCGTGGTATTAGATTTCATCACAATATTAATCACAGCTTTTCCTTCTGCATCATATTTAGAAGAAGGGTTCGAAATGATCTCCACCCTCAAGATTTGCGAGATCGGAATGGAAGCCATTCTTTCAGTAGTGATTTGCCTGCCATTCAGATAAATAATAGCATCTCCTTTACCAAACACCGAAATCCTCCCTTCGTTCACGATCACATTCGGAGCTCTCGATAAGATTTCATTGACCGAACTACTGCCGGCTAAGATAGTACTGGCCACATTGACCTCAACATTTCCATTAGGATTTGACCTTACTAAAGGCGTCTGGCTCCTGATCTGCACCTCATTCAGCTGCATTTTAGCTTCTCTGATGATAATACTACCCAGGTTAATGAGCGCCTGTCCTTGATATTTAACGTGTATAATAGTGTCGGCAAATAATAATGAGGTCAATTTCAGCAGGATTTCTTTGTGCTGTATACCTGAAATTTCAAAACCACCATTGTAAAAACTGGTTACTTTAATCAGCGTAGAATCGGGAACAGTTAACATGGATACATTCCCCATTAATGATTCTTGATTTACATTTTTAACATAACCTGAAATTCCAGTGATATGCTGGGCTTCAAGCCTTGACGGAAGAAAATTAAGTGCAGTAAAACTAACTGCAAAAAGAAAAAAGAGCTTCATGGATTTTTAACGATTGAATTTGGTTTCAAGGCGAAAGTCCAAAAGAAATCGTATCCAGAGGTATTGTAAACAGGAATCAGGAGTACGGATTTATAAATCCATACTGAGTGTGTTATCGTTTCAAGTTGTTTTGCTGATAATTTAAGGGGGTGGTATTGGTTTGTTTTTTGAAAGCAGCAAAGAAAGTAGATTTAGAGTTAAACCCGACTTCATAACCAACGGATTCAAGGGTAAGCCGATCATCAGTACTGATAATTTTACAGGCTTCTTTTATCCTGAACTCATTGACGAATGTGGTGAAGTTTTTGCCTAGATTATCATTTAATAGCTGTGATAACTGGTGACTGGAAACATTGATTCCTTTGGATAAGTCGCTTAGTTTTAAGTCAGGATTTTTATAAACTTCGTTTTCAGTCATTACTTTTTCGAGCTTTCTGATCAAAACTTCTGCATCAGCTTCGTTTACTCTTTTAACGGGGGTTTTATTGGACGTCAACAGAAATAAATCGTCTGTTTTCTTTCGATATAAAATGACAGAAATAACCAGGTACAGGATAAATGAGAAAACAACAGCTCCACTGATATAAGAGGTAAAAGGTGCATTTATTATGGCAAGGAAGTAGAAAACAAAGATAATCGCATTGCTGACAAATATCATCAGAAGCCAGGTTTCAGGTGCAGTCATCGAGGATTCTTTCAGCATTAGTTTTTTAAACATTCCCTTCAGCAAAAACCCGGAATTGACTAAATAAATGAGCCATTGCGCATAAATAACCCAGACAAAATAACTCCAGAGCTGCGGGTAATCCTGATATGGAAATCTTATCCCGACTATCAGAATGAGTGCAAATAATAGGGAAAGACTCCAAATCCAACTACGTTTGAGCATACTGACCTCTTCAATAGCAGACTTCAGGAAATAATAAAGAAAAGGACCAATGAAAAAACAAGCAGAAAGACCTGCTTGCAGATAAATTTTAGGAAGACTGCCATTAAAATGCAACATAACAGATTTTCCGACCCGCACGCTCAGAACAAATAATAAAGCACCCAGAAAATAATTAGTAAGGTATTTTTTCCTGGTAAAAAAGAAAAAATAGACGCCCAAAATAAGGGCGTTAAAAGTACCCAAAGCACTAAAAAAGAATAAGAGTTCTTTACTAACGTTCATATCAGATTATTTATTCTTCAGCTTCAAACGAGCAGGTATCAAAAACAATACTGCAAGTTTCAAAAACATAACAAGTATCAAGAACGATAAAACTACACGATTTTATTAATATACTCCTCAAATAAATTACCGTTATTATACTTCCTGATTTTCTGATTAGCAAAAAAGACAAGAGGACGCTTAAATTTTTCAGTTTTAACTAAAATGTGTAATTGATAAAACAGGGAATATTAAAATTAAATTTTATATTTTTAATTGAAAATCACAATATTTCCTTTAAAATCATATACCCACCAATATCTATGAGGAAGATTTTACCTGGTAAATAATTGGATTTCATTGAATAGTTTAAATCAGATAATTTAGTCAGACAAATTTATGGTAGGTTTTTTAAAAAACATCTTTTCCGCTAAAGAGATAAAAGAGAGTGATCAGGAAGAGCGTGATTTCAAAAGTGTATATATACTATTGAAACTTTGGATAAAAGATATGTGGAACAAGCTTATGATAATGATCTCAAATTATATGATGACAGTATAAAAATGATTGAAAGCTATTTCACGGATAACAAGCTGGAAAAAAATATAGCATCGCCTGTGAACCATCCATTAAATTTAGATCAGGTAATAGATGATGGTATAGGGTTTATAAATTATGGTAAGGCATTTCGGCTTCGGGACAATGAAGCCATCCAGTTTTTAGCATTTGCATTTAATGATTTCCTGATCAGGAACCTTAATTTTAAACTCTATTTAGATAAAGAACCCGAATTTCCCTTGAGAACTATGGTGCTAAAATATGACCAGGATGGAATTGTCCTCTTACTTTATCCATTTGAATACACATTAAAGGTCGTCAGCAATGAATCATCATTTGACAAATTATATAACAAAGTAAAAAATAAGCTGGAAGGGACTCCCCCTATCAGTGAGAATCCCGGTAATTTTATCGGATAGCATGAGTAATTCATTCACAACGAAAATTGATTGAAAACGAATCCGTTCAGGCTAAGCTTGAAATCCGTTCCGGCAGATCTTAAGATCTGCTCAGGCTAAACCTTGAAATCTGCTCAGGCTAACCTTGAACTGTTGCCAGTAAATCATGCGGATAGCCTAAAGAAACAGCGCTGAGTTGATCGAGTTGAGTGAACTGAGCCTGACTTAATTGAATAGAGGCAGCTTTTATACTATCATTGATATGATGAATTGTACGTGCACCAACGATTGGGAAATTACCCTTTGATAAAACCCAGGCCAAAGCTACCTGACCAGGTTCCACATGAAGTTCTGCTGCAATTATAAAAAGTTGATCTAATATTGTTTTCGTAGTCTCCTCTTCCTGGTAAGCCGAAGCTTGATTAAGATTTATCCGCCCTGTCTCTCCTTTGCGATATTTTCCTGTCAATAAGCCGCCAGCTAATGGTGAATACAGCATTGTACCTAAACCAATTTGTGCAGCCATGGGGATGAGTTCACGGTCAGCGGTGCGCTGCAATAAGTTGTATTCAACCTGTATGGCAGTTAAATGTGTTGAACTTGCAATTGCAGAAGCCTTCCAGGCGGGAAAGTTTGCCAAGCCTGTATATAGCACCTTTCCAGAATTGACCAGATCTTCCAGCCCTCTCACAATTTCATCTAAAGGCGTTACACCATCATCAAAATGTGGCATATAAATATCAATATAATCTGTTTTCAACCGTTTCAAACTAGATTCTATAGCTTGTCTCATTGACTTACGGTGATTTCCGGAATTGCTAATGGCAGGATTAGCTTCACTACTTCGCGTATATTTTGTACAAATTATAAAGTCACTGCGTTGATGTTCAATAAATTTCCCTACCACCTCTTCAGCCTCACCAAGCTGATAGGTGTCGGCAATGTCTATCATATTTCCACCGGCGTCTGTATAGGATGTTAAAATTTGCCTGGCATCTTCCGTATTTGCCCCATACCCTTTTCGTGTTCCAAACATGGAGGCACCCAATATGATTTCACTGGCATATAAACCTGTTGTTCCAAATAACTTATACTTCATGATCTTGATTTTATAATATAATTAAGCTGATTTAATATTGTAAAATTGGCTATACAGACTATAGTATACAAGTACGGCTAAATTCAGCTATACCAGATATTATATTCGTATGACCTATATTTGATCTTTAAATCAATTTGCTGTGTATAAAAAAAAGATACCACTTTCACTGGATTGCGGATTACACTTGTTCATGCAAGTCATCAATGGGAAATGGAAACTCAATCTGATCTGGTGCATTTATTCAGGTATTAAACGCCCCGGTGAATTGCAAAGAAAGATGCCCAAAGCATCACGGAGAGTTTTAGATACACAACTGAAACAACTAACGGATCATGGTATAATTTCCAAAATCACATACAATGAGCTTCCTTTAAAGGTAGAGTATGAATTAACTCCTTTGGGTAAAAGCTTAATACCTGCAATTAGCCTCACCGCCCAGTGGGGAGAAGATCATCGTGCAGAATTAGAAGATTTGATCAGGTTACAGGAATAGGCTCAATCAATTGTTTAATCCAAATTAGTTAACATGATTATTAGTTAACCGCACCTAAAGCGATTAAGTGATCAAAACCTTCTCTATTTTTAAAAGATTTTGCACGCTGCAGCGTCGTCATCCCCACAGATTCCGCATTAATATCCGCCCCTTTGCTGATCAGGTATTCAAAAATGTCTCGTTTCCCCCAACCTCCAAGATAAGCCAGTGCATTCAAAGGTACTTCTGCCCCACTCTCAACCAGATATTTGATCAATGATACGTTTTCAGTATCAAAAGCCTGGGTTAAAATAGTTTGATTTGAATAAAAACCCATTTGCCAATGCTCTTCTATATAGCCTCTGTTAACCTCTGCACCTTCCTCCACTGCCTGCTGAACTTTATCCATGTTGTTGTTTGTTACTCCGTCATTTAACATTTGCTGAAGTCTTATCGCCTTATTCAATGGAAAAGCAATTTGTTCCCAGCTTAATTGATCTTTTGATAGCAGTATTTCATTTAGTTTATCTTTAATTTTACCTCCAGTTTTATAAACCGGCATTAAAGTATAGATTGTGATAATTTCATCTGCATCATTCCGGCCTTCCTCTTGCTTAGTATTTTTATCCCAGTTGTAGTTAACAAGAACTAAACCTTCAATTTCCTGATCCCATGAAAGCTTGTTCCAGGGTGCCTTGTTTTGATCAAAAAAAAGACCTTCAGCGATTTGAAATACTGACTTTTTACGTTCCATTTTTACAGTGATTTCTTTTAACAAGTCAACTATAAAAGTTTCTTCTATGAACTGAGAAGAAGCAAAACGCCTCAATTCCCATTCTTTTGGTAAACAGAGGCACAATTCTATATTTTGAAATTCAAAAAGCCCCGTAGTAAATACTAGTTTGAGGTGAGTACCATTTACTTCGCATTGATTGACATAAATTTCATGTTGAGCACTTAAACCAATTGTTGGCGTTGCGATTAATTTTCCTGCTGTACTGGCAAAGAATCTGCTGATCGGATCGATTTCCCTAGCTTCCAGATTATATATATATTCTTTCCGGCTTATCTTCAAAGCTTTATCCATTCTCATGAGATTTTAAATATCGGTTATAATCAATGCGGAAGATAACTAAATAAATATATTACCAGATAGCTTAAACATTATTCTTTTACTACAAAAGCAAAAGATTCTTTTTGTAGTAAGTAAGCAGCTTTAGAAACCATATAAATACGTATTAATGCATATGATTAGGCTAATAATTTATAAAAAATTTTTATGTTTGTTATCTAATACAAAAGATATGAAAGATAACACAATAACAGCCCTTTTAGGTTTTTTCTACATTGGAGTATGGGTATTTATTACTTTGGGAGTTTTATATTGTTCATAGTTATATAACATTACTGGCTATTAAACTTATAGCAATACTTGATTATCCTTGCAGATTTATGTTTGCAGGGATTTTTTATGTCTATGAAATCCGGATGTAACATAAATCGTTAATGCTGGTCTTATGCTATATCCCCTATTTATTGATGGGATGCGACTAAATTAACCTCTTTTACAAAATGAACTTTAAACAGCTTACAGCAACATTTTTAATTTCCGGGATGCTGGTCCCTGCTTTGTCTAAGGCACAAAATTCTGATCAACCAGATAGTATTGATGTATTTGTCGCACAAAAAATGCAGCAACTACACATTCCTGCTTTACAACTGGCAGTAGTTCGTTACGGACAATTGATCAAACAAAAAACTTATGGAACTGCGAATCTGGAAAATTCCATTCCTGCAACGGATCAAAGTATATTCTCTATTAACTCCATCACCAAAGCTTTTACAGGAGTTGCAGTGATGCAATTGGCCGAAGAAGGTAAGCTGAAAATTACCGATCCTATTTCACTTTATATAGATAGCCTGCCTGCTTCCTGGCAGAAAATAACTTTGCAGCAGGTATTAACCCATACCTCGGGCTTACCAGATATTCTCGATGACAATGAACAGGTATTGGAAAATGCAAATGAGTACCGTGCATGGGAGAAAGTTAAAACATTACCTATGGAATTTAATACTGGTGAAAAGTTCAGTTATAACCAGACTGGTTATGTTATTCTTGGAAAAATCATTACTAAACTAAGTGGCGTACATTTCACAAAGTTTATTGAAGAAAGGCAGTTTAAAGTTGCTGGAATGCAGTTAACAAGATTTGGCGATTCTTATGATGTAGTTCAAAACTCAGCAGGCGCTTATACGATGAAGAAATTTGTTAACGGCCGGATGGTTAGAGGTAACAGTCCCGGTACTGCATATATACAGTTTCCTCTGTTTTTCAGAACAGCCGCAGGAATCTTATCGACTTCAAAAGACATGGCACATTGGCTTATCGCGCTGCAAGATGGCAAACTATTAAAAGATAAGAAAAGTATAGATGCATTGTGGACACCAGCAGTATTAAATAATGGAAAAATTGGTGGATTTGATCAGCTGACTAATGGTTATGCACTTGGATGGCCAACAGTGACCAGAGCGGAACATCCTGCTGTTGGCCCGGTAGGTGGTGGCAGATCTGCCTTGTTTGTTTATTTAAAGGATGATCTATCTATAGTGGTATTGACTAATTTAATGGGTGCTAATCCGGAAAGATTTATTGATGAAATAGGCGCATACTATGTTCCGGACATGCACGAAACAAATGGTTTTGGTTTACCTCCGGTTATTCAAAAGTTAAGGATAGCGCTTCTTAAGCAAGGTTTCGATAAATCGGTTGCTGTCGTAGCTGAACTCAAAAAGAAAGATTCAACTTTTTCTCCAGGTGAGAATGACCTGAATGGCTGGGGATATAAACTGTTAAGTCAAAAAGAAATGAGTAAGGCTTTATCAATTTTTAAATTGAATACTATACTTTATCCGGAAAGTGCAAATGCGCATGATAGTCTGGGAGAAATGCTGGAAATCACGGGTGATTATAAAGCAGCTGTGCTGAGCTATAAAAAATCATTTGCTTTGAACCCTAAAAATGCGAATGCCTCAAATCGTATCAAAGCGCTTTCAGGTAGTTAAACAAATAGCTGAACAGGAAGTTAAACAGGGGCTAATTAGCTATTTGGAATCACTGAGCCTCACATTACTGTGAGGCTTTGCTTATCTGTTATGCGGGGCTTTGCTTATTTATTATGTGGAGCTTTGCTTATTTAGTTTCTTCACAATCCATGGCAAGCTTAATCCTTGTCCAATCAGTGTAAAAAGTACTACGGCCACTGAAATAAATATAATGGCGTTGCGCTGGGGAAAAGGGCTTCCATCAGCTAAGGTCACAGGTAAACCAATCGCGATGGCAAGCGATACGATGCCCCGCATACCCGACCAGCTGATAATTAAACTGGTATTAAAATCCAGCAATGCTTGTTCAGTGACCCCGCGTTTTTGTTTCTGAAATGCCTTTTGAAGGTTAATTTGTTGCAGAAATACCCTGACCATACGAAACAATAAAGCACCGATAGTAATGATAAATGCGTAACCAACATAAGAAGGAATCAAATCGTGGTCAATATTTTTCATAATATAGGGCAATTCCAAACCGATCAAAATGAAAATCAAACCATTCAGCAGGAAAATGATAATATCCCAGATTGATTTGGATTGCGTCTTTAATTTCTCCGGAAACACTTTATTGCTGAACCTGGAAATTCCCAGGCCTAATACAACAACGGCTATCACACCCGAAACATGCAATTCTTCTGCTGTCCGGTAAGTTAAAAATGGCATAAGCAACATAAAACTGATGGAGACCATCGTATTGTCTTTCACCAATTTGAGTATATAGGCCAATATTTGCCCCATAATCATTCCGATTAAAAACCCTCCGGCCATCAGGAGCACGAATTCCAGTGAAGCTTTCCAGAATACAAAAACAGATCCTGTCACAGCTGCAACGGCAAACCTGTAGGCAACTAATGCTGATGCGTCATTTACCAGGCTCTCCCCTTCTAAAATAGTATTCGTTTTATGAGATAAACCAAGACCTTTGGTAATGCTCATTGCAGCTACTGCGTCTGTTGCGGAGAGAATTGCACCCAGGACAAAAGAAAGTGGCCAGCTCATTCCTGGAATTAAATAATGTGCAATGACCGCAATTCCGGAGGCAGTGATAAAGACAAGCGAAACTGCCAAAGTCGAAATAGTATGAATATTTGTTTTAAACTCTTTGAAGGAGATGTTAAATGCAGCATCATACAATAGCGGCGGCAGAAAGATCAGGAAAACAATATTAGGGCTGAGCTCAATATTTGGCAGGCCGGGGATAAAACCGACAGCTATACCGGCAATGATTAATAGTACAGGATATGGCAGCCGGATCTTATCAGCAATTGCAGATAAACCGATCATCAAGGCCATAATAAAAATGACGATACTGTAATTTTCCAATTTTATAGTTTAAAGCGTTATTTTCAGTAGATATGCTTTTGAAAACTTACTCCTTCAGCCCTTTCAGCAGTGCATAAACTGCCATCGAATGTCCATGGCCCAATTCAAATTCTTCTTTTAACCAGCTTACAATTTGTCCTGCTTTAACTTCTGGTTTGAGATGCCCATTTTCAGAAAATCCTTTTTGATCAGCAAGTTCTTTTAATTCTTCGGGGCCTTTGCCTATTTTCTTGCTGATTTGTCGAGGTACGCTTGAAATGACATAAGATTAAATTTTAATGGCGATATACCTTGTTTATCCCGACAATATAAGATTTATGAACTTGCAAAAAAACTGTTTATGGAGTTTATCCTAAATTAAATAAAAACCACATACAGAACATCATATAGATAATTAAAAATAAAAAAGTAATAATAAATTAAAATAATCGCATCTTAGGCTGTCTTTAGTAAAGTGTAAAGACAGTATGATCAGAAAACTACCTATGAAAAAAACAGTATTATTTAACCTCTTCCTATTACTTGGGATCAGCACTGCATTTGCTCAGAAGCAAGATATCAAAGAATTATACTTTGATTACACACAGTCCAGAATGAATGAAGATCAGAATGTGGCAACTGTTGAGAAAGCTTCTTCCCTATTGAACCGCTCCGCTGAATTGAATGACAAACAGGTTGCTAATGTTAGCTTCCATCTGGCCAGGATATATGAGTCTATGGGTAAACCAGAGAAAGCAGAGCCTCTTTATGAAGCCGTGACTAAGCTCGTTCCGGGTTATTACGTGACTTATACCTCGTTGGGATTTATCAATTTAAAGAAATGTGATACTTTAGGACGTAAGGTAAGCGAAGCTGCAAAGCTTAAAGATGCAGCATTACATGCGATTGCTTTTAAAGCTTATAAAACCCAGGTACTGAAAACTATTCCCTATTTTGAAAAATCAGAAGCTTGCGAAACCGATGAAAGAACGTTAGGTATCCTGACTTCACTTTACAAAAGCATCAAAGACACTACTTCTTTAGCAAGTCTTCCTGAACGTAAGGCGCTGCTTGGAAAAGATTGTGTTTCTTTACTGGACGACGAATAGTTTTAAAGAAATAAATTATAATTTAAGATTTCTGATTAGTTTAGCAGACAAATCAACTTAATATTGATGAATCAATCTATTTTAACAGAAATCTTATGTGTAATTTCTGTTTTTATCTCCCTCCTTCTAGCGCTGTTTTTATTCACTGTAAAAACACAACATAAATTAAGTAATAGACTGCTGGCCTGCTTTATTATTATGAGTGGCATTGATATCAGTGGATTTATCAGTTATTATTTTCTGAATGATTATCCGGACATCGGGATGTTCAGACTTCAGACTGTGTTTTTAATAATTCCGTTTTTCTATCTGTACGTATTATCCGTTTGTTATTCAGATTTTAAATTGAAGCCCAAACATTTATTACATGTGATCCCTTTTGTGATTATGAATCTAGTGGTGACCCCACGCTTTTATTTAGCAGATTTAACAGATAAAGAGCTCTTTATCAACCATTACATTCAATTACCGGAAGCAATTTTTATCCAGGTTTCTGCTACCCTCCAAATCACATTTTATTTAATTGCTGCCTTTGTGGTTTTAAAGAAATCCAAAAAGATATATCTGGAGAATTATACAGAGCCGACAATTATTACTTATACCTGGCTATTCCAACTTACCTCGTTACTATCAGTAGAGTATTTCATAGCTTTCATTAAGAACTTATTAAAGTTTACTGGTTATACGAATATCACTGACAATGCACATCTTATAGTTGGATTCGCTGTATTCGGTGTATTGTGCTGGTTTGTTTTAAAAGCGTTACATTATCCGGATCTTTTCAGAGGAGTAGATTCTAAACTGCGGCTAGTTCAGGACATTCTGCCAGAACCAAAATATGGAACCAATCAGCCTGATACTGACCAGCATAATACTGGGCAGCCTCAGGCCGACAAGTTAACTGTCAAGATTGAGCAGTTAAAGGAATTTATGGCGCAGGCTGAACCTTATCTTGAACCCTCTTTAACGATTCAGGATCTTGCCGATCAAATGAAAATGCCTGTTCGTGACTTATCTATATTAATCAATCATCATCTGGATCAGCACTTTTTTGACTTTATCAATGAATACCGCATTCAAAAAGCGATGGAGATTTTAAAAGATCCGCTAAAACGTGAATTGAATATACAAGAGGTACTGTATGCGGCTGGTTTTAATTCAAAATCTACCTTCAATTTCGCATTTAAGAAACACACCCAACTCACACCGACACAGTACAGAAACAACTCGTTACAAGCAACTTAACAAAAGTCGTACTTCAATAAAAAAAAGTCGGACTATTTTTCTGAGAATAAAATAGTCCGACTTTTTTTATCGGTCACCTATCCGGCGTTTCATCTGCAGCTTTGTATTCATAAAGTAAAACGTATGAAAACAATCATCTTATATGCCATTCTAATACTGCCATTATTGGCAAAATCACAAATACAGTTAAAAGGGAATGTCAAAGGAAACAATGAGCCTATAGTGTGGGCTAATGTAATTTTAACAAGCCCTGAGGGTAAAGTAATCACGGGGGCACTCACTAAAGAAGATGGGTCTTTCGAATTGAAGCTAGAGAATGGTTCTTATCAATTAAAGATTAGTTACCTGGGGTTTATAACATGGCAGCAAATTATACTCATCGCAAAAGACACAAATTTAGGCATAATCACGCTACAGCAAAATGATGAGTTAAAGGAAGTCAGAATCGTAGCTAAGAAAAAACTGATCGAATATAAAACAGACCGCATCGTATTTAACGTGGAGAATAGTATCTCTGCTTCAGGTGGTAACGCTGTAAACGCAATCGGCACAGCGCCTGGTGTTATGATTTTGAATAATTCGATTAGCATATTGGGTAAAGGGGATACACGTGTAATGATTGATGGCAAATTGATAGCGTTAACCGGAGATGAGCTGATCAGTTATTTAAATTCAATTGATGCTACCAACATCGCAAGCGTTGAAGTGATTACTAACCCGCCCGCGAAATACGAAGCTGGGGGAAACGGGGGCCTGATTAATATAATTTTAAAGAAAGGAGTTCAGGACTCCTGGAAGAATTCAACCAGTATGACTTATAATCAGAGCACTTATAGTTTTTACTCCTTAAATGATAATTTTCTATACAATAAAAACAAGGTCAGGTTAGCTATGAATATTGACGGTAAAACGGGAAGCCTGAAACAAACGGAAGAGTTAACTACCTATTATCCGAATGGTCTTTGGGAATTAAACCGTGTAGGAAAGCAGCAACAGAACAATCTTTCTGGTGGTCTGGCATTCGATTATGACGTCTCTGATCGCACCACCCTGGGCATACAATATATAGGCAACCAGGAGAACCCGGATTCAAAGGACATGACGACCATCAAAATCAGGAATACGGCCCATCAGATTGATTCTCTTTTGATTAATAATGGATTAAGCAAGCTTAACAATTCCAGCCATACTTACAATGCACATGTTTTTACGAAACTGGATACAGCCGGTAGAAAACTATCTTTTGATCTTGATTATTTCACCTATAATTCAAAAACCAACAACAATTTCTTGACCAGCTCATTTTTGCCCGATATGGAATTTCTGAATATCAATCAATCCGCAAAAAATATTTCTGAACAAAATATCCGCAATACAAGTATAAAGGTTGACATGGAACATCCATTGAAATTTATGAACCTCTCTTACGGTGCTAAAATGAGTTTTATCAAGAGCAAAGCCGATATCAATTATTACAATACAATTAGCGGCTATCCTATTTTAGATAAAACCCAATCCAATGGATTTGATTATCAGGAGAATAATCAGTCATTATATGTAAATGGAATTAAAAGTCTGGGCAGTCAGTTTAGCCTGCAAATAGGTTTAAGAATGGAAAACATTCAGACTAACGGGTATTCAGACAACAAAAATCAAACAACAGTGAACAATTATTTGAAGTTATTCCCTACCCTTTATCTTTCTTACAAAAAAGATGAAAACAATAATTTCTTATTCAATTATGGGAAAAGAGTTGACAGACCGGTTTTTAGAGATTTAAACCCATTCCGTTACTATTTAAACAGCAAGAGTTATTCAGAAGGAAATCCATTTTTACAACCCTCCTATAATGACAACTTTGATTTTACTTATGTATATAAAGGAAACCTGAGAACAAACTTGTTCTTTAATATTACAACTGATGGATATGGAGTCGTGTTTAATTCAGACCCCGTAACGAATATTCAAATCATCAGCAGACAAAACTATTTCAAAGAATACTATTATGGAATTGGTGAAAATTATACAGTTAACTTTACCCCGTGGTGGCAAAGCCAAAACTCAGTTTATCTTTTGGGGTCAAAAAGTGTTTTTAATGAGATGGTAAATGCAATACCCAAAAACAGCTTACAACTATATTTAACCACGAATAATACCTTTTCATTAAGCACTTCTACTAAAATACAAGCAGATTATTTTTATACTTCTTTCGTGAAAAGAGGCTTATATGAAACCGGTCAGTTATCAGGATTAAATATGGGGATCAAGCAAAGCCTCCTTAAAAATAAGCTGCAGTTATCGATGCTTGTTAATGATGTGTTTAATAAGGCCTCTCTGAGAGATTATACTTCTGTGGTCAACGGAATAAAACAGGTTTATGGCCAAAATTACAGCAGCAGGTTTTTCAGGTTTTCTTTAGCTTACAGCTTTGGAAATGATAAGGTGAACATTAAACAACGCAGCCTTGGAAATGAGGAAGAAAGAAGAAGAACAAACTAAAACAGGAAATGCCCCCAAATAACCGCTGAATTTCAAAACCAGTCAATATATTGGGGACATTTCAAAATATCCGGAACTTTCCTTTAATTGATTATTTCCCGCCTTTACTTCTTTTCAAAGCCTCTAAATAATAGTAATCTGCATAAATGATAGGTACATCTATTTCAGATTTTGCTGGTTTATGACCAGTACTATGTGCTAAAATAAAACCATCATTTGTGCCTGCATTACTAGTATAGTTTTTAATCAGGCTATTCAAGATCTGATCTGCTGTTTTTCTATAACTTTTACCTTCTTTACTATAGCCGCTCAATTCATACAAACCTGAAGCCGTAATAGCTGCCGCTGATGCATCTCTTGGCGAATTTGGAATTTGAGGATCGTTATAGTCCCAATAAGGTACTTTGTCGGCAGGAAGCGTTGGATTACTCAGAATAAATTTAGCGATACCTTCTGCTTGTTTTAAATAAGCGATATCTTTTGTTTCACGATAACATAAAGTATAACCATATAAAGCCCATGCTTGTCCTCTTGCCCAGGCAGATGGGTCACTATAACCCTGAGCGGTTCCTTTCCACTTTACAGCACCGGTTGCAGGATCGTAATCAACTACATGGAAAGAACTGTAATCCTCTCTGAAATGGTTTTTAAGGGTTGTATTTGCATGGCTCACTGCAATCTTATAAAATGAAGAATCTCCGGTCAATTTAGTCGCTTCAAAAAGCAATTCCAGGTTCATCATGTTATCAATAATTACTGGAAACTGCCATTTATCTGCATTATGATCCCAGGAACGGATCACTCCTGCTACTGGATTAAATCTTTTAGATAGACTTTTTGCAGCTTGTATAATAACCGACTTATAGCTGGTATCATTAGTTAAACGATAGCCATTACCATAACTGCAATAAATCATAAAACCTAAATCATGTGTTCCGGTATTGAATTGCTGTGGTGCCAGTTTTTGTGTAAATTCTTTAGCGGGTTCCAACCATTTAGGATCTTTGGTCAGCTCATACATATACCATAACATTCCAGAAAAGAAACCACTGGTCCAGTCTTTCCCAATTACTAATTTCAATTGATTATTTTCCAGTGTACGTGGTGCAATATATTTTGGTTCTGATGCGATGACCTTTACTGAATTTTTAAGCAAGATCTCAACTTGTTTTTCAGCAGGAATTAATGCTTTGGCTACATTCACATTTTGTGCATTTACGGTGCTTCCCGCAGAGAGACACAATAAGGTAACCAGTGTTAAGTTTATTTTCAATTTCATCTATTTAGTTATTATTAGTTTATGCGTGTTTTTTGTTCATTGAATGGTACCAGGTCTTACAACCAGATCAGCGGATGGCGGATGGGCAGATTTCTGATTACTTCTACCACTTGTGGATTATGGTCTAATTTTTTCCAGGTTGCATACCAGGCTTCTTCCTGATAAGCATTTGCTCCGAATAGAAGAAAAGGCTGTGCAACCGGCCAATTTTCCCAATACATTACATCCGGCTTCAAACTCCATTTGCTTTTATCAGCAATAAAAGGATATAAGTAAGATAGCCCTAGTTTGATAGATTTACCATCGGCAGTTTTAAATTCCCAGAGATTGTCTGATGGGGTTGATAAAATCTGGCAAAGGACCGTCATTGCATCCAGATTAAAGATAGCATATCCATAAGGTTTTGTACGTGCCATTTCCAACGGAAAACTACCATCTGCTCCCATTTGATTTGGTAAAAGTACAGTCTTATAACGCACACGCATAGAATCCAGCATCGGCTGATCATTACATAATTTAGCAAATGACGCTACCTGAATTGCCCAGCAAGTGGCATGATTATTTTTTACCATTTTCTCCTGAATCCCAGGTTTACTGGTATTTAGCCAATTGGTATAAGCTGAAAACCAACCTTTGATCGCTGAAGCAGTTTGAGGATCAAATACGCTTGCCTTTTCCATAACAATCATCCCTTGTGCAACTTCCATTAAATGGATCGTATCAATGATACCATAATTACGTCCGGTAAATTTCCCTTTCACTGCCTGCGCAAAATTAAGGTTCGGATTCATTAAAGTTTCGGGGTTTACAAACCATGCTTTCAGATGGAGAATTGCTTGTGTAACGTACTTTTCATCTCCGGTGAATTGATAAGCAGAAGCCAGCGCTCCGATTACTTTACTTAAACGGATCATGGCTTTGCGGTGTTCTACAAAATTATCAGGATTGGTTAATCCATCCCGGTTGATATATGGCCCGTCAGGATTTTTAGGATCTGGCCAGAAATAATCAGCCTCAGAGAAGAAGTCGTGTTTACCTCCTGCACTTCTGGGTGAGGAGGCGTCTGTTATCGTAACTGGCTTCTGGGTCATTGCCCACACTGCCTCTGCAAGGATTTGCTTCCTTAGTAAAATAGTCGCGCCCTTTATGATTCCTTCCTTCTGAGTTAAATCGGATGCGTTTTGGACAGCAGAATCAGGCGCTTTTTGACTAGAAAATTCGTTCTGAACAGACGACACGGATATGCTCTGTGCAGGCTCTAAAGACTGTACAGTCAAAGTATCTCTACCAGCAGGGGAATAATCATTGGTAAATACCGCCGGGCTTATATAAATAACAGCAGCAGATAAAACGGAAAATATTACTTTCATAGTGCTTGGTTAAATCAATAGGTTAATTTCATTTGTTCAAAATGCTTAAAGGTTGGTAAAGGCAGCTGACAAACCATCAGACTGGGCAGCGACCACACTTTTTCCTTTATTTAATTTTACTTTAATAATTGCACGGCCGTTATAAGCCTGTACTTTTCTTGAGCCTGATGAGGTTCCTGAATCGTCCATGAGTTTACCTTCTCCCGCTAAAGAAAAGTTAATCCAGTTTACAGCATCCAGACATTGTATATTTTTATCGTCGTAGAGTTTCACTTCTACGGTCGCTACATCATCTTGCTGGTCAATTTTAGTCAAAGTTAGTTTTGCTGGTTTAGTCCATTTTTCGGTTTGATACTTAAACTTGATTTCATCTTTCACCGTTACCTTACCTTTTTTACCAACCACAGTAATTGTATTTTCGCCTTTAACAAACGGAAGGTTCCAGCGTAACCCCGCAGCAGGAAAATCCTGACTATTTCTTTTCTTGACACCAAAGCTTTTACCATTCAGAAACAACTCAGCTTCTGTACAATTAGCATAGACCTTCACCATTTTCTCTTCCCCTTGTTCTCCCCATCTTACTGGCCAGGTATGTCCATAAATATGCACCATCGGCAGTGTTGTCCAGTAAGACTGGAAAACATAAAAAGCTTCCTTTTTAGTCAGATCCCTTTCTACAACACCTTTCTGGTTCATATAAGGTACCGGGTTATCTGGTCTTACAGGAGTAGAAAAATCTTTAAATGGCCAGTAAGCAGTACCACTTAACCAAGGCATAGTTTCCTGCTCTTTCAAATGCCAGTCCACGAGGTTTACCAGGTAAGATTCACTCCAATCTCCATCTTTAGAAATTCTGGCTGCACCTCCAAATAAGGAAGCATCTCCTGCCCGCTCGTCGGCTCCCAGACCAGTTTTTATTTTACTTAATGCTTTATCAGGATTTTCCGAATGCCGCATCGCATGGCTGTCCCCACCCCATTCTACGTGAATAAACCGCTTTACTTTTTTAAATTCTTCTTCAGAAACGGCTTTGTAATCGGTGTAATTACCACGGTACCAGCCTGCCCAGATAGAGGGTGAATAGACATCTACAATATCACTGCAGAAGTCACATCGCCTGATAGCAGTTAAACGGGAATTATCGAGTTTATGAGAAAGATCGTTTAGTTCTTTCATGAAAACCCTGATCTTCTGCTTGTCAAACTCAGGAAAGTCACCCGGCCAGTCATTTTCATTTCCCATTCCCCAGAGAATAACTGAGGCGTGGTTATAATGTTGTTCGATCATATTGGTCAGCATCCGCCGGGCTTGTTCTTTGTAAACATCTCCACCCAATCCGCCACGGCACCACGGAATTTCTTCCCACACCATAATTCCAAGACTATCACATAGATTCAAAACAATACGGGATTGCTGATAATGTGCCAGACGGATGAAATTAACCCCCATATCTTTCATCATGATCATTTCTTCACGGATCATATTTTCTGTCATGGCAGCTGCAACTCCTGCATGATCTTCGTGCCTATGTGTGCCTCTGAGCAGTAAACGTTTTCCGTTCAGCATAAAAGGCCCTTTTTCTACAAATTCAAAGTTCCTGAAGCCAACTTTTTCCGTTCCCCTGGCGATGCCAGCTGAGGAATGGATTTCATATTGCAGCGTATATAATAAAGGTTGAGCTGTCGACCATAATACAGGTTTCTTTACCTGAAGTTCCCATAACCCAATATCATTTGATAGGTCATTTAATTTCTTTTCTGTTTTGGCGACCACCTTACCTGAAGGATCGGCTAATTTCAATAAAACCTTAGCTTCACTGATTCCTGAAGGATTATAGAATCTGGCATTCACCGTGAGCTGACCGGATTTCCCGGCTGCATCGACCTCTGCTTTAGCAAAGAGTTTATCAGCAGAAAGCGCCGGCGTATAAACCAGGTTCAGATAGCGGTAAATGCCTCCGTAAATATTAAAGTCGGAAAGATCTGAAGGAATCATTTCCAGATCTCTTGAATTGTCGGTACGTACAGACACCGGGATTTTACCTTTGAATTGTTTCCGGCAGACTTCTGTTTTTTTGAAAGCTTCGGCTGCCTCAGTAATATCAACTGTCCATTCATCATAGCCACCTACATGTGAGCCGACTTTTGTAGTATAAACGTAGACTTCTGTTTTCTGTCCCGCACCTTCAAAATGCAATAATGTACGTCCTTTTTGGTAAGGATTATTTACATCAATAGTCGTACGGTACCAAGATGGCCCCTGGTAATAGTTTACAGCAGGATCAACCGCATCTGTAGCATTCACACAATGTGGTAAGGTAACTGATTCCCAAAGCGGTACACTCTCCGGGTTTCCCTTGCCAACTGGGCGGACAGCTTCCCAGATCCCACCTAAATCTTGCTTTACGAATTCCCAATTCTGATTTAAACGTTTTGATTCCTGTGCCTCTGCCGGACGAATTCCAAGCAGAGATCCAAGAATAACAAACACACAAAAATATCTGATCATCATTAATAAATTTTTCTAAGCCCTAAAGCATTTAATACTGGTACGCCTTCTATTTTCTTAAAGTCTAAAGTGATTCCTTTTCCACCCTGCACAGTAATCCTTGTACTTTTCTTTACTGCGGTGGTATAACCATAATCTGCTGCCAGGTTCAGGTTTTCCAGAAAGCTTTCTCCGTTAATACTTACATTAAATATGCGTTGACTAACTATTTCTTTTTGATGATTATTATCTAAGTTATAAGCTAAAGCTTCTTTAGTAACACCACCAATGAGTTCTGCGAAGTATAAAGAAAGTTCATATTCACCATCAGGCACATCCAATTTGAATTGTTTGATTCCAACTTGCTGAGTTTGATAAATAGGGTCGTTATCAGTTTCCAGGATATTTTTATCACTTCCATAAGACATTCTG
Organism: Pedobacter sp. UYP1; assembly: GCF_040547305.1. NCBI lineage: Bacteria > Pseudomonadati > Bacteroidota > Sphingobacteriia > Sphingobacteriales > Sphingobacteriaceae > Pedobacter > Pedobacter sp. UYP1. Next base: position 15,507 of record NZ_JBEPPL010000014.1, on the reverse strand, counting down.
TTATTCGTGCCTTTGAATGATTCACCTCCGATATATCCCCAACTGCCTTTTTGATAAGGCTGGTCTGGCATCCAGATTTGATGGGTAGTATTATCTATGTAAAATCGTTTCGCCCCCAAAAGAATATTCATTTCTTTAAAGGGGACCTGACGGTCTGAAAATTCAAATGGCTGCAAAGTAAAATCTACATCCAGCTCATCACTGTAAGCCGCAGAGGTAACTTTCAATTGGTTCAAGCCATTGACAAACGGAACTTCCCAGGAACAAACATGATTTACTGCATCATTTACGCCCAGGCTCTGACCATTGATAAACAACTCTGCTGTTTTCTGATTCGTGGTCACCTGTACAGGTTGAGTAGCAAATGATTTAGAAGAATCTGCAACTCCAGTTCTGATTTTCCATGTCCCTGAAGCTATTTTAAGGAATGGTTTTTTTAGTAAATAAGCCTGGTAAAGCAAGTAAATATCTTTTGGCTCCCTGCCCAAGGTTAACAACCCTTTATTGTTAATGTGAGGCATAGTTTCCTCTCTGGTTTCAGAATTAAAATCAGCTAAATTCCAAACCATTGCGCCACTTACAAAAGGTCTTTTGATAATATCATTTAAATAAACCTGGTTAAATTTGATAGCATATTCAACGCTTTTATCAAATCTGACAGGTGAAAAAGAACGGATACGCGGATCGGCATCTGCACCGTATTCAGTGACCAGCATGGGTTTGCCTGCCAATTCTTGATGATGACGGTCTAAAAATTTACCAAAATCTTCAATATTACCCGAATACCAGCCAGAATACAGATTCCAGCCTACGATCATTGGTATTTTAGTTAAACCTATTTTATGATAACTATCAAAAGAACCATGATTTGCAATCATTGTATATCTTGAAGGATCTTCTTTTCTGGTTAGACTATCTAGTGTCTGTGCCAGCGTAACGATATGTTTAAAATAAACTGCTTGTCTGGGTTTATCATCTGTAAACTTAGGACGCAATAAAATCTCGTTCATATAAGCCCAGATCACCACACTTGGATGGTTAAAGTTTTGACGGATCATTTCTACCTGCATGTCTTTGCAGTTTTCTGTAAATGCCGCAGACTCTGTAATCGTATTGACAACAGGAATTTCTACGGATGCCAGGATACCCAAACGGTCACAGGCTTCAAGAATCTGAGGATCCTGAGGATAATGTGAAACTCTCAGAAAGTTTCCGCCCATTTTTTTCAGTAATTCTACATCTCTTATTTGTAAAGCATCAGGAACAGCATTTCCCATACCTTCATAATCCTGGTGACGACTCGCTCCCATTAATTTAACAGGTTCTCCGTTAAGGAAAAATCCTTTTTCAGCATCAAACTTAAACCATCGGAAACCTAATGGATTAGCTACCTGATCTAAAACAGTTTTAGTTTTAGCATCAATGAGCTGTGTGATAACACGGTACAGGTATGGATTTTCAGGAGACCATAGCTGAGGGTTTTTAATGTTTTTAAGGTCTTGTTCAAAAGTGCTTTTTTGATGCGCAGGTACGGTTAAGGTAGCTATGTTTGTAGCCACAACTACGCCATCAGCATTTGTCAAAGCTGTATGTACCTGAACTTTAATTTCTTTTGCCGAGGCGTTTTCAATTAGGCTCTTCGCTTTTACGCTGGCCGTTTCTTTGGAAACATCAGGTGTTGTCAGGTAAACGCCTGAACTATTGCCATGATCATTTTTAGAAAAATGAACCGGTTCTGTAACTATCAACTCCACATTCCGGTAAATACCTCCAAAAAAGGTAAAATCAGCGGTCAAAGGGGCAATATCTTCATTAAACCGGTTGGTTACTTTTACTTGTACTTCATCGTCCTTATAATTTAGGAAACCGCTTACAGGGATAACAAACCTCGTATATCCACCGATATGAGTTCCCGCCAGTTTTCCATTTACATAAACCTCAGTTTCCTGGTTTACGCCATTGAAAGCCAGGAAAACTTCTTTGCTTTTTAAACTTGGATCGAGTTTGAGTTTTCTCTTATACCAGCCTGTACCGCGATAATAACCAGGTTCATCGTCTATAACATCTGTTGTATTCCAGCTATGTGGAATACTGAAAGTTCCCCAGTTCAGGTTCGGGGAAGGAGCCTGACCAGCTACCTGGTCTTTACTGAACTTCCACTGATCATTTAAACTGATCAGTTTGGCTGGTTTATTTTGTGCATAGCCAGTAGATGCGCCTAATAAAACGCAGGGTATCAGCAGTGTGATAAGGTGTCGGCAAGTATATTTCAAAATTCAGGGTTTAAATTACAATTCATTATTAGTCCCGGATTAACCCTTTGCTAACCCGGGATACATATTTATTTGATTTCCAAAAAGCGTATATAGGATTGTGTAAAAGTTCCTACCGTGTATTTTTCATTCGTATTTTTAATCAGGTCAAGTTCTATTTTCCTTGTTCCGGCAACCGCACTATTCAGTACCTTGATATATATAGTATCAACTAATGCTTTCGCTTGTGGAAAATTAAGTGAATATATCGCATTTACGGCTGTAATTGCATTCCCATTTTTATCAACCACGGTAAAGTCCTGTCCTGCAACTGCAGGATTTGTAATTCCTTTAGTCACGAAGGTATATTGAGCTGTTGCATCGTAGTCACGCACATAGGCTGAATAAAATTGAACCGGAAACTTCACCAGTTTAGTTTGTGTCCGGAGTACTGATTCTGTGCCAGTATTATTCCAGGGCAGAAATCCAGCGTAATAATAATTTTCATATTCCTGCAAGCCTTTTTTTGAATTATCGTCATCCTTTTTACAGGCCGTAAAAACAAGGGCTGAAAGTGCAAAAGCGGTTAAATATATAATTGTTTTCTTCATGTTTTTAAGATTAATTCCAACCGGGATTTTGTACTACATTATTTCCGCTCAATGAGATTTCTTGCAATGGAACAGGATATAAATAATCTCTTTTCGGATCGAAAGTTCGTTTACTGGCATCTTCCACTATTAAAACTTTATCTGCATTCAGATTCAAAGACGCAGCCGTAGTACCCACCCATTCTGTCACATTATACTTAGCACCCAGCAAAGTTTTCGGCAAAACAGTTTCTGCAATTTTCCAGCGCAACAAGTCGTTGTAACGGAAACCTTCCAGACATAGTTCTACAGTTCTTTCTCTCCTGATTTCTTCGCGCATGCTCAGGTTATTCGTGGTCACAAAGGCATTGGTTAATTTAACGGGTAAACCGGCTCTTGTTCTTAGCGCATTGACGGTCAGATTTAGATCTGCATCGCTGATTGCTCCATCCATCTCATACTTTGCTTCTGCATAGATTAATAAAACTTCTGCATAACGGATCAATGGTTTATGGACAGTCGCATTGTTATTCGTTGTCCAATCGGCCGGATTAAATCCTTTCTTTGCGGCATAAGCTGATCTTGTTCCTAGAGAAGTCCCTGGCACCCAAGCTCTCTGATAAGATTGTTCCCCACTTCTATAAACTAAAGTGGTAATCCTCGGATCTCTGTTATCCAGAATGGTATTATAACTTACCTCGTCCTTTTCATTCACAAAAAAGGTAGATTTAGTGGTTGACGGGGTATTGTCAGTATTGTAAGCTGGCAAACCGTCTTTGTATAAAAACATGCGGATTAAATTACGAGTAGGTGCAATTCTTCCATTTTCCAGATCACGCGAGGTATTATGCGTTAAACCTAATGCGGCTGTTAAACCATATAGCTTTACAAAAACATTCTCTGTATTCCCAGCTCCTTCACCATCATGCGTGAACATTCCCTGATAATTAGCGAAAAGCATATGCCCCTGCCCCATGACTAAGGTTGCTGCTTGTGCGGCAAGCTGAAGGTTTTGCTGATAATTTGGCGTGTTAAAGAACTTGCCTCTTGTACCTTCGTCCAGTGCGACTCTTGCTTTTAAGGCCCAGGCTGCACTTTTAGTCACTCTTCCATATTGAGCAGCTGGTAATGCAGCCCTGGTTGGTAACCAAAGCGCCGCATAATCAAGGTCATCGTAAATAGATTGCACCACTTTTGAGCGTTCAGTACGCGGCATCGTTAATTCTGGTGACTCAATAGTCAGTGTTTTTAACAGCAACGGCACATCTCCATACTTTTGCACTAAAGCGGCATAGGCATAAGCCCTGAAAAAACGAGCTTCTGCAAAGTATCTGTTTTTGATCGCATCGGTAACTTGTGCTTTCCCTGCTTTCTCGAGAATATTATTTGCTGTAAAAATCTGCCTGTACGGAACTGTCCAGTCATCACTGGTACCTGCAACACCACGGTTACCATTACTGACCACATTTAAACCAGACTGATTCACATTGTCATCTCCGCGATTATCTACGGTATAACCAATCAATTGCTGATACATCCTGTTTGCTGCATTTATTAAATCATTTTCAGTGTTCCAAAACTGATCATCTGTAAAAGATGTTTCTGGTAATCTGTCCAGCTTTTTACAGCTCAGGTTAAGTAACGTAACCAGCAGAACAAAGATTAGTAGTATGTTATATTTTCTCATCAGTCTATATTGTTTGTTAGCGGTTATGAGGCTATCATGATTTTATAGTCATTTCTTTATGTAATTTGAAAAATCATGATGGTTTCATCTCTGCATTTTATTTTAATGATAGTTCCCTTATAAAGTAATATTTACTCCAAATGATACTGAACGGTAAAAAGGATAAGTTGACGCATTTACATTTTTGTCATTATCTCCCAGTTCAGGATCAAATACACTCAGCACTTTTGTTCTTTCAAATAAATCCTGTCCGGAGAAGTATACTTTAAGATTCTGAATATATTTCCTGTTCACTTTAAAATTATAGCCAAGCTGAACAGTTTTCAGGCGGATATAATTTCCATTCTGAACCCATTTATCAGAAGGCCTGAAATTATGCGCACTTGTTTGATACATGCGTGGAAAAAAGGCATCCGGATTGTCTGGCGTCCAGTGATCCTGATGTATAGTCCATGGCATGTTTGAAGTTCCAAGAATTGGCGACAATGTATTTTCTTCAATAAAGAAGGAACGTTTGAGTACCCCCTGGAAAAACACAGAGAAATCAAATCTTTTCCAGCTTCCACCTAAGTCGATTCCAAAAGTATATCTTGGATTGGTATTGCCTAAATAAACTAAATCTCCTGGTTTGTCTGGTGTACCTCCACCTGCGTCAATCACTCCACTGCCGTCCAGATCTTTATATTTCACATCACCAGGCCCCGGGCTGGCAAAAAATGGATATTTCACTTTAGCTTTATAAGCGTCTGCTTCTGCTTGAGTCTGGAAATAGCCGTCTGTTTTATATCCCCAGAGACTGTTTAGTGGATAACCTTGTAACAAGCCAACTCTGCCTCCTGAACCTATAGAGTTTTTACCGTCATATTTAGTCAGCTTATTTTGATTGTCGGCAATGCTGAATCCAATATGGTAATCACCATTTTTGAAGATGTCTCTCCATTTTATTTCCAGTTCTGACCCCCAGCTTTTTAATTCACCTACGTTACTGCTTGGAATACCTACCCCAATAATGCTCGGCAGGTTTAAGGTGGCTAACATATTCTTATTATACTTTTGATAGTATTCAGCGGTAATAGTTAACCTGTTTTTAAATAAACTGGCGTCAATACCGATGTTACTTGATTCTACAGTTTCCCATGTTTTATTTCTGGATGCTAAGTCTTTTTGAAACAAGTACTGCGCTTTTGTCCCGTTAAAAACCAGGTTTGGCTGATCGGTAATGGTTAATCCACTGGTGATTAAAGAGATATAATCATACAGACCTAATACAGAACCGTTTCCTTGTTGTCCCCATGATCCGCGTATTTTCAGATTATCTACAAAACGAACATTATTTTTAAAAAATGGTTCTTCACTGATGCGCCATCCTGCAGAGAATGCAGGAAATATCTGGAATCGGTTTTCTGGTCCCAGACGTGAACTACCGTCACGACGTACTACTGCTTCCAGGAGATATTTTCCGTCATAATTATAGTTTAATCTGCCGAAAAGAGAACCAATAGCCCAGGTTTCGATTTTGTCACTATTCGTTTTATTCGCAGGATCTCCAAAATTCAGACTAAAGAAATCATTGCTTACCATATTGGTTGCACTTGCTGAAATTTCATCCTTACGGTACTGTTCAAATGAGGCACCAGCAAGCAATTTAAAGTTATGTTTATCGGCCAGCTGCAAGTCGTAAGTAAACTGACCTGTCAGGTTATCCTGGTAACCTTTATTCTTGGTCACATCAAGTTGATTTGGCGTATTGATAGAATTTCTTATCGTATTTGTACTCTTACCGTACCAGATTAATGTTCTTTTCTCTGATCTTAAGTTATACATATCCTGATTTCTGGAAGCAGATACATCGAATGCCAATCCTTTAACTACGTTTTTAATATTTAAACTGATCTTCCCTGTAAAACTTTCATAACTGCTGGTTTTAACACCTGCATTTTTCTCTATATCAATAGGGTTCAGTTGTAAATCACCATTATATTGCTGACCTGTTACGTCTTCGGCTGGTGTAAAAACGGGTTGCCTTGTCCGTATGCGGTATAATAAGTCTATAATATTACCTGAATCGTAAGAGTTTTCATGGATTGTTGAATTCACATAACCTGCAATCAGACCTACACTTACATATTTATTGACTTGAGAATTTACTGATAGTCTTAAATTTTGTCTTGAATTGTCATCAGGCCCATAACGCAATACACCGTCACGTTTAAAGTAAGATCCGGATAGCAGGTAATTTAATTCTTGTTTTCCGCCACCTACAGAAAGCGCATAGTTTTGCGAGGCATTCACCTTATCCATTCCTTCTTTAATCCAATCTGTATTCGCGTAATAATCCCAACGATCTGCGGTTAAGCTTGGTCTGTAGTTAAAGTTTGGATTTTTAAGCCATTCTACTTGCTCATCTGTAAATTCCTTCGCTCCTGTTGCATTAAACCTGGCTTCATCAATCAGTGCTTGTTCATCCCAGGAGTTTAATCGTTTGGGTTGTCTGGCAGTAATATTCAAACTATAGTTATTGCTAAAGTTGATTCTTGTTTTACCACTTGTAGATTTTTTCGTAGTTACTAAAACCACGCCACCAGCTGCTCTTGCTCCATAAATAGAAGCTGCGGCTGCATCTTTTAAAACGGATATATTTTCAATGTCGTCCGGATTTACCAATGCCAGATCCATTTCTACTCCATCTACTAAAACCAAGGCTTTGGTATCATTCGCAGACGAAAAACCACGGATGCGCAGGCCATAGCTTTCCGCTCCTGGTTTACCGCTATTCCTGGTAATGGTCACTCCTGGCGAAATCCCCTGAAGTGCTGCAATTGCATTCGGAACAGGCCGGTTCGTTAATACATCGCCGCTGATCTGTGCTACAGAACCGGTAAGGTTTACTTTTTTCTGTGTGCCATAACCCACTACAATAACTTCGTTAAGTCCTTGTGCATCTTCATCTAAGGTTACATTTACCACCGATTTCCCATTAAAGGAAAGTTCTTTAGAAAGATAGCCTACAAAACTGAAAATGGCTACGCCATTTGGGCTGGCAGATGAGATGCTGTACTGGCCATTCGCATTGGTGAATGATCCGATTGTGGTATTTTTAATTTTGACACTCACCCCGGGTAAAGGTAAACCTTGAATGTCTTTTACTGTTCCTGTTATCTTTTGTTGTGCGCCCGCAGTGAGGGAAAAGCAGCAGCACAGGGAGATACAAAGAAAATAGCTGTAAAGTTTATCCATAATTTTTAAATATTTGGTTGATTTGCTTGTTTAACCCAATTTTTGAAATTGGAAAGACTATTGATTTACTTATACAGGAAGGGCTTGATTAATTTGGAGATTAGCGGACGATACATAGAGATGCAGACATCCCGGAGAGAGGTTTAGAGAATACGTCATATTATATTTGGTTTTTAGTTTGATTAGGAATTGAAATTAAACAACAGCATTCTAAATGGTTTAAGCTAAATCTCCAAAAACGTGCTAAAGGCCACTTTTTCATCATTTCAAGCGTTTGAAATAATTTGATCTTATAACAGGTCAAATAAATTGTATTGTGCTCGGAAAGCTTATATAGGTGATTTAAAACGCGATATTTTAAACTTTAATTTATTTTTTTCAGGATGTAACTTAACATTGCCTGCTATGTCTTATTTATATAAATTAACGCATGGTACTGGAAATTAAAAATCTCACAAAGAAATATAACAGACATAAAACTGGCCTGGAAGATTATTCAATTACGCTGGAAAATGGAATCCTGGGTTTGCTGGGGCCAAACGGAGCAGGTAAATCTACGCTGATGAAAATTATCTCAACGATCAGTAAACCAACGCAAGGCACTTTGTTTTTAGATGGTGTTGACATTGTGAAGAGTCCTGGTCATATCCGCAAAATCCTTGGTTATCTACCTCAGGATTTTGGAGTTTATCCAAATCTTAATGCCTATGAATTTTTAAGTTATATAGCGGCTATGAAAGGTATTGGTGGAAAGGGTCTGAATCAACGGATTGAGCTATTACTTGAAGGCGTAAACCTGATCGCTGATGCAAAAAGACCAATCGGCACTTATTCTGGTGGAATGAAACAACGCATCGGTATTGCGCAGGCTTTATTAAATGATCCTAAAGTCCTGATATTTGATGAGCCTACAGTTGGTCTTGATCCTGAAGAACGGGTTAGGTTTCGTCAGTTGATCTCTGAACTTGCGGATGATTGTATCATTATTCTTTCCTCACATATCGTTTCAGATATTGAAACGATTGCCGATGAAGTAGCTGTGATGCAAGGTGGAAAGTTAATTACGAAAGGCAGTCAGCCGGATATTATAAAATACGCAGAAAATAAAGTATTTGAAGTTCTTATAGCGTCTGCATCACTTCCTGCCTTTAAAAGTAAATACCGGGTAATTGATACAGCAAGACATATTGATCAAGTACGCGTGCGTTACATTAGCGATTTCAATGCTATTGCGCCTTCCTCCACTCCTGTTAAGGTTGGTTTAGAAGATGCTTATTTATTTTTAACTCAAAATAACGCATAGCCTGTGAAATACTTCTACAACCTTCTCCAAGCCGATTATTTACAACGTACGCGTAGTTATTCTTTTTTAATCACTTTGGTTTTCACGGTATATATGGCCTATTTATTTGTGCCACTGCATACCGCAAGTTATACCACGTTAAACGTTCCAGGTTTCAAGGGTGCTTATAATTCAGCATGGGCTGGTTATGTTTCGGCTATCATGGCCACTGTTATGCTTTCTATGTATGGTTTTCTTTTGGTGAATAGCGCCATTAAGAAAGATATTGAAACTGAAGTAGGCCTGATCATTGCCTGTACTTCAATCACAAACTTTAACTACCTATTGAGCAAAATGTTAAGCAATTTAATGGTCTTGCTTACAATTGTTTGCTGCACGTTTATTGTGAGTATAATTATGTTTTTCATCAGGGATTCAGGTTATCCTTTTATACTCGCAAATTTCGTTTTACCTTACCTGATATTACCAATTCCCGCCATGTTTTTAGTCTCTGCCCTGGCAATTCTGGCAGAAGTGTTTTTGGGTAAAAGAACGGTGCTGCAATTCCTGCTTTACTTTATGCTTTTTGGGATGACAATGGCCTCTATTAAATTGCAGCAGGCCAATAACCTGGCTACACTCCTTGATCCCTTTGGATTAAAAACGATCACCAGTAGTATCGCTCAGGAAATTAGTTCTCAATTTCATACCGGTGTTCAAGATCCGTCATTTGGCTTTATCTTTAGTGGCAAGAAACCGTTTAAAATTTTTGTTTACGAGGGAATTCATTGGCAAGTGCCTTTTCTGGTTAGCCGGCTGTTATGGATAGCAATTAGTGTACTGCTTGTTTATATTTCTTCTTTCTTTTTTCACAGGTTTGATTTCAAACAGTCTGCCACTAAAAAGAAAGTAGTAGCTGAACCAAAGCAAACTGATGGATTAAACCTGACACCTCAGGGTATCAGCAGAAGTTTAATGCCTCCTCTGGTTACAGACTATAGTATTTTGCCTTTTATAAAGACTGAACTGCTCCTGCTAGTTAGAAAAGGGAACAAATGGTTTTGGCTGGTTAATATGGGTTTATGGCTAAGTATGTGCTTTGCTCCTTTAACTATAGCACACGCTTACTTACTCCCTATTCTATGGTTTTTACAGGTTACACGCTGGTCGGATCTGACAACTAAAGAGAAAACAAACAGGCTGCATTATTTCACATTTGCATCTTACAGGCCATTGTTCAGAATATTACCGGCACAAATTCTGTCCGGTATTTTGTTAGCGGTTGTACTTGCATTACCTGTAATTTTGAGGTATGCAGTTTTAGCAGATATATATGCTGTCATTAATATTATCAATGGAGCGGTATTAATCATTTCATTAGCTGCAGGTACCGGAATTATAACTGGGGGCAAAAAACTGTATGAAATCATATTTTTCATGCTTACCTATGCAGTGATCAATAAACTGACTTTTATTGATTACCTGGGTAGTATGCTTCATGCAAACAGCTTAGATTATGCAGTTATATTAACAGGATTAAATGTGTCTGTGTTACTGATCAGTTTTATAGTTAGAAACTATCAATCGAGACATTTATAGGCATTTTTGTCGTTTTTCTTACTGTACGTTTCCGATCGTTAACTGTTCATTCGTGAACAGTACAAAAGCTTTATTCCGAAGAAAAGTGGTTTTAAACTGTATTATTGAGTAATTTACGGTTGGCATACCATTAGCTAATCCAGAGGTATAACTATCTAATATGTTCAAGTTAAATTTAAAGATCGCATGGAGAAACCTTTGGAAAAACAGAGGTTATACTTTGATCAATATTCTGGGGCTTTCTATTGCAATGGCAAGCTGCATCCTCATCTTTATTTTTATTCGCTATCAACTGAGTTTTGATGAAGGTTATAAAAACCAGGATAGAATTTACAGATTCACCACACATTGGAAATATAGCAGTTTCGAGGATGATACACAGGGAGTTCCGATACCTTTATCTGCCGCAGCGAAGAATGACCTCGCTGGAATAGAAAAAATTGCAACTATATCAATGGACAATGGTATTATTCAAGTGAAAGACCAGAATGGAGCAGATCGGATAAAGACAGAAGAAGTTGTACATTATGCCGAACCGGAATTCTTTGAGATTTTTGAAATGGGCTGGCTGAATGGTAGTCCAGAAACAGTGATTACGGAACCTAATACGGTGGCTTTATCCGCAGAAACTGCTAAGAGTTTTTTTGGTACCATTGAAAATGCAATTGGGAAAATCATTGTCTTTCGTAAGAAAACGAGCCTGAAAGTTACCGGAGTATTTAAGGATATGCCTAAAAACAGCAGTTTTCCGCTTAAAATTATGATCAGCTACCAGAACTTCCCCCAAAAGGATAATAAGAGTTGGGATTCGGTGAGTTCACAAACAGAGTGTTATATATTGCTGAAAAATGGGGTCACGGCTGCAGCTTTAAAAGAACCTTTAAGACTTTTTAATAAGAAGTACTATCAGGACAAAAAGATTGAAGGTAACCAGACTAATGCGCTGCAAGCCCTTAAAGACATTCATTTTAGTGAGAAACAAGGTAATTTTGCAGAATTATACGCCGTTAAAAGCGAACTGTACGGACTTGGTGTAATTGGATTATTCTTAATCGTTACAGCCTGTATAAATTTCATTAATTTAACTACAGCACAATCAATTAACCGCTCAAAAGAAGTTGGTGTACGCAAGGTACTGGGTGGTAAACGTAAGCAATTGATCGTTCAGTTCTTAACTGAAACTTTTACCATTACATTGATCGCTTTAATATTCGCTTGTATTTTAACGGAATTAGCGCTTCCTCAAATGGAAAGTTTATTTAAAACCCAGATATCTTTCAGCATTTTTGAGCATCCGGTAATTTTTGCATTCCTGATTGTATTAGTAGTGATCGTGAGTTTGCTTGCAGGTTTTTACCCGGCATTAATTATTTCGGGTTTTAGTCCGGCTTTAGCGATCAAGAACAAAATCACAGTAAACTCCGGGAATATGAGTCTACGTAAAGTTCTGGTTGTTATCCAATTTTCAATTACTATTATCCTGATTATTGGCACACTGATTATCCTGGAGCAGATGAACTATGTACATCAAAAACCATTAGGGTTTAAAACTGATGCTATTGCTATTATGAATGTACCAAATGATAGTATTGCGCAGACAAAACATAAGAATTTTAAAGAAAGAGTACTGCAAATAAATGGCGTTCAAAGCTTTAGTTATTGCCAGCGTCCGCCATTGTCTAACGAAATGAGTACCACCAATTTTTCTTACAATGGACAGCAAAACGAGGATTTCGAAATCAGACGTTCTTCTGCAGATGCTGATTATTTTAAGGTATTTGATCTAAAATTGATAGCCGGGAAAGTATTTTTAACTAGTGATACCGTGAATGGCTATGTCGTGAATGAAACCTTTCTGAAGAAGATGAATATTAGTAATCCGCAGGAGGTAATTGGCAAAATCATCAATCAGAACGAAACTAAAATGCCGATTGTTGGCGTGGTTAAGGATTTTAACGACAGATCACTTCAACAGTCTATTTCTGCGCTTATAATTTATCCGCAAAAGGATGCTTACTATAAGTTTGCAATTAAAATGGATCAGGCTCAGCTTATGCCCGCTATGAAAGAGGTCGGGGCTTTATGGAATAGTACTTTCCCAAATGAGATTTATAAGGCCCAATTTGTTAGTGATGCTGTTAGCCGTTATTATCAAAGTGAAAAAATCATGGCTATATTATTCCGGGTTTTTGCCGGAGTAATTATATTCATATCTTTTACTGGACTATTCGGATTAATTTCATTCGTGGCTACTCAACGCACCAAAGAAGTAGCGATCAGAAAGGTATTGGGTGCATCAACTTTCGAATTGGTCAAGATGCTGAACGGTTCATTTTTATTGATGGTTTTCATGGCTAACCTCATTGCCTGGCCGCTAGCTTATCTATTGGTTTCAAAATGGTTGTCAGGCTTTGCTTATCGTATAGAATTAGGTATCTGGCCTTTTGCTCTGGCCTTTTTGATCTCAATGCTGATTACTTTGATAACGGTTAGTATCCGTTCTTATAAAGCTGCTGTTGCCAATACGATTGATGCGCTGAAATATGAGTAAATTAATTTTTTAAAATAATGAGCAAGTATCATAATACCAAGTGGTATATTTAAATCTCAAAAGGAGGTTTATATGAAAAATGATACCACTCGAATCAGGCAGGGTCTGATCGATCAGCTTGGAAAAACAGTAACCAATTCTCCATCTGCATTTATGCTGTGGCTGGCTCCAATAGTTCGCGAAATAGAATATGGAAGTATGACTTTCGAATATACTGTCAGAGATGAAATGACCAATCCGATTGGTACGTTGCATGGTGGTGTAACGGCTGCTATTATGGACGATATGATTGGTGCTACCATTATTAGCCTGGGAAGGGAGTATTTTTACACGACGATAAATAACGTCATAGATTATTTCTCTACTGCAAAAGCTGGAGATGTAATTACAGGTAAAACAACGGTTATTAAAGCTGGCAGGCAGATCATAAATGTGCAGTTTGAATTATGGGATCTTAAAAAAGACAGGCTTTTAGCCAGGGGCTATTCTAATGCACTGAAGACTGATCATAAAATAAATGGAGCATAAAATACACACCTGATAATCTGTTGATAATTTAGCTATTTAATTATTTCTATATGCAAAGACACCTCTCCTACTGCATTTTATTTTTATTATTTGCAGTGATTTCCACAAAAGCACAAACTGCTGCTGTTAAAGCTGCACCGTATTCCAAGCGTGTAGATCATGTTCTTGATTCTTGTATCCGAAAGAATTTTAATGGAGCGGTGCTGATCGCAAAAAATGGAAAGGTCGAATATTTGAGATATACTGGAATTGCTAACCGCCATTATGATATCAAGTTCTCAGAAAAAACAAGGTTTAAGATATTCTCTGTAACTAAAACTTTTACTGCTGTTTTGATTATGCAGTTGTATGAAGAGGGAAAAATCAATCTTGATTCTACAATTGCTGCTTATTATCCGGAATATAAGGGCGAAGCGGCTAAAAAGGCGACCATACGGAATCTTTTGACTTACAGTAGTGGAAGAGATACAAAAGAGATGAGGGATCTTTTTGAAGCCTATAGCAATGATATCTGGTCTGTTGATGAGTTTATCCAGAAGTTTTGTTCTGAGAAGCTGATTGATAGGCCAGGTACTAAATTTAATTACAGCAATGGGGATTATATTATCCTGGGTAAGATCATTGAAAACATCTACAAGAAACCGTATGAGGAGGTATTAAGGGAAAAGATACTCAAACCTCTTCATATGGAGCATACCGATTATTTGCACCACAGTGATATCATAGTTAATATTGATGAGGGTTATGCTAATGATGGCCAGGATACCACAAAAATTCATATGCCGACTAATCATTATATAGATAATCATTTCTCTGCAGGGGCTATGTATTCCACTCCTGAAGATTTATTAATTTTTGATCAGGCGATATTTAACCACACTATTCTCAAAAAGGAAACTGTTGCTCTGATGCTTACTCCTTATGAAAACCTGGGTTCTGTAGCCATCGGCTTCTGGGTGTATCCAAAGAAATTTGGAAAGATTAATACATTATTTGCCGAAAGACAAGGTGCTGGATATGGACATAATGCGAATTGGGTGCATTTGATTGATAAAGGATTGACTTTTATCTTATTATCAAATACGAATACTGTTGAGCTGAATAAAATGCGGTTAAGTGTGATTTCTGCTTATTTAGCACAGTAGGTAAAGATTATTGTTAGGGTCAAAATTTGGTGCCGCGTGATATATTTCAGAAGATAAAGCGGTTTTCAGGGTATGTTTTTCTTCTTTAAAGGGTAAATTGACTGGATAATGAATAAGTAAAGCCAGTTTCCTGGGCAATAGAGATAAAATGATGAAAATTATTGTAACTAGGATTCAACACTTTAGCAACAAAATTCAAAATATCCCGCTTTATTATCACTTAAAACGTATTTATTCAATTTAAAATTATACTTTTGCATCACTGAAAACGGAAACGCTTCCAGTATTATTCTGAAAAGAATGATGATTCCGTAGCTCAGCTGGTAGAGCATTACACTTTTAATGTAGTGGTCCTGGGTTCGAATCCCAGCGGGATCACAGAAGATAGTATCAAAACTACGTAAAAGCTTGCAAATCATATGATTGCAAGCTTTTTTAGTTTCAGGGATATATCAAAATAAGCATTAAATCACATAAAAAAAGTGAGTGATTCGGTGAGTAAATTTTGGTTAATTCAACTCACCAAAATGAATGTAAATATGGATCAAGCGGAAAAGTTGGGGGGAATAAAATAAATTCTTTCTTTTGCATTTTTAAATCAAACGAGAATTTTCATTTTGAGTCAAGCCGAGCAAA
>NZ_JBEPPL010000013.1:0-190491 GCF_040547305.1 Pedobacter sp. UYP1 | reverse complement strand
AAAAGGAATAATCCCAGCTTTTTTATATAATTGTATGATCTTTTAAGTGGCACGGTTTGACCGAAATCACTGGCATCATCACTCCGAAATACCCACATGTTACGATTAGTACTTTTTATTGGTAGCTCTAAAATGGTTAACGAAATCTTAGGTTGATTCAATCCAGAACTAATATATGATCTTCAGAATGTAGTTGATACAAAAGGGCAGTATCCAGAAAACTGTGTAAAATGAAATTCGGGGTTAGTGCATATATTTTATTATACGAATGGTTACCCTTGGAGCTCTATAAGTACAATCGAATTTAAGAGAGTAGAATTAAATATTGCCTATTGACTGTTCTTCAATTAAAGGTAACACAATAGGATAATGTTCAAGAGAATTCCCATTTGCATAATCCTTATATGAATATTTCCCTACATAACCAATTAAATTAAAAATAAGTTGGTAGTACAAGTTTGTACAGTCATAATAACTGGCTAAGAAATCTTCCCACCCTCTTTTAATCTCATCACCATGGGCAGTCAAATTTCTCAGTAATTTCCATGAAATAATGAACTTTTTACTGATAACTCTGGTTGATGCAAGGTTATTTAGAACATTGGCGACACCAATACCATTTCTTGATTTTGAAAGGCGCTTACTCTTTAAATTTCCAATAATCTTATCGTGTCCAACTCCGGAACTCTCCAGTAATTTGATAGCAGATTCTAGCTGTATATAAAAGTCATCATCAGGAATATAAAAATTCACATAATAATCCTTACAGATATTCTCAATCTGAACACTCAATAAAAGTGCAGCAGCGAAAATATAATTGCGACTTCCAGAAACAATTCTTTTATGGATAATTGGCAAGTTATTTTGGGAATTTTTCCGCAGATAAGAAAGATAAGCTTTAAAAAGCGTCGTATGATTTGTAGTAAATTCTATACCATAATGGTGATTGGCAATAAGTGGTGGAGAAAAAGTAGATTTAGCAAGTAATAGGTTTCTTCTATTGAATACTGTGTGTCCTTTTTCAAGTAGATTAATGTAAACAACTTCAGTTTCAAGTCCAAGTACAAAATTAAGAGAATATGATATCATATTAATTAGGTCTTCATCAATCTGATATTCATCAGATGGAATAATCATTAAATCCAAGTAACCCTCGAATTTAGAAAAAACAAGTGTGAGTCCTTCATCTACCCTAACCTCCCAAACTTCCATATTTTCGGAATAATTAAATGATTCAACAAGAGTTGTTTTTACTCCAGCATATTTATTAATTGGTAAGCTATAATTTCCAGAGAAAACAACTCTCGTATTACGTTCCAATGTCCTTGAACACTTTAATGGTGATCTAATACTATATATTGTGATATTGTCCAATATAGAAATCCTAGTAAGATGTTCAGCTTTATATGTTTCAAGATTTTCATCTTTTGCTAATAGTTTATAATATTCCGAAACCTTCTCGCCTTCTGGGTTTCTTACAACTCCACCAAACATAAACTCTAATCTTTCGTCCTGGTCATAAGACACATCTGAAAATAGTTTGAGTTTTAACTGACCAAAATTGTCTTGAAATATGTATCCTTTTCCATTAAACACCAATTCTCCATTTGTCACTTGGATCTCAATCAAATCAACTGAATACTTATTTTCTAGCAAGTGATGAACAGTTTCCTTTAATCTTTCGTTATTAGTAAACATAATTTTTTTGAAACTTTCAGGTTACATTATATTATCAGATTTTTCCACTTATATCTTTTAAAGATATAATTATCGAATACAATAAAGTCTTTTTTTTCATAAAACCTAATTGCCATTTCCACTCTAAACTTCTTTACCAGTCTATATCAAAAGCAAAAGTATCCTCCTCACCGTCATCCTTTTCCGAATCATACCCATATTTGGATCTACTAATGGCCTCATTTTCAATGTTAGCAATAGTTTTCATATGTTTATTGAAGTCAATTATCCTAATTTTTCTGCTAACGAGGTTTTCAAAGTCTCGAGCAAAAGGCCCTGAAAATCTTGCCGATGAATAGCCGGAGGAACGAGCGACTAAATGATGTAGCCATTTCTCATCGTCTGTAGAAAGATTGTTCCCAAGTTTAATCAGCGATCGTATGTTACAAAGACCTGCTTGATGTCCCGCTATAAGTATTGCTTTAACATATCCGTTCTCACTTTTAGAAAGATCAATTAGCAAGCTGTCAGAAAGCTTGATCTTACAAACAAAAGCAAGCCATACTAACCATAAAATCTCATGATGATGATTTGCTCCGATTGATTTCTTAATGATTAGTTCAATTACATTCTTCCAACCTTCATTATCAATATCTTTCTTGATTGCAATTCTTTTTGCAACTAATAGGCAGGAGTAATCCAGACAATGAGGGAAATGGAAAAGAATGCGTTGCAACTTTGGCTCAATTTCTATCCATGATTCATCCAAGTAACATTTACCCTTATCTAATTTACGAAGAACCAATTTCATTGGACTTTGAGATCCGATCCTTTGGGAGACTTCAAAAGCCTTATCTAATATATAATTAAACCGCTCAATGTCATATTCTGCATTGGAGACGTAGAGGTTGCGAAGCTCCTGTGCCCAAATATCATCAATTGGTTGAAGGCCAGACAATAGCTTTGTTTTATTATCATTGATCTGAAGTTCAAAGTTTTGCAAAATATCTCGTAGATGAGAAAGGACGATCGAGCCATCTAATTCCGAACGTACACCGATATAAAAATCATCCACATGTCGAACCCCACCGACAATATAATCCTTTGCCTTTTTACAAAGCAGCTTGTCTATTTCGCAAGCAATGTATTCCGCAATCACTCGAAATGCATCAGGTCCTACAATAACTCCTCTTGTTTGCCCATTCTGACATTGCTGGGTGAACCAATCCAAGTTGTTAAAATAGGTTGTTCTGGAACTTCTATCAGTATCAGCTTTTGCTATTTGTACACCATGTGCAACCCATGCTAATGAATGAGTATAAATACTAGGAAAAAACTGAGCAATATCCGTTTTGATAATGTATGGAGCATATTTTATTTTCGAGGACATTTTGGAAGTAATCTCACTTAATGCCGGAATAAGTAATGCCCGATCATCTTTCTCTCCCCCAATGCTAAAACTACTCAATCCAAATAAGGAAGAATTCAGCTGATCTGTAAATATTTTCCAATGGTGTCCAATAAAATGACAAATATGAAAGTAGGGGATTGGATTTACTGTTCCATAATAACGCCTATTTCCATCATGCTTGGTACCACTATATCTGATGTATGCAGAAGATTTTTTATGAAACTTAGATAGCTCCATTCCCTTGATCATGCCTTTAAAACTTCTTGCCATATTATAGCTATCAAAACAAGGCGGAAGAACTTCGGGAAAAAACCCTACCCTTAGTAGGGCATTACGAATATTTATTCCTTGACTCATGGAACGTTTTAAATTAGTGGCCAATTATATTGGTACTAATTTAATACTTAATTAGGTTAAATTTAAGCGCGTATCACTTAATTCACAAAGAGTCATCATTACATCGCTAAGTACCTCGTTCATTATTTACACAAAAAAATCAAAGAACATCAAGAAAAAGATATTACACATCGTATGATATATCTAACCACAAACAAGATTGATCCAATAGTTCGTGTAATATATTATACTCCAAGTATGTCTCTGTCTTAGAAAATTTATGAATTAAAAATGTCAATATTAATGACCGAACCAATTTTAAAACATAAAACAGAGAAACAAACCATATAAATAAAATCCCTCTAATTGAAATCTTCTGAATGTTTTCAAGCATTTTTGCCTCATAACAAATAATAGATATGATATCAGCATAAAGAAATGCATTAACAACTAAAAAAAAAGCGACCACCCTCCCACTTTTCCCCCCCTATCTTATCAAAAAACCAATCCATTGAATATTACTATTTTATATTTATCATCGCATATGCAGTATTTCACCTATTAAGTCACTCTACTACAACTGCTTTAGATAAAACACCAACTAGCTACATCTATCCCTTCCTTATCCTGCTTCTAAAATACCTCTCAGTATCCTTATCCATAAAACAAACATAACAAGCCTTCATTCCACGCCCCAAAAGAACCCGGTAAGTGTTCTTAACAAGCTGAAGAAAATCCTTACTACTCTTAACCTGGCCATCATAACTATTTCCAGGAATCCCCTCCCACTCAGCAGTATCTGGATTATACTTTAGATCTTTCCCAAATATTATCCCCGCATAATCAAATTCAAAGCCCTGAGCAGTATAAACACATCCAACTTGGTCAATCCCTCCAG
Organism: Pedobacter sp. UYP1; assembly: GCF_040547305.1. NCBI lineage: Bacteria > Pseudomonadati > Bacteroidota > Sphingobacteriia > Sphingobacteriales > Sphingobacteriaceae > Pedobacter > Pedobacter sp. UYP1. The sequence goes on along the minus strand of NZ_JBEPPL010000013.1, from coordinate 186,169 downwards.
CATCATAAGCCCAGAACTGTGATTTTGGAATTCCCTTACGCATTCCTGTTAAACCTTCCTGAGCATTCCATGGCCGTTTATATTCACCTATCTCGACATCATTAATTAAATCATTATTCTCATCAAGACGTTTCGACCATGGCCAACAAAAACCAGCCATTACTCTTGCCGTATAACCTTCTTCAGCTCTAGCTCTTATAGCTGTCTCTAAAGCTTCAGGAGAATCCATAATAGTAAATTCAAAGTCCGATTCATTTATCCATTCTGTAGTGGCAGTTTTTCGGATATGCAAAGTATGATCAATCCAATCACTATACCGCTCAGAACCCCCATTACGAAACTGAGCTTCCAGATCGTATTCATAAACTTTACACCCAGCAAGCTCTGCTTGTTCTTTTATAAAAGCAGAAGATCCTATCTCACCTTTACGTACCGCCTGATAATCATCTATAAAGAACACTGATACTTTGGCCGCATTCAATAGATCTTGAACCTGTGGTCTACCCGTAGACTTAAATGGATAACCTGTTTTCTCTCTGATCCGATGTGCTTCATCCATCAACAACACATCAATTTCATTAGGTTTGGCCTCACCATAAGACATAAAGTACTTTAGTAAGCTCTTTGAGTTATCACCAAGTATTTTACGCAAAGTCTCTGTAAAAGCCTTAGACCCTGTTGCATATTGAGTATTGAAGTTTAATGCTGCAAGATCAGCTAACAACTGTAAGCCAATAACAGACTTGCCAGTACCTCCACCTCCTTTTACAATAATTGCATGTTTTTGCTTATGCTCTAAACCTTTGCGTACAATACTCATTACAGTATCGTAAACAATCAACTGCTCATCAAGAAGTATGTAATCACCTTTAGTTTTAACTGCCCCAAATATTTTTAATTCACCTTTAAGCTTTTGCTTAATAACAGTAGATACTTGCTTCAACAATTTTTTAGATGGACGCATACGACTCTGCTCTATCTCGGCCAGGATATCCATTCCATCACCTTGATCTACCTTATCAGTAATGAACGAAGTTAATGCCAATCTATCTTCTGATGAATAAATTGGAAAACGAGTAATACTTTTTTGAAAACGTATATCAGTAAGAACATCTTCATTGCCAATCGTATAATTATGGAGATAACTACACGCTGAAAGTCCGACTGGATGATCACCGTCATAGAACACCGTACTATTATCCTGAAGGTAATACATATAATTACCTACCTGTACACTTGGATGTAACACAGATCTATTACCTCCTCCTACCCAAGTTACCACGTAATCACTATCATAATCTGTTAACGCACATTTCTCCCATTGTTTGAGTTCGATAATTACGGCATTCCGTTTTTGATCTCTGTCCTTACCACAAATGATCACATCAATACGCTTTCCACTTAAAGGGAGCTTGTATTCGACCATTATACCCTGATCAGTAAGATTTGCACGCTCTAATATATCAGACAGGCGAAAAAGAGAATTCCTCCATGACATGACCTCATTAATCTGTGCTTTGTAGCCAAATTGCTTCAAGAATTCAGTCTCCAATAGACCTGCAATTTGATTATTTACATTAAGTGCTATGAAGTTCGTTGACGAACCGGCGTATAACCTCATAGTTCGTTATATTTTTTAGATGTTCCTTTGGCTTTAGCTACAGGGTATTTCTCTGCATTTTTTAGAACTTTGTTGGAAACGATTTCGTTAATATCCAGATTGTATTTTTCAGCGAGTAAGATTGCATACGCAAATACATCAGCTAATTCATCTTTGATTTTCTCTACATCCGCTTCTTCCGACTTCTTCCATAGAAAAAGTTCATTTAACTCAGACACTTCTATAGATAGTGCTAAAGCTAAATCTTTAGGGTTATGAAACTGCTCCCAATCCCTCTCATTCCTGAATTCTACTAAAATATTCTTTAAATCTTCCCAGTTTTTCATTCCTTATTAAAATATTTTGAAAAATAAGGAAAGTTTGTGAGTAATTAGAAGCTTTGGAGGAATCCACGATATTTTCTCCAAATTTAATCATGAACACCAGTATGTTGCTATTTTTGATGTAAGGGTTAAGATCCAATATCCTAATCCCCAAATTTCATTTACACAGTTTTATGGATACTGCCTTTTATTATTTAATATAATATTAGTGCACTACTTAATTTCGACTGGCATCCTTAATGAAATGAATTAAGTTTCGCTTCTGGCAATCATCTAAACTGTCAATCCTTTTAACGACCTGCGGAAACACCTTTTTGTACATCCCATTATGTTTACCTACAAATATGAAATTACTCAACTTTAAGCTATCGAAAGCGGCCAGTTCTTTAAAAATCGGGATATTCTTTTTAAATCTTGGGACATCATTAATCAAATGGCAGTAACGACATTCACCAAGCTTTAATATAACAGCTTCGCTCTTTGATAAATCTAATCTACAGGTATCATTTTTAGTATACGTGACATCCTTAATATGCTTTGATTCCTGACTGTTACAAGAAGACAAAAACAAATAAATTATGAAACTACCTAAACTTAGCCTTACTGCATGTAAAATCATTGTATCCATCGTTTAAAGCGTTCGTAATTGAATAGCAATTTACAAAGAAGCTATTCCTATTTACGTCCTGCATTTTTAATAAAATGAATCAGGTTCTTTCTTTCACAATCATCCAGGCTATCAATGGCTTTATTACTGCTTGGATAGGATTTAGGATACATACCTTTGTGCCTGCTCTTAAATAAATAGTCACTCAATTTTAGACTGTCTAATGCAGCAATCTCATTCAAAATAGGGATGTCCGCCCTCATTCTAGGTACATCAAACATCAAGTGACAATGTCTGCACTCTCCAACTTTAGCTATAGCCATAGAGCCTGTACTTCGTTCTAAACGACAGGAATCCTTTAAAACAGACTTTGATTCTCGGCTCTGAAGCGGTCTATTATTGTTACAAGCAACAATAATAAAACAGATCGCTAGACTACCTAAACTTAGCTTTATTATATTGAAACCCATTAGATTTATTGTTTAAGAATGTTCTTAGTTGGTTCACCATATTGTTCCCCGGATTGGAATAAGTTTTTTTTGTCATTGCCCTAAGATCCTGCATAATAAAATTATTCATTGTTGCCCTTTCATTATCATTAACAACTGCCCCCTTACGACCTATATGATACATCAAACGATTTTCCAGGCCAGCATCTTCCAAATCAGATAAACCCAAAACATGGAAAAACTCATGTACACCTACAAGATAGTCTTTTTCCCATTCAGAGTAAATAACAGTTGCAGGCCCACCATCAAAGTTTCCTGCGATACCTCCATGTGCATGGCTTCTACCAAATTTATCAGTAAAGCGACTTCTTATTCCATCTACAACTGCTAAAACAAAATCATTACCAGCCAAATAGCTCAAACTTGGAATCTGTTCGACTTTCGCCGTATAATTAAAATTGTACCTAAGGCTATAAGTGTAATTTTTATTTGTAAAGGAGTTTTTTGCTGAGTTATATTCATAAAAGTTGGCGCGGCCATCAGCGCCTCCCCTTAACTTACTCACTATCGCTTGCTCAGATAGCTTCATTAAACTTTGTATACGAGGTACACCTGAAGTAGTTAAATCCAGGACTTTTAAAGTAATCAAGATATCTCCGGATAAAGTCAATTGACCAGAACCGTTATCTATTATTCTTAGATTCCTACCAGTTATTCCTCCAGACATGGGTCTACTCTGAGCGGATAAGATATCTCGCTTAATCTGTTCTAACAGCATAACTTTATAATAAGTAGATTAATCAATACAAAATACCGATTTATTTCTTTATATCATGTTCCATCCAGTGTTTCATTCCAGATATTAGTCCTTTTTCATGAAATCCATATTTATCGTCGTCAATAAGAAAGATCTTTTTCAGATAACGCGTAATAGCAAATTCCTTTTTTTCTAATAAAATAAATTTATATAGCTCTATATGAACAGATAATAGCTTAATATCGACTATGCCAAGTCTCTCCTTTAAATCTACGTGGTGTTGAAGGTACCTGAGTAAAACATTATGTTTATTTAGATCATGATATATTTGCAGCATACCCCTAGGATCATCAGGAATATTATTAATCCGGATATTTGGAAACCATTTTTCTATCGCCAATAAGGCTTCGTTTAATTCTGATGAATGCATATAGTCATCAAAATATTTAACTTCTGTTACTGGAAAATCAGTTATACCAGTTAATTTAAACGCAAGCATTCTATGATTACCTTCACAAACAATTGTGATACCACTATTAATATAAAATCGGACACGAAGAGTATCCGTTGGTAAAGGCATACTTTTAATTAATGTAAAAATAGCTCGTGCAGTTACTAGTGGATTTCTAGCTCCTCCTTCATATGTGAATCTAACTCCTCTCTCATGAGGCCATGTTCCTTCAATAGAGCCATTAAATATCATTTTATTACAGTCAAATCTTTCAATATTTTTTGGAACTTCCTTTGTAGCCTTTTCTATTAACCATTTTTCATAATTAGAAGAGATCACATTAGCCCAGATTTTACTACCCGTAAAAATGTCATTTATAATTATATCATCTACCGCAAGTCTCTCTAGTAGTCTTTCATTACCTACACAATTAGTATCATCAATACATGATTGTCCATATTCGTTTAGGATATCATTTGCAATTGCAATAACTCTTTGTTGGCCTTTTGACTTCATAATATTATTTAATTTCCGTTTAAAGTTATCGGAAATATAGATAAATATTAAACAATAAAATATTTTTTTTATATAAAAAACACCAAATTACCTAAAATTACAACATCTATAGTATACATTATTTCTTTTACCCCAGTCTACTATTCAGTACCGAATAAACAGACCGCATAAACTGAATTAGCTACTTTTGAGCAGAAATGGGAAACTAAATATCAGTATGCACCGAAGTTGGCAGATTAAATTGTGATTACCATAATGCACTCTTTGAGTTTATGTAATAATCCCCTATCTTATCGATAATGAAGTTAAAACTTTCGTATTCCATCACAATTTATTTAATTATAGTATTTATAATAGCATGTGTTTTCTCAAATCTTGAATCTATTCGGGAGCACACTTTAGGATTCATATTCTATTTCACTCTTATATTAACTGCCTTTTATTTCTTCCTATCACGATATAGCTGCAAGCTTGATATCGATGGTAGTACACTCCATATTAAATACCTAATGCCTTGGAATAAGGATGTACATATTGATTTAAAAAACTTTAAATATTTTGATTACGGAAGAGGATTTTATAATCTTGTCTCTGAAAGAGAGAAAGGGTTTATGAATTTATTAAGATACCCTTATGACACTATTGTTTTAAGCGAAGGACCTGACTTTAGCACTAATATTTTAATACTAAAAGTCAATTTAAGACTTGGACAGTTCAACAAATTACTCAATTACCTAAAAACTCCAGTGGGATTAAAATTAACAGATTCAAATGGTTCTGGAGGCTATTTTTGGTAAAAATTGAATTCTCGCCTCCTAAACTGATTCGAAAAAAGGGAGGGGTACACAATGTAACCAATCCTGAAAATCGAACTGTAGAAGATGCGAAAATTCGCAACTATAAAACCCAGGCTTATAACTCTTTCCAAAAACTAACCTGGTTCGCTGAAGTTTTTCAAGCTTAAATATAGAATCATGCTCAACCCAAATGAATTTCTTAATCTTCCAACTCATTTAGTAAATTCTGATTTCCCAGAAATGCTTTTATGAAGCTTTCAAGCGAATTAAAAATCTCTTTATCAAAATAATAAATCTTATTTTCACCATTCTTAGCTTCCTTATCAATCGCTAGATAAACGCCTTCATTTATTTCAAAAAAAAGCAATTTATCCCCATCATACATATTATCATAAACTTCTAAGTCAGGATCTCCTTCATAATGTTCTTCTTTTAAAGTAATTTGAGCAACTTGTAGTGGTGATAAGAGTCTGTCAAAACTACCCTATTTTTTCGCCAAAAGAAACCATAACCAATCTTATTATAAAACTCAATAAATTCTTCAGGTAAAGAAAAACCCAATTTTTCTTCAGCAGCTTTAATTCGATCATCATCTACAGGATAAAAAATATGATCTTGATTATTTTCATTAGCGGTATTGGCAACCCAGAAGGGAATTAACGTTCGAAAATTTAGTATTTGAAGTAATTAATCAATCCGATTATATCGTGTTATTCTTCAGTTGGATAATTATTTAAATTAAATGTCCCAGGTTCAATATCAGATAAAATTGCTTTTAGTAGTAATCCTTTTTTATATTCACGGGTATAATTTTTCAAAATATTGATTGGAGAAAAAATAGTCCCGTATTTTGAATAATTAATAACAACCGGTTTTTTAAAATACAATGAATTAGGATCTTCTATATCAAGGCTCCATTTACCATTAAAAGTTTTCACAACCACTTCTCCAAGATAGCGAGCACAAGTAATAAATAAATCATGATCGAAATTAATCTTTTCACTTTCAACAAACTTTTCAAAAATTGCAAGACTGTCTAAAGAATAATCAAGGGAATACCCTTTTTTTTCCGCATAATCTAATAATGGCTCAAGTCTATCGTCCATTTCAAAAAGCCATATCTCAAATTTCTCTAGCTCTTCTTCTTTATTAACCTTCATAATATTTTTAGTTTAAAGAGGGATTTTAGGCCCAATATGTACTTTAATACCAGCATCTTTTAATGCCTCCAAGCATGGCTTAGATGCTCCTTTCTCAAGAATATATTCTACATTAAATCCCTTATCGATTAAAGTCTTATCTTTCAATATATCTAATTTCACTTGTTCTGTGAGACTCAATTTACCAGTTTTAAGCTGCCCCATATAGTCTTTAGACTCGTTAAATATATCAATTTGTCTATTAGTATGCGGAGTCTTGACAGTTTTACTATTCCCGCCTAATATATCTCTATATGCCTGCTCCCTTTGTAATCCATAGGTTGCATTTTTCATGTTAACATCATACTGCTTACTCCATCTTTCATAACTCCATTTCCCACCTCTTTTTTCGTAAGCAGCCCACCTTGCAGCTTTGTGCTCCGCCGTACCAGCAATTAGTTTAACTTTTTTTGTACTTGTAGAAACCACTTCACCAAGTGTTCTCCCCTTCTCGCCTTTATTTAATAAATTAGCTCCTTCAGTTACCTTTTCTGCCAGATTAACAGCTTCTGACCCTTTCGAAAGCACATTTGCACCTTCCCCAATCTTAGCAACCACATTTGCCCCCTCACCAACCTTAGAAGCAACATTAACAGCTTCTGCCCCACTAACAACCGCCTTAACCTCACCAACACCGGTAAACATTAATGCAGCTTCAAAACCTCCACGCCCCGTATATCTGCCCCAATCCCTGGGATTCTGCTTTACCGCCCAATCTTTAGCCTGTTTTAATCCTTCTCCGGTTTTAGTTAAAGCTGTTTTTGCTGCACCTTGTAAATTCCCAGGAGTAGTTACCCAATTATAAGCGTTTCTATGTGCCTCACCAACTGCTTCTGCAGTCTTTTTTAAATTATCTTCATTAGTTACCCAATCATACGCTTTTCCTGTAGCGTCTTTTGTAGCTATTACTGCATCTTTAATTTTCCCCGCTGTTTTTACAGGATGCAGCGCAGCATCTATTCCTGCATCAATTACTTTATTTTCCAGTTCACCAAGAAAGACTAATCCCTCACCAATTCCTTTAACACCACCGTATATCCCCTCAGATAATCCAAGCTTAAAGTTAGCTAATCCACTTAAAGGACCTGCATTATTAATTTTTTCTTGTGCATCAAATTGCTTTTGAAACCAGTCATCAACCTTTGCCCCGATATTTTTAATCCCGGCGCTTTTAATCGCACTGCTATTTTTATTGATGGCAGACATCGCATCAGGCAAAGTAAAATATATGCTAATCTGCCCTCCAAGCGCACAACCCAATTTAGAATCTTCAAGCAGCTTACGGTATGGACCAATTGTTATACTTTCTTGCACCCCGCTCCACAGAGTAGGTAAAGGCTGACAGATTGATTTCGTTACAGAGCACACGCCCATACATCCAATATTTACATTTGGAAGCTTATCTGCTTCTGTCGCAGAATTATTGCCAAATAAACTAACACTCTTATGATTCGTTACTTTTAGCTTGCAAAAACCAAGTCCTTTATTGCAAACCAGATAAACACCATCGGGAACATATTTCTTTGCCATGGCTTAATTATTTAGAGGCAAGATTGTACATACAGTCCGGTACATTAACGTACCTTCTATTGCATATTGCGTTAACTGTGACGATTCAGAAATCAAATGATCCGGATCAAAACTGTAGCTTTCCAGATGAAAACCATCCAAACGAGTATTCAGATTATAAACATCCGTCATCTTTCGTAAAAGTTTAGCTACTCCATCTTTATCTAAATTTTCCTGATCAATTTCACCCTCTATTTTTATCGTACAATTACCCGTCTGAGCATCATAATCTGCCAGTTTAGCTACCGTTTTAAAAGGAAGCGCAATAGCTCCTATCGCATTCGTTATGTTTCTATAGCCATCAATAGCATAATCACTCTCCTTTTTAAAATTTTCAGCATACAAGCCGGGTAATAGTCCATGGTACAAATAGGATGTCCTTAAAATCCTTTCTAATTCTCCATCGGTATATAAAAACGCGATTGCGCTATTAATAATAGCTTTACTCTGTAAATCTTTATCATATTTTTCAGCAATTGAAGGTTTTATCTCTATCCACAGCTTTTTAATTTCCGATAAATTCAAAACATGTAGAATACTACCGCTTTTATCAGTTTCGATAATTAGTTTTTTTCTTAACTGCGCCATATCCAGCTCAAGTGGTTCAGTACCATCTTTTTTCAATTGCCACTGTCTTAATAGTTGAATAGTAAAAACATGGCCAGACTCAGTTTTACGATCTAGGGTCATCAACAGATCCGTTTCTATCTGATTATGATAAGTAAAAGATTCCAACGTGTAAGTAGTCTCCTGGCTAACCCGATATGACCTGGTTAGTGGTTTATTCAATTTGACATCGACCATATATTCCTTCTCTATCAGCATATCAGCCTTTGTTAATTTCTACCTTACCACCATTTATTGAAGCCACTGTAGTTGCACTAATGGATATATTATTCTGCCCATCCAGCGTAAGATCTGTTTCGGTAGCACTAATGTTTATTGCTTTAGCTTTTTCGTCTATCAGATCTTTAGCTTCTGAAGTGATGGTCTCTGCTTTTATATCGAGGGTTTTAGTAGCTGCGGCTGTTTGTTCGGGAGTTGCCCCCTCTTCTGGAGCAAGATTACCAATGGTAATTTTAGCCGACTGTATATCAATACTCTCACTAAAATTAACACTTAATGTTTTACCAGTAATCGCGACATGACCATCTTTATTCAGCGTAATAGTACTTTCGCCAGTCTGGATAACAATTTGATCATGAGCCTGAGCAGTAATCCGGCCCTGACCATTTTTAATATTTACAAAGTTTGCTGCACTGGTACCTAACAATAATGCGTGGCTTAAATCATCGAACGATAACGCGCTCCCTTTCCTTGATGTCAGCCCTTTAGTATTGCTATTTTTAAATCCTTTACTATCCCCACTTTTACCATGATATACGCTTCCCAATACTACTGGTCTGGCAATATTCCCTTCTTCGAAAGAAATCATAACCTGGTCTCCTTTTTCTGGGATCACATGGAAACCTCTGTTCACACCAGTTTCACCTGTACCTGCATTTGGGCTCATTACCCGCAGCCATTCTGTTGGATCGTTAGTTTCACAAGCCCATTTAAATTTAACCTTTACACGCCCCTGCCCCTGCGGATCATCATTATCCAGTACATCTGCCAATTGCATATCAGGATTTGGGCGTTGATAGTTCTCAACTGATATCCTTTCCGTTGTCGAAACTAAACCTTCAAACTTATTCTTATAATGACCTCTTTCGTCAATAGTATGCTCTACAGAAGTGATCAGGAATTGACCAAGACTTTCAGTAGCAAAAGTAATCCCCTGTTTTAAGCTCATCGTTATTTCTACAATTGACCCTAATGCCACCTGCGGATTATCACCTGAGCCTGTTATTTTTAACAGCTTACTGATACTTGCTTTTTCTTCATTATCTACCTGATTTTTAATATCACTGCCATTATCCACTCTGATAGTCGAGGGCTGGTTAAAGGTCTTGCTATAGATCTTGTTAGAAGCATTTATAGCGTGTATAAGGTCTGATCTTCCATTAGCCTGCCCGGTACTCTCACTTTGAAGCATTTCGTCTTGCCTGGGGTTGTATGCAAACCGTTTATTCTTAATCGGGGCAACCTCCATTCCGTATTGCAGGCTATGTACGTCCCTTCCATAAAATAAGGCAACCTCCTTTTGCTGATCAGGTTTACCGAAGTTAAGGTTCACGCCGTCATAGAAAAACCATTCATAGTACTCACCGCTTAGCCGGTTCAGAAACTCAAAGTCACTCTCTCTGTATTGGATTACATAATCTATTGGAGCTTTACGACTTGCATTGGCTACAATAAGCAAATCATTGGCCGGTGTATCATGAGTAGCTAAAGAAACTATATCATTTAGTGATTTATCCAGGTAAGATCCCAGATCGGGGCCCCTGTCAATCAATATTGTTGGACTATAGCCACTCACTATCAAAATACCATGATAGCCGTTACTTTGAGTGAGTTCCACTTTTGTAACTATTCCAGCAAAGTTTTGCGGAGTCTCAGTTAGATATCCAATTGAAGCGGTTAAAGTTTCTCCCACAAAATCCCGGCTATCATCTAAAGTGATTAAACCAGGCAATCCAAGCTGATCATGGTTAAATTTAAGCTCAAAATAATGGTGTGCATTAAATTTCTGTTTAAGAGAGAATGATGTGAAATGCAAGATGGCTTTATCACCAATATGTATTTCCTTTATGAGATTGATTTCCATGATATTAGGATTTAGTATCAATAATACATCCCCTAATTGCCTGTAATAAAGTTTATTACGTGAATTGGCGTTATTCGGTGGCAAACATAGCTATAGCCGAGGTTTAGTTGTTTAGTTTATTTATATAATTCACTGTTTAGTAAACACTTATACCTGAATGATAGTAAGCTGCCCCTACAGTGCATATTGAAAATCAATAATAACCCAAATAAATCCGTTCTAAGATGTAAAATATTAATTCAACCTAAAAATATGTAGTTAGTCAAGAGCATACAATTAAACTGAGTATTTCCATGACATCGATTCTTTGTCCTGCCATATCTGATTTAAGGGTTCAGATACAAGGTTATTAAAAATCATAAAAAGTGGTCGATGATCTCTATAATAATCGCTATCCTTTTGGCCCAGTGATTATCATATTAGACAAGTTTTGTCAAATGCTTAGCAAAGCTCATCTACAAGATGGAAAGTATCACTAATTTTATTGATATGATTAATCGAACTCAGGTTAAAATTAGATAAAATCATTATGATTCTGATCAGAATCAGCTATTTACAAGTGAAAATTTATTATATATTTGTGTGATTATAGGTATATATTAATGCAATCGACTGAAATTAAAATAGGTAGTCTTTTTTTTATAATTGTGGGTATATTACTTATTGTAGGTGATTTAGTAATGGCAAATAGGAATCTGGAATTTATCCGAAAAGGTGTCGTGACAGAAGGTGTTGTGATTCTTACCAAATATGGAAGATTTCATCCGGACATTAGGTTTAATACCACAAATAATGAAATGATTACTTTCCCACAGAATGGACTTAATAAGGGGTATAAAGTGCATGATACGATGTCAGTATTATATGACCCTAATCACCCGAATAATGCTTGTATCAATAGTTTTGGCCCTTTATGGGGTCATTATCTGGCTTTTCTGATTATGGGTCTTGTATTTGTCGTATTAGGTACCATCAAACTGCTGTATCCAAATACGAGTTGGTTTTATTTTAATTTTGAAAAATAAGTAATATAAAACATACTTAGTTGGCTCTATTAAATAACAAACTATATTATTGGAAGGATCTAAGGTAAACTTAGATCCTTTTTTCTTTGTTGGTGGAAATCTAATCTTCATTTTATCTCATCTCTGAATTTACTTTCCATTAAGCCCATCACATCTTCTCTTCTGTAATAAAGACAGCCGACAATAATCACAGACTTCAATAATCCTTTATTTCGCCATCTTCTTAAAGTACGGTCGCTAATACGGAACATAGATTTCACATCATTGGTATCTAACAAATTTCTTTCATGAGCGACAAATTTCTCCTGCTTTTTCGTACTCATCATTTCAGCCAGGACATTTATCAACAAATTCACTTTATCGTTCATTTCCATATTCGCATGATTAAATTTTAAACTATCTGAATTATTTAACGATTATTAAATAATCACATTAAGGGGGAATAATCAAAAAAGTATTTATAACTCTTTTGCAAAATAATTTTACGTTTTTCAAAAGGAACAGGTTTAATAGCATAGTAATATAATAAATATTATTTATTAAAAAGAAAACATAATATCTTTTTTAATAATAATTATATAATTACACAATTAGGTGTAATTACCAAAAGTTAATACTAATCAACTTTTATCCAATCAGAAATTCTGTAAATAGTCTTGATATGTCTCTTTTTTCTATAAACCCCATCACCTTCCCTGCTGCCCTGAATATTCGTATTCCCTTCTACACTATTTACCCAATCCCCTTTTTGATTAACTATCAGTCCAACATGAGCTATCCTTTTCAATTTAACAAAGTATATACCCAGCAAATTACCTGGTAAAGCAGAACGTGCTAAACGGGATAAAGGGAAAAGATCTGGTGTCCACCCTGATCGTGGTTTATCATATCCAGCCTGTGCAAAAACCCAGCTCACAAAACCTGCGCACCAGGGCTGCCCTTTTTTTAAACTTACACTGGTCAAATAAGTCTCTACACGAAATCCGTCATTGTTTCCAGTTATTTCCCTCACTCCTATTTCATTTTCCGCAATACGAATAAGAAGCTCTCTTTTTTGACACTCCAGAGCGTTGAAGCTAAATTTGTTATTTAACAGATTGCGATCAAGCAAACCGAAGCCGCTAATAATAACAAAGCAAAGGATGCCCAGTAAAAGCCTAATTGTTGCCATGACGGTAAAAGATTAAATTGTGAAACCATAAATGCTAGAGCGGGTAACTTCATAAGTAGCCAAAACCATTGTAGTAACCACCACGATAAAGCGGTTATTAAAAGAAAGCTAATCATGCTCAATAAAACCAATAGCCAGATACTTTGATCTATGCTACCAACCCTTTCATCAAACAAGTTGAGAAACCTGGGCGCAAAGCACCATATTAACAGCAAAACTGCGAATATCATTCTGGGTTCCGATCTTTTTAAGGAGATATTGACAACCGGTAATAATTTAATTATACCCGGCAATTCTATAGTTTTCATATTCATCACATTTTAAATTTTAAGAATTTATTAGTTATTAGCAGTGTTATTATATAAACCGGCAAACTCGTCAGCTTGCCGGTTTATTCAAATCCTATGCAATAGCTTTAATAGGCCCCAGATAAACACTAGTACTTACCTTTTTACCATCTAAAGAAGAAAAGTAAAACCAGCAATGTAAAGTGTTACCGACGATAGTTTTAGAAAGCATACGTGCTTCTAATTTACCAGAGGTTCTTACCGCGGTCGGTGGAATTAGAAAATAATCCTTCGTTTCATCGTAAATTATTAGACTAGCTCTATCCGTAGAACGCTCCAAACGTTCATCTTCTGTGTTAAAATCCAAAGGATCATTGGCCCAGCTGATTGCTACTTTACGGCCTAAAACTGGCACTGCTAAAAGGTCTTGTGGACTATCCAACTTTCCAAGAGTCAGTTTTAACTTAGCATAATTAATCGTAAATAATGGAGACATACCTGAGATAGCTTCCTTCAGATTGAATTTAACCGCTTCATTCATCGGGCCAGACAGTTTGTTGCCAGATTGGTATCCTTTACTCACAACCTCATTAACAGCACCTAAAAATCTGGTTATTAAGCCAAATTTAGTACGTTGATCAATTTGTGATCTCACTGGTGGCTTACTGGTTTTTTTTGGCAAACTTTTCATTACATCCAACGTACGCCACCTGACACCGATTACTGTTCCTACTTTTCCTGAGAATCCACCAAGGATTCCTGTTCTGATCTTTCCCATTTTCTTTAATTTTAAACAATGAATTATTCTATTAATTCAAGTCAATAGCATGCCGGCCGCTTAAACTCGTTAAACGAAAGTATATCAATAAATTAGCTCAAAAATAAATTGACCGCAATAGTCCGTTATTGTCCGCAATTGACCGGATTTGACCGCAATTGTCAAGCACTGAAAAAGCTTTCTTTATTAAAAACAGGATTAAAACAAGAAAGGCCCCCCAGTTAAGGAGAGCCTTTGATCATAGCTGCTGCAAAATTAATCGAAGTTCAAACCTGGCATTTCTATCCATGAACGATTATCCTGATTGGTAAAAGTGCCGGGGCTTAAGATTGCATCACATATGACTGCGGGATTAAATGATTTACTATTTAACAAGGTAACACCATTATAGAAACTCAAAAAAAGTACAGCGATACTTAGACAACCGGCTGGAATTTTAAAAGAAAAATCAATCCGATTTATTAATTCTTCGTTCTTTTTAAGGGTAATGCTATGTTTTTCCGGATTAAGAATCCTTTTACCGTCTTTTAGCCGGATTAATCCGACTACGAATGTTAGTTTGCATTTAGTTGCATACCTTGGAAAACGCAATTTTGGCGCGTTATCTGACTCATAATAAACGATCTTCATAATTCCCTGATTGAGTTCGATTTTCGGTTTTAAATTCAAAATCTTTTTTACAGGAGATTTAATATTAAATTCAAAACCGGCTAAATTACCAAAACTGTTTTGCTTAAAAAGGTATCCTGTTTTTGTGGGATTCTCACATGCTGTTAGGGCTGTAGTCAATGCACTGGTAAATCGAAAAACATAACTTGTTTCATTCATTCCACCGACGGTAGTATGAAATATGCCTCTAATATGTTTTCCAAGCATGCTACTTTTACGAAAATTCTCTGATGCCTTTTTGGTTTCCACCGATTGCTTCATTGTGCCTGGCACAGGTCTTTTTGAAACGACCTGTACCCCATCTACTACTTTAAAAATGAAATCGCCCAGGATTCCCTTTAAAAATTTACCGTCGAAAATTGCCATAAATATTTGCTTTTTCATCAATGTAGAGCATTTGTGCTAAAGAGTATTATCACAAGCAGGCAATGTCCGTAATTGTCCGCGGCTGTCTGCAATTGTCCGTAGTTGTCCATGTTCTGGTCAAAGGAAAAATTACAAAGTTCATCAGTCTTCCACTAGTCACGCTTTGTTTGTGCCTGAGTGGTGGTCGGTGTAAGACCAAGCTTTAAACAGCTTTTAAGCGTAGGTACTCTAAGTCATTTCAACTAGTTGAAATGACTTAGAGTTGCCATGCTCTCGCGTTACTTCAGCACTGCTCTTACCCTAACGACTACTCAGGCAGTACTCAGGCAGTACCCGGCAGATATACTCATGTAAATTAGAAGGCTGAACTCTTTCCAGATGATGTGTATCGTTCAATTTCTTCCGGGTCTTTTTTACTACACCGATTCAATCCCTCAAGCTAATAAAGCCTATAAACTATGTAGATGCGTAGCAGGATATTACGCAACAAAAACTAGCAAAGCCGTCGAAAGTTATAACGATTGAAGAAAAACCTAATTTTACCTTCATAAGGCATATCTACCCTATCAAACTTCGATTAACATAATAAAACATTTTTTATCTGTAAGAAATAGTATAATTTCAAGAATTACAAAAAATTATGAAAAAGAAAAAAAACAGCGCCGTTAAGCTTGTATTATTATTACTGACGTTAGTCCATATCTCCTGTAAAAAAGATAAGACTGAAAATGTCTCTAATTCTAACGTGGAAGGAACGTCTATAGCTAGTGCAAAAGAAGTTTTTGAAAAAAAATCAAAAATTATCGAACCAAATTATACGGGTGAATCATTTCTATCAAAAGAGTTATTAAAAAAAAGAAAGTTAGATTGGGATAATGCCTTTTCACAAAGTAACGGAGACACAGTTGCAGTATTCGTACCTATTATACTTTCTGTAAGAATTTGGTTGAGCAAGGAAGAGGGTTTATCCTGATCACTTAATGGAGAGCTCTTGAACTGCTCGTATTCTGCCAGCCGCTGCCGAACCGTTAACCGATGAATATGGAGTTGCTTTGCTATTTTTCGCTGGCTCAGCCCTTCCCGATAATAGAGTAATATAATCTTATGATTTGTCTCCACTTCTAACATGAATTATGGCCCCTTTAGTTCATTCTAAAGGGACGATTTAATCCTTGCTAACTGGTACACTTTTCAACTGGATATTGGTACACTTTTCAATTGGTATATACAACAAGAGTAGATCTATCAAAAAAGTACCTTGAAACATTTTTTAAATCAGCAGTTTATTACAAGTCAATCTTGATTTTAATGACAGTACCCCGTGACATAATTTCTGTTAAGTTACCAAATTCACTTAACTTGCTGTCTACTCCAAGTGCAATTGCAACATTAAAGTTGACATTTAGTTAAGCGGCAATATTTTGTTTATTTAAGTTCCTTCCAAATTCTTCTGGTGACAAGTATCCCAGTGCAGAATGTAGTCTTTTACGGTTGTGACCTCTCCCCGTAAAACCGGACTTTTGTAAAGTAAAGATTTGTTTTAAAAAGTCAATATTTTTGAATGAAGTTTTTGCAATAAGGTCGCTTTCAGTTATAATTCACAACGATGATCTATCATGCATCGTGTTTTTCATTATGCCCTTTGTGTTGCACCACTATTTTACCACCAACACCACATTGGCAAGTGGAAGCTTCAGTTAGTATCTTAGATAGTAATGAATAAAATCTCTCATATCAGAGGTATGAAAGTGATGGTTGACAGAGATTTTGCTGAACTATATGAGGCTAGTAGGTGCACCTTGAGGGATAATCGAATTTCGCTTGTATTTTCGCCCGTAACGTTGAACCGACTCAACACAACAAATTCTAGCCATCTCTATTGCCACTGATTCATTGAAGCCAAGGATTTTAAACTAGTATACGGATCAAGATAATTAATCACACTTTATTTATTCAAGTATAATTAAATTCATAGACAAAATTAACAGTAAAATACTGTCAAACTAAAAAAACTATCGGCATAAGATTTGAATTACAAACAACCAAACACCTGTTTATCTGTTCATTATACAATTAAAATGAACAAACAACCTTAAAAAACACTGCACAAAGCGTTCAGACAAATGTTACCAGTTAAATATTTTAACTGAACAGAATGAATACATTTTAATGTAATCCCAAGCAGTAACTTTGTGTAATTATTACACAATCAATTTTACTTATTTTCTCGATCATGGTAAAATCTACTCACTCAGCACAATCATCTTTTATTAAAGAGCCCATTGCTATCGTGGCCATGGCCTGCCGTTTTCCACAAGCACCAGATCTTCCTTCCTTCTGGAAATTATTGAGTGATGGAAAAAGTGCCATTTCGCCGATAACAAAAGAACGGTGGAATTTGCAGGATGGCCTTATTGATGAGATAACAGCAAGAATGCAAGAACACCTTAAAGCTGGTTTGGTTGATCAGATTTATAATTTTGACGCACTTTTTTTCCAAATATCCCCAACCGAAGCAGTCGAAATGGGTCCTTCACAAAAACTAATGCTGGAACTGGCCTGGGAAACAATTGAGAATTCAGGAATAAATTTAAAAGAAATAACAGGTACTAATGCAGGGGTATTTATTGGTAGCACATGCAATGAGTTTGAGCATTTACGAAAGCACAAAAAAGCGGAGGAAACTTCATATTCAGCAATGGGCCGCGCATCTGGCATTATACCTAGCCGAATTTCTTTCTTTTTCGGTTTTACAGGCAATAGTATGCTGGTAGATACAGGTTGCTCCAGTTCATTGGTCGCGTTGCATCTTGCCTGTCAGAGTCTGCACGACAGAAGTATTGATTCAGCTTTTGTAGGTGGCGCAAATCATCTTCTGGATCCTGACCTTTTTTCAATGCTTGCCAAATTAGGGGCTTTGTCTCCATCTGGGAAATGCAGTACATTCGATCAAAAAGCAGATGGATTTGCCCGTGGAGAAGGTGGTGGGATGTTGTTGCTCAAAAGACTCGACGATGCACTCAAAGATGGAAATAAAATTCTGGCAGTTGTTCGCGGCTCTGCTGTAAATAATAATGGCTACAACAGAAGCCTTCCAGCGACAAACGTTTCAGGCCAGCTGAGGTTATTGGAAAATGCATATAAATCAAGCGGAATTAGTCCCAATCAAGTACATTATGTTGAAGCACACGGTAGTGGTACTCCATTAGGTGATCCAATGGAAGCAAATGCTATTGGTAATTTCTTCAACCAGAATAGAAAACAGAAATTGCATATCGGTTCCGTAAAAACAAATATTGGTCATCTGGAAGGAGGCGCTGGAATTGCAGGCTTAATAAAGGTAATACTCTCATTTGAAAATAAACTATTACCCCCGCATCTTAATTTTGATAAACCAAATAAAAGGATAGATTTCGAAAAGATAAATCTTCATGTTCAAACGACTTTGACCCCATGGCCAACTAAAGGAAATGAGACACTTAAAGCTGGGGTTAATTCTTTTGGATGGGGAGGAACAAATGCACATTGCATACTTGAATCTTATAAACAAAAAAAATCGGTTGTTGTCGATACACCTCATAATTATGAACGCTATTTCTTACCCATTTCCGCAAAAACAGTTCCTGCATTGGAGGCTTATTGCAGGCTTTACATACAAGCATTTGAGTTGGGGTCTGAACGGAATTTTCAAGACATATGCCTTGCATCCAGCTTATTAAACAACAACTTCAATAAAAGACAATTATTTTCAACAGGGAATAAGACAGAAATGCTCGGCGCTCTGGAAAATTTCCTCCAACTTAATAAACCATTTAAAGCTTTAGATAAAATAAAAAATAAAATAGTGATGGTATTTCCCGGCCAGGGGTCTCAATGGTTAGGTATGGGAAAAGAGCTTTTTTTGAAAGAACCAGTATTCAAAGAAACAATTATAGCCTGTGACAAAGCATTTAAGCCCTATAAGAATTGGTCTTTAATAGAATTACTAACTCAACCAGAAACGAATGAGGCAGAGCGCATCGATATGATACAACCTATTCTCTTTGCTATTGAAGTTGCTATTGCTAAACTTTGGAAATCTTGGGGAGTAGTGCCTGATATAGTAGTAGGTCATAGTATGGGTGAAATTGCTGCAACCCATTTATCTGGGATGCTCACTTTGGAGGATGCTGCTAAAATTATATGTACAAGAAGCAGTTTAATGCAAGGTCTTAGTGGACAGAATTCAGGTATGCTAGTCACAGAATTACCCTTGACTAAAGCGGAAACAATCCTGCTTAATTATCCGGATATTTCAATTGCGGCCATAAATAGCCCATGTTCTACTGTCCTTTCAGGACCTTCAATTGAAATTAATAAATTGATCAAAGAACTGGAAGCAGCGGAAATATTTTGCCGACGAGTAAAAGTAGATGTAGCATCCCATAGTCAACAGATGGATGCTATACTAACAGAATTCAAGATTGCACTTCGGAATTTACAACCTGAAAATGGCCACACCTCTTTTTTCTCCACTGTACAAGTCGGACTTCTTGAAGCTGAACAGCTGAATAATGATTATTGGGCTGCTAATCTTAGAAATCCAGTACAGTTTGCTGATGTTATTATCCAATTAATTAAAGATGGCTGTAATATTTTCATTGAAGTCAGCCCTCATCCTATTTTATCAAATGCAATAGCTGAATGTGCCAGTAACAGCGATACTACAGTTAATCTTGTCAATTCCTTTTACCGGGATAAACCAGTACTGGATGCGATGTATAATAACTTGTCAGAATTGCACGCTCTGGGGCTGGAGATTTCTTGGAAAAATGTTTATCAGCTGGATAAAATACCAAGAGTGGAAGTACCTTCTTATCCTTTTCAAAAAGAGCTATATGAACTGGAGGACAATTCGGACGAGATTTTGGCGTACAAAAAGAAGGACAAAAATTCAATTTCAACTATAAAAAACACTCTTTTAAAACCAGAAAGGCATTTCTCCGAACGTTTACAGGAAATTCCACAAGAAGATGGAAAAAGGCAGCTGCTTGAACAATTATTTATTCAACTTATTTCACAGGTTACCAAGGTTTCTATTGCTCACATCAATGCTGAAATGAGTATGAAAGAACTGGGAGTGGATTCTTTGATGGTTGTTTGGTTAAAAGGGCAGCTGGAAAAGAATTTAAAAACAACCCTGCCAGCAAAGCTATTTTTAGTAGAATCGGGTATCCATGAGCAGGCGTTAATATTATATAATTTCCTAACAAATCAGACAATCATTGATCCAGCTCTTCCCCTTTCTGAATCATCCTCATTACTGATTAATAATATCCCTAAACCGAGCGCGCACCATCGCCTGTTCTGCTTTCATGATGCGGGTGGCAGTAGCTCCATGTTTCAGAACTGGGAGCAATCAGCAGGCGATAGCATTGAGGTAATAGCGATAGAATTACCTGGGCGTGGGTTAGGTTGGGATGAAGAATACAAAAATGATTTTAATCACTTACTACAACAGATTGTTCAAAAAATAACACCTCTGCTGGACAGGCCTTATGCATTTTACGGACACAGTATGGGTGCACTATTTGCGTTTGAAACAACCCGTCTCTTAAGAAAAAAAGACACATTGTTGCCGCATCAACTATTTTTCTCTTCTAGCTACTCTCCAGTATTTTATAAAGAGAAAGGTGTGAAACCAACTATTAGTAAGGCCAAACTGATCGAGAAATTCCCTTATCTAAATATGAATAAGGAATTACAGGACTTATCAATTAAACTACTACGAAGCGATCTTCATTTATTGCATAACTATCAATATGAAGAACAGGATTTATTAGCTATACCGATCACATCTATATTTGGTGAACTTGATCAGCTGATAAGAATAACAGATGCTAAGAGCTGGCAAATAGAGAGTTCACTACCCTTAAAAATTATTGGCAGACCAGGAGGGCATCGCTTTATTGAAAATGATGAGGAATTTATCATTTCTCTGATTCAGGAACAAATAATTCAACAACCAACTTATTATCAATAAAATAAATGATGAAAGAATTTATTAAAAGTCAGCTCATTGGTACATGGGTTCTTATTTCCGCAGCTTATGAAAATGAAAATGGTGAATCAATATTCATCCTGGGAAAAGAGGTTAATGGCATTCTTATGTATGATAAAAATGGTTATATGAATGCGCAGCTGAGTTCAAAAGATCGCAAACTTTTTATAGCTGAAGGATATAATGAAGGTACCACACTGGAAACATACCATGCTTTCCAAGAATATATCGCCTATTTTGGCAGATACGAGGAAATTGAGCCTGGCAAAATTGTACATACGGTGC
This sequence comes from Pedobacter sp. UYP1, assembly GCF_040547305.1. Lineage (NCBI taxonomy): Bacteria > Pseudomonadati > Bacteroidota > Sphingobacteriia > Sphingobacteriales > Sphingobacteriaceae > Pedobacter > Pedobacter sp. UYP1. The sequence continues at coordinate 164,549 of NZ_JBEPPL010000013.1, read as the reverse complement.
TGGGCAGTTTGTTTCCAAACTGGATTGGCAGTAAACAGATAAGATTCGCTAAAATAAATGGAGATCTGCTTGAATTGACTACTACCCCTGTTTCTTCAGTGAATGGAAAAATTGTGGTTAAATTGAAGTGGAAATTATTATTAAACGCCGATTAAATGAATTCAGTTCCGTCAGCCTCCTGAGACAAATTGATCTTTCCACCAATAAAGTTTAATATAGCCAGTGTCAAGGCTACAGCAATTGCCAATACTATATTTTGTTTAATTACTTTTTTGGTACGTCTGCCTAAAGAAATAGCAAAGGGAATACTTAAATATTATCAGTCCTTAAGAAGAACAAAAAAATTAGAAGTTCATAGAATATTAAGTACCCCCGGCCGTGCTAAGGTCGAACCATTTTGAGCAAGTTTTGGTTAAAATGGCATCTATACAATTGAAATAGGCTTGATTTAATTATGAATAGATGTGATTTAAAACATTACATCTATTCATATCTCCGACCAAAATTCTCTATTTCTTCAGATTGATTCGTACCCATGGACGGGAATACTTTGAACACTTAGAACGCTTTTTGGGGCTTATAGAACCAATTATTGATGATCTAAAAGGAAAAGGATTTATAAAATAACAAAAAATATTAGGATTTATCTAGCATTTTTTTCTTTAGATTGCCCTTGACCAGTCTTGCTTTGAACCATAAACTTGATATTATCAAATATAATTTTCTGATTTTTATTTTAACTGTCTAAGTATATAGCTGTCACATTAAAAGCTTGATCGATCATTATCATTATTTCACCGTTTTTCGAGAGACAAGTCATTATCTATTTTGGAATTAATAAGTAGCTTCCTTCCTAAATGCTCCAGGTGAAATGCCAATCACTTTTCTAAAGAGTCGGTTAAAATATTTTTCATCCTCAAATCCCAGTGTATGAGGTAGATATTGTTACAGAAGGCCCCAAAAAACCGGATGTTCCTGATCCACTTGGCCCACCTTCACCAGATCCAAATACAGTAGACTCCTGGCCCATTGAGCCTATAAACGAAGTTGGTGGATCAGATGGAAATGTAATAGCACCGCCGATAATTATTACAATAGATATTAGAATGAAATATCCTACTTTAGCAAAGATAATAGATGGCCTATATCAAAAAGCTATAAGTAATCCAAAGCTAATGGCTGCATTAAAACAGTTTTCTCACCTTAGTGAGCAGCAAATTTTAGATAACTTGAAATCAGGTAAAGGACCATCAATACAGGTAGTAGACCCTAATAGTCTAATTGGTGGATCAGTTGGAGAATTTGATCCGATATCAGGTATTATTAAGATCAGTGAGACAGTTGCCAGCGATGCAAATTACTTTTCAACCGCTACCCTACAGCAGCAGAACTTTATCTTACTGTATGTATTTTACATGAATTTATACATTACGGAGAAAATACTACTCAGATATTCGTTTCTCATGAAGGTCATAGCGACGATGCTGGATTCCAGTTTGAAAACCAATTTTATGGAGGCAGCGTTGGTTTCAATTCGGTAACAGGAGTTTTAACATACAATCCATTATAAATTTAATATGAATTCAAAAACATTAATATCAATTATCCTCTCATTTGCTGGGATATGGGCTGGCTGCGATCAGAATAAGAATCTCATAGCTGATCAGCGAGAAAAAGAAGTTAGTGGTTTAGTAAGATATTACGTTAATCAGGAATTAAAAAGGGATTCAATTTTTCTATTTGATAAATCGACCAACTTGTTAACAGAGATATGTATTAATAATTTCCTGGCTGAAAATAAAGATATAAACCTCAAAAAAGAAGATATTTTGAATATGTCTCAAAAAGACACGCTAACATGGTCTAATAAACTCGTTCCTATTGCAAGAATAATCAGTAACAATGAGCTTCCAAAAACAAATAGTTTACCGGATAAGAAACGTGATAAAGAAGGTCAGCTTTTTTATCTGGCAAATCCGATTTTCTCAAAAGATTTCAGCTATGCAATATTACAGTCAAGCTTCGTTTGTGGCTCCAGGTGTGGGGAAAGATCTATATTACTATTTAAAAAAGAAAAAGACAGCTGGACTCTGCTTAAAATTTACTGCAAAATTGAATATTAAAGAATGAGTATTTAGTTAAAATAACTTCCTTTACAATACCTAAATCACTAATTAACGCAGATCTAAAATAATGATTTAAATTTAGTGAATGATCGTCATAATTTCTACAATAATCCTTTTCTTAATATGTATCTCCAGTGGTAGTTTAAACGTTTTCTCTGGTATTCTAACGCCTTTTCTAATTTATCTTGTGGTGAGTTCTGAATCGCTTTATTTATCTATACCAGGCCTTTTTTTTTTATTAGGGTTATTTATGTCTAAAGTTCCCAGCTGGGATGCCAATCCTAAAAAACCATTATTTTGGAAGATGATACAACACTTACCAAGTATTAGTGCTTGTGTATTAGTAATCATTTACTATACCATTCCAACATACTTGGCTGGTAAAGAGTATCTGTCAGCTACATTGTCAAATGATGTATCATAATGCACTATTAACTTTATGATCGAAGTTTAAAACTTTATCTTAAATTCTAGGTGAAAAGGAATCTAAGTTTCAACTTAAACCAATTTCAATTCGCTTTTTCCAAAAAAGTTATCTTTTAGGAATTTTTCTGGTCTTAATTACCGGATCGGGAAAACCAGATGTATCAAAGCTTCAAATAGAAGTCAATATAAACTGTATCTCCTTTTGAAGCTGCAAAAGAATTTGTTAAAGACGGCCTGAATCCTACAAAACTTGCATGCACTTTATATTTACCAGGTTTAGTTCTATAAATAAATCTGCCTTTTAAATCAACCCCTGTTTTAATATGATAATATTTATCATTCCATACAGAAGCGCCGAGAACTGGATTCTTTGTCCCAAACTCATAGACATGCCCTGAAATTACTGGATCATTATCTGAAGAACTTTTATTTATAATAATCTCGTAAACTCCTTCTTTCGATATCATTAATCCTTGTTTAGTGGCACAACTAGAATTTAGAATTATTAAGGTAGAAATCGCAGCGACTTTAATTAAGATTTTCATTTTCATAATTTAAAATTTAATCATAATACCACGCAATCGCAAGATCATATCAATGATTTATAATGACATGCAATTTGGTACTAATATTTGCTAATGAATACTTTCACAACGGAAGAGGGTATTTTGGCGTAATAAAATATTCTTCTTGTAAATTTATTATTATACTCGCCGAACTAAAGCAGATTATGAAAAAACAATACACTCAGAAGCTAATATCATTTTTGTTAATTACATTAGCATTTTCAACTTTTATTTCTTGTAAAAAAAATGAGAATATACGCATTCAAAAACCTGATATAACAAAAACCAACGAGTCTTCAGAATTATTTATCCAGTTTTCCAAATCAGAAGAGTATACTAATTATTCGAAAGAAATATTTGGAGAATTATTAGTGAATAATGTGAGTTATATAGAAGAAGATGGAAAAAAGACAATTTTTATTCCTATTAAAGACCAATATCTAAATAACAAGTTTTACAAAAGAGGTCTGGTTTCTTATTATGATGAAACTCTTAACGATTTTAAAACTACTATTGTGGAAATATCTGTTTCTGTATCTGAATTAAATAGGATTCAATCATTAAATACAGATGATAATGCAAATTTAACCGGTTCCATGAAGATGTATTCTTCTAGCGGAAGCATCTATACATCAGCCGAATACAAGAATGGTTTACGGATCAATGAAAGTATAAACTCAACAAACATAGCAAAAAGAGCATCTCTAAATGATATAAAAAGACAAGGGGTGGCAAAATCAAAGTATGTTTTATTTAACAAAAATTCTTCACAAAACAATAGCGTATCATCCGTGGTGTCACCCCCAGTTGTGGACCCGGCAGCATTATATAGCATGGATTGGTTTAAGTGTATGACGAAGTTTTTCGGCTCACATGCAGGGACTGCTACTAATGTCTTACTTGCTGGATCAGCTGTAGGCTGTGTAGCCTGCGGTGGTGCTGGTGCGGTAATTGTAGGCGTAGTCGCAATAGGGTGTATTCCTTCATTAGCGAGATTTGACCAGATGCTAATCAATAAAGCAGCAGATCCTGGAGACATTATTTTGGTACCTGCTGACCCCTTACCATAAAATATGAATTATAAGTCTTCTTCAGTTATCAGAATAGGATATTTCTTGCTCTTTATTGCTCCTTTGATGTTTTCGTCAAATAGCTATCTAACAATAAATGTTAAGATTATAATATTTATTGTTTACAGTATTTTGTTCTTCATAATGCTAAGGAAAGAATCAAATAAAAATATAAAATTATAGTTTATATTAACAATTCCATGAAACTACATACTGAGCATAGCCCAGTATGTAGTTTCTTTTCACTATTTCAGATTTCCGTTAAATTAGCGATCGACTATTACATATGCTATTCCCGATCTTATGAGCGAACTTTTCGTATTCAGTTTTAATCTGCACTTCGATAATGCATTCATCTAAACTGTATACTTCAACATCAAGAGAAAATCGGGCTGTATTAGTCATGGATTGCCGTGTACATTTTAACCTCAATTCACGAAGGTTAGGTTCGACACTAAGATTATTTACGGTTTACCGTAATAAGTAACCAATTAATCTTTAGACCTTAGAGGTATAAACCTGTTAAAATCATCTAAAGCAGGAAGAAAAAGAATTTTAGCGCATTAGAGGATAGATTCTGGCCACGGAATCAATAAATCAAGAGTTTTAACTTATAACCAATAACGTATGCTAACACTACAGCACAGGTTCGATTTCGTGCAATTCTAACATAGATCCTATATTGGTTCAAACTATTGGAGCTATGATTGACGAGTATGAGAATTTGATTTTTAAGTAGCATATAACCGAAAATCATCATTAATAGAAGATAAGATTACGGGTTTCCGTATTTACCTAATTTTCACCACGTCAAAATGTTGTTTGATGTAAAAAAAACATTTCATACTTAATTTAATTACGATACTTGATTAAGTATCGTAATTAAATTAAGTATGAAAGAAAAATTCTTATTGAAACATCTATTTTTAATTGTTCCTCTCATGCTCTTTTTGCACTCATGTAAGAAAGACAATGTACCGGAAGTCACCAAAGACCAAAATTCAACACAATCTCTTGTAGATATTGCTAAGTCTTCTCTTGAAAAACAATCTGTAGGAGGAAGACCAATGATAAGCAGTTTGAAGTCTATTGGTCTGACACCAGATTGGTCTAAAGTTAAGACCCGGATAAACAGTAAAAATAAAACTGTCCTTGCTATTCCTCTTGAAAGAACTATAAATTCGGTATCTGAGCTAAATGTTATTGTAACTAACGGAATTCCGAATGAGGTAATCAAGAAGTACACTGTATCTGAAGACAATACAATATTATTGGAGTTCTATTCATTGCAAGGTAAGTTATTAAAAACCGGAAGGTATAACCCTGCGACTAAAAAATTCTTTGAATCTAAAATATCTCCAGTGAAACTTGGGCTTTATGAAGGGGAAACATAAACAATTTACATAAGGAAACTATGTTTATCCGACCAGCTTTACCTGCAAACGAAAAGACAATTGGGATATCGTCTGTAAACAGTAATATGACCAAATGTAATGGCTTTAACACGTATTGCCAATGACTACCGCACAGAGATTAACAGAAAGGCAAAACAAACATACCTAAACCCGTTCATCAAATGTTACTAAAAAAATATTAACCTCTCATTTGGATACAACTAGATCTTATTTAGATACTTTTTTCAGAAACAATAACTTGACATTTGCTTTGAATATTTAAAACGAAATCTATGAGCACTATTAAAGAAGTAAAATTAGGCAGTCAAGGATTAGTGATTCCATCTATCGGTCTTGGTTGTATGGGCATGACAACCGGGTTCGGCGGAGACATTTATGGAAAAGCAGATGAAAAACAAGCGATTGCTACGATTCATCGTTCATTAGAGTTGGGCGGAATTTTTTTGGACACGGCAGATATATATGGTCCTTTTCTTAATGAACGTCTGATTGCAAAAGCCATTCAGGGAAACAGGGAAAAACACATAATAGCCACAAAATTCGGCTTTGAAATTGACGATAACGGACAAGCAACTGGAGCATTCAATGGCAGTAAAAATTACGTAAAAAAAGCCGTAGAGCGTTCACTAAAAAACCTTGGCACAGATTATATTGACTTGTATTACCTGCATCGATTGGATACCAATACACCAATTGAAGAGACTGTCGAGGCGATGGGCGAATTAGTAAAAGAAGGAAAGGTAAAATATATTGGTCTTTCGGAAGTAGGTTCTGAAACCATCAGAAAAGCACACAAAATTCACCCACTTACGGCAGTGCAGTCCGAATACTCCTTGTTTGAAAGACAAATTGAAGAATTGGGTATTTTAGATACGCTGCAAGAATTAGGTATTAGTCTAATAGCCTATTCACCAGTAGGAAGGGGGTTTTTAAATGGCGAAACACAAAAGCCTGAAGATTTTAACGAAAATGACTTTCGAAAATTTATACCCAAATATCAAGGCGAGCAATTTTACAAGAATGTGGAGCTGGTAAATGAAATTAGAAAAGTGGCAGAAGAAAAAAATATCACTTCTGCACAGTTGGCAATTGCCTGGGTTATTGCCAAAGGACACACACCTATTCCAGGTACAAAACGTGTGAAATATGTGGAAGAGAATATAGCAGCAGCAGGCATATCGCTAACACAGGAAGATTTGAACCGATTGGAAAAAATCATTCCACTGGGCACAGATAATGGTGCTAGATATGACGCAGCATCAATGAAAGGTGTTAATTTATAATTTTATCTATTGGCCGAAACCGTCAGAGATTTTTAATCTTTGAAATAATTTAAGCTTTAAATAGCTACAGAGAATTTACTAAACCAGGATTTAAATAAGAAAATATGATAGCAGCAAAAGGATATGCGGTACAAAACATCAACGAGAAATTAGCACCTTGGAATTTTGAAAGGCGAGAACTGGGAAATCACGATGTACAGGTTCAGATACTGTATTGTGGTGTATGCCATTCCGACCTGCATACGATTACCAACCATTGGGGAAATGCCGTTTTTCCCTTGGTACCAGGACACGAAATTGTCGGTAAGATTATAGCCGTTGGCAGCCATATTCAAAAATTTAAAATTGGTGATGCTGTAGCGATTGGAACAGCCGTTGACTCTTGCAGAACCTGTGAAGAGTGTAAAAGCGGACACGAGCAATTTTGCGAGGTTCAGCCCGTAGCTACTTACAATGGCGTAGGAAAAGATGGACAGCCAACTTATGGTGGCTATTCCGATACAATTGTGGTAAACGAAGATTTTACATTTCACATATCTGAAAAACTGGATCTACCTGCGGTAGCGCCGTTGCTGTGTGCAGGCATCACCACCTGGTCACCACTTCGCAAATGGAAAGTTGGCCAAGGCCACAAGATTGCAGTTGTGGGTCTTGGAGGACTGGGTCATTTAGGCGTGAAATTTGCCGTTGCTTTGGGTGCGGAGGTTACCGTGATCAGCACCTCTCCAGATAAGGAATTCGCTGCTAGGGAATTGGGTGCACACAATTTCATCGTTTCAAAAGATGATGCGCAAATGAAATCTGCCTATAAAACGTTCGACTTTGTTCTGGATACTGTACCTCAGGATCACGATATTAATCCCTACCTTACCATATTGAGAACAGATGGAACTTATATTAATGTCGGATTACCACCAAAACCTTGGGAAGTGTCATCATTCTCGTTAGTAGTGGGAAACAAGACCATTACCGGTTCCGGAGTGGGAGGATTAAAAGAAGTGCAGGAAATGCTTGATTTCTGTTCTGAAAAAAATATTGTTTCCGACATTGAATTGATAGACATCAAGGACATTAACGAGGCGTTTTTGCGTATGGAAAAAGGTGATGTTCGCTACCGTTTCGTAATTGATATGAAAACATTATAAATCATCCATCATAGGATGAAAAATTTAATAAAATGGATAACACAAAAAAATCAATTTTGATTGTTGGTGCCGGAGAAGGATTGAGCAAAGGTGTAGCAAAACGATTTGCTAAAGAAGGCTTCAACATCAGCCTCATCAGCCGCAATGCTAACAATTTAAAAAATGTTCAGGCAGAATTGACATCCCAAGGAGCTGAAGTTACTTTCGCTGCAGCGGATGTTTCCAATTCGGCACAACTTGATGCTGCCATAAAAACCTTATCAGAAGAAGTTTCAGGCTTCGATGTAGTCCTTTATAATGTGGCAATAGTAAAATCGAAAGATATTCTGGAGGAAACGGCAGACGAATTGACACACGAATTCGCTATCAATGTTTCGGGTGCTTTGCAATCGCTTCAGTCTTCTTATCAGGATTTAAAGCAAAAAAAAGGTGCTTTTTTGCTTACTGGAGGTGGTTTGGCAATTCATCCAGTGGCCGCTTACGGTTCTTTGTCTCTTGGAAAATCAGGTATTCGAAGTCTTGCTTATCAACTTCACGACAGGTTAAAGGTTGATGAGATTTATGTGGGATTATTGACTGTTGCTGGCATTATCAAACCCGAAAGCAAAACCCATTCGCCAACAGTTTTGGCAGAGATGTTCTGGAAATTATATTCGGATAGAACGGAATTGGAAGCATACACGGCTGAAGTCCCGTTGGTTTAAAACGAAGCGTCAATTTAAAGTGTAAATTTCTAATACTATCATAGATAAAGAAATTGCTGCAGGTAATTTCTTTGTTTTTCAAACTTAAATGCAATGAAAAAAGAAAGCCCCGTTATTCTAAATTCCGTATCCGAACTTCATTCTTTTCTGAATATAAAAAAGCCTACGCATCCACTGGTTAGTGTCGTCAAGTTGGATGACTTTGCGTATAAAAGTACTAATGAAATACAAATCATTTATAATTTTTATACCATCTATTTGAAAAAGAATTTTGACGGAAAAATAAAATATGGGCAACAATATTATGATTTTGACGATGGGACAATGACATTTTTTGCACCAAAACAAATGTTCTCGATAGAAGAAAACAGTACGGCAAAAGTGGAAGGCTGGATGCTTGTTTTTCATCCTGATTTTATTCAAAGCTACTCTTTGGCAAAACATATTAAAGAATATGGATTTTTCTCTTACGCCAACAATGAAGCATTACATCTTTCAGACAAAGAAGAAACTATCATCGCAGGATTAATGCTAAATTTGAAGCAGGAAATTGAAGCAATGATAGACAATTACACGCAGGATGTTGTTGTTTCCCATATTGATTTGTTGCTGAATTATTGCAACCGTTTTTACAATCGTCAATTCATCACACGAAAAAAAGCGTCAAATGACTTGTTTTTAAAATTTGATGATTTACTGAATACATATTATCAAAATGATGACTTGAGTGTAGCAGGGTTACCGACCGTTCAATACTTTGCCGAAAAGTTATTTGTATCCCCTCATTATCTAAATGATATGCTGAAAAATCTAACAGGGCAAACCACACAACAACATATTCAAAACCAGCTTTTGGAAAAAGCCAAAGAACTTTTATCAACAACAAAATTATCCGTAAGTGAAATCGCATATCGATTAGGTTTTGAATATCCGCAATCATTCAGCAAAGTGTTTAAAAACAAAACGAACCAGACACCATTGGAATTCAGGACTTCGTTTAATTGACCTTCGCAAGGCCTAGAACAGAAAAATGACAGTCACCAACATCGCATAGACGATAGTCGATAAACAGATTCTTTTAATTAAAAAAGCACTAACAAATTAAATTATGGGACTTAAATCAGACAAAAATATAGGACTTAAAAATACGGGGAATCACACATCAGGAAACCCAATGAATTTTGTTGATAATTTTGAAATTCTCGATTTAAGTAAAGTAGATAACAACCATTTTTTTTCCTTCAATTATTCCCGAAAGACATTCTACACAGCCACCTTATTACAAGGAAAATATAGTATTGAATTTGAAGATAAAAATATCGAGTTAACTGGTAATACGTTACTATTTACAACTTCCAAAATTCCATTTGGTATTCATACATTAAATGGAATTTATAAAGGTATAAGCTGTATTTTTAAAGAAGATTTTATAACTAAAAATAATAGTGGTTACCGTTTGTTAGAATTTCCAATATACAAACCAGGCAGACAAAATATTTATTCACTAACCGATAACCAAGCTGAAAATTTTACAGAGATTTATGCTAAGCTTTTCGATGAAAAGCTCGATAACGGTAATTATAAAGAAAGTTTACAACGCAACTACCTTCTTGAACTCATTTTCAATGCCCAAAAGCTTGATCCTATAGCGTCCTACATCAAGAAAAATAACACCACTGAAGAGATAACTTGCTCATTTATAAGATTATTGGAATCACAGTTTCCCATCGACAATCCGCAAGATATTATTAAATTAAAAACTGCTGGCGAATTCGCAGATCATTTATCGCTACATCCCAATTATTTGAACCGTCAGGTGAAGCTGTCAAAAGGAAGAACCGTTAGCGATATCATTAATTCAAGGATTGAGCAGGAAGCAAAAATTCTATTGAAATTGACTAATTGGAATATTGCACAGATTGCTTACTCACTGGGTTTTGAAGAACCATCCCACTTTAATACATTTTTCAAAAAGCATACAAAAATAGCGCCTACAGATTATAGAAAATTAAAAAGAGAGTAACCTGAGTACAATTCTAAACTAAAAAGTTTGATTTTGGTAAGGATTGGTTTTAATTACGCTAGATTCCGAAATGTCATTTTTCGTCCTTTGTCTTATAATTTTAAAATAATTAAAAATGACAAAAATAGCATTAGTTACAGGTGGTAATAAGGGAATTGGTTTTGAAACAGTAAGACAACTTGCCGAACAAAAAATCAAAGTTCTTATAGGGGCAAGAAATGAAGATGAAGGCAGGAATGCGGAAGAAATCTTTCGCGGAGAATCTTTGGATGTAAAATTCATAAAGCTGGACATCAGTGATTCTCAGGATATTGAAAATGCCAAAGCCTACATTGAAAGTGAATACGGAAAGTTGGATATTTTGATCAATAATGCCGCAGTATTTCTTGACAGTGCGTGGTTCGGCAATAATGTGGAATCGGTACCTATGAAAACACTTCGTGACACCTTTGACATCAATTACTTTGGAACAGTCGAACTTACTCAGGCATTGTTGCCATTAATTAAAAAAAGTGATGCGGGTCGTATTGTAAATATCAGCAGCGTTTCTGGTTCATTTGGCGTTCATCTTGATGAAAATCATTGGCTGTACCAATTAAAACCTTATGCTTACAGTGCCTCTAAAACGGCATTGAACCAATTTACCGTTTTCCTGGCTAATGCACTTAAGGAAACCAATGTCAAAGTAAACGCTGCCAATCCTGGATGGGTACAAACTTCAATCGGTTCGGATCAAGCACCATTGACACCTGCACAGGGTGCCGAGACAGGGGTTGCATTAGCATTAATTAACGAAAATGGCCCGACAGGCACTTTCTCTCAGGCAGGCGAAAGTTTACCTTGGTAATCTGCTAACATTAAACTTAACATATGAAATTGTTTCTATTGGAACTAGACAATTTTATTTATCCTGATGCTCCCAAACCTATACCAGTTCCTGAATACTTAATACAGACGGAAAACGGAAAAAACATTTTAGTGGCTACAGGATTTCCTGAGAAATTTATCACTAATCCACCCATATCAGATGGCGTTAAAGTAGCTGTTCGTCAAGAGGATTTATCAAAAACTAAATTAAAAGAATATGAAATATTACATTGAGACGTTCACTCCGAAACCGGCCTGGTTAGAACTAAGCAAAGAAGAAAGAGCAGAGTACATGAACAGAATTGCACTTTCATCTCAACCTCTTGTTGATCAGGGTGGCGAAGTGGTAGTAATGAGCGAAAATGACAGTGATACTGTTCAAGGGCTAAAGCACCAGTTCTTTGTCATTTGGAAATTCCCAACTGATGAATTGGCAAAAGCTTTCGAAACTTTGGGATTAGAAGAAGGATGGTATAATTACTTTGATCAATTTAACCTTAAGGGAGGCGATGTTGATATAACTGAGAAATTGGTTAATTTGTAAACTAACATCGATTGCAGAAAAGTCTTGTAAAGAATTAATCTCTACAAGACTTTACTACTTATTAATTCTCTTAGTTGTAGTTGCTGAGACTAGCTCATAAGATTTTGTGACCAGATCTTTTATCATGTCTTCGGAAACACTACCATCTAAAGCAACGCTGATCCAATGTTTCCAGCTCAAATTGAACGGTTTTTGGATGCCTTTATGCTCCCTGAGTTCTTCAATAGCTTCAGGATCGCATTTCAATGTGCAGTAATCAAATTTATCAATATCAAAAAAGCAGAACATCTTCTTTCCAATATAAAATACAAGGATAGACTTGGAATTTTTGAAAAATCCCTGAAAGGGCATCCCTTCGTGTGTATCGGGAAATGACAGGCAGAATACTCTAAACGCTTCTATATCCATAGGATTAATTACTTATTATCTTTCAGGGACTGTTGCACTTTAAGGGGCAAACCATTAACAATCAGTTCGTATGATTTTCGGACAAGTTCCTTTATGATCGAATCCGGAACATCGCTATTAAAATAGGTACTGATCCAATGCTTCTTGTTCATATGGTATCCTGGCTTGATGCCCTGATATTTTTCCTGCAAATCTTTCGACTCTTCTGGGTCACATTTTAAATCGCAGAAATCAAACTTATCGATGTTGACAAAGCAGAACCATTTGTCTGCCACGTAAAATACAAGTAGATCCTTATCGTACTGGGATGTTGCTTTTTCAAAAGGAAGCTTCTCCATAGCACCGTTGAAGGAAAGGCAATATTTTCTGAAGGTTTCTATATCCATAATTAACTGTTTTTAAAAGGTTTATTTACAATACGAAATTCTTTTGGTTTTACACAGGAACTTGTATATTTTACGAATTAGGATTTCGAAGGTGTTCGCTCAGTAAGATAAACACCTCCTATGATCAACAGAAGCCCCATCATTGAAGCGAGCGTTACGTTCTCCTCTAAAACAAAATATCCAAATAACAACGTGGCGAAAGGCATAATATACATAAAATTGGCAGTCTTAGTAGGGCCTAACTCGTTAACAGCCAAACTCCAAATAATGTAACAGACCAATGAACTTATCAAACCTAAATAAATCAGGTTACCAATTACCACCAAATTAGTGAGTGCCTTCACATTGATGTTTAACGGATAGAATAATGAGTACGCCAACAGTCCAACCATTCCGTAAAAGAACACCTTTCGGATGGTAAATGTAACGGTGTACTTTTCACCTAATACTCTAAGCAAAATACTGTAGAGTGCCCAAGATAAAGCAGCACCGATACTTAAAAGATTACCAGTTGGATTGATGTCTAATTCAAAATTTCCGTTGAACACCACCATTATTGCACCTGCGAATGCGATAATTGATCCAAAGATCATCTGTTTGCTTAATCGCTCTTCGAACACAAAGTAGGCGAATATTGCTGTTAGTATGGGAGCAGCAGTAACAATTATGGAGACATTTGTTGTTAACGTGTACTTTACGGCCTCTACCAGGGTAATATAATAACCAGCTCCACCGATTAATCCGCATAAGGCATGAATAAATTCATCTTTAAGATTATCAGACCACATTTTTTTGTGCGAAATGGCTAAAGCGGAAATATAAGCGATGACAAATGACAGCGATAGAATATCTGTAGTATTCATTCCATGATCGATCAGCACTTTTGATGATGCAAAAGTAGTTCCCCAAATAACCACCACTATAATCGTTAAAATTGACAACAGCAGTTTTCTTGATTTATCTTTCATTTAGATGCTTTTTATTAAATCTATTAACTCATGCGCATGACTTACAGCTTTACTCTCCAACTGTAAAAGCGCTTCATGATCAGATACACCGTCGATATACATTATACCTGCCGAATAGATAAGCCCGGCATAAATCATATTGCAATAAGGAACTGTTTCTATAAGAGGTACCAAAAATTCCTCAACAGTATGCCTGAAACGGTCGTCTTTTGCATATTCGTGTGCATCTCCTCCCAGCGTTACTGATAATATAATTTTTTTGTCTTTTAAAAATTTCCCGGTTGATCCGTAAGCAAATCCATGAACCAGGACATCGTCCTGCCACTTTTTAAATATTGCCGGAGCAGAGAACCACTGGATTGGAAACTGCCATACGATTACATCAGCTTCAACTAGTTTGGCCTGTTCAGCTTCAACATTAATTTTAAAATCGGGGTAATTGCCACTTAAATCATTAATTTTAAATTTAGGAGCTAATTTTTCTACTTCTTTTAGTATAGCGCTATTGCCGAATGATTGGCTTAGGTCTGGATGACCACTTATAATTAAAACATTGTTTTTCATTGTTGTACTATTTAATTTAATTAGCGAGCTCTGCTAAATTTTGTTATTAATAGTGCAAAAGTAAAACATGCACAGTAACTTTGACAGCAAGCAACAAATTGTATGGTACTATCAAAATTGTAAGTAATGGAAAGAACAAAGGTTACATCAACTAATTATTTGAATAAACAAGCCATCTACGAAGAATGTGATGAGATGCACGCAATATCACTTATCGGAGGACAATGGACTTTAGGAATACTTTCTACCTTGATCAATGGCAAAATGAGATTTGGTGAAATAAAAAAAACCATTCCTCAAATAACCGATAGGATGCTTACCCTAGAACTAAGAAAATTGGAGCAGAATAAAATTGTTACCCGCAAAGTTTATGCAGAAGTACCACCCAGGGTCGAATACGAATTAACCCCTATAGGATATAAGCTCAAATTAATTATTCAGGAACTGGACACCTGGGGCAAAGAATACAAGCAGGAAGTTGGTACTGCGAGTTGCATTGATAAATGATTTAATAGAATTGATGCAGAAATATTATGTTTCCAGATACGCCTATTACAGCAGATGCTATAGACCAAAATCATTTTTAATTCGTTCCAATTCGCTTTGATAATATTTGAAATATCTTTTTTGATCCCACGGTAATTGATGTCAATTTCCTGTTTCATTCTTTCCTAGCCCTTTTTATCTATAAAGGATAAAATCTCTGGTATCTTGTGATCTAGGCGTTCACATCATTGGCCCGACGGCCATCGATGTAATCGCCCAGTGTGTGGTTGCAATGAAGTACGAGGTTACCGCAGAAGATATGTTCAGGATTTCTTATGCCCACCCAACCTATTCTGATGCATTAAAAGAAGCTTATTTGATTGCATCTGGACAAGGAACCATAAATTTATAAACTGATCATGTGATGTAACGCTTTTCATTCTATTTCTTATTGGAAAGATGAATTTTTAGCGTTATAAATATATTGCTTAATCTCGTGATTGGTACTTATTTTTCAGTTTTGATAAATATTTGTTTCTTAGGTTAATGGACTACAAAATCTAACCCCAAAACTCGTCTTCGGCAGCTTGGTCTTCAGAAAACAACCAAACCTGAACAATTTTCTCATCCACAACTTCGAACAAATCAACACCACTCATATCCACTTTTTTATCGCCAATTTTACCGCTAAATTGTACTGGAAATGAAACTAAATTTCCGTTAGACATCAAAGCACCTATTGGATTTATCACCAATGAGCCTTGTGTTGCACCCATCATATCGCCAAGCATTTTGCCAATAGCATCAAGTCCCATTTTTGTTCCGGCAAATTGGTGGTTTCCTGGTTGGTGCCATTTGGTATCTGGACTAAAATGTGAAAATGCTGTAGGAATATCTCCTTGTGAAAGGGCTATTGAATAAGCCGTAACTACTTCTATTGCTGTCATATTATTGTGTTTTAAATTTCTATTTACTAATGTTAATTTCTTTTACCTTCCAAAAAACTCATCATCCACCAACTGATCATCTGAGAATGTCCAAACCTGAACAATCTTTCCATCTTTTACTTCGAAAAGATCCAATCCGCCCAGATCCATACTTTTAGTTTCCGTTTTTGCGGTAAACCAAACTGGAACTGCTATCAGATTGCCACTTTCCAACATTGTACCATTAGGTCTTACCTGCATATTTCCGGATGTATGACTCATTATGCCTTGAAACATTTGGATAATTTCATTGAGATTGTTCTTCAATCCAGCAAATTTATTGTCTCCTGGTTGACACCATTTGGTTTCTGGCGCAAATGATGAAAGTGCTCATTCTAATTCACCTTTACCCAAGGCATCAAAGTATGATGCTACAACTTCTTTCGCTTCCATATATTGTGAATTTAATTATTTAATAAAATAACCTTTGTTGTCTTTAGCCCATTCTTCCAAAGAGGTCATTTTTACTGGAAGTTTTTCTAACACTTCGCTCATTTTAGGATTGAATTTTGAAGGGTATTCAGTTGCGTTCTGAAGATTTTCGTAATAAGCGGCAACGCTTGATGCTCCTGCTTCTCCTACCAATGGTTTTAATATATCACCAAATTCTTTCGGCTTTTGCGGATAATAAACAATTTCTTCCGCTACACCTTTAGAAAACTGCGATGCCAAATCATTTCCTTTTAAGTTTTCTAAACCGCTGATTTTGAAAGTATCCGCTTTTAAAGCTGCATTATAAATAGCTTCAACCACAAACGCACTTACATCTCTTGAAGCGATCCAGCCAATTGGCATAGCTTCTGGCGTAGGATAAGCCAACTTCTGCTCATTTGTTATAAACGGCGCACAGAATGGCCCCATCATATTTTCCATATAAATAGTTGGTTCGATGATCACATAATCTATACCGCTATTTTTTAAATAATCTAAAACATCCAATTTTACATCGTCAACAGGCGAACCAATTTTTTGAGATTCTAACCAGCCACTTGTGTTCCAAACGATTTTTTTTACCCCATTTTCTTTAGCAGCATCAATCACATTTTTGGAATATTGCAGACCATCAAAAGGATTGGGCAAGGATACAGGTATCATAAACGCGATTGCATCTACACCTTTGGTAATTTCTTTCATTTTATCAGCATCACTTAAATTTGCCAAAATTGGTGTTGCGCCTGCCTGTTCTAATTTTTCAAAACTGTTTGCTGAGCTTGTAGCAGCGATTACTTCTGCTCCTTTTTTCTTTGCTTCTGCTATTATGTTGAATTGTTGTGAGCCTGTAGCTCCAAATACTAAAATTTTCATTTTTCTATTTTTTTTGTTATTATTAAATAATATATGATTGTCCGTCTTCTGGAACATTCACTCTATCTGCTATTCCTTTTTCAATAAGAAAAGCCTTTAAATCTTTTTTAGTGAGTGTATTGTGATTTACTCCTTCCATGTGGCAAACTATAATCGTTGCCTTTGGAATGGCTTTTTGCACTTCATGGATGTCTTTTTTATTCATCACTAATTGACCTCCAAAGAAAAATTGGTTGTCTCCGCCATTTACAACAATAACTTCAGGATTATGCTGATCTAAGGCTTCTTGAACACCTTCGTACCAAACCGTATCGGCAGCTAAGTATAAGGTTTTTTCTGTTGGGTGTTTTAATACCAATCCGCAAACGAAACCTGCCAATCGCAACATATAGCCTTTCCCGTGCTGTGCTTTGGTTCTGCTAAGCTTTATTTCGCCAAAAGATGAATTTTCAGTAAGGATTTGCTTGTGTCATAATATTTATTTTAAATAATTATTTGTACAAAAATAACTAAGCACCTACATTTGTACAAGTACCTACTTAATAGTTAAGTACTCACCAAATGGTTAGAATAACTGATTATCAATGGAAAAAAAAATAAAAATAAATCCACCCTGCGACGACAGGTGCCCTGTGAGAGCTTCTTTATCATTGCTTAGTGGCAAATGGACATTAATGATACTGTTTCAAATCAACGAAAATGTGGTGCGATATGGCGAACTAAAAAGAGCCGTAACCGGAATCAGTGAAAAAATGCTGATACAAGAATTAAATATGCTTGTTGAACATAAATTGGTCACTAAAAAAGTCTATTCCCAAATTCCTCCAAAAGTGGAGTACCAGTTGACTGAATTGGGATTGAAAACTTTGCCTATTGTGGATCAGCTGGCTGCATTTGGGCTGGAGAATTTAGTTTGATAATCATGGCATTTAAAGAATGATGTGTAATTCTGAAATGTTTAATTTAGAAATGAACTATTGGTATATTCTTAAAATAACAAAAAATTGAGAACGCTTAAATTTCATAAAACAGAATGTGGGGTAGATTTTCTAATTAATGTTTTGCCCTCTGATGAAGTGAAAGAAGGCTATCTTAAGAAAGAAACTTATAATACAGATTTTCTTGAGATCGTTTTTTTCAAAAAAGGCAGTGGTCATCTTATTCTAAATCATGATAAAATAACCATTACCGAGAACAGTATCATATTCATTTCACCCTTCCAAAAACGGCAATGGAACCTTAATACCGAAGGTTTAGATTTTACTGTTTTGGCTTTTCAAGAAGATTTTCTAAATGATTTTTTTTCCGACAAATTATTCACCTATCGTTTATTATACTTTTATCAGTTGGAATACCCTTTAAGCATGCAGATTGATGAAGAACTTATTGAAAGATATTATTCCCTTCTTGCTGAAATAAAATCGGAATTGATAAAAAAAAGGGTTGACAGTGTACATATTATCCGTTCTCTGATTTATTATCTGCTTCAAAAGCTCAACAGAGAATATACAGAAAAACACAATTTGGCAATAGAAAAAAATCAGAATAACCATGCTTTTCAGTTCAAGAAATTGATAGAAATCCATATCAAAGAAAAACAACGTATTAGTGATTATACAGAACTGCTAAATGTTAACCGTATTACCCTTAATAAGGCGGTAAAGGAACAATTTAATGTTACAGCGTCTCATTTATTGAAACAGCGTTTACTAATAGCCATCAAAGATTATCTAATTCATTCCAAACTTACCGTTGCCGAAATTGCTTTTCAGCTCAACTTTTCAGAACCCAATCATTTGATGCGCTTCTTTAAAAATCAGACAGGAATTACCACAACTAGTTTTTTACATGAATATCAAAATGGTACCAATCTGTAATGTTTTGGTATTAAACGCAGAACTGCACTTTGCTAATTTTGTTTCCCAATTAGAAACAAATAAAATACAATAGATATGAGTAAAAAAGCATTAATTGTTATCGACATTCAGAATGATTATTTTGAAAATGGCGCTATTGAACTTGTAAAACCAGTAGAAGCTAGTTTGAAAGCACGCAAGGTAATTGATTTTTTTCGCGAGAATAATTTGCCGATAGCGCATATACAGCATTTATCGGCTGACCCAAGTATGCCTATTTTTGTTCCGGGAACTTTCGGCTCAGAAATTCACGAAAATGTAAAACCGCTTGAAGGCGAAAAAGTAATCCAAAAATATTATCCGAACAGTTTTAAAGAAACTGATCTTTTGAATTTTCTAAAAGCTAACGAGGTTACCGAAGTAGTGGTTACAGGTATGATGACACACATGTGCGTAGATTCAACCACAAGAGCCGCAAAGGATTTTGGCTTTGATTGTACCGTTATTGGAGATGCATGTGCTTCAAGGGATCTGGAAATTAACGGTAAAACTGTAAAAGCAGAAGATGCACACAATGCATTTTTGAGCGCATTGACTTTCTTTTATGCCAAAGTTCAAAATAGTGACGAATTTTTAACCGCATAAAAAATAGGTTGAAAGTAAAAGAGCCAAGCTGAACCATTGTTTAACTTGGCTCTTTTTTTTGCCTTTAAATCTTTTATTTCCGTATGCAGCTGCTCAATATTTCTTAACGGATTTTATAGAGATGAAAGAATGCTATTATTTCAATTACAGATCACTTATAAATCACTTAAAGCGCCGACGAAAAAAGCCCTCATTTCAACCCTTTTAAAAGCTAAAAAGAAGGCTTTTAAAGCGATACAAAAGCTTTACTCTTTAAGTTTATATAGTAAGTTAACCGCAATTTTGAACTTCTCATTTTCGCTCTTACGGTCTGCATATTTAATAATGCGATCATTCATAAAAAAGCTGTAATGCTTAAAAAATAATTGATCTGAAAAAACCGTACTACTTTTGCTCATTATAAAATTGTGTCTTTTTAGCATGTCAGCGATATCCGCCACGATTGAAAACCAAAAGTCGAAAGTCATAGGCGCACAATCCCACTCCTTTAGATATTTCTCTTTTTGTTCCTTAAGTTCTTCACAAACGTTAGTTAAGTCCTTCAAAAAACAGGGCATTTCTGCAGGGAACAGATCGTACAATAATTTTGCTCTTTCTGTATTTGTTAAATCATGTAATGATTTCATAACTCAAATATTTAGGAGGATTACTCCCCCAGTGATTGATCAGTTAATTAAGTGCACTGTTGCCAATTTTCGCAAAATCAATGCAAAGATTAAAAGCGGATTGTGTCCGATTCATTGCAGTACCGGACATAATCGATTTAAATTTTGCCTCCTCATCTTTGAAATTCCGAACGTTTTGGTAATAGCCCGTGATTGAATCAGTAATACGAACCTGTGACCACCTGTTGAGTATGAAGAGGATTTTAGATTTACCGCCAGTCATAGAGTAAAGCGTTTGGAACAAGCCCACCCTAACATTTACAACCTTTCGGAAATACAGCATATAGCGCAATACCACAAAATAAGTTTGGAAACCCTTAGAAGACTTAGGGGGCGTTAGACCATTTCATTTCCATACAAGATCCACAAATGTGCAATTCAAACACCACATTTATGGCATTTTTTCACCTCAAATTTGTTATTTCCCCAGGCACAAATTCCCCAACTTTAGATGTATAGTAAATGATGTTATTTGCTAATGTTTTAAGCTAAAAAAAGAAAGGAGTGCTGTGACAAAGAGGACAAATAACTATTGGCAGGTTATGCACCGCCCGTGACGGAAGTCACAAATTCAAATCAATGACAGTTCAATTTTGCATCTATGGAAAGTGCAATCGAAAGAAACAGATTATTTAGGGTTAACGACCGATTTAAAGAATGGATAGTATTAACAATATGTCTTGTCCGTACATTTTTATTTCTGTTTTCGGCCTATGAGAAGGTAATTGATCATGACAGATTTGCTAAAGGCTTATCGAAAGTGTCAATAATCAGTTCATATTCAACACTCATAGCATGGGCTGTACCTACTTTAGAAATACTTGTATCTATATTATTAATCATCCCTAAAACACATAGGTGGGGACTTTATGGATTTACAGGTTTAATGCTCGTGTGTCTCATCCTGAAAAAACCTTACAGGTGATTACTATTAGTCCTTACATTGGTTGGAAAAAATTATCAGAACTAATATCAATCGCTTATGCAGCGATTGAGGACAATTAATTTTAACTCTTAAATAAGCTTCCAGCATTTTATATAAAACAGCCCTCACTGCAGTTTAACTATTTCTCTTACTTCCTTCCAACTACATTTACAAAAGGCCTGACGATCCCTTTGCCATTCTGACCAGTGATCTCTTCGGTCATTTGTTTTACTTCAACATCTGCGAAACCTACTTTGCTGAAAAACGTCTTCACCTCATTAGTGTCGTAAAAAGTAAAATCAGAGCGTGTCCAGGGCAGATCTACTCCAATATTTTTTTCCATAAAGGCCAGGCTAAATTTTCCTCCAGGGCGTAACACACGATATATTTCCTTTAAATGGGCTACGGGGTCTTTCCAGAAATAAATGGTATTTACCGTAAAGCAACCATCAAAGAAATCATTCCCAATAGCTAATGTACCGTTTTCTTTTGCCAGACTAAATTGGGCAGTACCTTCATTTATTTTTAATGCGGGGGCGGACAGGGCCCCGAGTACCACTGTCTCAGAAATATTGTTTCCATAATAACCAATCCCTGTCCCTTTTTGAAAAAGAAACGGAAGGTACTCCCTGCTTTTAAATCCAATCTCTAACACCAAAGAATGGTCGGCCAATCTCAGCTGATCCACAGTTTTGGAAATCATGGTACGGCAAAAAGGTGAAACTTCACGCTCTATTTTTTTGCTTAGTATGTCATCGGGACGACGTGCCTGGATACTTGTTTCTTTAAAATATATCTGCTCTTCCATGTTTTGCTTTCTAAATCTCTTTCCAGATAAATTCTATCAGTGGTCTCAATTTCCCTGAGCTTATTTAATCCACAAAAGTGAGAAATAGCTGCTCCGGAGATTTACACAAAACGGATTTTCTTTTGCAAGAAAATGTAATTTTTGAAAATCTTTACAGAAAACATCCATTTTTTTTATCATTATTGCCTTGATGGCAATTAATGTTGGTAAGGATTATGGGGCTTTGAAAAAGGTAGGTGGGAATTTTGAGCCTTTTTCTAATCAGGGGAAATTCGTTAAAGAAAGCAGGGACAGATACCATTTTTCTTTTAGTGATGCTGAACTCTGGCAAATCAAAACTCCGGACCTTTATATCGTATACGGCGACATTTCATTCAAACAGCGTCAAATCTATTTCAGGCCGACTAACGATCTGCCAGATATGGTTAAATTGCGCTTCACTTTATCTGGCAATGGAACCATATATAATGCAGTGAACAAGCAGCACTATATCTTTAGTTCCAATCAGCAAAACATCATTTACATGCCAGAACTGGATGGTACAGGTGAATATGATACGGACAGTAATTACCGCTTTTTTGAGGTCCATTTTGCGAAGGATAAATTTCTACAACTCGCCGAAAATTCTACCAGGGCGCTGCAGGTTTTAGCTGACCATCTAGATGCTGGACGTTATTCACAAATGGCCGAACAGAACCTGCCGATCTCCTGGGCTATGCAAAATTGTATGCAGGAAATCCTCAATTGCACTTATACAGAAGGACTACGACTCTTATTTATCGAGTCAAAATGTACAGAATTACTTGTGCTTCAGGCCGAAGCTTTTGAAAGTGATGTTTTTAAAAATGAAAATTCGCCCCCACAATCCGCATACGATAAAGATTGTATTTATCATGCCAGAGATTACCTGATTCAGAACATCCAGCAACCACCCTCTGTCGCACAACTGGCAAAGGTATGCGGCATTAATGAATTTAAGCTAAAAAAAGGATTTAAGGGCTTGTTTGACAAAAGCATATTTGGTTATTTAAGTGACCACAAACTCAACTACGCCAGGCAGCTGCTGCTAGAGGGCATACCTATAAAGGCTGTAGCTTTTCAATTGGGTTATTCTTCCGTTCAGCATTTCAGCAATGCATTTAGGAAGAAATTTGCTGTCCAGCCGGGGAAAGTAAGGGTGTAAAATTCATGTTCCCTTTAGCCCCATTTACCTGCATATGAGTCGTATTTACATTTTAATGGTTTTGCATAATTTATAGCTACTTAAGAATGGGCTCTATAATCAGTACATAGAATGTCAAACTCAAACAACTCGTAGCAGATTTAAGTCTGGACAAACATATGCTACAAGATGTACTTAAAAAATGCTTCGGCCAGCCCAGTTGAAGGCGCTGGCCGAAGCGTTAGTAGTCAGTTACAAAGTTGCTGTGCATAGGATTTATGCGGTCACTAAAATTGGGGGAGGCAATTTTTTATTTCTCGTTAATTATTGATTTTTTAAACAGTCTTTCCCAACCTGATTTTCCAATAATCAACGATTTGTAAGCGTGAGTATCACCGTCTATATAAAAATCAAATGCTAAATTTTTTGTACCCAATATTTTGCCCATTTTTAATGGAACGATACGTGTTTTTCCTATCGAAAATTCATTGTTTTTGAAATCATCAAAAAGCCCTAATACATAATTATAAAAATCATTTTCATCTTTAACAGAAGCAAATGCTACTTTGCGGGTTCCATTTATATCATCAGTAAATGACAAAATTTCAACTGTCTTTCCTAAGCGATATAACTGAAATGTTGGCGTTATAGGATTGTTCGCCCCAATTAATTGGGGCGTTATGTTTTTTTTGTCTTCATTAATTTGTTCTTTAGTTCTTCCCACTTTTAGCTGGGCAGAAACATTATTTCCTAGAAAAACTAAGGATAAAAGGCAAATCGCAACTAATATTTTTTTCATATTAATAATTACTAAGTTTATACATTGTATTGCAAATTAAACAATAATGCCATTTAAAGTATTATTAATAAGAATTCTATTAAAAACATTACAATTTGAAAAACACAAAATCGTCGTTGTATACTTCTAAACTTTGTCAAAAGTAAACTAACGCACTGCCTGTTTCAGAATCCCTATTGCTTTTACCATCTCATTTTCCTCCAGCGAAGCAAACCCCATCCTCAATCCATTGGTCATAAATAACTCATTCTTATAAAAACTTCCATTCCCAATATATAACCCCTTTTTCAATGCTTCTTCAGACATTTTAACCAGATCTATCTTTTTATCAAAGTTCGTCCACACAGCCAGCCCCCCTTCCGGAACTTTAAACGCTATCTCCCCGCTAAACTCAGATTTAAGTAACTCACAGAAAAGATTTCTCCGTTGCTTATAAATCTTCAACGACTTCCTAAAATGCCTTTCCATCTCCCCGTTGTCAAACAATACAGCAAATGCTTCTTCCAACAACGTATCCCCTTGCTTATCTATCAGCTGCCTTAATGAAGATGCAGCATCAACAAATGCTAAAGGCCCAATCATAAACCCGGTTCTCAACCCAGGAGCAAAAGTCTTCGTAATTGAACCAATATAAATTACGTTATGATTGTGATCAATAGTTGCCAACGGTACATAAGGCTTATTATCATAATGGAAATCAAAATCATAGTCGTCTTCAATAATTGCAAAGCGGTATCCTTTAGCCAGATTTAATAGTTTCAACCTTCTTTCCATGCTCATCGTAACCGTTGTAGGGAAGTGATGATGCGGTATAATATATACCGCCTTTAAAATCTTCTTCTTCAAAACCTCTTCCAGATAATCAATGTCCATACCATTCTCATCTACAGGGATCCGTATAAGGTTAGCCCCAGCATAAATGAAAGTATCATCAGCAGAACGATAATTTGAAACTCCAACTGCGATATTGTCAGAAGGCCCGAGCAACAATTGAGCTGCTAAATAGATACCCATCTGGCTGCCCTTTGTAATCATTATATTTTCAGAAGGAACAACTAATCCCCTGGTGTTCGAGAGATAATTAGCAATAGATTCCCGAAGATGCTCTGATCCTTTGGAGCTACCATATTTCAGAAAATTTTTACCGAAGAATTTTCTGGAAAGACTACGATACTCACGCATCAAATTATCTACCGGGGCCAAACGCACATCAGGAAAACCATCATCAATAGTTAGAATGGTTTTTTGAAAATTATCACTGGGTATTGCTTTTTCAAAATGATTAGTCCAGATGAAAGGCTCCTGAGAACCATTATTTTTATTGACTTCGGTTATTCCGGTTTTGGAAAGCACAGGTAATTTAGAAAGGACAAACACTCCCTGGCGCTCAATAGATTCAGCCCATCCCTGGCTAATCAATTCCTCATACGCCAGTTTCACCGTATTTCTATTAATACTTATCAATTCTGCAAGTACGCGGGAGCTTGGTAATATATCAGATGGTTTAAGCGTACCATTTGTAATCAATGATATAAAAGTATTGCACACCTGGATATATAGCGTTACAGAAGATTTCCGATCAACCTGAATTAATGATTTATAAGGTAACATCTGGGCTGTGGTTTACATGAAAATAGATATACAAATCTACCCCAATATTTTCATATAATAATTGTTATAACAGTACTTGAACAGTTAAATCTGGGCTGGTATATTTCTCAAAACTGGTCTGTAAAAACAGCCCAGCACTGAGCTAGATTTGTACTATAAATTATTAAAGATATAACACATGAAAAACTCATTTACAGTACCTCAGCTTCTTCTGCGTATTGCATTAGGCATAGGTTTCCTAACCACTGTAGCGGACAGATCAGGTCTTTCAGGCCCGATGGGAACTAACAATATCGAATGGGGTAACTGGGATAACTTTATAAAATACACAGCAACACTAATGCCTTTTCTGGATAGACCAGCGGTGAACGTGATGGGTAGCATTGCCACTTTAGCTGAAGCCTTAATTGGAATTCTCCTGCTTATCGGATATAAAACAAGATTAGCTGCAATTGGTAGTTGTTTACTGACACTTACCTTCGCCATAGCAATGACGTTATTCCTGGGAATAAAAGCTCCAATCAACTTTGCGGTATTTTCAACTTGTACAGGCAGCTTACTGCTTGCTACAATTCCAATTTACAATTGGAGCATTGATAACTTAATACAACCAACTATAAGTTAAAGCAGACAAGATACCTTCATTGATCAGAACTGAACTAATCAATGAAGGTGTCTGTTTAAGTTTAGAATTTCAATGTTATATTTCCAGTAACTCTTGTAGGATTCTGAGCTGCAAGTCTATAAGACCAGTATTTCTCATTGGTCAGGTTATCTACTTTTACACCAATCCTAAACGTTGGTCTGTCATAAAAAACAGAAGCATCCAGTACAGTATAAGAAGGAATGCTGAACTTAAAGGTTGACGTATTCGTTTGATAGTATTCACTACCATAAATTCCACCAATTCCTAAACCCAGACCTTGAACTGGTCCTCTGATTACCCGGTAACTGGCCCAGAAGTTTGCCGTTCTTGGAGAACCTGCGGTTGTTGGACGCAATCCCTGAATAGATGCATTAGCGTTTGCGAATTTACTGTCATTATAAGTATATCCAGCTACAATATTCAAACCAGGGAAAGGATTGGTAATAATCTCAGCTTCAAATCCTTTACTTAATTGCGTTCCGTCCTGAATTGAAAAGTTAGGATGATTAAGATCATCAATAAGCATATTGGTTACTTTGATATTATAGTAACTAAAAGTAGCTGTGATTTTACTCAAATCCAGCTTTACACCACCTTCCATTTGATTAGCCTGGTTCGGCTTAAACGTATTTCCGTTAAAATCTGAACCACTTACATTGTTAAAACCATTCATGTAATTACCAAACAGGGATACTTTATCTTTCACAACTTGGTAAACAAGTCCGAATTTTGGAGATAAAGCTGTCTGGTTAAACTTACCAGCTGTAGAATCTACATTTGCATAATAACTTCCTTTATTGAAATACCTGTCAACACGTAAACTGGCCATTGCCAATAACCTGTCAGTAACGTTCAACACATCAGACACATATGCACTATACGTATTCTCATTGTTGGTCACAAAATTGGTGATTTTCTTCACATCAATTGCTGAGAATAATGGTGATATTTTCGAGTAATTGAAGTTATTGTATGCCAGGCCCGGTTTCTTATAATTCAAATCTGGCATGTTAACAATAGCATCATTTCTTGTTGCACGCAAGCTATAAAAATCCAAACCAGCAACAATTCTGTTTCTAAGCCTGCCAATCTTAAAATTACCTGTAAAATTCTGCTGAATATTAGTCCCATAATAAGGATAATCCTGATTGGTAACTGATTGTCTTAATGTTGAATCACTTACCGCAGCAAGCGATACTACATAACCTTCGGATGAAGATCTTGTACGCGAGATTACTGTCTGTGAATTCCACTGATCAGAAATCTTATACTTCAACTGTGTGAAGATATTATATTGCTGACTGGTATAGTTAACGGTATTGTTAGCGAAAGATAAGTTATAAGGAATACCCATTTCTGTAATACTTCTTGCTTTAGCTTTTGGGTTTATATAAGGTGTTAAACGCGTAGGTGAAGTCCCTTTAAATCCTCCCCACTCCACATCGACTAAAATAGTCAGCCTGTCATTGACAGCATAAGAAAAGCTTGGTGCAAATAAAAAGTTCTTATTGAACCCCGCATCCTGAAAGCTCCTTTCACTGTGTAAAGAAGTGTTAATCCTTAATAAAGCAGTTTTATCGGCATTTAAAGGTGTATTGATATCGGCCGTTAAACGGTTCAGATCCCAACTCGCTGCCGAATAAGAGATTTCGCCCTTAAAAGTATCGAATGGCTTTTTGGTGACCCTATTGAACAATCCACCAAATGAAGATAAAGTACTGCCAAATAAAGTAGCAGAAGGACCTTTAATCACTTCAATACGTTCCAGATTCGCCGGGTCTACAGTTGCATAGGTAAAGCTCCCTACCCCATTCCGTACAACCTGTGGTGTAGGAAAACCTCTGGAAATAGAAGTTGTTCTTCCTTGGTTCCTTATTTCGGCAATACCAGCTCCAGGAACATTCTTAAAGGCACTGTTGTAATCCGTCACAATCTGCTCTTTCATAAGCTCTTTACTTACGATAGTATAAACCTGTGGATTCTCTATATTTTTCAATGGCATTTTAGAAACGTCATCGCTTTCCTTTTTAGCAAAGCGGTTGCCTCCTGTCTGGATAATTACTTCTTCCAGGTTCTCGGTCGATGAATTTAGCTTGATTGCAACAGTATCAGATAGTTTGCTTTCTGTAAGTTCTACCTTGACACTGTAAGTTTTATAGCCAATCATAACGACCTCTATCGTGTAATTTCCTAAAGGCACCTTTTTAAATTCAAAATTACCTGCGGAATTCGTTTTTGTAGTTTTTTTAAGCTCCTTTAGCTTTACAGTCACTCCCTGAGCTTCTGTTCCATCATTAGTGGTAATGAGACCGGTTATTTCCCCTGTTGCCGGCTTTGTCTTTTGAGCCTGTGCATGCTGTGAAAAAGGGAATATTAAAACTACCGTTAAACAGGTTAAGATCCAGAGGGTTCTTAACCCGACTGGCGATCTTTCATTTGGTAGGATATGGAATAAATTATTAGGGTGTAAAGGTTTTTTCATGTATTCTTTATTTAAACTAAATCTAATTAGTGGCGAAATAACACAATTTATTCTGCTAAACAAAGTGATCTTTTTAAGAACTTATCCTGTACTCCCCGAATGTTTATAAATGACAAGAGCCTTCAATATGAAGGCTCTTGTAGAACTAAAAAATTTAAAATGCCGATAGAATTCTATATTACAATATTTAATTTTCTATCTCAAACCTAAGCTGGAATTAGGTTAGTAGAAATACCGATTCTATTCCATGCATTAATAGTAATAATAGCTAATATCACTTGTGCAAGATAAGTTTCATCAACAATTTTAGCTGCCTGCTCATAGGTCTCATCTTTTACATGGTTACTGATTAAAGTAACCTCCTCGGTGAGGGCAAGTATTGCGCGTTCTTCTTCTGAAAAAAACGGAGTATCGCGCCAGGCATTCAATGCGTAAATACGCTGCTCAGTTTCGCCAGCTTTACGCGCATCTTTAGTATGCATATTAATGCAAAAGGCACATCCATTTATCTGTGAAGCTCTGATTTTAATCAGGTCTTTATGAGTTCTTGTCAATGGTGTGCTTTCAATAAATTTTTCCAGTCCAAGAATTGCGCTATACCCAGCTGACGCTAGTTTTTCTATGTTAATTCGCGTTTTCATATCTTAATGATTTACAAGATTTATATGTTGCTGCAAAATTAGCGCAACCGCATGGATACTAAATATACCAGTTACAGAATAAAGGGTGGCCCAGTGGATCTTAATCTATTTTACCCAATCAGCCATCCGGTATATCGTCTTCAAATGCCTGATTTTACTTATAAACTCCATCTCCCTCATTACTCCCCCGTTCGTTTCCGGAAAAGTAACAAATATGGTTTTAAGGATTTGCGCTAATATTTTGAAAAAATACCTCTGGTAATGTAAAAAAACAATGGAGAATACAAAATAAAAGAGCCAGGAATAAAGATGTAAGGATGCCAAAGATACAGATACCGCCAACCATAGCCATGGCTTTCATTTATATAAGTATAAACCAATATTCCTGCTGCCAAAGCAATAAATAGTAGCAGCCCAATTACATTAAGCAATATAATGCCATTTGTTTTCGAAGGAAGATTAACCAAAAATTTCTTGATGTAATAAATAAATATGATGATCCAGAGTGCCGTGCCCACGCCAAGCAAAATGAATGATTCGCCGGCAGATGTTTGAATTATCTCATAATCACTTCGATGATGACCTCGGTAATGGAGAATGAGTGGCAGTCCAATCGCAAAAAACAACCAGTAGATGGCCCAAAATATACTAAAGAATTTCCAAAATTTCATAGAAACCAGTTTTTCAGAGATTAAAATAAAGCTTCACGTTTCTATGTTAAAGGTAGGTAATATTTTATTCGCGGGGATGCGTAATTTTATATCGGTGAGTTCGTGTAAACCATATAATTGGATCCGTAATCTTAAAAACAGATTTAAGGATAATGCTAAGAATTAGCTAGAGAAGGTGCCTGAAAAGCATCCTCTCTAGCTAAAAACCCACCTCATCAATACTTTATACAACTAAACTAACAAGCAACGAACAACTAAACTAACAAGCAACCGCCTCTATAATTGAAAATGCAGCATGGTTAAATACAACCTTTACCTCATTAAAACCTGAACTATCCAGCAGTTTAGAAAACTCTGTTAAAGTCCTTTCTTTTCCATTATGCAATACCTGCATATGAATATCCAACAAGAGATCAAAAGCATCACATTCCGCAATATCCTCACTCATCAAACGCTCTGCAATAATTAACCTTTTACCTGGTTGCATAGCCAAACGGCAAGAATGCAAAATATTTAAAACCTCCCGATCCGGCCAATCATGCAGCACCCAGGAAAGTATATAAAGATCCCCTGCTCCCGGAACAGAATCAAAAAAACTGCCCTCAACAAACGATAAACGTTCCTCAGTCCTGGAGACATCTGCTAAAATCCCTGGCTGATCGTATACAATCCCAGTTATATCCACATTTCTTTTCAAAATCTCCTGCAACAACGTGCCCTTACCTCCGCCAACATCCACAATTAACCTTGCAGATTCAAGCGGTATATTCGCAGCTACCGTAGCATGCCGCCCGGCATAGCCCCGGGACATATATTGCTGATAAACTTTGACTTCATCCTCATGCGCATCCATATAACTAAAAAACTGTTGATGGTGAACATGCTCAAAAGCCTCTTCTCCCGTTTTCAGCGCATGCCCAAGTGCTCCCCAAGCCTGCCAGATACCCGGAGAAGTCCAAAACCTGGCAGCCCAGTGCTGAGAAGAAACATTATCTTTTCTTAACAATAAGGACTGCTCATTATGGCTGATATTTCCGTCACTATCCATCGAGAAAAATCCAAAAGAAACCAGAGCCCTGCATATCCTTAAAAGCACATCCTCATTTACATTTAACTTCTGCGCAGCACTGCTCACAGGCATAGCACCAGCCTGATCCAGCTCATCGGGTAGTCCCGCTTCACAGATTACACCGATCATCTGAGTTATACCCATTCCACGAATCAGGTAATTTATATTTTGATTGTTATTACTCATCTTTAATTAGTTATAATTTCCCCTCAAAAGAACGTTCACTACTGACTGTTTCATTTAAACCTAACAAGCCTCTGAATACATCAGTTAGCTGTGAGTTTGTTTCCAGCCCAGCAATACTTCTCCACATGATATATCCATCTGGCCTGACTAAAATACATCCCTCTTCCTTTACTTCCCTGATCTCTGCCCAATCCCCATAAAGATCCTGAACATCTCTGCCCGGACCAATAATAAAAGTACGGATTGACACCGCAAATTCTGCCTCTGCAGCTGCCGCAGCAGCTAGCCAGTCTTCCCCGCCTATACCAGTTAAAAGAACAAATTTCCCTTTACCAGCTATAGTTAAGGAAGATACCTCTTGTCCATCTTTATTGAACCACACATGAGGCAGACGGTTTCCAGGAAAAGTAGAAGGCTGATAGTATAAATCTTTATCACGCAACAAAACCGGAGGAACAGCATGATCGGTTAGGATAGCAGATGATTCATATCGGATATTAAGTTCTGTTCCCTGGGTGGCAAATTCGTAAGATTTAAGTTCAATTGCCTTCCGCAACTTCTCTCTTCTCACCGCACCTTCTTCAGAAGACTCCTTAATAATAGCCATATTGGCTTTCATTTTTTCTACGTCCTGTGTATCAGTTAGCCCAAGTGCTTCAAAGATTGGTGCAAACTCCCTGATACTCAGATTAGCCCTATTTACTATCTGCTTACCTATCGGTGTACGTTCTTCATTATAAGAATCCAGTAATGCAACACTAGCTTTACCCTTCAGTACCAGGTCAAGTTTCCAAATTAAATTATAAGCATCCTGAATGGAACTATTAGAGCCTAACCCATTAGATGGCGGATGGCGATGTACTGCATCTCCAAGGCAGAAAACCCTTCCAGAAGAATAACGGGTAGCATACATCTGGTTTACTTTCCATACAGACGCCGTTTTGATTTCAATCGGAACCTGATCGTCACCAATAAGCTGATGTGCAATTTTCGTTACATTTTCATCAGACAGATCCGGCAGCTCTCCATTAATATCATAACCCCAAACAATCTGCCATTCATTCCACGGGCGCACCATCCTCAATAATCCCATACCAATCCCTCCTATATTTGCACCTGGCTGCAATACCCACCACAGATAACCGGGACGATGGCTGATATACTTTGATAAATCTGCGTTAAATATAATTCTGATACTGCCCGAGATCCCCATGTTTCCTTCCATAGGAAGATCGAGATTAGCCGCCACCTTACTATTGCCGCCATCTGCTCCCAGTAAATATTTAGTACGGATAAAGTATGGAACCCCTGTTAACCTGTCCATGATCCGGACAGTTACGCCATCTTCGTCTTGTACATGATCCAGATATTCTGCATCAAACCGTACATGTGACCCTCTGCTGGCCGCATTTGACAGCAGAATTGGTTCTAAGAGATGCTGAGGAAGATCACATTGCTTACAAGGACTCGAAACAGCATAATCTGTTTTTCTGCTTGCCCTGTTAGCCCCATAAGGAAGCCTTCCAAGTTCCTCCCCATTGATACTGGTACAGAAAACAACGTTGCCCATCACCTCCAGTGGCGAAGCTTTTTGTATAATTTCTTCATCAACACCAATATCCTTCATAATCTCCATGGTACGTTGATTAATATAATGAGCTCTTGGAGAGTCGGCCAGCCAGCGATATTTAGTCACTACCATATTTGAAAGGCCATAAGTACTGCATAAAAGTGCGGCAGAAGCACCCGCCGGGCCGCTGCCAATAATCAAAACATCAGTATGGAACATATATTTTTATAGGTTTAGGTTATATATTTTCAATTGGATCATTAATAGCGTCATATTCAAAAACCCATGTGGGGTCCATTGGATCTTTTAACCAGGTATTTTCTCCCGATTGTTGCTGCACTTTACTCGTACGCGCCACACGCGCATGCGCATATCTCTTAAAAACATGTTCATAGTCATCATCTTTTGCCTGTTCAAAACAACGAACAAGGATAGCCGCGTCTTCCATTGCCATTGCTGCACCTTGCGCCATATGCGGCCGCATAGGATGACAAGCATCACCCAGTAAAACAATACGCTGATGATGCCATAGCGGAAGTGGCGGACGTTCGAAAAGTGGCCATATCCGCTGATTGGTACTTGCACCAAGAATCTCTTGTACATGAGGATGAAACCCCTTGAAACCAGCCATCAGCTCTTCTTTAGTCCCCTCTTTAACAGGGACTTCATAGTCCCAGCTATCGGCAGGCATGCCGGCAACAAAGTAGTAGAGACTTCTATTTTTATTGAGATAATAAGAGATTACAAAACGATCCTCTGCCCACCATTTGGTCAGGTCATCCATTGGCGTTGATTTGAGTTGGTGCGTAGTGATGACAGACCGGAATGCCACCTGTCCTGAAAACACAGGATCAGATTTCCCAATCAGGAGTTCCCTGACCATAGAATAAAGCCCATCTGCA
Organism: Pedobacter sp. UYP1; assembly: GCF_040547305.1. Classification (NCBI taxonomy): domain Bacteria; kingdom Pseudomonadati; phylum Bacteroidota; class Sphingobacteriia; order Sphingobacteriales; family Sphingobacteriaceae; genus Pedobacter; species Pedobacter sp. UYP1. The sequence continues at coordinate 130,639 of NZ_JBEPPL010000013.1, read as the reverse complement.
CCGATTACGTAGTCTGCGGTATATTCAGAGCCATCCTGAAAGTAAAGATTTACACCAGCTTCAAACTGCTCCAGGTTTTTAAGCCGTTTACCATAGTGGATGGTATCAGGCTTAAGAGTTGAAAGAATTGCATGGTGAAAATCGCCACGGTTAACGGTGATATAAGGGTTATTCAGCCCTTGCGCATTCAGTAATAAATTGAATGAGATTTCTCCGGTATCCCATGTCCTGCTGGTAAATGCTGCTGGTGCAGACGAACAATTTAAAAGGATATTTTCCAGACCTATGTGGCGCATTATACGCATTGCATTTGGCGTAACATGTATTCCCGCACCAGCCGGAACAAACGCTTTGTATTGTTCAAAAACAATAACATTATAACCATATTGCTGCAATAAAGACGCTATAGTTGCCCCACCAAGCCCGCCTCCGATCACAGCATAAACTGCTTCCTTTTTCATTTGGCTACGCTGGTTGGGTTCTTAAATGTTTTCAGCAATTCCAGGAGCTCTTTTCTATGATCGTCTTCCATGTGCGCAGGTTTCTGCTCTCTGACAGATTTGATGTATTGCCAGAAATCAGAGCTTTGATTGATCCCATAATCAGGAGCCATAGATACAAGCCTGATTCTCGATAAAAAATCTGGCTCTGTTTTTCCATCATTCTTTTTTACGACAGTCCCCGCATTAAGAAAATATGGAAGGATAGATACACCTTTTGAATCAGGTGTCCATATAAGATATAACTCCTGTGGTTTATCTGTCGTATTCATAAAACCGTGTATATAAAATCTTGCACCGTAAAAGAGTTCTTTTGGTCGCATCGGCATCAGATCAACAATATCTTTAGGGGCATTTTCGCCTGGTATTTTTTTAAGATCGGGATAAGCGGTTTCTCCCATAAACATAGAAAATCCACCATCAGGTGCATAAAACCACTCATCAGTCCAATGATGAATATGAGGTGGAGGGCCCACATGTGGCGGTACAATCAATTTGGCAAATAAATATTTTCCATCAGAAGATTTTCCAGTTTGCAGGAAACGAAATGTTTCTCCCGCAGGACCTAAAACAACCGGTTCATCACCGGTAGATGGAATTTCAGGAAAATTAAAAGGGATATAACTTTTTGCAGAGGTCAGGCAGGTAGCTACCCCACCCGCTTTTTTAGCTGGTTTTTTATAGGATAACAGGACTAAAGCTGCTGTGATCATCAGGGCAGCACCCGTCATTAATAATATTGTTTTTTTCATAGAGCGTATGCGTTTAATAGTTATAATTTAATAGGGCTTCTTGCTTGTAAAATGGATTCAGACAGGGAACTAAAACCTAGTGATGCAATATGGAGCGGAGGAACAGTTGCATAAAAATTATTGAAGATTTCCAGAGATAATACCCCTTTGTATCCATTATCAAATAATGCTCTCAAAAATGACGGTACATCAAAGTCACCGTATCCGGGAAAACACCTGAATTCACGGCTCCACCTTTTTACATCTATTGGTAACTTGGGTGCATCCGCTATTTGAGTAAAAAACACCTTTTCCATAGGAATAAGGTTGATGTGTTCAAGAGAATCTTCCAGGCAAAAGGTGTGAAAGGTATCTAATACAATGCCCAGAGACGGAGAATCCACCATTTTTACCAGGCGCCATGCGTCCATATAAGTTTTAATATGACTGCCCCACGATAAAGCTTCGTAACCAATTAACAAATTTCGTTTAGCTGCGAGGTCAGCGAGAACCTGTAAATCTTCGGCCATTAAATCTTCAGAACTTACAGTCAGATCAGCAACATTACTACAAAGTAATGTCGTCTGTATGTTCAATTCACCCATGGTATCAAAGATCTTTTCAAGCTGATCATGCTTGTGTTGCAGGTGACTACGCGAACATCCTTCATAATCGCGCAACGGCTGAAGCGCAATTATTTTCAAGTTATAATCGTCCGCTAAAGCCTTTAGCTCTTTGAGCGTACCATCAAAATTTTCAAGGTCCGTTAGTGTAAGTTCTACACCTTCGAAACCGGCTAGAGAGATTGCCTGGAACTTTTCCTGCAATTCCCCACCGAGGGAAACTGTTGCTATTGATTTCATATAAAGTAGGATAATGTCAATTTGTAGCTTATTTTCAAGCTTTTGTTGTCCTGTAAAACCGGACTCAGGCAATAAGTGGTAACATCAGTTAATAAGAGGGCAAAATATTAGCTATTTAAAATAAAATAAACACTAATACAATTATTTAAAACTAAATAACAACCATTATTATAAAATAAATATATAAATTTATAATAATAATTTATAATATTACTATATGAAAAACATTATTACCGATTATTTACCTGAACCGAAAACAAAAGTTGTCGACGATGTACTGGTAACTTATTATGAAGGCGGAAATGCAGAGAGCACGATTATCCTCTTGCATGGCTGGCCTCAGACCTCTCATATATGGAGAAAAGTATTTAATCCACTTGCTGAAAAGCATCGCGTCATTGCGATTGACCTGCCTGGTATGGGCAATAATAACACCGCAGCACAAACAGACACAAAACACATAGCATCAATCATTAACGGTTTACAAAAAGCATTAAATATTGACAAATTTCATCTTGCCGGACATGATATCGGTGCATGGGTTGCCACTGCATTTGCTAATGATTTTGAAGAAAGACTGAAATCGCTTATTGTAATGGATGCTGGTATTCCAGGCTTAATTCCAGACGAAGTATTTGTGCCGGGAAATGCCGGAAAAATATGGCAATTTTATTTCCACTCTATTAAAGGACTACCTGAGTTTCTTATTGAGGGAAAAGAAAAAGAATATATATCATGGTATTTCACCAATAAATCAGTGATCAAAGAAGCTATTGGAGCAGAAGATATAGAACACTATTACCAAGCCTACAAGGGAAAAGAACGCCTGGCAAATGGCTTCGCTTATTACCAGGCTTTCCCGGAAAACTGCACACAGAATAATGCATGCGCGAAAGATATAGCTATACCCATATTAGCAATTGGTGGCGAAAAAGCACAAGGATTAAACATGGGTACTTCTATGAATAAAATCTCGACAAATAAGGTTACAGCAGTAAGTATTCCAGATTGTGGTCATTATATACCAGAGGAGCAACCTGAAGAATTGTTACGCGTTCTTGACAACTTTTTTATGGACATAGAGAAAGCATAACTTCAACTTCTTTCCTGCTGGAAGCATCAGCAACCATCAGGAAAGAAGTTGTTCTCACGATTTCTTTGAAGTGGTTAAAATATGTTATTTATCTAACTCTTGTTCAGTAGGGTTCGAGGGGAGAATAACAAAGATATTCCATATATCAGAAAAGGAGCCAGAAATAAACCCCAGACACCTGAATATGAGTTTCGACTATTTTCATTCATTGTTTCTTTTCACTGTCAATAATAATGGCAAATAATTACATTTGAGGGTGTACCACAAACTGTGTCACAGACGTTAAACACATAGACACTATATCTTATGGCAACACAAGACGAATTTGACTTTGAATCCTTTAAAAAGGAAGCGATCTCCGGGCTCGACTCAGGTAAGAAGATGACCGGCGCAGACGGAGTTCTAGCTCCGATGATGAAACATTTTTTGGAATCAATGATGGCCGGTGAACTGGATCATTATCTTTCTGAAAGCAAAATATTGGAGCAGCCTAATCGTAAAAATGGGAAAAGTAAGAAGACTGTTCGTAGTTTGAGTTCGGGAGAATTCGAACTGGAAACCAGTAGGGACAGACTGAGCAGATTTGAGCCAAAGATCGTCCCTAAGCGACAACTGATCATCACTGAAGAGCCTGAAGGCAACATTTTATCCATGTATGCGATGGGCATGAGCACACGTGGGATGCGAGATTATATTCAGGAAATGTATGCGATGGATATTTCTCCTGCAGAGATTTCCCAAATTACAGATAGTGTGCTTCCTGCAGTTCAGGAGTGGTGAAATCGAGCATTATAGACTGTTTACCCTTTTGTATTTCTGGATTGTATGTTCTTTAAAGTACGGGTAAATGGTACCGTGGAGAACCGTGCAATCTATAATATATTGGGTATGGACATTGAGGGCAAGAAAGACGTATTGGGTCTTTATACCTCGGAAAGTGAAGGTGCCAGGTTTTGGCTTTCTGTGCTGACTGATCTAAAAGAACGTGGCGTACATGATATACTGATTGCTTGCATTGATGGCTTGAAAGGGTTTCCTGAGGCAGTGGAAGCCATCTTTCCCAGGACCAGAGTCCAGTTATGTATTATTCACCAGATCCGCTCTTCCATGCGTTATATTCCGGAAAAAGATAAAAAAAGCGGTGATGGCAGATATGAAACCTATTTATCAGGCGACTGGCGAACAGCCGGGCTACGAAAGGCTACTTGAATTTGAAGAGAAATGGGGCAAGAAATACCCCCTAAGCTGCAAATCCTTGTTTGATAACTGGGTGAATCTCTCTGCCTTTTTTGAATATGATTATGTCATTAGAAAAATTATCTATACCACCAATCCGATTGAAGGCGTACACCGGCAAATCCGAAAAATCACGAAAACTAAAGGTGCTTTTCCATCTGAACAGGCATTGATGAAACTGATGAATCTGGTCATTAAAAACATCAATAAAAAATGGACGATGCCAATCCACAATTGGGGACTGGCATTTTCACAATTATTTATTAAATTCGGGGATAGAATCCTCCAGGAGCATAATAGCTTCTGAGAAGCATTAATTTAGTAATGACACAGTTCGTGAAACACTACCATAATAATATCCAAATATGTTTATTCTTTTAATGAAAAAATGATCAAAGTTGATGTGTAAACTTAAAAAACAATTAACAGCTAGAATCCTTTTCTATTTAACCTGCTTTTCTTTTCCAAACATCTTTTCAAAATCTTGTTTACTTTTCACATAAGATAAATAATAACCAGCATTAGAATTAAGTATATATTTCTTAAAGTCAGCTTCAGAACCATTAAAATCACCCTTATTATTTCCTTTAGCCATACTATAAAAAGTATTTAATTCTTCTTTCTTTAATTGGAAGTAAATTATGGGTACTGGTTTTTCCTTAGTTCCATAAGAGCCGTCATTAAGATCCAGTCTATTCACAGTCGCAATAATATCTCCACCTGGATTCTTAATAGCACTGGTATAATAGAAACCAAACAGATGATGTAATTCAGGATTGCTGAAAAAATAAAAAATAGAAAAGTACTTATGAAGAGAATCACTATAAAAAGTAATTTCATTTTTATAAGCGAAAGCAGTGTTGTCAGCCGACGAAGGATTAAATTTAGCCTTTACTTCAAAATAACTTATTGAGTCAGTGTATTTTTTTATATTTAAACTAACTGTATCACACTTTGACAGATATTCATCAAGATGCAAACGTCCATCATTTATAGTCGTATCAGGATTATCAAAGATATTAACTAACCAACGGCCAATATATCTACCAAAAACCAGTCCTATTGCGAGGAGGCTAATACTGGAGATCTGTAGTATTTTTTTCATATGCGGACTTGGTATTTTATGACACAAAATTTCAATTAATCATCTATATACCAAACATATATACTGTCAATTTTTAAACTTATAAATTGTTAAGGAAAATTAAAAGATGCAAACCATGCACCGCTCTTTATTAAACGGTTTTCGATCCTTAAAAAACCTTAAGTATTCATTTACATTAAATCTATAATCAGACTCATAAAAATTAGTTCCACCTCTTAACCATAATATTGGAACAGGCTTTTCATGAGAACCAAACGAAGAATCTTTTAACTCATCTAAATTAATCATTCCAGTTTTAAACCACCTCACTTTCCTTTCTCAAATCGTTCTTTAAATTCTTCTTTAGACATTACATAAGTATAATACATATATATATTGTATTTGTATTGTTCTAGAGTCGTATCGTAGTTTGTAAGAATACCATTCATATTTTTCTCAATAAGAGGATTATTTATACCCCTTACTGAAAAAACTAATATTGGATTTTCTTTGGTCCCTAACTTTGGATTTGCCAGATCTTCTTTATTTATTTTTCCATAAACTTTATTATTATCTAATTCTTTCCAAAAATCATTATATAGATCAAACATAGTAACTTGATAATATTTATTATTAAGATCATCATAAATTAACCTGTATCTTAATGTCGTTTCTTTACTACCATCCCGCCCCATATTCTTCGTTGCCATAGATATTGTGAAAGTTTTGCTCGTTACAGGTGCATCATTTGGAATATTACTTTTAACAAAATAAGGCACATTTAAAATTACCTCTGTTGAATTATTTATATAAGGTTTCAGTATACTATTTGCATCATTTTTATTAATAAAAAAATAATTATATGCGACTAATATAAGAGGCAAAATTATTACTGCACCTATAATATATCCTATATATCCACCCATGTTTTTTATCCAGTTCATATTAGTTGTTTAATGCTATAATATTTACTCCTTGTTGCTCAGTTCCATTAATAATTTTAATTGCATCAAAACCATCTACCACTGATTTAAAATAGCCATCTTCAGCCTTATTCGCATAATACTCTATTCCAAAATTCACAACAGCACCAGCTATACCGACACCTATACCAGTAAGAAACTTTGTCCAATTAAACTTAGGAACGGCCCTTCTGGTTATAAGCGCAGCAAGTCTTGTATTGGTTGCCCTGCGAGCTACCACCGCAGCCTGTTCATCTGCACCATTTGCAGCTAACCTGGCCGCCCTGGCTTCTTGCTGTGCTGCTTGATTTTCAAGATGAGCAACTTGTCTCGAATGATTAATTCTAGCTGCTTTTAAATCCGCCAATTCTTCACGCCTTGCAATTTCAATACCTACAGGCTGGTTAATAAGTTCTTGTCCAGCAGAAGACAATGCATCCCCACTCATTGTCCGTGGCTCGGCAGGCTCTCCATTGAGAATCTTTGATTGATTTTCTTGTGACTCATTTTCACCCTTAGTATAAAAAACCGCGCCAAGTCCCAAACCGACTAACGCCGCAACAGGGCTTCCCAAAAATGTAATCCCAGTAACTAAACCTTCTAAAAACTGAGAGTTTGTATGCCTGTCAATCTCTTTTTTATTATTTTCAGTGTAAATACCAGCATACTTTTGGGCGAGAACTGGGTCTGGGACAATTGAGATTATCCCACCTTTGCTACATGGCAATGTTGAAGTTTGCAGTAATGCATTTTTTCTATCAATATTTACCATACTATGAAATTGCAACCACTTACCCGATAAAGTAGCATCACAATCATGAGCTAATACATGACCTATTCCAGCACTAATAGCTCCACTCGCAGCTACAGCAGCTCCTAAAGCAACAATTCCAGGTAAAGCTGCCAAAGCTGCGCCACCTGTCCCTACCACAGCTATTACGATTAAAGCCCCCACTATAATCCCCAAACCCACTCCTAATAACATAGCTCCTAAACCAGACCAGAACTTGGCCGGATTCTTACACACGAAAGTATCACTGATTTTAAGATCCAAAATATTCAGCATCTGTCTCTCTTCACTTTTATAATTAACAGTGCTCTGATGAACAAGTTCCAATTTAAGAGGCTTTGCTACCGTCATATTCGTACAGACGACACAGGTTTTAACTGGTATAAATGATTTCCCGCTCATAAATCAACTAATTTCAATTCATAATTAACAGTGATCTGTACATTATTTTTAATTTCCTCTATAATAAGGACATTAGCCTTTTCTATTATATTCTCAGCAGTATTTAATGTATAATCATTACTGAATTTATAGTCATATCCAGTATAGCTATACCCCACATATGGTTTATATTTATCATTGTATATTGCTATAAGATCATTTTCATTAATATCGTTTTTATTTAAAGTCCCAGTTTGTTTTACCTGCATAAATCCAGGAGAATGCTGTATTACTGATTGTTCCATATTCAGCAATAGCAATCTATGATCAAACAAATTTGAAATATAATACTTTGTAAATGGTTTAAAATCTTCTTTCGAAACTAAATATTTATCAAAAATCAAATCAAAAAATATTTTAGACTCATAATCCACTAATAATAAATTATCATCATGGATCTGTTTCTCAACTGATTCTATAAAAAGGTTAATGTTTGCCCATTCTTCATCAGATTTTAAGAAGCTGAATTTCTTAGTTACGTCCCTTTTATAATTTCCCCAAGCGGTTAACATTCTGCTCTTATCTCCAATATTATACATTTTACCACTCTGCTGGTTCGGATTTATGGAAACATTGCACTTGACGATATCTACATCGCATAACAATCCTATTGCAGTTTGTAATTGAGCAGGTTCAAATTGAATAACATTTTCTATCAATTCAACATCTACATACTTCACAAACTGCGAAGTACTATTTATACCTATTAAATATTCTTGTTTAGTACTTCCGCTGCTAACTATTTCCCCATTAAACTTAGTAATGATTACTTGTTGGACTCTATATCGGTATTTTTTTAATGAAATATCCTGACTATCTGCTGACTGTTCAATTATCTCCTGTTCTGGGGTAAGAATACTCCCATTTTTCTCTTCTTCGAAAAATTTAAATCTGCTCATGTTAATTTATATTTACAGGTTGTCCTTCAATTTTTTGTTCACCCAAAGCACCACTGATTATTTCGCCACTCGACTTGGTGGTTTGCTTACTAGATTTAATTTCTATTTCAGTGTTGTCAAAAGTCCCTATACTTACCTTCGCTCCTTTCAGCGGATCAGCATTCGCATTAATAGCATCCGTACCCTGAATATTGATAACCTTACCAATTAAATCAATTGTACCGTTAGAATTGAGAGTAATACTACTTTCCCCAGATCTGATAATAACCTTCTCACCCGCTACTATCTCAACCAGCTTATTTCCATTCTTGATATCAATAAAATTAGAACCATCAGTTCCCAAATGAAGCGCATGATTCAAATCGTCAAAAGTCAAACAACTCCCCATCCTCGAACTCAACCCTTTCACATTACTATTCTTGAACCCCTTACTATCGCCATTCTTTCCATGATAAACACTCCCTAACACAACTGGCCTGGCAATATTCCCTTCCTCAAAAGCAATCATTACCTGGTCACCCTTTTCAGGGATCACATGGAAACCACGATTCGAACCTGTATCTCCACTACCCGCATTCGGACTCATCACTCTTAACCACTCGCTCGGATCATTAGTCTGGCAAGCCCACTTAAATTTCACCTTCACTCTGCCTTGCCCTTGCGGATCATCATTATCCAAAACATCAGCAAGCTGCATATCCGGATCAGGCCTTTTATAATTCTTAACAACCAGACGCTCTGTGGTAGAGACTAATCCCTCAAAAGTATTTACATAATGTCCTCTATCGTCAATGGTATGATTTACCGAGGTGATTAGAAATTTACCCAGACTTTCTGTTATAAAGGACACTTCTTGCCTGAGGCTCATGGTGATATCTACAATCGCTCCCAGCGAAACTTCCGGGTTATCACCACTCGCACTTATTTTTAACAGCTGGCTGATATTCGCTTTTTCCTCATTATCCACCAAATTCTTAATATCGCTTCCATTATCAACCCTAACCAAAGAAGGCTGATTAAAAGTCTTGCTATACGTCGTGTTTGAAGCATTAATTGCATGAACCAGATCCGGTCTGCCATCAGCCTTACCAGAACTTTCGCTTTGCAGCATCTCGTCCTGTTTTGGATTATACGCAAATCTTTTATTCTTTATGGGAGCAACTTCCATCGCATACTGTAAGCTATTTACATCCCTACCATAAAACAAACTCACTTCCTTCTGCGTATCCGGTTTACCGAAATTAAGGCTCATCCCATCGTAGAAAAACCACTCATGATACTCACCACTCAGTCGGTTCAAAAACTCAAAATCACTCTCACGATATTGAATTACATAATCTATAGGGTTTTTTCTGGTTGCGTTCGTAACTATCCGCAAATCATTATCAGGAGTATCATGTGTAGCTAACTGCACAATAGTGCTTAAATCCTTATCCAGATAAGAACCTAAATCAGGCCCGCGGTCAATGAGTATAGTCGGGCTATACCCGCTCACAACCAATACACCATGATATCCATTACTTTGTGTTAACTCGACCTTAGTGACTAAACCAGCAAAAATCTGCTGTTTGCCAAGTACATAGCCAAAAGATGCGCTTAATGTCTTACCCACAAAGTCCCTGCTATTGTCCAGATTGATTAACCCTGGCGCTCCCATTTCATCATGATTAAACCTAAGTTCAAAATAATGGTGCGCATTAAAATGTTGTTGAAGAGTGAAAGAGCTAAAATGAGAAATAGTCTTATCCCCTATACTGATCTCCTTGATTAAATTATTTTCCATGTTTCGAGCGCTGCCTCTCAGCAGATTAAATATTTGGTAATCCACACAAACCAATTATCGTTCCAAAACAGAAATAAATTACAATATTAATTAACTACTCATTAATACAAGCTTAAAACAATTAGCATATAAACTAAGGACAAATAAAGCATCAATTACAGCGACGGCCGGAGTGTCAGATAAAACGGGGCTTCCTGGTCTTGCCTGTTTTGACTTTTAATAATCTCTGCAGCAATAGTTCCCATCATTTTAAAATCAGTAGAAATTGTTGTAATTCCGTTCAGTAAAAACTTCTTCAGTGGCGTTTCATTGTAAGAAATTACCCCTACATCTTTCCCCATCTGTAAATCCATTGACAAAATCCTTTCAATCAAAACTACCAGGTCATCTTCCATCAAGTTAATATAAGCCTCCCCAGATTGAATAACTTCATTTTCCACATCGCTAACTACCAAATGATTAAAAGCATACTGCTGACAGAACCTTCTGAATCCATCTATAATCTCATTTGGGAAATAACTCTTTTGAGGAAATATCAATTTTAAAGTATGATACTTTTCCAGTTGTTCCTTTGCCTGGATCAAGGCTCTGTAAATATCCTTCTCAAAATTCTCATAAACCGCGGAATAATTACCAACCACGCCTGGCACTTTTTTATCCAGCAGAATTAACTTTTCAGTAGGGATCGTATTGATAATCTGATGTGCATCTTCCCCTCCCTCTACAAAATGCGGAATGATTACATAATGAGAATATTCAGTCCTCTTATTCAGGATCAGCTTTTTAAAGATTGAAAAATCATTGTTATAAATGTAAAAATCAATTAAAGCATCATCCCCAAGCGCAGCGACAAAAGAATCATAAATGATCTTTTTATGTACAGACAGCTTATTAAACAATAAGAATATTTTTATCTTTTTCTTGAATTCTGTATTATCAATATAAAACCCTTTTCCAGGAACTGATAGGATCACCCCCTGTTTCTTTAGATACTTATACCCTTTCTCTGCCGTATCACGGGATATCTCCAGCACACTGCTTAACTCATTAATAGAAGGAAGGATATCATTCTTATTCAAAATACCATCCTCTATCGCTTCAATAATAGAATCACTAAGCTGTAAATACTTAGGCGTTGCAGAATATTCATCTACATGTATAAACTTAAAAAAATCGGCTGTCTTCATGGTTACAATGAATAAATATAAAACCTTTTAGTATAGTTAGTATAAAATAATCCCCGTCCCTTTACAGGACGGGAATTATTTCTATAAAAGCTACTTTATTGCATATTCAAATTGATAAGTTCCTGAACCTGCATTGAATGCTACGTCATTTCCCTGGTTAGAAACCTTAACAATCCCCTTTACATCTTTCAAAGCAGTACCGCTTTCCGTAACTGCAGCCTCAGCAGCCCCGGGCAATTTGATCAACGCAGTTGTATTTGGAGGAATAACCACCTTTAATTTAAACTGTCGACCTTCTATTTTCCAGTCACTCACCGTCAAACCATACAAAGTTTCAAGTTTTGCAGCTGCCTGCGTAATCTTCCCACCAGGTTGCGGAGCGATAATTATCTTCTTATAACCAGGCTCAGACTCGTCTGTATCCAAACCAGCCATTACTCTGTACATCCAGTCGCCAATTGCACCATAAGCATAATGGTTAAATGAATTCATTCCTGTAGTTTGGAAACTGCCATCAGGTTTAATCCCATCCCAGCGTTCCCAGATGGTAGTGGCGCCCATTTTCACCGGATATAACCACGAAGGATAAGTTTCCTGCAACAGCAGGTTATAAGCTACATCTGTACGACCAAAGCGCGTGAGTACATGGCAAAGGTATGGCGTACCTAAAAATCCGGTCGTCAAGTGATTACCGTAACTCTCTATATTTTTCACCAGAAAGTCTACCGCTTGTTGTCTTAAATTCTCCGGTAACATATCAAAATTCAAAGCAAGCACATAAGCCGTCTGAGACCCTGAAACTAACCGGCCACCTGGTGTAGTATATTCTTTAACGAATGCTTTTTTGATCCGATCCAGTAACTCCGTATATTTCTCTTCCTCATCTTTCTTACCCAACACTTTCGCTGTATTGACCAGCAACTGTGTAGAATGTGCATAGAAAGCCTGCGCAATTAAATACTTATCAGTAATTGCAGAGCGGCCATCATTGTCATCTTCCGGGCGATAAAACAACCAGTCGCCAAAATGGAAACCCGTGTTCCAAAGGTCATTTTTACTCTTGCTTGTCATAAAATCTACCCATGCTTTCATACTTGGATACTGCGTAGCTAAAACTTGTTTGTCCCCATAAGCGACATACATATTCCAGGGTATAATCGTGGCCACATCACCCCAGCCCGTTGAACCAGCATCATTTTGAGTTAACACATTAGGAATCACAAAAGGCACACTTCCATTAGCCAGCTGATCTGAAGCTACATCTTTCATCCACTTCGTGAAAAATCCAGCTACATCCATATTAAAAGCCGCAGTACGGAAAAACACCTGTGCATCTCCCGTCCAGCCTAGACGTTCATCACGCTGTGGACAATCTGTAGGCACATCCATAAAATTACCTTTCTGTCCCCACTGTATATTATGCTGCAATTGATTTAAAAGCGGATTCGAACTTGTAAATGTTCCTGTAGGATCCATATCTGAATAAACAGCTATCGCTTTAAAAGCAGAAGGGTCAATATGCGCAGTATTTCCTGTTAATTTTACATAACGGAAACCCTGATATGTAAAATGAGGTTCATAACTCTCTAAACCAACCCCTTTAAAAATATACTTCACGTGCTGTTTAGCCTTCCTTAAATTAGCATCATAAAAATTGCCTGCTTTATCCAGTACTTCTCCATGTTCCAGCTTAATAAATGATCCAGCTTTTCCGCTCAATTTGAAAGAAACCCAACCCACCACATTCTGGCCAAAGTCTAGTACGGTTTCACCTTTTGGCGTTTTAATCACTTTAACCACGCTAAACTGCTCATGTTTACTGGCAAGCGGACTAATGCTACTCTCTAATATCTCTTTACCAGGCGCAATAATTTGCGCATTTTTCCAGCCTGCATCCTTATAATTCACAGTCGCCCAGCCCGGTTTTTCAAACTTGGCGTCATAAATTTCTCCGTTATACAAATCAGAGAAACGAACGGGCCCGGTGCTGTATTTCCAGCTGCCATCACTGTTGATGATTTTTTTAGTGCCATCGGTATACTCGACTACCAGCTGTACTAAACCGCTTAAATGTTTGCCATAGAATGAACGCTTACCATCAAAGGCAAGATACCCGCGGTACCAGCCATCACCCAATGTAAAACCAATTGCATTCTGCCCATCTTTCAGCAAATTCGTCACCTCATAACTTTGATATAACAAACGCTTATGATAACTCGTCCAGCCAGGCGCCAGATGATCATGGCTCACCCGTTTCCCATTGATTTGTGCTTCATATAAACCATGCGCAGAAATATAAAGCACAGCTGATTTTACTTTACCAGCTGTAGCAAACACTTTTCTGAAGATAGGACTTGGCCCTTCAAGTGTATCTGCAAGCGAACTGGTGATCCACTGCGCCGACCAGTCATCTGGATTCAGCAAGCCCGTATGCCAGGAGCTAATTGCACTCCATCCGGACTCATTGCCCTGGTTGTCCTTAATTTTAACCTGCCAATAATAACGCGTATCAGATTTTAACTGTTTCCCCGCATACCGTAAAAAAACAGAGGCATCACTTTTTTGGGTTCCACTATCCCATACCGAAGATTGACCAGCTAATAAGCCAGCAGAATCTGTTCCTACTCTAATCTGATAAGCACTCTGCATCACATTGCGCTGAGCAGAATTCATCTTCCAGCTTAAACGCGGTGCAGCCGCTTCTATTCCCATTGGATTTTTCAAATATTCAGTTCTTAAATCCGTAACGCCTAATTTTTGAGCAGTTGCCGGTAAATCAAGCAGACAGCAACCAATTGCAATTCCTATATAATAATTTCTCATAGCTGATTATTGAGGGTTTTGAGTTAGATTATCCAGATTCACCTCTCTTTGAGGGATCGGTAACAAGAGTTTATTCGCGTTTAAAATATAAGAACCAGAAGGAATATTAGGTTTATGCGCAATTTCATATTGTCCATGCGCAGCCATTACCTCTACCGCTTTTCCCGAACGTACCAGATCATACCACCGCTGATTCTCGAAAGCCAGTTCAACTCTTCTTTCTTGTAGAATAGCTGTTCTGAAAGCCTGCTGACTATCTACGCTTAAAGCAGCAACAGCGTTTCCAGTAGTTTTTGCAGGCAATCCTGCCCTGGTACGGATTTGATTTAATAAAGTAAACTGTTCTCCGCCCGCAGCAAATCCCTGTTCGTTTAAACATTCGGAAATCATCAGCAGCACATCTGCATACCTGATTACCGGGAAATTATCATTTGTACGTCCCCGGTCAATAATCCCATGATTGTATTTTTTAACGTAAGGAATATTCACAAACTTTCCTCCTGCATCTGTAAAACCCACCGCTAAAGAAGCATCCTTCCGTAAATCACCAGTTTCATAAGCGTCGATCATATCTTGTGTAGGAATATTCCAGCCACTACTTCCATTCAATGAAGTCGCCGGATCTCCGGTGATGACACTGCCAGAATTCCAGGGCGCAAACTGATATAGAAAATCACTCGACAACCCTGGCTGTGATCCAAGATACTGAATCTCAAAAACAGATTCACTGTTGTTTTTATTTGCAGGCAGAAAAATATCCTTATACACAGGGATAAGGCTATAACCTAATTGCTGTACCTTTCTCAAAGGAACCAGTGCCTCAGCAAATTTCTTTTGTGTCATGTATAATTTGGCCAGTAAAGCCAAAGCTGCACCTTGTGTAGCTCTTCCAGCCTCAATGCTGGTATATTTAACAGGCAATTTAGTAGCCGCAGCAGTCAGATCTGTAACGATTTGCGTATATACCTCTTCTACGGAAGCTCTCCCTTTAGAACGCGCATCGTCCGGAGACTGACTTGGAACCAACCTTAATGGTACTCCACCAAACTGTCTCACTAAATTGAAATAATGGAAAGCTCTTAAAAACAAAGCCTCTCCTGTAAACTGATTTTTTAGATCAGCAGACATGGTTACCCCATCTATTCTGGCCAGGATTTCATTGCAACGTAAAATGCCTGTATAATTTTGCTGCCAATAGCCCTGCAAAGGTTCGGCCGTCGCCCCAATCAGAAACTCGTCCATGAACTCGCGCTGTTCAGAACCTCTATCTGCTGGATTATATTGATAAGTTGTATTATCAGATCTCATTTCACCAAATAGCCAGTAATTTACTCTTCCCATATCACTTACAGAAGAGTAAGCTCCACTAACAGCCTGTTTAAAATCTGCCTCCGTTTTGTAAAAATTAACGCCCGGTAAAGAAGCTTCCGGAGTTTGGTCCAGAAAAGCCTTTTTACAACCTGATACCGATAAACTGATCAGCAGTACCCCGGCTATGCTATATTTTTTATAATTTCTCATGATTGACAAAAGATTAAAATGTTAAGTTCAGTCCTAGTGTGAAAGTTCTTGGTAGCGGATAATTCGTAAAATCCTCTCCAGGAACCAATGCACTGCTCACCGCATTTCCTGAAATCGTGTTCCGGCTCACTTCTGGATTCGCACCACTATACTTGGTGAAAGTTGCCAGGTTCTGAATGCTGGAATAAATTCTTGCTGCTTTAATCACTTTAGATGCGCGCAGCAATCTTTCGCCAAAACGATAACCGAAAGTTATATTCTGGATACGCATATAACTCGCACTTTCTACCCACGAAGAATTCACATCGCGATAAATCACCCTTGATCCATTCGTAGTTGGTGTAACTCCATCACCCGGATTTTCTGGTGAACGGTATCTGTTCAGCACTTTTCTGTCTACATTGAAAATACCGTCAATATTCAGCAAATACTGATTCGCGGTTTTTAAGATCTGTCCACCCTGAGAGCCAACAAGCAATATATTCAAGTCAAATCCTTTGTAACCAAATGTATTGGTCAAACCCCAGGTAAAATTGGGTTGAGGTGAGCCGATTACTGCAAAATCTTTTACAGGCTCAATGATCCCATTGCCATCTACATCTTTATATTTTACAGACCCCACTACAGAAGTTACATGCTTAGGCGAGTTGTTCAAATCTGCCTGATCTTTATAAATGCCCTCCAGGATATATCCGTAAAATTCACCTACAGGATGCCCTACTTGCGTAATATGCTGATAAGAACCTTCCCCACTTCTGCCGCTGTAAATCGGGTCGTTATTTTCATTTAAGGCTAATACCTTATTCCTGTTAAATGCGATGTTAGCACTGGTATTCCAGGTAAATGTACCTTCCAGATTTTTAGACGTTAACCCAAATTCAAATCCTTGATTCTGAATCTTACCAGAGTTAATAATCGCATTTGAATAACCAGACGACAAAGGAATCTCACTGTTATATAACATCCCTTTAGTTATCCTTTTATAGTAATCTATATTAAATGATAATCGGTTCTTTAAAATCCCCAGATCAATACCGGCATCCAGTTGTGAAGACTCTTCCCAGGTCAGGTTTGGATTATTTAAAGAAGTAGGAACACGGCCGCTGGAAAGCTGACCACCAAACACATAGTTCGATGAACCTATATTCGTGATATAGGTATAATTTCCAATGTTATAATTACCAGATAGTCCATAAGTTGCTCTCAATTTCAAATCGCTGATCCACGTTGATTTCTTCAGGAATTCCTCTTCCGAAGCTCTCCATGCAAAAGCAGCCGAAGGGAATGTTCCATATCTTTTGTTGCTGCCAAAACGTGATGAACCATCCGTACGCACTGTAGCGGTAAACAGGTACTTATCTTTATAAGAATAATTAGCACGCGCCAGATATGAAATGATAGACCATTTTTGCACATCAGCATTAAACCCGCTGATAATAGAAGCCGCATTGATCGTCTGTATTTTATCATCCGGATAGTTATCCGCGAATAAATACAGGCTTTCTGCACGCTCTTTTTGTGCACTATAACCAACCACCACATTCAGGCGATGATCCTTACCGAATGACTTATCGTAAGTCAGTACCGCCTCAGATAACCAGTTAAAACTTGTTGACTTATTGGTCGTAGAATTTGGCACCGATGGCGGAGGTGAATTTACACCACCAACAAACGAAGGATTAAAAACAAAGGAAGAGCTGTTCGTATAATCTACATTAAAACTATACCTCAACTTTAAACCATCCAGAATCTGATATTCAGCGAAAGCAGTTCCAAGCCCCCTGAAATCCTTCGATCTCGTGCCTCCATACTCCAAACTGTTCAATGGATTAGGGCCAGCATACATACCCGGAGAACTCACATAGGGCGTCCGGTTACCATTTGCATCTGTTAAAGGAACCAGTGGACTTAACCACAAACTTCTGCTTAAGACATCTACAAACTCATTTTCAAAATTATTCAGATCACGCACACTATTCGTTGGTGCCAGGTTAAGTCCTATTTTTAATTTCTTACCGATTTTACTTTCCGTATTCATGCGGATCGCATAGCGTTGAAATCCAGTATAACGTATTGTACCCTCCTGATTCAGATAACCAAGAGAAAAGTTATACTTTGTATTTTCAGAACCTCCGCTAATACTTGCATCCAGATTGCTCATCGGTGCATCATGGATAATTTCATTATACCAGTTTGTACCAGCACCGTATTGTGAAGGATTACGGAAAGCTTCTGGAATATCTGCATCAGTAGCGACCAAACCTCTGGAAGCAAAATCATCCACAATTATATCTTTTCTGAATTGAGCAAACTCAGTTCCGTTCAGCATTTGCGGCCTCCCTTTCTGAGGAACCTGCTGAATCCCCGTATAAGCACTTATATTGACTACCGGAGTGCCTTTTACACCTTGTTTAGTTGTAATCACAATTACTCCGTTAGAGCCCCTTGACCCATAAATAGCAGTCGAGGATGCATCTTTCAATACGGTAATTGATTCAATATCATTCGGATTAATTACATTCAAAGGATTAGAAACCTGCCCGGAAGTGTTTGAAATCGGATAACCATCCACTACAAATAAAGGATTATCTCCGGCGCCGATAGAACCGGATCCCCTGATTTTAATAGACGTACCGCCCCCTGGAGTTCCTGTAGTTGTACTGATCTGAACTCCGGGAATCTGCCCTTTCAACTTCTGATCCACAGAACTTACAGGCAAATCTTTAATTTGTGCTGCCGAAACTGTAGCTACAGCCCCAGTAGCATCTTTTTTAGTCGTTGTTCCATAGCCAATAACCACTACTTCATCTAACTTCTGATTATTAGAAACAAGCTTTGCATTTAAGTTAGGATTACCAGTAAAAGTTAGCCTGGCTTCTGTATAACCTATATAGCTAAAAACAAGTATCGCATTCTCCGCAGCTTTTAAAGCATATTCTCCATTTGAATTGGTGGTAGTTCCGGCAGTTGAACCCAAGACTTTGATCGTTACTCCGGGCAACGGGCTGCCATCACTTTGATCTGTGACCTTACCGGTCACAGTTTTCTGCTGAGAAAAGACATTTGTACTATTGTAAAGTGTAAACAACAGTACACAAATCAGCGCAGAAAAGAACTTTTGTAAATTTCTCTCCATTGTCATATGTGTTTTATATTTGGTTGTTCTAAAGTAAATCAACCCCTGCTGATCGGCAACCTGCTCTATCCTGTAAATAGGCTTTTATTTACATTTAAAAGGTTTTAATTAAAAAGGGGAAGACAATTTAATGACTTCCCATTTTACTGATTTTTGAAATTAAGAGATGAATTCTGAATTCAGTAAACCGGATTCAGAACTTGCGTTAGCGGATTTAGAACTTGTGTTACCGGATTTAGAACTTGCGTTAGCGGATTCAGAACTTGCGTTACCGGATTCAGAACTTGCATTACCAGATTCAGAACCTGCATTACCGGATTCAGAACTTGCATTACCGGATTCAGTTACCGGATTTCGAACTGATATTTACCAGATCCGGTTTCATAAACCTGGCTGATCTTTTTACCATTATAATAAACAGCCTGATTTCCTGATATTGGAAAAGAAATCGTTGAACTGCTATTTGCAGGAATGGTCACGTTATAAATAACCGCCTCCCCTTTTCTTTTCCACGAAGAAATGATTTTCCCATACGGTCCATCATGACTCGCTTCAAAATGCGTTAACCCCGTAACAAAATTTGGCGCCAGGATTACATTTTTGAATCCAGGCTGTTTCTCATCAACTTTAATTCCTCCCAATCCTTTGAAAAACCAACCACCGATTTCTCCAAACATCATATGGTTCAAAGAAATATCACGTTCCGCTTTAATATTCCAATTCTCATAAAGTGTCGTTGCTCCATTTACAATCCACCAACCCCAGGAAGGATAAGTATCCTGAGCCGCCAGTTTATAAGCAGTTTCTGCCTGACCATGATCACTTAATGCATTCAAAATTGCTTTTGCTCCTAATACACCAACATCCAGATGCATCCCATCTGCAGCCACTCTTTTTGCCAGGTTGGATGCCACTTTATCCTGAAGTGCCGCAGGAACTATTCCCCATTGTAATGCAACACTTAATTCGGTTTGCAAACCACTACCATAAATCCCGGTCGATTGATTCAGATATTTGTCATTGATTGCTTTCTTAATTTTATCTGCCAGTGCACTGTAAAGCTGAGCATCGTCAGTTTTGCCAAACAACTTTGCCGTTTTAGCCAGAATAGTAGCATCTACATAATAGTAAACTGAAGAGGTATATTCTAAAGGAGATGAAGACTTTACTGGAACCCAGTCCCCTCTTCCATAACTCGTTAATCCGGAAGGACTGATCTGAGTAACATAATTTACATAGCTCTTTATATTGTCATAACAAGCCGCTAATAATTTAGAATCTCCGTAAAACTGGTAAATATCCCATGGAATTATAGCGATTGTACTCGTCCAGTCCGTTCCGTTTGCAGTACCATAACCCCAGCCACCAGTAGGAATGATATCAGGTAATACTCCATTAGGCTGCTGCTCATCCCGATGATCAGCAAGCCATTTTTCATAAACAGTGATCCCGTCAAAATTATACAAACCCGTTTCGACAGCAAAATGCCCATCCCCGGTCCAGCCATTCTTTTCCCGCTGCGGACAATCTGTAGGGTAACCATATAAATTTGACAGGTACGAATTATTTGTTGCCCACCATAACTTATCAATCAAAGGATTAGAAGAACTAATCTGGCCAGCTACCGGAACATCACTGTGCATAAAATAGCCCGTAATACTTTCCTTTTTCAATTCTACGGGCTTACTGCTCACCACCTCTACATATTGAAATCCTTTATAGTTAAATCTGGCCATAAACTCTTCGTAGCCTTTTCCATTCAAGATCAAAATATCTGTTTGAAAGGGATCTTTTTTATCTGCCGGGCGGTGATAAACATCAATATTAGAAAGATCAAGACGGCCGTCCGGATACAGTCTTTCCCCATGTTTAATCTGTATTACTGTTCCGCTTTCACCTTTTACTTTAATCTTGCTGACCCCGGCGATATTTCTGCCCAGATCAAAAACATAAGTCGTATCGTTAAATTTCTTCACCGATACTGCCGGAATAGTTTCAATACTGCGGATCGGGTGCATCGCCTGGCTAACAATATTTTTAGAAGGTGCTGCACGCAAAGTCACATCTGCCCATTTACTGGCATCAAAATCCACCTTGTTCCATCCTGGTTGTTCCAAACGTGCGTCATAATGTTCAGCAGTATAAATGCTGTTAAAAACCAGTGGCCCGCTATGTGTTTTCCAACTGCCATCAGAAGTTACGGTTTCCTCAGAGCCATCCTGATAAGTAATCCGCAGATCCAGGCAAAACGTTGGCCTTGCCCTCCAGGGTGCTTTATCAAAGTTCCATACTGCTAAAGACTGGTGATTATACCAACCATTTCCAAGCAAAACGCCAATTGTATTTTTACCAGCCTTCAAATTAGCTGTTACATCATAACTCACATATAAATTTCTTCTGTCAAAGCGGGTATACATCGGATCAAGACGGTGATTACCAACTTTTTCACCGTTCAGATAAAGTTCATATAAACCTGCTGCAGCAATATAAGCTCTGGCAGATTTTATCTTTTTCGGACTTTCAAATACTTTTCTGAAATATGGCGCAGGTAATATATTTACCTCATTCCGGTCGCTGATCCAGGTACCTTTCCAATTGGACATTTTTACCATTCCAGTTTCAAAACTGGCAATTTTGGCGACTCCTGGTTTTCCATCTTTATCCCAAACTTCTACCTGCCAGAAATATTTGGTAAATGGTTTTAACACATCTCCGTTATAAAGCAGTAATGCGGCAGAAGAATTAACCTTTCCAGTGTTCCATAAAACCTTTTTTTGTTGAAGTAAAGCCGATGAATCTGTCCCGAACGTAACCCGGTAAGCAGTTTGCCTGGCTCCCTGACGCGTATCAGAAAGCAGCCAGGAAAGCCTTGGTTTTGGCGCATCAATACCAATCGGATTTACTAAATGTTCACACTGTAAGCCACCGGGCGATACAATTTCATTACTAAGAGGAGCCACAAAACTATCTGCAACTGATTTGGCACTTCCAAAAGCAAGTGCATTAAAACCAAAAATCAAAAACAGGGAAGAGCTAATACTTATTTTCTGACAAAACTTCATAATTCTTAGTTCGTATGCGTTGTATAATATTTTAATTCAATTAAATCATTCGGAATCGGTTTTCTATTCCAGCATTGATGTATCGCCAGGGCTGTCCCTATAGCGGTAGCCTGTGCCATGGAGGCAGCGAAAACTTCGACATCAGGAAACAATAGCGCTAACATATTCATATAAATTGTATTCTTGCTAAAACCGCCATCTACAAAAATCCTTCTTACGTTTTTTGCATCCATCACTAAGCTGGAGGATGCCCTTTGCTGCAAAGCAAGATCCAGAATAAACTGGTGGTAAGCAACTGTATCAGCTGGGAAAGAAGAAAGATCACGTGTAGAAAAAGCAGACTCTTTGCCTAACGGAAGTTCCAGCTCTTTTCTTTCTTTCATCCCCTTCAGCAACTCATCAGTAATGTTTGCCTCATATTTCATATGCCGGTAACGGCCAATATTTTGCTTAAAATGAGCAGCAATCCGTTTCACTTGCTGTTCATGCTCATAACCTGCAAAAATCCGGGATGCTTTGACAGGTTTCCCTTTATATTGCAAATAACAAAGACAATCCTGTGCCAGCTCTGTTGGCGTAAGTACGGAATCATTGAATGGATTCATCGTAATACACCAGGTTCCGGTAGAGATCAATACAAATGGTTCATGAAAATTAATCAGATAGGGAATTAATGCCGCAGAACTGTCATGCAAACCAATTCCTACTTGATACTGGTTACCTGGAAATTCTGAAGGAAATACTTGATCAGCCGGAACAACGGGCGCCAGTTTCTGATCCAGCCCCTCCTTCTTAACCCAGTCATGATAGTCATTCCGCTTAAAATCCCAAAGTAGTGTATGACAGCCAATACTTGTCAGGTCTGAATATTCAATACCAGAAACCAGGTAACTCAGGTATTGAGGAAGATGCAGGGCATACCTGATTTGCTGATACAATTCGGGCTTCTCTTTTTTAATGCGGTACAACTGCATTCCTGAATTCAGACTTCCTAAAACAGGGGATGCAGTAGCTGCAGAAACAGTTTCCTGACCACCATAAGCCTCATAAAAACCGGCTTCTAATTCTTTAGGATAAGCTTTCAGATAATTATACAATGGCGCCAGCGGTTTTCCATAGGCATCAATATATACAAAGCTGGCTCCATAAGTAGAAAAGTTAATCGCCTTAATCTCAAATTCCTTGCGCTTTAATATTTCGCGCAAAGAATCAAAAACAGAAAGTCTTAAACTCTCCAGATTTTCACAAGGATCACCATCCTCATCATACATTTCTATAAAACGGGCCGAACGTTCAAAAACTATTTTATAATCTTCATCAAAGAGGAAAATCTTTTTATTAGTCTTTCCAACATCAAAAACGACAATAACCGGAATTGTACTCATTATAAACCTGTAGCTATGGTTTTCGCGCCCCTGGCTGCAATCAGCTTTTCTCTGACTTTCAAGGTGCGGTATAATGCTAAAGGCTGAGCAGCGCCCCCGCTTCTTAACCTTGCTTCCTGCACAATCGCTCTCGCATCTGTACGGAAAGCATGCTGCAGAATTTCCTGGCACTTCACCGTATCGTTTTCCTGCTGCGCAATAGACAATGCTTCTTTATCTACTAACAAAGCCTGCGTATAAGCCAGCATAATTGCTTCTACAGATTGCAGTAAATCTTCTAAAGGATCTTTCACATTGTGCGAAGCATCAATCATCCAGCCTAAGCCTGTTGCATGGTCTATTCCTTTTGCATCCATACCTTCTATCAGTTCATTAAAAATAAGAAATAGCTGGTAAGGTTTCATACTCCCGGCAGTTAAATCATCATCTCCATACTTCGAATCATTGAAATGAAAACCGCCCAGCTTGCCTTCCATCAGTAAAAGAGAAACAATCTGTTCAATATTCGCATTCGGCAAATGGTGTCCCAAGTCGACCAGCGTATAAGCCTTAGGCCCTAATTTATTGGCGAATAACAAAGACTGTCCCCAATCCCCAACGGTAGTCGAATAAAAGTTGGGTTCAAAAGCCTTATACTCCACAAATAATTTCCATTTTTCTGGTAAGGCCGCATAAATTTCTTCCAGACTTTCAAGGGTATTCTGAAAAGCTTTTCTGAAATTCAACTGGCCAGGAAAACAAGATCCATCGGCGAGCCAGACCGTTAACGCATCCGACCCAAAGGCCACCCCTTGACGGATCACTTCAATATTGTGTGCAATGGCTTGTTTGCGTACTGATTTATTCACGTGCTGCAATGAACCGAATTTATAACTGTGCGCCTGCCCCGGCTGATCTTGAAAGGTATTAGAGTTCATCGCATCAAAACGAAGCCCATGATGATTAGCCAACGTTTTAACTCCTTCGTAATCATCTGTTTTATCCCATGGAATATGCAATGAAACTGCTCCACTTGATTGATTTAGCCGATGGATCAGCCCGATATCCTCTATTTTCTCTTCCAGACTGCGCGGTTCTCCTCCACCAGAGAAGCGGCCAAAACGTGTTCCACCAGTCCCCAGTGCCCAGCTTGGAATCCCAATCTGGAATTGAATCAACTTAGAAATTATATTTTCAATCTGCGGATTTTCTGCCGCCGCAAAATCGAATCTGCGTTGATGTTCAGTTTCCAGCTCCTGGTTATGCGCATCTATCTGATATTTTTCTATTTCCATTTTCTTCAATTTATCTGACGAAAGCCATAGCCACGCCACCATCTACATTTAATACATTCCCGGTAGATTTATTTAAAAGTCCACCTACAAAAACTAAACAGGCATTTGCAATATCTTCTGGAAGGATAATCTTATCCAGCAACGTTCTTTTCGCGTAAAAAGCAGGCAACTCTTCTACTTTGACACCGTATGCTTTTGCCCGGCCTGCAGCCCAGTCTCCTTCCCATATTTTACTGTCTGAAATGACCGCATCCGGATTCACGACATTCACTCTGATCTGATCTTTTCCTAATTCGGCAGCATTTAATCTGCTCAGGTGAAGTTGTGCAGCCTTAGCTGATCCATATCCCGCATTATTAGGCCCTGAAACTAACGCATTTTTGCTGACAATATTTAAGATATCTCCACCAATTGCCTGTTTGCGCATCATTATTACTGCTGTTTGTGTAATTTTAAACTGCCCCTTAACCAGTACATCATATAACAAATCCCAATCTTTCTCGGTATGCTCTTCAATCGGTTTGGAAATTGATAATCCAGCACAGTTGACCACGATATCTACTCCACCAAAAGCCAGCGCTGCTGTATCAAATGCTTGTTGAATAGCTTCATTTTTAGTCACATCCAGCAATGCAGTGGTATAGGCGTCTTTCCCGTATAAATGACTAAATTCCTGAGCCGCCTGTGCTAAACGGTCGCTGTCATTGTCATTGATAATCACGACAGCTCCCTCTTCTACAAACTTTCTGGCGATCGCCTTACCAATTCCTCCTGCGCTACCAGTAACCAGTGCAATTTTACCCGATAAGGCTTTTGGCTTTGGCATTCTTTGCAGCTTCGCTTCTTCAAGCAGCCAGTATTCAATATTAAATGCCTCCTGACGTGGCAATGAGGTATAAGAGGAAATTGCTTCCGCTCCCTTCATCACGTTAATCGCATTGATGTAAAACTCTGCTGCCACACGTGCGGTCTGTTTATCTTTGGAGAAAGAGAACAGTCCAATTCCCGGATAAAGGATAATAACCGGATTGGCATCACGCATCGCCGGACTATTTTCATGTTTACAGGTTTGATAATACTCAGCATACATTTCCCGGTAAGCTACAAAAACCGGAGCAAGCAATGCTTTAAGTCCTTCAGTGTCCGAAAGGTCTGCTTCTGCATCGAGGGTTAAAACGAGCGGACTGATTTTGGTCCGTAAAAAGTGATCCGGGCAGCTTGTCCCTAATGGAGCAAGTCTTGCCAGATCATTCGAGTTAATAAATTCAAGGACTCTTACATCATCTGTAAAATGTCCGATCATATGACGCTCAGCAGAACAGAATCCGCGTAAAATGGGCGATAAAATTGCCGCTTGCTTTTCCCTTACCGATTGTTCAGGTGAAGCAATTTTCTGCCCTCCGAATATTGGGCCCTTTTTCTCATAATTAGCTTCCAGATAATCCGCACAAATCTCTATGACTTCCAGCGTGTTCAGGTAACTTTCATAAGCGGTATCTCCCCAGGTAAATAACCCATGAGACCCGAGCATAACCCCCCTGATTTCCGGATTTTCATCCAGACATTGTTTTAATTGCAAGCCCAGGTCAAACCCTGGCTTCTGCCAGTCTACCCAGCCAATTTTGCCTTTAAACAAATGGTGTGTAAGCTGCTTTCCATCTTTAGCTGCTGCAATTGCGATTGCAGCATCCGGATGCAAATGATCAATATGTTTAAAAGGGAGAAATCCATGCAAAGGGGTATCTATTGAAGGTGCTTTAGAGTTTAAATCATAAATACAATGGTTAAAAAGCGCTACCATTTCATCTTCCTGATCTAAACCTTTATAGATATTTTTTAAAGCTCTCAGCCGGTCTACATATAACGCAGCCAAACCATTACGCTTTAAGGTACCAATATCTCCACCTGAACCTTTAATCCACATGATCTCGGTTGTTTGACCAGTTAGCGGATCAATTGCATCTGCTTTGCAGGAAGTATTGCCGCCACCATAGTTTGTGAGACGTAAATCTGCACCTAATAAATTTGAACGGTAAAGTAATAAGGCCACCTCATCCCCTGCTAACTTCGCAGCTTCTGTTTCATCCCATAAATAACTTACGTGTTTAAAACGGTCTCTTTCTTCGAACATAGTATAGAATATTTTTTACTGTTTAGATTTTTTTTATGACTATTTAATTGAATTTCCATATCCCACAATCAGGATAGAAGCGATAATAAATACAATACCAACCAGGACAGTTCTGAATGTTTTCCGCGATACGGCCTTCCATTCATTTAATACTAATCCCCAAACATTGGCGACCAGGATAATAAAGGCCATATGCAGAATCCAGGAACTGGCACCATTGCCTAATTTACTTTCGCCCATTCCGTAAAAAAAGAATTGCAGAAACCAGGTGATCCCAGCCAGTGCAGAAAAAACATAGTTCTTCAGCAATGGCGTTTCTTTATTTGTATAATCTTTGAAGGTTTTATTCTTGGCATTCAGCAGCATACACCAAATAAAATTAGTGGTTAATCCTCCCCATAAAATCACGATATACGTTACATTATTTTGAAAAAGGAATTCACCCTGATCAGGATGGAGCGCCTTCCATAAATGGTTAGCCTCATGGGCCATATCTTTTCCTGCATCAATACCGAAGGCGAAACATGAACTCAGTATTCCTGAAATCACTGCAACAGTTAAACCTAATCCTATTTTGAATTCTGCACTTTCTTTGGTTTGTTTTTGTGCGGTAAGATCTTTTTCTTTCATCATCCCCGCTTTCCCGCAGATGATAATACCTACGATACAAACCGTCAGTCCTACAAGGACCAGCTGGCCCCAGGGACTCGATATAATTTCGGTAAAAGTATCTTTGCCAGCCTTGGGATAAAAATCATAATATACTGAAGGCATCAATGCACCAAATACAGAACTCATCCCCAAGATAATAGAGCTGCCTAAAGAGACCCCAAGATACCGTACACCGAGACCAAAAGTAAGCCCCCCTATTCCCCATAATATGCCAAAGAAATAAGTTAAACCTATAATTGCAGTGCTGGTGTGTTTGATAATTTCAGCAAAATCAGGAATAGTTAAATACGCTGCCAGAGGTGGCACAATCAACCAGGAAAAGATCCCGCCCACTATCCAATAGCTCTCCCAGGCCCAGCCTTTAACTTTTTTATAGGGGATGTAAAAGCTACCAGAGGCAAAGCCCCCGATAAAATGGAATATAACTCCAAAGATGATCTGCATAAATTTATATATCTGGTTAGAATAATTAAGCGATAATACTGCTTTAAAATCAGCTAACTGTTATTAACTGTCCTGCTCTACCCTAAATTTATGCAGAAATAACTAAGATTATAAATTCATCAAATAATTATGTATCATTTCTTTCATCAACTGGATTTCCTCAGCCAGCACTGGTTTATGCGCATCCTTTCCCAAATCATCCCATTTCCGCAGCTTAACATACAGCGGCAAAAGTGGATCTTTTTCATATTCAGCAGCCTCTTCAGCAGTCATTTTTCCTCCCTGAAATTCCAGCGTGATCTTGCTGACTTCTGACAGCTCCTGGTAATAAGCAGGTTCGGCATAAACAAGATATTTCTTGGCAGCTACATGACTAGATACTAAATCGGCCATTTGTTGAGGAAAACCCAGATCCAACAGGAATTTACCTCCCAGCTCATCATGATGCTGAGTTCCATAAATATCCATTTTTTCATCACCCTCCAGAAAATGGCCAATATCATGCAAAAAAGCTGCAATGATAACTTCATCGGCTTCACCTGTTTGTTGTGCGAGTTGCGCGCATTGCATCATATGCATCGTCATACTCACACTTTCACCATATTCCTCGCCACCAAGGGTTTCATATAAGTCAAATATGCGCTCCACTGTATCCTGTACCTGCTGTTGTTCCATAATGATTAGCTTCTGAATAATAAAAGCAGGCTAAAATTCAGCAATTCATATGAACAGAAATTAAACACTATGTTATCAATAAATGGTGTGGAAGATGCCTTTTCAATCGGGATAATAGTTTCTTCGTTGACGTTTCCATCTTTGCCATTGGTAACTTGATTCTTTTATAAGAAACCAGCCTTAACTATAAGAGCTATAGCTAGCTTATGGCTTCAGATGCACATGATAAGGTGTCAACATTAAGCTTTTGTTAAATCATCCCCCACCTCTATAAATACTTAATACGGTGCTTATCTTTGCACCGAAGTACAAGTGCTACTCTCAAAAGCAGGGGGCTGAATGATGGCAGCACCAGAAGGTTCGATTCCTTCCTCTGCATCTAGCCCGATTTTTTCAAGGGCATCAAAACTAAAAGATCAGCCTTATGAAAATAAGACTGATCTTTTAGTTTTGATTAATGATACAGACTCTTGAATCCAGTTAAAACTTGCTTTATAATTGATTTTCAGCCAACTCTTTAATCTTCTCATTCATTAATATAAACCCTCTTTTGGTGTTGTTATTAAGCTGTCCCTTTAAAAACGGAACTAATATCCCTTTGAATTTTTCACTTTGTAAAAATGTCGTTGTTCCGTCACCATTATCCACCAATTCAAACTGATGTTCGCCATCAAAGATCCCGGAGAATAAAAGCCGGCCAATCCACCTGAACTCTTTATTCGTTTCAAAAGCCAGAACTTTAGGTTTAAAAGTCATGCCACTTGCATCAGGCGGTGCGATTTGTACGGTAATCTGGTTCCCAACCTTAACTTCTCCCTGAAGAGATTTGATAAAAGGATTCCATTTCGGATAGTTATCAAAATCAATTAATATCTTCCAAACCTGCTGAGGTTTTGCGTGAATCAGAATTGCTGTTTTAATTTCTGTTGTTATCATCAGACCTTTATCTTATCGTATTATGAATTACTGATACAAAGGTCTTCAATAACAAACTAAACCCACTTGATAAAAATCAAGAGTTTACAAAAGTTGTTTTTTCCTGATCCTGCTAAATGTTTCAGGAGTCATCCCTAACATGGAAGCGATATATTGTAAAGGCACCTGGTTAAATAGCTCCTTATGCTGTTCGAAAAACAAAATATACCGTTCCTCTGCCGTCATCGAGAGATGCGCAAAAACCCGGTCTTCCAGCGTAGTAAAACACCGGGTGAGGAATAATTTTTCTAACTCACGCCATTTGGGCACAAGCTTCCCAATCCGGTTATAATCATCTCTGCTGATCGTATACAATACCACATCAGTCAGCGCCTGAATATTCCACCGGGCAGGAACATCAAAAATAAATCCTGCCAGATCCGTTAGAAAATAATTTTGGGTACAAATCCATTGCGTCACCTCTTTATCAGGCGTGACTGCGAAAACCCTTAACAAGCCAGCTTGTACAAAGCTTAATTTATCGGCAGGTTTACCAGCAGACATGAAATAATCTCCTTTGCTCAGAGCCGAGCGTTTAAATAACGAACTAATCTTTGCTAAGTCATCTCCCTCAACCTTGCCAAAATAGGCTATAATATGTTTTTCAAGCGCTGTCATTGATTATTCATCATGCTTTTCTACGCCTTTTACTGGTATCTGGAACCAAAATTCAGAGCCCTCATTCTCAACACTGTTCACGCCGATCTGTCCACCATGTCTATGAATGATCTCTGCACAAATGTAAAGTCCCAATCCTAAGCCCGAAAACATAGCTGAAGCAGCATCAACTCTGAAAAACCTGTCAAATACATTTTCAATATTTTCTTGCGGAATGCCAATTCCAAAATCTTTCACTGTAAACCTTATATCTTCCCCAACCAATTCAGTGTATACAATCGCAGTTCTTCTTTTAGGGGAATATTTAATTGCATTAGATAAGAAGTTGTTAACTACCTGCTCGATTCTGTGCTGATCACCATATAGTTGAATATCATCAATGTGGTTAATGATAATTTCATAATCTTCCGTATGCCTGATATCGTCAATGCACTCCTCTAATGCCGTTTTAATATTAAATTTCGCATAATTAAACTGCATTTTCCCTGCCTGTATTTTCGTTACATCCAGCAAATCATTGACCAGAGATGTTAAATTACCTATCTGCTTTTCTGCCTTTCCAAGCAAGGTCAGCATTTGACTATTCTGCTGAGATTTCTCTGCAAATCGCAAGGCAAGCTGCAAGAACCCTTTGATACTGGTAATCGGAGTTTTCAACTCATGACTTGCAATACTCATGAATTCATCTTTTTTGTGCATCAGGTCTTTGGTAGTTTGTTGCGCTTTAAGCAAATCTGTCACGTCAAAACCAAAGAATGCAATTCCATCAACCTGACCATGAGCAGTATAAACAGGAATAAAAGTAAAATCAAACCAATGCTCTGCTACCCCATAACCGGGGTGCCTATATTTGATATTAAAAGATTTGGCAATATGAGTCTCCCCGGTTCTCAAAACTTCCTGTTCAATTTCAGCTATAGGTGAGCCTACATACTTAGGATGTGCAACAGCCGAAGCTTGCCCAATAAAATCTTCCGCTCCTACAAATTCATTAAACTTATTGTTTGTAAATTCATAAACCAGGTCTTTACCCCTGCGGATCGTAATCAATGCAGGCGCATTTTTGAAAATCCTGTAAAATTCTTCCTGCTGATCCTTAACCTGACGCTGTAGTTCAGCTCTTTTCTGTTCAGCTATTTTTTGCTCAGTGATATCAATAATATAAGTAACAGATTCAGCTCCATTACCTAACAATGCAGAACCGATCATCACAAAAATCCGGCTTCCATCTTTACAGATGTATTCTTTTTCATAAGGTGGGCAAACTCCTTCGGTTTTCAATCTGGAAATAGCCTCTTCAGTAACCTGGTTATACTCAGGTGGTGTAATTTTAGTCCAGTCCAATCCGCCGGACAAGTCCTCCTTACAATAACCAATCATCCGCAGAAATACATCATTCGCATCTGCAATCAACCCGGTATCAATATTTGAAAACATCATTCCAATCATATTTGAATGAAATACTTTTTCAAATTTCTCTTCGCTCGAAGTCAGTTTTGCCTCAGTTTCAATTAATTTGGTCACATCGACCATTGATCCGACCATCCGGTAAGGTGTATCAAAATCATCGTGCATAATTGATCCACGATCCAGAATGACGGCATAAGTTCCATCGTCCTTCCTTACCCTATATTGTGCAGACCACTGTTTTTTACTCGTATTGATTGCTTCATAAACACTATCTTGTACAACCTTTCTGTCTTCAGGATGTATTTTCTCAAACCAGAACCCGATATTGCTATTCTCTCCAGTAGACTCATAACCGAACATGAAGTTAAAATTATCGCTCCTCCACATCGTATTCTGAACAAGGCTCCAATCCCAGATCGTATCATTGGTTGCTCTTGAAACCTGGCTAAACCTTTCTTCACTTTCAGAAAGTTCCTTAGTACGTTCCGCAACCTTAATTTCCAGTTCCGTATTCAGGCTTTTTAAACTCTCTCTGGCAATAATAAGTTCATTATAATTCTTCTTTAGCCTGTCTTCAGCAGCCTTCTGATCTGTAATATCAGACAGGGTAGCCACAAAACCATCCGACATTTTTACAGCAACAATTTTATACCATCTGCTAGCTGCGTCCTGAAATTCGGTTTCTATATTTTTTCCCTTTTCTACAAGGTTTATATATTTAGTAAACAAACTTCCCTGAATTAATTCAGGAAGCTGTTTGACCAGTAGTGCATTCTCCAGTTCAATCTTATCTTTTTGGAGCAGTTTTAAAGCAGAATCATTGAACGATGTACATCTAAAATCAACAATAATCCCCTCTTTATTCCGGACAGTTGTAAAGGCGAGAATACCGTTTAAACTCGCATTAAAAACACCGGAAATAATATTATTCAACTCCGTAATATGTGTAATATCTACAAAAGTGATTACAGCCCCATCCCTCTTTTTATCCTTACGGATATAAGGCATGATCCGCATCAAACTTCTTTTGCCATTTTTAAGTGTCACCTCTTTTTCGATGACCGCACCACCAGCCAAAACTGAATTTACTTCTGTAATCAGATTTTCAGCAATCAGGTTAGTCGAAATCTGTACAAAAGAACGCCCAATATCTGCTTCAATCATATTAATGATATGAATAGCAGCTGCATTAAATTTACGGATGTAAAGGTTTGAGTCCAGAAACACCTGGCCAATATCTGTACTCCTGAAATAATTATCCAGGTCATCATTCAGCTCAACCAGCTCTTTAATCTTTATCTGGTGTTCGGTATTCAGCGTATAAAGCTCTTCGTTTAATGATTGTAATTCTTCATTTCCTGACTGTAATTCCTCATTCGCAGAAAGTAATTCCTCATTGGTAGACTGGAGTTCTTCATTAGTAGTCTCCATTTCTTCCATAGCCAGTTGAAGGTTGCTTCTGCTCTCATTCAGCTCTGCTTCCAGTTCAAATACATACTCATCATACTGTACTGAAGATGGTGGAGCACCATTGGTCTCCTCTTTATCAGGAATCACGTCAGCTGGATGCGCTGTAAAAGCAAGCATGATATACCCAGCTTCATCGGGCGGTTGAATCGCAATATTAAGCAGTGAGGGCTTTTCTTCCCTATTAATCCGAAGCTTATTTAAATATACCGGCGTATTTTCTTTCCATACCTTTCTTAGCGCGGTATTTAAGACAACAGCAATTTCTTTAGGCACCATTTTCAGAATATTTAATTCTATTTTCTGATCTGGTAAGGATAAAAAGTTCTTGTAATTTCCTATTACTTCTTTAATAATATATCCCTTATCAATAAATATCCCCGCATAACCAAGCTCATCTATTATAAATTTATTGAAGCGTTTCTCTATTGGAGTCTGAGCTGGTTCAGGAATGTTTTTTCCATTTTTATCTTCTGAGTTCAGTAACCTTCCAGAAGTATTATAGGTATTAAATGAAGAGTAATTGATCGCGCCGGATTTCTGATAGATCTTCCACTTGTCGGTAGTTTCGGAAACTCCTCCTTTTAAAATATGAGCAGTTTCACTAGAACCCAGAAATAAATACCCACCCTTGTTTAATGAAAAATGCAAAGTAGAAAGTACCTTCTCCTGCAATGTCTTGTTCATGTAAATCAGCATGTTCCGGCAAGTCACCAGATCATTTTTAATAAACGGTGGTGATTTAATGACATCATGTTTTACAAAAACCAGTTGTTTTCTGATGACAGGGCTTACACTATAAAATTCACCTTCCTGAATAAAATACTTTTTAAGCAGTGCAGGTGGTATTTCTTTTTTGATGTTTGCCGGATATCGGTTTTTGGAAGCTATTTCTATAGCCTTATGATCAATATCAGTTGCGAAAATTTTAACATCTAATGTTTTCCCTGCTTTCTCCAGGCATTCATTGATCAAAATAGCAATAGAATAGGCTTCCTGACCTGTACTACAGGCACAAACCCATACTTTCAGAACTTCCCTTTCATTCTTATTACTGATAATATCTGGTAAGACCTTATTTTTCAGAAACTCAAAATGATCTGTATCTCTGAAAAACTTAGTTACCCCAATTAAAAAGTCCTGGCCAAGTATTTTTACTTCGTCGATATTCTCTCTTAAAAACCGGATGTAACTTTCCAGCGTATGGATGCCATTCTCATTCATGCGGCGTCCAATCCGCCTGATGATCGTGGGTGTTTTATATAAATCGAAATTATTACCACTCTGGTCATGTACCATTTTAAAGATGGCATCCAGCATACTTTCATCTACATTGTTATGATCAAGCACCGTTAATGGATCTTCATTGACGTGATTAAGCAATTCCTGGAACATTTGAGCAGGTGAGAGAATATAATCTGCCTCTCCTAATGAAATCGCACTATTAGGCATACCATCGAACTTAGCCGTGGCCGGGTCCTGCACAAGCACCATTCCTCCATTTTCTTTGATACTTTGAATCCCTTTAGTACCATCAGTTCCGGTACCCGAAAGAATAATAGCGATAGCCTTTTCTTTTTTGTCTTTGGCCAGGGTATGCAGGAACACATCTACCGCCATATTAGGCGCTTTAATTTTAGATTTATCGGCAAGTTTTAAACGGCCTTTACTTACCGTCATCAATTTATTATTGGGAATAATGTAGACAAACCCCTGCTGTATCAACATATTATGGGCCGCCTCAACAACCTGCATTTGTGTATGCTTGGAAACTAATTCTACCAATAAACTTTTATGGTCTGAAGAGAGATGCTGAATCACAACAAATGCAAAATCTGAACTTTGAGGCATGTTATCAAAAAACTCATGTATAGCCTCCAAACCGCCCGCAGAGGCGCCTATAGCGACAATATATTGCGCTTCTTCTCTTGAATAACTGTGCTCTTGCTGATCCCGCATATCGGTCTTCCTTTGTATTTTTAGCTTTTCTATTGTTGTGCTTGTTTAATGGTAAATTCGAACAGGAAGCTCCTTAAAGATTCTGCAACCTCCAGTTCATTTTTGGTCCAGGGTAAAGCCTGCTGTTCAACCGTTTGTTTCCATAACTCAAATGAAGTTCTGGGATGATACTTTTTACCATCAGCAGTGAAATTGATCGCCTGATTAGGATCTCCTCCCCATTCGATATTTCTGATGGCCTCTGGCCTGAAACAGACCAGAAAATCACCTGTGGCCTGAGCAATTGGGATGAAGAGTACGCCACTAACTATAGTTGAATATTCAGCCGCATCCTCGTATACATCAGCTAATGAGCTCGTTGAATATATAGTATTTAAATTTCTACTTTCCAGCCATTGCATTAAATTATATAAATCAGTTTTATCCGGAATATTCCCTTTCGTTTCTGATCTGCCATTTACCCTGATGAAAACTCCCGACGCATTGAACAACTGAAGGATATCGCTGGAATCATCCCTTAGAAGACCCGCAGCAATATCATCGTGGGCATAAATCTGATCAGCTAATGCAACACGCTTTTCCTGAATTTGTTTAATATTTATATAATCTTGTTTGTTGATGATCAATGAAATTCTGGTTGAAATCACTTCAGAAAGCCATTCAAATATAGAGCATAACTCATAGCTCAGATATTTGGGTTCTACGTGATGGCAAGAGATCAAACCCCATAAAGTCTCATTGTAAATCACCCGGATTGACATGGAAGCTTTCACCTTCATGTTCTTCATATATTCCAGATGAACTTTCGCAACTCCTCTCAGGTTACAGTCAGAAAGATCTATAAATGCATTCGTAACCGGGTTGATTACAGGGTATAACCTGATCGCTTCGTAATCCCGGTTAGCTATTAACCGGTAAGGATTCTTCAAATACATTTTTCTGGCCTGTTTAGGTACATCAGAAGCAGGAAATGTTTGTCCAAGATAACGATCCAAACGCTCATCTTTTTCTTCCGCTATCACAGTACCATTCCAGTCACTATCAAACTGATACATTAAAATCCCATCAAATCCAGCCAATTTACGCAGTTCATGAATAGCGATATTACAAACTTCCTGTACACTATCAGCCTGATCAATGGCCGTACTGATATATTTTATTTCCTGGTAGACATCAGCGAAACTTCTGTTTAGGCTTTCTTCCTGTTTTTCAAGTTCAATAATGATATAATCTGCTTCAACGTGTAGCAAGGCAAGAAACAAATTTGTTCCCTGTTGTTCACGAAAATGAAGATAAAGAGGTACTCTTTTGGCCAGACCTTTTTGTAATAATCCTACTATTTTAAGAACATCCTGTTGCTGGATAAAATCCGCTAGCGGATTATTGATCAGCTCATCAGTTCTTTTACCCGTCAACTGAGCCACATTTTCACTTAACTGTATAATATTCAAATTCTTGTCAACAATCAATAGATAGCCGTAATCTTGTATAGAGTTGATATGGTGTAAGGGCAAACTCCCGCAGAAGTCAGAATCAAAGTTTTTTTTATCGGTCATCTTGAATTAAAAATCAGAGGTTAATTACACCTTGAGCAAGGTAAAGTATTTTATGTGTCTTTTTTCCTCCTCCAAATAATATACCAATTCCAATTTTTACTTTAGAATTTTTAAAGTTTCAATTGTAAGCGGTCCATATAAAAATCACTATTTTAGCCGCCATACAAAGACCATTATGATCAGTTCAATCATCAAAGAGGCTACCATGCCTGCACATCAAAAACTGGAAAAAGAAGTTATTTTAAAACTTAAAGCGATCCGCAGCGACGAAGATTACACAGCCCTTCTTAAAAATTTCAATGACTATTTTAGTGCACTTGAAAATGCCATAACGCCTTATATTACACCAGAAATACTTTCAGATTTCCCGCAAAGAAGGAACTCTGCTTATATCAAAAGAGACATTATAGAGCTGGGTGGAGATGCTACCGCCGCAAAAGGAATTGAAGTCCCTGAAATTAAAAATGCTTTGGACGCAATGGCGGCCTTATATGTAATGGAAGGTTCTATTATGGGTGGTAAAATTATCGTACAAATGCTGGCTAAAGGCGGGGTTACTAAAGGAGTATCTTTCTTTTCAGGCTATGGTGAAGAAACTGGCAGCATGTGGGGGAAATTTGTACAGGCTTTAGATCAGACTGGCAAAAATGACGACGATGAAAAAAGAGCGGTTGAAGTAGCCAATGAAACTTTCAATTGCTTCGCAAAAGTATTTCAACCTGTTTTGGTAAAATAACTCAATGCGTTGTCACAGTGCGGAATAACATTCACAATATATATTCATGCTTTCTCAGGCAACAGATTTTTAGTCTGAGCAGCAGGAATATTCTGGATTTAAGGTAATGATCGGCTTGATTATTGAAGTGGCGAAAATAAATTTAATCAATCAATAATTTAATGATACACATTCTTAAACATTCCGCAGCCAAATTAGCTATTGCCGCCACCCTTATTTTATTGCTACAATCCTGTAGTGAAACCGCAGACAAGTTTTTTGGTATTGCGGTGTTAAACACAAATTTCATATCCAGATTTGCAACCCCGGCAATGGCGAAAGAAATCAATGGGCAGACCATTGAATATCCGGATATCCCTTCTTCGAAGAAAAAAGGTGATGAAGCTGTTACCTCTGTTAACTATCAAATACTATATATAGAGAAATGTCTGAAGGACATCAAAGCCCTAAGCGCAAGCGGTGAAAGAAAAGTAATTCAGGATCAGGCAATTGCATTGTATGAATACGTACTGCCAGTTTATAAAAATGAATATACTGCTTATGCTAAATTATGTGATGTAAAGGGTCCGCAGGAACAAAAAGATAAGCTGATTAAGGCTATCGAAGAAAAATACAACACTGAATTTGAGAAGAAGTACTCCATTTTATTAGAAAATGGTAAAGCATTCGCAGAAGAAAATAACCTGAACGTGAAATGGTAGTGGAATTTTACAGGAACAGAAAGAAATCAATTAATTTATTATTGATATTATCAGGCATACTGGTTGTCTTGCTGCTCATACTGCTCTATAGCAGTGGACTGATTTCTGACATAATTATTGCCAAAGGTGTTGCTTTTTCTTCTATCGGCAGTTTAATACTGGCCATTATCATTATTAAAACGCTGATCTCTTTAAAAGATAAGTCTCCTTTAATTGTGCTGAGTCCAGAAGGGATCACCGCTAAGGTTACCGCAGTGAGCAAAGCCGCAGGTTTAATCTTTTGGAAAGATATCGCTGACATACAGCTTCACAAAGTTGGAGGGGATACACTGGTTACACTACTTATTAATAATCCTGAACCGTATGCTGCTAATATTCGAAAAAAACTGAGTGCAATGGCTTTGGATAAAGATCAGGATTTGCAAATTTACATGACTGCTTCGGTACTTGATATCAACGCAGGAGAACTTTTCGATCAGGTTATTGCCTATAGGGCCCAGCTAAATCCAGGAGCTGCTTCACTGTAAAAAAATGGTAGTTCTTGAATGGTTAATTTTTAAATGGTTAATTCTTGAATAGTTAATTCTTGAATGGTTAATCTCGAATAGTTAATTCTTGAATGGCTAATCTTGAATAGCATACCACTCCTTAAATATAAAGGGGCATTCCTTTATGATGCCTCTTTATTAAAAATAAAAAACAGTGTCATGACTACGTTGCTGTAACTAATTCCAGTTTATTTACTCTTATGGAAGGAACGCCCAATTAATCCGCATCCTTAAATAGCACAAAGACAATCAATGAAAAGGTATTTTATTCAATTTCTAATCTTTGCGACTGCTGGTTCAGCTTTTGCACAGAAAAGTGGCTCTAACTACCGGTACAGCCTTAATTTAAACAATGTGACCGACGACAGGTTGCAGGTAACGCTGATTACGCCAAAATTAAAAAGCAGCGAAACCGTCTTCCACCTTCCCAAAATGGTTCCCGGCACCTATGCAATTGCTGATTATGGACGTTATATTTCAGAACTGAAAGCCTTTGATCAAAAAGGTAATACTTTAAAAACGGACCGGACAGATTCAAACTCCTGGAAAATCTCTAATGCAGAGAAGCTAACAAAAATCACTTATCTGGTAGATGACAGCTGGGATAGCCCGGAAATTAAAGGAGCAGAAATATTTCAGCCTGCAGGAACGAACATAGATAAAGATAAATTATTCGTGATTAATAACTTCGGATTCTTTGGCTATTTTGATGATCAGAAAAGTATACCTTTCGAGATTACGATCACTAAACCAGCAGACTTTTATGGTTCAACTTCTTTGAAAGCGAATCATATCAATGCAACTACTGATAAATATGATGTTCCTGATTATTACAGCCTGGCAGATGCACCGATGATGTACAACAAGCCAGATACAACTTCATTAAATATAGGAGGTGCCGAAATTTTAGTATCTCTTTATTCGCCTAACAATAAGGCGAATTCAGCAGACCTGGCCAAAGGACTTAAGCCAACATTAGAAGCTCAGATGGCCTACCTTGGCGGAAAATTACCAGTTGACAAATATGCTTTCATCATTGCTTTAACAGACAATACAAAAATAAGAAGTTATGGTGCTTTAGAGCATTCTTATTCTTCGCTGTATTTCCTTCCAGAATACTTTACTGCGGCTAAATTGGCGGAGAATATCAAAAATGCAGGATCTCATGAATTTTTTCATATCGTAACCCCGCTGAGTATCCATAGCCATGAAGTCGGAGAATTTGATTACGATCATCCCAAAATGTCTGCGCATCTATGGATGTACGAAGGACTCACAGAATACGCTGCACATCATATGCAAGTAAAATATGGATTGATAGACTTCAAACAATATCTTAAAGTTCAGAATGATAAGTTAGATCATGCAATGCGTTATAATGATACATTGGCATTCACTAAAATGTCCAAAGGTGTTTTAGATACTTATGAAAGTCAGTATGGAAACGTTTATGAAAAGGGAGCGTTGATAGGCCTGTGCCTTGACATTAAACTCAGACAGTTGTCAAATGGAAAATACGGCACACAAAACCTGATGGCCGACTTATCAAAAACATATGGTAAAACAAAATCCTTTAATGATGATGAGTTATTTGCAACAATTACCAAACTGACCTATCCTGAAATCGGTGAGTTCTTAAACACTTACGTTTCCGGCTCAGCGAAACTTCCTTACAAAGAGGTTTTCGCCGCGATAGGTGTAGATTTCGAACCAGTTATTACTATTAAAAAAGCTGACCTGGGTAAAATGGGTGTGGGTTATAACGGCAAAAACTTTTTCGTAGCTGATATCACCAAAATGGATGATTTCGGTAAAAGGATGGGTTATCAGAAAGGTGATGAACTGGTAAGCATCAATGGAAAAAACTTACCTGATGCTTCTGAAGTTAACGAGTTCCTGAATAATTTACGTGAAAACTTAAAGGTAGGTGATCAGCTTACCATTGTAGTTTCAAGGAAAGATGCGACTGGCAAAGCCAACGAAGTTACCCTAAGCCAGCCTGTAGAAGTCCGGGAAGAAAAGAAATACAATGTGCTGAAAGAATTTCCAGAATTGACAGCTGCACAAAAAGAATTAAGAAGAGCATGGCTGGATACCAGTTCAAAATAGTTTGTGCTGCTACATCGCAAAATCAATTCACTAACGATACTTATTAAACTAAAACAGGCAGGCATAGAAAACGCCTGCCTGTTTTAGTTTAATTTAACTTCTTTTAACTTATTGTTATATAATATTATAAAATAATACACCCAACTTAGTGATAAGTTATTATATATATGAAGAAACTATTATTTTCCTTAGTGTTCCTGCTTGGAGCAAACCTGGTCTTTGGGCAACAATTTATTCTTAAGGGCGTCACCTCCGACAAGCAAAACAACACGCTTCCTTTTACCAGCATTTATATCCAGGGCACAACTAAAGGTACTTCTGCCAATACCAACGGGGAATATCAGCTTAAACTGGAAAAAGGACATTACACTTTAGTCTTTAAAGCAGTAGGTTATAACCAGCTGATCAAACAAATAGACATCAGCGCAGATATGAACCTTCAGATTATCATGGACGCTGAAGTATACCAGCTTAAGGACGTGGTGATCAAAGCGAATTCAGAAGATCCTGCCTATGAAATTATCAGAAATGCAATAAAAAAAAGGAAGCAGCATCTCACTGAAGTTCAAGCGTTTTCTTGTGACACTTATATCAAAGGCGTAACTAAACTTAGAAATGCACCTAAGAAATTTATGGGCAGAAACGTACAGGAAGATCTTAAAACATAGGATTGGACTCAGGTAAAAGAGGGATACTTTATCTTTCTGAGTCAGTTTCTAAATTCAACTTTCAGCAGCCAGGTAAAATCAATGAAGAAATGATTTCTTCAAAAGTGAGTGGGAACAGTAATGGGTTCAGTTTTAACCAGGCTACAGATTTTTTGATTAGCTTTTATAAAAACACTGTTGATATCAAAGAATTGAGCAACGTGGGTTTTGTATCGCCTATAGCCGATAACGCTATGCTATTCTACCGCTATAAATTTATAGGAACGTTTAGAGAAGGAAACAACTGGATCAATAAGATACAGGTAATATCCCGCCGTAAATACGATCAGGTATTCAATGGATATATTTATATCATTGACGACAGCTGGCGCATTCATAGCACAGACCTCGCTATCACTAATAATTCAATTATTGAAGGTATTGACACCCTGCATATTAAACAACAATTTATTCCTGTTCATCAAGATAAATGGATGCTGGCCAGTCAGCGTTACGATTACACAGGCGGTCTGCTGGGCTTCAAATTTATGGGCACCTATACAGGCGTTTTCAACAATTATAATATTGAACCCAATTTCCCGCCCAGGTTTTTCACTAACAGGGTTATGAAAGTCAATGCCGACGCTAATAAAAAAGATTCCACCTATTGGGCAGGTGTGCGACCAATGTTGCTGACTCCGGATGAACGCCGGGATTATGTAAAAAAAGACAGTATCAAATTGGTTCGGAATTCTGATAAATACCGGGATTCAATTGATAGAAAAGAGAATAAATTTAAGCCCTTAAAAGCGTTGTTTTTAGGCTATAACCATCAAAATACCAGAGAAAAGGAACACTGGGGAATAAGCGGACCACTTTTTAATATCAATTATAATACTGTAGAGGGCTGGGTCTATAATCCGAAGATAACCTATAGGAAAACGTTGAAAGACAGTACATCTTTAGTGACACAACTGATTCCACGTTATGGCTTTGAGAATAAGAAACTAACAGCAAATGCTAATCTGACTTACAGATATGATCCTAAACGCAATGCTTACGCTGGAATTCGCGGGGGAACAAGCTATGCAGATTTTAATACAAACTACGACGCGATCCCTGCTCTGTTTAATACAATCAGTACCTTATTTGATAAAAACAACATCTTAAAGTTGTACAAAAAAGATTTTGTGAATATCAGTTCGGGCAGGGAACTGAGTAATGGATTATATCTTTCTGGTAGCCTGGAATATGCCAACAGAACTCCTTTGCTGAACACCTCTTTCAGAACAATTAAAAACTTTCCGGATAAAGAGTTCACCGCAAATAAC
Source organism: Pedobacter sp. UYP1 (assembly GCF_040547305.1). Taxonomy (NCBI): domain Bacteria; kingdom Pseudomonadati; phylum Bacteroidota; class Sphingobacteriia; order Sphingobacteriales; family Sphingobacteriaceae; genus Pedobacter; species Pedobacter sp. UYP1. The sequence continues at coordinate 87,890 of NZ_JBEPPL010000013.1, read as the reverse complement.
CCATACCCTACTTATGGTAATGATTACGCTTTTGTAACAAACAAAGCACTCACCCTGGGTTTAACCCTGAATATTACCTTTGCTCAAAGCTACATTGAACGGCCGGATTTCAAGATCAGACAGGGTTCTGTCTATCCGAAACTACAACTGGATTACCGTAAAGGAATAAAAGGCCTGTTGAACTCAGCTATAGACTATGACTATGCAGGCGCCCGTGTCTATGATACCAACAAGAGGTTAGGCATGATTGGTACTTTCAAATACAGTGTAGCAGCCGGTAAATTCCTCAACAGAGACAAAATGTATTATATGGATTTCAAGCATTTTGCGGGTAGTAATATCGTAGTCTACACGCAGTTTACCGATGGCTTCATGCTGCTTAGCCCTTATGAATTCAGTACAGGGAAAGAATTCCTGGAAGGACATTTTGAACATAATTTTGGCGGCCTTTTCCTGAGTAAGATCCCATTGTTTAAGCAATTAAAATTACAGGAAGTTGCCGGTGTAAATTACCTGACTTCCGACGTGATCAAAAATTATACAGAAGTTTATATAGGTGTGCAGCGATTCGGGTTAAGACTGAACTTTGTTAAAGCTTTTAATTATGATAATGTGAGTGCTTCAAAAGAGAATCAAAGTACAACAGGATTCAGAATATCGGCAGGATTCTAAAAAAGAGGCCGTATTGAGACACACTACCCCTAAATAGTGTCTAACTGTCAGGAGTTTATGTTATTCTCAATAAAGCCTCTTTTTTATTTAAATGCCAAAGGATCAGGCCTGTTTTTTCGCATTCTGAAATCAGCAAACATATTCTTTTCATCAATCATGAAATACAGATTGTTGGACATCAGAAAATCCAGTTCCTTACCCGAAGTTATCCCAAAAGAATGTCCGGGCCAGATCATTGTATTTCTGGGAAAATAATTCTTAAAAAACTGGACTGAATTATAAAGCGCATCAATATCATCGATCCCGCACTCCCCTACACCTTCAATGAAAACAGTATCACCGGTAAAACAATGCAGACCAATTTGATAACAGGTACTTCCTGAAGTATGTCCGGGTGTCAGTACCGGAATAATCGTTAAATTAGCTATAACCAGCTCTTCCAAATGATATACCGGCTGCAAATTCGGACAGCTAAAATTATAATCCCTGATTTCGGTTGCGGACATATATACCGGAACCTCATGCCTGATTGCAAAAGTGGAAGCCAGGTCTACATGATCCTGATGAGAATGTGTTAAAAGCACTCCCTTTAATACAATCTGATGCGCTGTCAAAAAATCATTAATTACCTGGTAATCCCATGCCGGATCAACCAATACGCCTGTTTTGCCCTCATGAATCAAGTAACATTGATTTTTCATTTTCCCTTCAGCAACGCGGAAAAGTTTCACTTCCATAACATCCTTTTATTTAGTTCGTAAACTGCATTTCACTCAGGTTTCTGTACAGCCCACCACTCACATCAATCAGTTCATGGTGCGTGCCTTCCTCTACAATTTGCCCCTGGTGAAGCACTATAATCTTATCGGCTTGCCTTACCGTGGCCAGACGATGTGCAATCACAATAGATGTACGTCCTTCCATTAATTTATCCAGTGCATCCTGCACTAGTCTTTCGGATTCTGAATCCAGCGCCGATGTTGCTTCATCGAGTATTAAAATACGCGGGGCTTTGAGTACTGCACGCGCAATCGCAATACGCTGACGCTGTCCGCCGGAAAGCTGTATGCCCCGTTCCCCTACAACAGTATCCAGTCCTAATGGAAATCTTTGAATAAATTCCCAGGCATTTGCCTTTTCTGCAGCAGCAATAATTTCATCCTGGGAAGCACCTTTTCTGCCATAGCCAATGTTATCTCCAATGGTACCGCCAAAAAGGAAAACGTCTTGCGGAACAACTGCAATTTGCGCTCTCAATTCGGATAAAGGAATATCCGCACTGTCCCTTCCATCGAAGAATACACCGCCCTTCGAAGGATTATATAACCTCAGTAATAAGGATACAATCGTACTCTTACCGGCACCACTTGAACCTACAATAGCAACTTTCTGATTCGCTGAGGCCTCAAAAGATACCCCTTGCAACACATTAATATCTTCCCTTGTAGGATAATGAAAATGAATATCACGGAAGGCAATCGTTCCATGAAGCTGATTTTCAGGAGCAATACTCTTGAAATCGGTCAGTTCCTCCACCGGTTCTTCCAATAACTCAAAAAGATGGGTAGTGGCCCCGATGCTTTTCTGCAATGAAGTATATACCTCCGCCAAACCCGAAATTGAAGTAGCAATGAATATAGAATACAATAAGAATGAAATAAGTTCACCAGAAGCAACTCCTGTAGTTACTCCGCGCCAGATTACAGCGACCAGAGTTCCAAACATACCGATGATCACAAAAGAATTAAATAAACCTTTGTATTTACCGCCTTTCATCCCTAATCTGGCCATTTCGTTTGTATGTGCACGATAGCGGCCAATTTCAAAAAATTCACTAACGAAAGCCTTCACACTGAAAATCCCCTGTAAGGTTTCTTCGACAACAGTATTGGATAGTGCAACTTTATCCTGTACCTGCATTGCATATTTATTCAGGAATTGTCCGAATAATTCTCCAACAATCATCATCACTGGTAATAACAGCAGCATGAAAATAGTCAGTTCAAACGAAGTGAGCATCAATAAAACCAATCCGCCAATAATAATGACCGACTGCCTCACCAGTTCAGCTAATGTAGTATTGAATATTTCCTGTAACAGTGTAATATCAGCCGAAATTCTGCTGCTCATTTCTCCTACTCTTTTGTGCAGGAAAACATGCATAGGCATTTTAATCAGGTGGCTATATACAGTCTGGCGTAATGCAGCCAGTGTTTTTTCAGTAACATTCACAAATAAGACTACTCTGAAAAAAGAAAAGATAGCCTGTAAAACAAGAATAACGATCAGCAGCCAGCCAATATAGGTAGTTTTGCCCGACTCAATTCCCTGTTTTCCGCCATCAATCAATTGTCCGAGTAATTTTGGCAGCGCCAGGCCAGATACACTGGCAACCATCAGCAGAAAAAGTCCCAAACTAAATTCCAGCCAGTACGGCTTTACATAATGAAATAACCGCAATAACGGTTTAAGAGAGTTATTCTTGACACTTTTAACTTTAACAATTGTCGGATTTTGCATTTAGAGAGCTTTGTATTTAAATTACGCAGTTATAGCCCGCATTACGGCGGGCTATAACTATAAAATTCATAAACGATTGGTGATTAGTCCGGCAATGCGAAACCCATGTTTTTATGCAATGCTTCCCGGTAATAGTACCCTCCTACTGCAATATCAAAAATGGCCATCCCCATTGGGTTGAACATGACAACATCAGTTGCCTCTCTTTTATCTAAAATACTTTTGTTCACGATTTCCGCAATTGAAAAGGTATCGTTTTCCAAAAGTCCTTTTTGCTTGTGCATATTTTCAATATCGGTGTTCTGTCTGCAAACCTCTTCCCAGTTATCCACGATAATGATATCCATAAAGTCTTTCATAGCTACTGTATAATCCCTCAGAGACACATTAAGCTGTAAAGAACCTTTTTTAGGAGAAAGATTAATATAAGGTGCATCAGATACAGTGCAGGTAATAAATATATCAGCATCCTGATAACATTCTTCCCAGCTTGACACGATAAATGTTTGTGCTGCAATTTCATCGTCAATATAATTGACATCAATCGGATTCAGGTCATGGATCAGTACCTTATCAATATCAGCGTCCAGAATTGAAGTGATCATTCGCAGGTGCATCTGACCAATCGGGCCAAAACCATTGATGCCAACAATTAATTTACGGTCACTGTTAAGACTATTCATGAACTCTTTTACCACTAACCCGGATACGGCAGCTGTTCTGATTGCACTGATTGTCGCCGTGTTAATAATACAGCGCGGAATTCCCGAATCATGTTCATTCAAAATGGTAACGGAATTTGCTCTTAATTTATCTTTGTAAATATTATCAGGGAAACTTGCAATCCATTTGATACCTGCCCATGGATTCTCTCCACCGATGTAAGCTGGCATAGCAATAATTCTGTTTTTAGGGTCTCCGAATCTTAAATAGGGTTTAATTGGCTGTGAATAGTCGTTGGCATGCAGCTGCACTACTGCGTCTTTAATTACTGAGGTTAATTGTTCCCAATTAAAACCGATCTCTTTAATATTATTGGCATTCAGATATAACATGATTTCTATTTTACAGCTTAAAAATTGATGGAAAGGACTTCTTCGTTTAACTTGGCAGCCAGTTGTGTACCCCACTCCTGGTTATAAATTGTATCTAAATAAGTATGGCCTTTATCCGGGAAAATTAACAGAGAAGTGGCCTTGGTATCGCTATCATTGAACCTGAAATAGTTTTTGGCAGCCAGATAAACAGCGCCTGAAGAAGCACCTGCAAAAATTGCCTGTTCATTCAGCAGTTCATTACAACCTCTGATAATACTCATTTGAGAAACAATGACTACATCATCAATAATTGCGTTTTCCATAATCGGAGGCACCTGACTTGCGCCTATTCCCGAGATATAACGTTTAACAGGTTTGTCACTGAAAATAACTGAACCTTCTACGTCTACTCCTACAATTTTCACTTCTGGTCTTCTCCTTTTGATATAATCAGAAATGCCGGTAATTGCTCCGCTGGAACTTACCGCAACGAAAATATAGTCCAGACGATCAAAAGAGGAGAGTATTTCTTCTCCCAGACCATAGTATCCCTTATAGTTATTAGGGTCACTATACTGATCGGCGATAAAAGAATCCGGTGTTCTTTCCTGTAATTCATTCACGACATTGATCCTGGTCAGCAAGTACCCTCCGGTATGATCTCTTTCGGTAACTTTTACGACCTGATGAGACATCAGGTTCAATAAAGTCTCATAAGAGGAATTAATATTAGGATCGATTACCGGGATAAATCTTAGCTTAAGTCTTTTGCAGATAGAAGCGACCGCTATCGCAAGATTACCGGAACTGGACGCAATAATAGTCGTATGTTCCGTAATCTTTCCTGATTTAATACCATTATAAATAATGTTAAATGCAGCGCGGTCTTTTGAAGACCCGGAGAAGTTATTGTATTCTAACTTTGCAAAGAGATTGGCTTCGTTATTTTTGAGTTCAATAAGGGGTGTATTGCCTATAAAGGCAGCGAGTTTTCCTAGTTCGTTTAACATGGGTAGGTGAGCTAAAGATGAGAGATAGAATAATTTATAATTTGTTATAATGGTTCATAGTTATGGTACTATTTTATCCGCTTAATTATTTTTCTTAATAGAGTATAAAAGTTTGCCTTTTCACTACTGAAATTGAAAAAATAAAACAAATAAGACCATTGTTCCTCTGGAGAGTAACAGGTAAACTTCCTGCTCTTTGGTGATGGCCGATTTGATTTTATCAATCGCTTTATATATCGTATTGTAAACCGTATGGATAGAAACATTGTTATTGGCTGCTATTTCCTTATAAGATAAACCAAGGTAATATTTCTGATAAACCATGCGGCGCTGCTTTACGGCCAGCTGACCAACATGGTCTTTAACGATCCGCTGCACAGTACCATCCACACCATGCTGAATATATTCTTCTTCTACTGAGGGAGATAACTGTTCATCTTGTACATCCTGGACACTGTATAATTCATTAGGACTGATCAGTCTTTTTTTATATAACTTTCTTAAAAAGCAAGTAATAATATAAGTATGGAAGTCACTTACTTTTCCCAAAGACGATCTGTTCTCCCATAAGTACAGGAATACATCATTAATTGAATCTTTCACCACATCTGCCGAAAAGTATCTTTTATGCCCTATAAAGCTTAGATAATGGTGATAATGAGAATATATAGTATAAAAATCATCTTCACCTTTTGATTTTATAAAAGATTTCCAGCTATATTTTAAGTCACGTCCCTTTAATCCTGCCATATTATTAAACAATTGAATCTATTAATATATTTTATAAAGTAAAGCAACATACATTAATACATTATTAATTGAATAACTTATTATCATTAACAAAATATATCAGCAGGAACAAAAAACAGACAAATAAAGTAACACAAAGTGCAACCTGATTGTAATTTCACGGTCGCTGCCCTATAATCTTCTCTGCAATTCCACAGAAAAACCTCTATTCCCTCTTAACAGGCAATAAACCCTTTATTATCAATTAATTGTTCAACTTTACACTCATCAGCACAAACAGAATCAACTACTTACAGAATATTTATTTTTTTTATAACCATCCAGTAAATGCGTATTAACTCTAATTACTAAGAGATGCCTTAAAGTTAAATTATAAAAAATTAAATCTATTTATTATTACACCAATCGGCGATTGCCTTAGGTGAATAGCACAGGATTATTTTTTGAGGAAAATTGAATTTGAGTTGCTGATTACAGCAACTCATTCAGGTTATAAGCATTTCCAGCGGCTACAGACAAGTTGATCGATTTATTTCTGTACTTAACCTGACAGTCCCCCGATTTTTTAGCTTTTAATTGTGCCGAGATGAGTTTACCATTTTCCCATTGCATATCAATACGATATCCACCTCTGGCAATTAAGCCCTTAACCTGGCCTTTTTTCCATTCTACAGGAATAGCTGGCAAAAGCTCAATATATCCCTGGTGACTTTGCAGCAGCATTTCTGCAATCCCCGCTCCCCCACCAAAGTTTCCATCAATCTGGAATGGCGGATGTGCACAGAATAGATTCGCATAAGTACCACCACCATTCATTTTCACTTCTGCCCCATTACCGACAAAACGCAATAATTTCTTTAAGGCATCATAAGCCCGCTCGCCATTCTGCATTCTTGCCCATAAATTGATCCTCCAGGTAATTGCCCAACCAGTCCCCTCATTGGTACGGACAGTCAAAGATTTCCTGACTGCATCAGACAGCTCAGGATTTGCAGATGAGGTAATTGAATAACCCGGATAGGCGCCAAAAAGATGAGAAAGATGCCTGTGTTTGGGATCCTCATCCTTCCAGTCATGATACCATTCCTGCAAATTTCCCGCTTTGCCAACCTGATAGGGCAACATCTTATTTAAAGCGGTCTTAACTTGATTACGCACATCAGGATCTGCATTTAATAATTCACTTGCTTTCACATAATCATTGAATAACTCTCTGATAATAGCCAGATCGGCCGTACCACCATATAACAACGAGCCAACGTATCCGGATGGTGTGATATAATTATTTTCCGGCGAAGTAGAGGGGGCAGTAACTAAGCGCCCTTTTTTGTCTGCGACTAAAAAGTCCAGACAAAATTGTACTGCGCCTTTCATTAGCGGATAAGCCTGTTCTCTCAAATAAACTGCGTCTTGTGTAAAAGCATAATGTTCCCATAGATGGGTGGCCATCCAGTTACCGCCCATTGGCCAGTTTGCCCAGGCTGGAGAGCCTTTCCCGAAATCGCCAACTGGATTGGTAATCGCCCAGATGTCACTATTATGGTGCAAAACCCAACCATTTGCCCCGTAATAATTCCTGGCAGTAACCGCTCCGTTTTTAGCCAGGCGACCAATAAAATCAAGTAAAGGCTGGTGCATCTCTGGCAAGTTTGCAGTTTCTACTCCCCAGTAATTCATTTCCGCATTGATATTAGTTGTATAATTACTACTCCATGGCGGCTGAACCTTCTCATTCCAGATTCCCTGTAAATTAGTAGACTGCCCGCCTGGTCTTGATGAACTTATTAATAGATATCTGCTATATTGATAATATAAAGCAACTAATGCATTATCATTTTTACCAGCAGCAAAGGCATTTAACCGGTCCACAGTATTTAACTCTGCGCGGTCTTCATCACCCAAAGTAAGTTGTACACGATCATAATATTTTCTGAAATCCTGGGTGTGATTTTTTAAAAGGACTGCATAAGGGGCTGCTTTTTGCAAATAAGCCGCAGCTATTTTCAACTCATTTTTTCCACGGGTACCCGGATTGACATCAAATCCGTTATAACTTGTTGCCATGGAAAGCACAATAACTGCCTCACGCGCGCCCGAAATATGCAGCGTACTATCTTTCGCATTAAATTTACCGTCTGTTTTAAGCACTTTGACCTGCGCAGTAAAACGCATTCCATTCACTTCATCCCAAATCACTTCGTTCCCGTGATTAAGTGGAGAAACATGTACGGGTGAATGTCCGTTCATCGACAGGACTTTCCCATTTGAAGAAACTTTATGTTGCAACAGACTGTTTAAACGGCAGGTGAAATCAAGTTTATCTTTTCCACTGGCGGTAAACCTGACTACAACCAGCTGATCTGGATGAGAAACAAAAGTTTCCCTGGTATAAGTTGTTCCATTGAGCGTATAGCTTACTTTACTAATTGCATTTTGAATATCAAGTTCTCTTTTATAATCTGCAGGCTCTCCTTGTTGCTTAAAATCAAAAAATAAGTTTCCTAGCGGCGCGTAGGATTCCGAGAATTTGCCCTGCATAAAACGTACCAATGAATCTGCTTTTTTATAGTTCTCAGAGAATAAAGCATCTCTTACAGGCTTAAGATAGGTCTTTGCCTGAGGGTTCATGTCCGGATTAACAGGACCGCCTGCCCACAATGTGGCCTCATTTAAAGAAAAGCGTTCGGATTGTATGCCACCGTAAACCATAACTCCCAGTCTGCCATTTCCTAATGGCAATGCTTCTTCAAACTGGGTGGCAGGTTTAGTATAAATAAGTTTATGGTTATTCTGCTGTGCAGAGGTTTGAATTACAGTCAACAGAAGGCCGGCAAAAAAAAGGAGATTTTTCTTCATTTGATATATAGCTTTATTTGGTCAGGATAAAATAATGAAATAATCGGACATCCACATTTTACTTTATTAGCCAATGATTAAACTATATAGGCTATAAAAAACCTGTACCTAAACTGTTCCTTACAAAGTTTAGTAATTTAAATTCAAGCTTAATTTTTATTGCTTTGAGTTAAAAACCCAGCTGATCACATTAAATAAGCGATATACCTTAGCAAGTTAGTTATGAAGTAATTACAATTGATATGATCTGGATCATAAAATTTCAGAACGCTATCCGAAACTTACCATAGTCATCAGAACTTGCAGAATTAACTTGTCCATTATGTTTATACCACTCAATTTGAATAAATCAATTCATCAAGTTCAGGAATCAATAAAAAGAAATATCATTTGATAGTTATCTCTCTTCAAAGCCAGATGGGTGCTGAATGCCTAGCTAAAATGCAACCTGAATTTTCTAAACTCATAGAATTCTGAAGAAAATTAGCTAAAAATATGATTTGGTTCACCTGCTGTGTGATTAAGGGTGGGTTGCTTTTTACAGTATTGAATTTTTCAGAAAAACACTATTTATGTTAACAAAACAACATATATATGTAATAAAAAATATAACCTTGTTAATTTTCGACTATTAAAGTAAAAAATCTTAAGGAAGATTGCTTCTCCTTCGCTATTTTTAAATCAGCCTATTGTAAAGCAATTTAAATAAGTATAAATGAAGACAATCCTCAAAACGGCTGTCATTTCAACGTTAATATTTTTCCTTTCTTCTATTTCCCTTTATGCTGATAACAGTTTACAGGATAAAATACAAACAGCAGTAAAATCTTCTCCGTCTGCTGCAGAAAAACAGATTGAAAAGCTAATCACCTCTTATATATGGTTAGCGAAGGAAGAAAAACTAAGCAGCAACAGAGAAATATTATTAGCTGTAATTACAAAAAGTGATCTTCCGGATAAAAAAGCATTCAGATTTGAAATAGAAGCTTTATATGCGAAAAGGCTTTTAAAGTTTGACCAGGCGAAGCGTTATATCCTCAGTGCCCTGGATGAAACTCCGCAAGAAAGTCCACGGTTTATCAAGCTGTTGAGAATACTGGCTTTTATTGATACTGACCTGGAGAATTACATGCGGGCCATGGAAAGTTACCTGATCATAGAGAAGCAATTACAAAGCCAGCAGGACACCAGTAAGCTCATCCTGAACTACGCCAATATTGCAGACCTGTATATTAAAAGCAGCCTTTACAAAGAAGCTATCGAGGCTTTAGACACCGCACATCATCTGGCTGTTCAACAAGGAAGAGAACAGATGCAGCTTTTGGTTTATGAAAATAAAGCCACGGCATACTTTCATTTAAATAACCTGGACTCCTTAAACTATTACGCAGCTAAAGTAAGTCGTATCAGATTTGTGAATGCCGGCAATGTGCACCGCCTGAAATACATGATCTTATTGTTAAAAAAAGATAAAAGATCAATTGATGAAATCAAGGTGCTGGTAGACAATGCAAACGATCCCGAAAAACTATATACCTATCTTCATTTCGCACGTGCTTATCTCCTATTTGATCAAACAGAAAAGGCCAGAAAAATAGCCCTTAAACTTTTGTCTTCAGCCGACCTGAAGAGCCTGGGGTATATGAGAGGTAAATTATTCAACATTGTAGGCGATACCTACGCAAAAGAAAAAAAGTTTGCATTAGCTGCACAATACTATAAAAAAGCAACAGATCAGGCTGCGGTGAATACCGTGAAAACAATGGAAACCGGTAGTATTCTGAATTACCTGAAATATGATGAGATCAAAAAAAAATATGTGGTTGCCCAGGAAGACTTGCAGGTGAGACAAAACTACTTTATGCTGTGTATGGTAGTAGCGAGTATGATTATATTGACTTTCATTTTCCTGTACCGCTCCCTGAAAATGAAGAAAAAATATGATGAGTTGATGTTCAATAAGTTAAACAGCGAGATTTCATTTATCAATTCTCATGAGATACGCGGTTATCTGAGTAATATCCTGGGTATCATTATGGTGATCAAAATGAGCGAAGACAGGAAGGAAACTTACTTGGAGTTTGAACAGGCACTTTTTGATTCCGCCGAAAATCTGGATAACTCTATCCAGAATATCGCAAAAATATTAAATGACAAAGCTTAATCCTGATCACAGAATTAAGCTTTGTCATTTGATATTTTTTTTAGACTAAGACTTCCGATTCAGTTTCTTTTTCAACTGCAGCTTCCTTCAATCTCAATTGTTCATTGATCTCCTGAAACTGAGTTCTGGCTGCGGGGTGTAAAGCCAGAATGCCATTCACCTGATCTGCTCTTCCATCTGCAATTCTCGCATTCAGGTCTATTACATCCTGCTCAGAAAAACCGCCGTTTTCAAATTTGGCTGTCCAGTGTTGAATGAATTTAGCCACATCCTGCGTCTCCATTTCTTTAAGGATTGGAGATAAACTCAACTTCAGCTGATCTGCTTCGTGCATTTCCTTTGTGTAAAAAGGATTCAATGCTTTGATCAAAGGGATACTATAGTTTTGTACTTTCCTGATCACATGGACCAGGTAAGGGATCGCAAGTATAACAACCAGTAGAATTGCTATCGTAGTCGCATTTAAGTTCATAGTTTTTTTGTGGGTTCGAATTAACTCATCTTTAATTTCTTCTGGATATCGGTTACATATCCTTTGAATTTTTTATCGCTGTCAATCAGGTCTTCTACAGTCTGGCAGGCATAAATTACGGTAGAGTGATCTCTGCCTCCATAAAATGCGCCAATACTCTTCAAAGAAGATTTAGTCAGACTTTTAGACAAATACATAGAGATTTGTCTGGCTTGTACCACCTCACGTTTACGGGTTGGTGATTTGACAAGATCGACCGCAACTTCAAAATATTCACAAACTAATTTCTGGATATATTCCATTGAGATTTCTTTGGACGTATTCTTAATGAAATTTTTCAACATCGATTTAGCAAGGGCCAGGTCGATCTCTTTTTTATTTAAAGTTGCCTGTGCAAGTAAGGAAACCATTGCGCCTTCCAGTTCACGGACATTGTTATCGATATTGTGTGCAACATATTCAACAACCTCTGCTGGTAAGTCGATTCCGTCACTTGCCATTTTCTTTCTCAGAATTGCAATCCTTGTCTCTAAATCAGGAATTTGCAAATCTGCTGATAAGCCCCATTTGAAACGACTTAGTAAACGTTCTTCTAAACCAGACAAGTCTTTTGGAGCTTTATCTGAGGTAATGATGATTTGTTTACCTGATTGATGTAAATGATTAAAAATATGGAAGAAGATATCTTGTGTTTTCTCTTTTCCTGCAAAGTTGTGAATATCGTCCATGATGATCACATCCATAGCCTGGTAGAAGTTGACGAAGTCATTGATCGTGTTATTTTTCAAAGATTCAACAAATTGCTGACAGAATTTTTCGCAGGATACAAAGATTACCAATTTGTCTGGATAAGTACGTTTGATCTCGTTACCGATGGCCTGAGCCAAATGCGTTTTACCCAATCCTACTGCACCATAAATCATTAATGGATTGAATGATGTTGCGCCAGGTTTAGCAGCAACAGCGAAGCCCGCAGAGCGTGCCAGACGGTTGCAATCTCCCTCAATGTAATTCTCTAAAGTGTAATTAGAATTCAGTTGTGGATCAACATTCAGTTTCTTCAAACCAGGGATCACAAAAGGATTTCTTAAGTCCTTGCTGATCGGTGCTGGTGTTGGCAGTGCTTTCGAAGCAATAGTATTGGTGTTTGCTGGTGAGCTTGCAGCAATATACGGCGTATTGCTTTTTGATGGTTTATTGTCTACAACAATGTTGTATTCCAAACGGCCGTCGTCTCCTAGTTCCTGCTTTACTGTTTTGCGTAAAAGGCCAACGTAATGCTCTTCTAACCACTCATAGAAGAACAAACTTGGTACTTGTACAGTTAAAACGTTACCCTCTAATTTTAAGGCCGAGATCGGTTCGAACCAAGTCTTATAGCTTTGATTCGGGATGTTAGCTTTAATAGTTTGAAGCGAGTTATTCCACACTGTTGTACAAGTATTCTGCATAGTTTTTTTATTGTTATTGGTAATGTTATCAGCCCTGAAAAAAGCTTACTTCCTTTTTGGGATTGCGAAGATCAAGAAAATTACCAACAAAAAAACATAAACTTATACCCAGTAGTAAGCGACTAAAAAGCAATTATTTAGCTCTTTTTTTTTGGCCATAATGTTGATAAGTGTGGGTTACCAACAGGTGTTGTTAACTAAAGACGTGTTAACAACTTGACCAGGTTATTAACCACTGGACGTAGCATGCAAAAAACTAATAACTATCAACCAGTTAGGGTAAAATCTGAGGGGAAGACCAGCCTTGTTAATAACTTTTAAAAATCCGGTTTTTTGAATTTGCCGCTTTGGTTTTTGAATAATGAGCAAAAAAAGGACATAATTTCCGGGGTGGAGAAATGGGGTTATACACATTATAGAAAATGCGCTAAAAACGGGGGAGAATAAGCAAAACGTTTTCCTCCCCTGTTTATAGTTTATTCCCTGACTTTTGTTGCCGGAATGGTTTCTACAGGAGCACTCCTATCATAAATTTTAGTTTTGGAAAAAGCTTCTGGATCGCCTGAAGGGATCCTGGGCACAATAGCCGGAAGCCTTTCTGTATATGCTCCAGCCAGAATCATGCTTTTTGGGAGCAGCAGAATCAATTTCTGCTGCGCAGGATCTTTACTGACAAAAATAAACTCATGCAGGTTTTCGTCCGATGCCAGTTTATTTCTGAAAACAGGATCACCAGGAGCACTCTTTATTTTAACCTTGTTCAGATTTACCCCCTTAACCAGGTCAATCTTTCTGAGATCCAGAATATGGTACCTGCCTGTAGTTGCAAGGATTTCAACTCCTTCATTCAGTGCAAAACCTGGAGAATTTGCAAGAATCGGTTCAGTACGCCTCAATTCTTGCCCGTATACTGTAATGGAAACCATGGCTAATACAGCCAGACTTAAAAAGTGTTTTTTCATGATGCTGATCTATTAATTTATATAAAGATCTGGCATAGTAGTGTTAAGCAAAGTTACACTTTGTTAAAGTTTGTAAAATGAAACCAGGCATACACAGTTGTTTTACAACCTGTTAATTACAGTGTTTAACCCTGATCAGTATAATGGCCACAATAAAAAATTTCAGATACTACTCATTGTTGCAGGCCAAGACAGCAATTATCCCGGATTTAATCAATAAATTGGAGCTCATTTATTAATTGATCAAGCTATGTATCTATCAGGAGACTATTTTATAATTATGCTAGCAGGTGCAGTGGCGGCTGCAATACTGCTTTTGGGCTTGCTGCTTTCTATTGTTGTTTTCTATTCTAAAAAGACTGTACCAGAAATCATTGCCTGGATTTGTGGTGGGTTATCTCTTGTGCTCTACCTGGCCTTTGCACATTTTGGCGTTTCCAGGGAGTTCGGCTGGTTTGATGCCTATCTTTTAGTCATATTACTGATTTTCTTTTTACTCCTGCAATACCGCTCAAAAATTGCACAGGGAAATAAACTGAAGCTGGTTTTAATCTTTAAAACAGTAATTATCCTCATGGTTTTCTCCACGCTTTGTAAAAGAGCTATCAATTATCTGATTAGTTCTCAAGTGATCGATTATCAGTCGGGAGTGCTTAAAACATTCTATACCGGTCAAAGTGTGGTCTTCTGGTGCATCGTGACTTCTTCCTGTATTTGGTACTTATACCAGATCAAACCGCCTTTAGTGAAAAATGAAATCTTCAAAACTGCTGTATTGTTCAACTGGCCTGTCTTTTTTTTGACGGTTACTTTAGGTATGTTATTCTTTTATATAGAATACGTCAATTTAAATGGCGGAGCAACGATCTCCATGCTCTTTAATCAGAAGTTCTTATTCAATCAAATAGGCTTTTTGGTAGTTGGCTGTACAATTTCAGCGATTATCGCAACTATAATTTATTTTTATTACCAAAGTGCAAAAAACAAAACACTGACCAATTAAGCACGAGGTGCTCAAAAAATAAAAGCAATAATTAATTTATAAATCAACACCTGATTATGGAAACTGCAAATCACCCCCCTATTACCGTAGAAACCACAGTTAATTTACCCGTAGCCAAGGTATGGGAATCATGGAGCCAACCTGCACATATTACCAAATGGACTAATGCATCACCCGACTGGCATTCCCCTTATGCAGACAATGATCTGCGTAAGGATGGCAGTTTCAGAACTACTATGGCCGCTAAAGATGGCAGTGTAAGCTTTGATTTCGAAGGCGTATATACTGATGTAAAAGAGCATGAGCTTATCGAATATACCATGGGAGATGGCAGAAAAGTAAAAATCTCTTTTAGCAGCGATGGCGATCAAACTAAAGTCACTGAAACTTTTGATCCTGAAAGTACGCATCCGGTTGACATGCAGCAGGCGGGCTGGCAGTCAATTCTGGATAATTTTAAGACTTATACGGAGAAGAACTTCTAACAGTCCGCTTTAGTAGAACTAGTTCTTAACCAACAAGAAGAAGTTTGTTAACTTTTGTTTCATATATTTAAACAAGAAAACCGACAAACCTCTTCTCATGAAATATTTCATCTTTCTCTTCCTGTTTTATTGTATTCCTGCCAGGGCTCAGAAAACGTGTATTCTTGCACCTGACTCTCTGGGTAAAGCTTTTGCAACCACATTCCTGAACAAAGAAGATATCAGCAAAACACCTATATTTCCAAATTCACAAGAAATGGATGTGGTGAATAAAATGGAAATATCCAGTAATCCAACTGCAGTTACTGTGGGATCTGAAGAAGATAATGCCTCTTTTAATCAGCTTAAAGCGTCATGGCAGGAGTTATTGCAATTGGCAAAAGTTAAAAATATCAATGCGGCTACTGCTAAATTTGTGAGGATTTATTTTGCTGAGCAAGATTTTCCAGTGGAACAGGTAAAAACTCCGCATTATAGTATATATGTACTGCTGAAACAAGCTACTGGAAATATTGCAGTGAAATTCGATGTATTGTGGCGCGATCAAAAATGGTTGCTGATTAATATAGACAATGATTTTTATAGCTATGTTGAAAAAGCAGGCGGGAAAAATCCTGGTGGAAAAAGTGCATTTCGTGCTAAAGGGTGGAATACTTTAACTAAGATTCCCAAAATTGCATTTGCCCGGTCTTCTTCAGCAAATGCCAATGGCTGGCAGAACAGCGGAATATGTTTAGCAGATCCGAAACCATTTGTGACTAAAGTATTGGAAGACTTAGCAGCTAAACAACCTGCAGAAAAATTCTCCAACTTGATTTCAAAGCCAGATTTTAAGCAGATTTACCAACCAGATTTAGCAGCCCTTGTGAATCAGGCTGCAAAGACTGCTGGTTCTATGTCGGCATCAGACCGCAAAGAATTGAATAAAATGCAGACCATGATGAAGGAAAATCCGGCGGCCTTGTACAAGGATTATGTGACTGATCCTATCGAAAAGTTAACGGAATATATTGGTACCGTTGATTTCACGACAAAAAAAGTCCGGACAGTTGAGTATAGCATTACTAATTTTGATCATGAAATCTGGTCGGCGGGAAAAATCATCATCAAAATTGATGCAATGATAGACAGTGCCGATGGGCAGCAAGGCATTCTGTTTTATGCAGGATGGCACAATGAGCGCTGGCAAATTATTACAATGCAGGCCACTACTTATGGTACTTCTGTTGCGGAATAACAATTAAACATTTATTGATCGGAACTAATCAACCACGATAAATTCCTTGCTCAGCTTGATATCCTCTGATGAGTTTCCGATCATAACCTGGAACTTACCAGGTTCTACCGTCCATTTCATATCCTTATCCAGTAAAGCCAAATCATCAGGATGCAACACAAACTGAACAGTTTTAGTTTCTCCAGGCTGAAGTGATACGCGTTCAAACCCTCTTAATACAGATTCATAAGTAGTTACACTGCTTTCTTCATCCTTCAGATATAATTGCACTACCTGATCTCCTTTACGCCCGCCTGTGTTTTTCACCTTGACACTTACCTGTACATCTCCCTGAGCTGTCAGCTGATCTGGGGTAACTACTAAATCTGAGAATTCAAAAGTGGTATAACTCAGTCCATAACCAAACGGATATAATGCGCCCAGAACTGTGGTTTTTCCGTAGCCATTTGGATCTTCTTTACTGCTTTGTCCTGCTTGTGAAGCTGGTTTAAAGGGAAAGTTAAATTCGATCTGACCAATTGATTTAGGATAGGTCATGGTTAGTTTCCCGCCCGGATTATAATCGCCAAACAAAGTCTCTGCAACGGTGTTACCTGCAGACGGCCCCAAAAATCCGGCCTGAAGGATTGCAGATAAATACCTGTTTTCCCAGTTGATCGTTAAAGGCCTGCCATTGACCATCACCATAACTACTGGTTTACCGGTTGCATAAAGTGCTTGTAACAACTGCAATTGTCTGCCGGGCAATCCAAGACCTGTTCTGGACTTGCTTTCTCCAACCTGTGCATCTGTTTCACCAACAACAGCTATCACCACATCTGAATTTCGGGCAGCAGCAACCGCCTGCGCTATGGACGCTTGTTCTGCGGGAGTTAATGCGGTTGGAATAATTTCACTTTCCGGCCAGGTTTCATCGATAACCTCACAACCTTTTACATAGTTAACTTCAGGTTTTATGCTGGTTTTAATATTATTTGATACATATGCTTTGATACCTTCTAATATAGTCGTTACAGGGTTGTTAGATGGGCCGTATCTGCTTGTAGTATAGTTGACCTCAGTAGCCAGCGGCCCGGTAACCAAAATGTTCTTTAATTTACTTTTATCCAATGGTAAAGTATGGTTTGCATTTTTTAGCAAAACCAGGGATTCTCTGTTGATTTGTCTTGACAATTCTTCAGCTGCTTTGGTATGGACAACCCGATCGGCTGCAGCAGGATCTTTTACGTAAGGCTGATCAAACAAACCGAGTTTAAATTTCACCCGCAACACGTCGGCTACCCGCTGATTTAGTGTTTCCATAGGAACGGCTCCTTCGTTAACAAGTTCACGCAGAGGCAAGATGTATTTATCTGGCATATTGAAATTGGTATATACATTCAGACCTGCTTCTATAGCCTGTTTTACGGCTCCCTTCATATTTTCGGCCACATGGTGTTTGCTAAAAATAAACTCAATAGCTTCACTGTCAGAAACAACATAACCGGTAAATCCGAATTGTTTACGGAGTAAATCTGTCAGGAAATAATGGCTCGCTGAAACCGGTACGCCATCCCAATCATTATAGCTGCTCATAATTCCCATAGGGTGAGCTTCCTGTATAACTCTTCTGAAAGGATATAAAAACAGCTGATGCATTTCGCGCGGGGCGACATGCGGGTCTGTTCTTGCATTTCCATCGCGCCCGCCTTTAGGAACACTGTAAACTGCATAGTGTTTCAGGGTAGCCGCAGCGCCATGATCTTGTATACCCAGGGTCATTTGCTTGCCCAGCTCTGCGATTAAAAATGGATCTTCTCCATAACATTCTACTACCCTGCCCCATCTTTGATCGCGCGCGACATCTAAAATAGGGGCGTAAACATTAGTATACCCTAAGGCCCTGGCTTCTGTGCCAACCATACTTCCAGCCTGATAAACTAAATGCTTGTTCCAGGTACTTCCGATATTGACCGGCGCTGGAAGCGGAGTCGCCCGGTCATGACAAAGACCGTGAATGGCCTCATTTGTAAAGTCTACGGGTATCCCTAACCGGGTTTCTTCCACAAACCATTTTTGTACGGTGTTAATTGCGGAAGCATGTTTGCTGAAAGGAAAGGAATATTGAGTTTGCGCTTTTTTATTGTAAGCCAGGCCGTTTAACTCTTCATCAATATTGGCAATACCATCTTTCCAGATTTCAGATTTCCATCCAGCGGTGGGCATTTCATCTTTTAATACACGGCCATAGCCATATAAAGTGGCGGTCTGATTCGTTTTTTCGTTCAGGTTCATTTGACTTAATAAGTCATTTACCCTGGTTTCAACAGGTTGGGATGGATCTTCGAAAAGATCCATCTTCCCATTTTTATTAAAATCCACCCATCCTTTATGGTATATATTTTTGGATTGGCAGAAGGAAGTCTGCGCAATGATTAAAATGACTAGTGTACTGATCAGATATTTTATGTTCATGTGCTATATTTAGTCGAGTGCACCAGATTTCATATTCCCTTTTTTGAGAGCTTTGCGCACAATTTTTCCTTTAATTTTAACTTTAATGACGGATGCAATTGAATCTGGTGCCGAAGCAGGAAGTATAATTACATTATCCGTAAATTTCAGTGAACGGCCACTTGCTAGTAAAACTGCCGATTTTATCTGGTTAGTCAACCCTGTAATTTCTATTTTACCACCTGCCGGCCAGTCTAGTACCGTAAGATATAAAATAGTTTCCGTTCCATTTTCTTTCGCCGTAATTCTTCCCCAATTCACCTCTTCCAGTGGATTTGCCTGTGTAGCATAAATAGCTTCGCCGTTAATTTTCATCCATTTCCCTATTTCATCCAGCCGTTGAATACTTTCCTGAGGAAATGTCCCATCAGGTTTTGGCCCTACATTCAGCAGATAGTTTCCACCTTTGGAAGCGATATCCACCAGATTTTTTATCAATACGGCCGTACTTTTCCAATTGGTATCTTTTGTTCTGTACCCCCAGGTCCCATTCATCGTCATACAGGTTTCCCAGTCTTTGCCATCCAATTCTTTACGGTCTGGTATTTTCTGTTCTGGGGTTTTAGTATCCCCCGGGAAGTTGGGTCTCTTTAAGCGGTCATTGGTAATGATGTTCGGTTGTAATTTTAACAATTCTTGTAATTTTAAAGCAGCTTTGTCTGTCATATTAGTTGGTGTATCCCACCATAGCACGGCGACATCCCCATAATTGGTCAACAGTTCTTTAACCTGAGGTACAGCAACTTTATCCATATACTGATCAAATGTTGCCGTTTCCTGTGCAGGATCCCAATGTCCGTTATGCGCTAAAGTATAGGCATCAATTTGAGTAGAGTCCGGATTCGCCCAACCTTCTCTCATCAGCTTTCTCGCTGCTGAACCGCCCGGATTATTCCAGTCTTGTGCATGTGAATAGTAAAAGCCCAGCTTTATGCCATATTTCTTACAGGCAGCGGCCAGTGGTTTTAATAAATCTTTACCATAGGGAGTTGCATCAGCAATGTTCCATTTGCTGGCTTTAGATTTGAAAAGTGCAAAGCCATCATGATGTTTAGCTGTAATGACGATATATTTCATACCTGCGTCTTTAGCCATTTTCACCCAGGAGTCCGGATCATAGCTTTGCGGATTAAATTCTCTGGCTTTAGCCTGATATTCAGCTACAGGAATTTTAGAGCGGTTCATAATCCATTCTGCACCACCCCTGCCTTGTTCATGACCGTGATAAACTCCTGCCCATTGTGCGTAAACACCCCAGTGAATAAACATACCGAACCGGGCTTCACGCCACCATTTCATTCTTTCATCTTTGGGTTGTGCCTGAGCTTGTGCAGCAACCAGCTGACTACAGGCAAGCAGAATCAATAGTATAGAACAGCTCTTTTTCATATTATAGTTGGTTAGATATTTGGTTTAGTTAACAGGCACAAGTTGAACTTCCAGCAATTTCATCAGTTCGGTTTGAGGGATTTTCAGCGGAGTAAGCAGCAGGTTATGTATTCCCGGATTAAGCCGGATGGTTCCTATTTCTTCATTGACAGGATTATTGGATCCAGCAGCGGTGTTTTTTGTAAATACCTGATCCGCGAGTGTCAATGTATATTGCCCCCCAATAGTTCCCGCAGCTATATATTTGATTCGTATGGTAAAATTAGCAGTAGCCGTGGTGCGGAATTTCCAGCCTATCTTTTGATGGGTTGACTTCCAGTTACTAATGTCATATTTATTTGTTTTACCGTCTCCGTACTTGAAATCAGGATCTTTATAATCCGCATCAAAAGCAAGCAGCCTGGTTGTTAAGCCTGCAGCCGCAATAAGCCTGACCGGATCAATCCGGGGCGTTCTCTTAATGGGTAAAACAATAACGGTATTCAGGCTATCAGGCATTTGAGCTGGCAGACTAAAGACAATTTCAGCGCCCGGTTGTGTGATTGGGATCGCTGTTTTTGATTTATCCTGGAGGAAGTAAGGTGTCCCTGTTTGCCCGCTTAAACCTCCTAATGATAAAAGGTGATTGGAAGGCCAGTTGAAAACATGCAGATAAATTTTGTCTTTTCCCATTGTGGTCACTCCCCAGCTTTGCAGTGGTAAAGGAGTTTTAGAAGCCTGCGCAATGCTTTCTCCATTTTTCTTTATCCAGGTTGCAATTCCGTCCAGGATAGCCTGATCTTTTATATCAAAATTACCATGACCATCTGGGCCGATATTTAACAAAAGGTTCCCTCCGCGGGAAACTGCTTTAGCGAGTAACTGCACAAAAAATTCAACAGATTTATGGCTATGGTCGTGTTTAGAATAGCCATAAGATTCATTGGTTGTGGGAATCGCCTCCCAATCGCCAGAAACAGGTGCAAATTCTGCGGGCCTGTCTCCTGTGTTCTGATAGTCTCCGAAATTTGTATTTCCGTTTCTGGCCAGCCTGCCATTAACAACGACATCCGGGTCTGCATTTCGTATCGTTTCCAGGATACGAAGATTCTCAGAAAATGGCATTTTATGCGGGGTATCAAACCATAAGATATCAGGATGGTATTTTTTGATCAGTTCCAGAATTTGAGGGATTGCTTTTTCATCCACATACTTCACGGCTTTAGGAAGCCAGCCGGGGTGCTGATCATACCAGTTTGTCCCGCCTATCAATTGATCACCCCCTGGGTTCTTATATTCCCAGTCATTCCCAGGTGCATCAGGGTCTTCCCAATCGAAAGCATGAGAATAATAGAAGCCAAACTTCATATCTTGCTTTTTTGCCGCAGCAGCGAGCTCAGCTAATGGGTCTCTTTTAAAAGGAGTTTGGGCAGTCAGGTTAAAATCAGATACAACCGATGGATACATCGCAAAACCATCATGATGTTTGGCGGTGATGATAAAATAGTTCATCCCCGCATTTTTAGCAGCGGTAATCCAGGCCGTGGCATCAAAAGACACCGGATTAAAAGTTTTGGCAAGTTCCAGGTAATCAGCTTTGGAAACTTTCTCTTTCCGCATTAAATGCTCAGAATAGCCTTCAACGTTTTTTCCTTTCCATTCTCCTGCAGCCTGCGAATAAACGCCCCAATGTACAAACATGCCGAATTTTGCCTCACGCCACCACTGAATGCGCTGGTCGTGAGTGGTCATCGCAGTTTTCCACCAGCCATTGACAGCTTTATCAATTGCTTTTTGATCTCTGGCCTGGGCTTTATTGAACATATCTTTATCCTCATCTCCTGCCGTTTGTGCAAATGTCCGGGCAGTGAATAGCAGGATGGAACATAAAACTGGCAGTTTTAATAAAAAACGCTTCATTCTCTTTTGCTGTTGATTGTAACAGCAAGTAAGCTATAAAAACGTTTGATTATAACCAGCCGTTTAGCATATGATTCAACTTTTTTAGCATTCAGGTTTAAGAAGTCATAAATTCCCTTTGATAACTTAAGGGACTCTTCCCGGTAATGCCTTTAAAACATTTATGAAAACTGGTGAAGTTATTGAATCCACTCTCATAACAGATCTGCTTTATATTTAACCTGTTATCAATTAATAACTTACAAGCCTGCCCTACTTTAATTTCTGTCAGGAATTGTGAGTATGTTTTTTGGGTGAAAGATTTAAAATATCTGCAGAAAGAATTAGGGCTGATCCGCGCTACATCTGCAATTTCCTTCAGTTCAATTCTATTCCTGAAATTAGCAAATGTATAGTCATAAATATCCTGAATGCGGTCGTTGTTCATTTCTTCTTTGGCCGGGGAATACCCAATCGAAGACAAAAACTCGGATTGATCACATTTAGCGATTTCCTGTAATGCCTGGATCATATAAATAATGCGGTCAGTTCCCTCTGTTTCCAGCATGTAATCCAACATCTGGGTTACTTTCTTTTTGTTCGCGCCTTCAATCCTGATACCGCGTTTAGCTTTGTCCAGGATATCTTTGATCAGTTTATTTTCAGGCATATTGAGGAAGTATTCTCCCAAAAATTTCTCAGAGAAATGGACAACCTTAAAGTCAGCGTAATTCTCTGGATCAATGGTCGTAAAATCTTCATCAAACCGCCAGTAATGTGGCAGGTTTGCACCGACAAGAACCAGATCACCAGGTTTAAATTCACTGATACTGTCCCCAATAAATTGTGCTCCCTTTCCTTTGATAAAATAGATAAGTTCTGCCTCAGGATGATAGTGAAATTTATTATTCATCCCAGGCTTCAGGTCATGGCGCACAGTGAATGATTGTGCAGGGCTTTTTGAGATTTTCAGCAGTTGTGGTTTCATACGCTCTAAAATTAATCTTGATGATTCAAAGGACCAGCCATCTGCTGCAGAAATCAGTGCTGACTGAAAAGAATTTTGAAAAAACTTTTCAGAATTACACTGCCTGGCGATACGTCAAGCGAGTCAAATTTTAATTTTGTTTATATTCGGTTTCTAAAGTTGGGAAAACTATTTCCAATCCTGTTGTATGATTTGCTCAAAATTATGTATAAAACAAACATTGAATGACAAGGAAGTTAAGTGAGGAAATTAAAATAGACCCTTCTGCGGTACATCAAAACTTTAAAGAGCTAAGCATAAAATTGTTTTGCTGCCGTTACTGGATTTTAGAAGAATGGGAATGTGATGATCTCAAAGTTCCTTTTTGGCGGATTTATCATAATTCCATTGCGGGTTCAACCATCAGATTTAAGGACGGCACTATTCCATTGAATAACGAAAATATACTGATCATCCCTCCCAACACTTCATTTTCATCACAATTAAAAAGAAATTTCAACTTTCAGGATGAGTCTATTATCGGCCGGAAGTTCATAGAGACTGACAGTCTTACTACCCTGAAATCGAACGGAAAAGTGGATCATTTTTTCATTCATTTCTCACTCGGCTACCCTTTGGATTTTGTCAATAACAGCATTTATCTAAGCAAACTTAACGAATCGATCAGCCATTTGTTAACGGAGATCAAAAAGGCCTGCATGACCGACCTGATTACCAGTATGAAAGAATCTTTACGTGTTAAACAGCTAATTGCAGCTTGTTTATTGAATTTGCCAGATGAAATCTGGGATTCAGGAAACATTGACCACAGAATCTTAAAGTCGATTAAATTCATTGAGGGAAATTTCAGGAGAAAAATAACGAATGAGCAGCTGGCTGATGCCTCAAATATGGCCATCAATTCCTTTGCCCGGCTGTTTAAGATGAGTACGAAGATTACCACACAGCATTATATCCTGAAATTAAGAGTAGAGGCAAGTTGCCATTTGATGCACCATAGCAATAAGTCGCTGGATGAGATTTCTTATGAATGTGGATTTTCTGATCGCCACCATTTTTCAAAGATCTTCAAAAAGACGATGAAGGTTAATCCTTCTGATTACAAAAGACAATTAAAAATGGTCAACGGGATTAGTGAAAACCCCGTTAACCATTCGTTATAATTCTTTTTTAGCAATAATTCTTATTTACAGCTGTAAAGCCAATCTGAAACTATAATTTCAATCCGAAACTATAACTCTTATTTACAGCTGTAAAGCCTATCTGAAACTATAATTCCCATTGGAAACTATAATTCCTATTTGATTGGGGTAATTATAATTTTTCTGAATTCAATCGGCCCATGGTCTCCCTGAAAATAAATTGGCCCAGGCTCCCCTTCTTTACTGTCAAGGGCACCACCTGTAATTCCTGGAATTTCCTGGTTACTGATGACTGTTTTTCCGTTCGCGACCACAGTAACCATACGTCCGATTAGTGTGATATCATAGGTCTGCCATTGGTCTGGCCCTAAAGCAGCAATCTGATTGGGTGGCAGGAAACCATAAACTCCACTAAACAACACGCTTGAAGGATGTGCATCTTTAGGACTATCTTCAATCTGCACTTCGTAGCGTCCTCTTAAATACACGCCACTGTTACTACCTTTTTGATACTTAAATTCTACATGTAATTTAAAGTCTGTAAATTTCTGGTCTGAGATCAGATTAGCACCTGAGTGCGGACTGGTTAATACCCCATTTTTAACAACCCACTGATTCTCGCCCAAAGCTTTCCATCCGGTCAGATCTTTTCCGTTAAACAAAGCAATAGGTTTAGCCCAGGCTACCGGAGCAGTTCTGTACAGGTAAGGGGCTTTCACACCTTTCCAATTGTGTTTTTTCCCTTCGCTGGTGACCAAAGTCCCATGAATTTCATCTCCTGTCAGTTCTCCTTCTATCACAAAGTCCTGATCTCCTTTTTCCCATTGTGGTGGAATAGTGAAACTGAATTTACCATCCTTAAAAGTGACTTTGGCGATTGGACGCGCACTTCCCGAAACACCAACGAAATAGCCGGTCAGTGTGCTGTTGCCCGAAAGTTTAACTTCTAGCCAGGACGGAACAGTTTTACCATTTTCGTCCATAGTGATGTCCCAGCGTCCTATTAATTCTTTTGCAGTTGCTGCATTTTTAAGGTGAATTGCCGGGGAATGGTCTGCTGCATACAAAGTATCAGCCGCCGCTAAAGTGAGCAAACTGCTTAAACTTAAAACAAGAAATTTTCGATACATATTCATAGCATTATAATGGTTTACTGATTTGGCAGGATAAGATAGGATTTATTTAATTTCAAATAAACCTTATTTCCTATTATAATGTATTCTTTACGAAGTTAATGCTGCAGGAAGGAGGGAAAATTGTGTTGCAGCGAAGAAAATTGCAGTGTTGGATGGATGGAATAGTGTTCAATGATGGACTAATGTCGAATTGATGGACTATGGTAGTAGTCCAAAAAATACAAATCAGTTCATCAGGGCAGGCTGTGGAAGATTTCTGAACTTATTATGGTTTAACGTAATTAAAAACAACACTGTCTTTAACCGCAAGTCCACTCATTCCTTCTCCGGTATAGGTAATCGCGTACTTTCCTGGTTTTTTAACCGCATAACCTTTAAGCAAGTCAACTTCGATTGAAAGACTGTCTCCTGGGTTTACTTTTTGATAACTGCTGGCAGGTGGCGGCATCATTCTTTTAGCCATTGCGCCCTGGTAATTTGCTTCTTCACCATTCGCTTCTTTAACGTCAAGGTATTTACTCATTAAAGGTTCAAATGGAGTGTGCCATTTACAAAACTGCTGTACACTGTCTGTAGGGTTGTAAACAGTAAATTTCAGTTTCACGGAGTCACCAACTTTAATGGTACTTTTAACTTGCAGCACAGCATAAATACTTTTGCCAACCGGTCTTTTCCATGCCTTGTTGGTTGCCGCATCTTCTTTGATCTTCCTGGCTGAAGAGGTTGACGTCTGATGGCTACAGGATGAAAACACCATAACTGCAGCAGATAATAATGGAATAATTGATTTCATTTTATTTATTTATTGTTGTTTTTTGTTAAATGGAGCCTTTGATGATTAACAGGAACCTTTGATGATTAACATAAATATTGCCATGCAGTTTTAATATTTATTTTAAACCTGCCGGGTTCATTCTATAAAAGTATACCTTTTATCAGGCATAGCTGCATTTTTGACTATTTATTAGTTTAATATTTTATTGGTTTTATTCCGAATCATAAATTTTCACTAATTTTCATATAAAGATGATTCTCAGGATAAAAAACGTCCTTAAAAGCCAAAACTCACTGTATTTAAAGCGTATCACTAATTATCTTTAAATATTAATTATTTAATTTTAATTAAATAATATTTTGTTTTATACAATTTATGATGTTAGTTTTATGTTAAATCAATAACCTAAACCAACTATCATGAAAACAAAAAAACATTTAAGATTAATGTTAATGCCTGCATTGCTATTATTAGCAATGGCATCCTGTAAAAAGCAAGAGGCAGAGTCTGCAATTCCTGACAACCAGATGAATGCAAATAACACATCGGTCAATGCCGTTTCTGCAGCTAACTTTAAAGTAATTGGCTATGTACCTTCCTGGGCAGGCGAAGTTAATCAAATCCAGTACAGCAAGTTAACGCATATCAATTATGCTTTTATTCTTCCTACCGCTTCAGGTGGTTTCCAGCCTTTAGAAAACCCTTCCAAACTTCAAAGCCTGGTTGCTACAGCACATGCTAACAATGTAAAAGTATTAGTCTCAGTTGGCGGATGGAATAATGGGGATGACAGTGCATTTGAGTCTTTCGCATCAAGCGCATCTGGCAGGACCACATTTACCAACAACGTAATCAATTTGGTGAATCAGTATAATCTGGATGGGATTGATATTGACTGGGAATATCCTGACGCAGGAAATTCAGGCAATAATTATACTGCTTTAATGCAGCAGTTAAGTACTGCGATGCACAACAAAGGAAAATTATTAACCGCAGCTGTAGTTTCTTACAATGGCCCTGGTGTTCAAAATGCGGTATTCGCTGCAGTAGATTTCTTAAACATCATGGCTTATGACGAAGGCGGAGCTAATCACTCTACCTATGCACTTGCAGTTCAGTCTTTAAACTACTGGGTAGGCAGAGGTCTTCCTGCAAGCAAAGCTAATTTAGGAGTTCCATTTTATGGCCGTTCTTCTAATGAGTATGTAGATTATAAAACCATTTTATCAAGAGGCGGAAGTCCAAATTCAGATTCTTATGCGGGAATCGGATACAATGGCATCCCTACCATTAAAAGCAAAACTAATCTTGCTTTTGACCAGGCTGGTGGTATTATGATCTGGGAGTTATCGCAAGATGCTACTGGCGCAAACTCGCTGCTGTCTGCAATTAACCAGGTGGTAGTTTCCAGAGCGGGCAATCCAGGTGGATCTATTCCAATCGGAAGTACAGTAACGCTAAAAGGGATCAATGGCCGTTATGTAAGTGGTGAAGATGGCGCTACAGCAATGATTTGTAACCGCACTGCGGCATCACCTGTAGAGACTTTTACGGTAGTTGATGCTGGAGGTGGTAAAATCTCGTTAAGAAGTAAAGGCAAATATGTTTCTTCTGAAAACGGAACGCAGGCTATTACCTGCAGCCGTACTACGGCTGGTGATTGGGAGAAATTTGACTGGGTAACCAATGCAGATGGAACAGTATCTTTCAGAGGAAATAATGGAAAATACATTTCAAGCGAAAACGGTACGCAGGCAATGACTTGTAACCGGACAACGATTTCAGGCTGGGAAGCTTTTGGTATCAATAAGTAAATTCAGCTATTAAAGAAGTAACCTTCTTGATATTGGCTAAGCGATCTTTTAATGTTATTAAATGATTCTCCAATATCGCCGATATGTTAATAAAAGCAGGCCCTTCCAATAGAAGGGCCTGCTTTATTCTCCCATTACTTTACCTGAACAGTGCTTTGCGCGAGCTTGTAGTATAAGCACTGAAGACACCCAGGGCGTTGTTATCAAAGTTTGAAGGTGGGTTAGCTGGTGAAACAGGCTGGGTTTCGGATAAATTCTGACCCAGGCTAAAAAAGTACCTGTGGACTGCTCTATCGACACATTGAAACTCTACGGCCACAGTATCGCCAGGAACCATGTCCTTGCTGAGATCATAAAAGATCACATCATTAACTTTATTGCCGTTGTTGAAACGATCGTCCGTCGCGACATCGAATTTCACTTTTCCTTTGAACCGGACAATGGAGTGGTACCAGTTGTCTACAGCAGGCGGATCATCATAAATAACAGCCACATATTTCCTCGTTTTATCGACCACTGTAAACTCTTTAAAAGTCAGCAGGTTCAAAATTACTTTTTGCGGCATGGTAGAAATTGCGGTATAAGTTTGCCCCTGTACATTGACAGTTAGCTTATACGTAGTCCCAGGTTTCCCTTTGAATTTAGGACTGTTATAGATCCCGGTAGTTTTCTCCGTATAATTAACAGTTGTACCATCGCTGCCGGTCAGTACAACTTTTGCTCCGGCAAGCCCGTTAAATTTATTTGCTTCGGTAAATGAATAGGTAGTAGAAATCCTGACTACCTGAACTTCATTAAGGTCATTTACGCCACCATCAATCACGATGATTGGCTTTGCATTATCCAGGTTCAGGTCAATTGCT
Source organism: Pedobacter sp. UYP1 (assembly GCF_040547305.1). Lineage (NCBI taxonomy): Bacteria > Pseudomonadati > Bacteroidota > Sphingobacteriia > Sphingobacteriales > Sphingobacteriaceae > Pedobacter > Pedobacter sp. UYP1. The sequence goes on along the minus strand of NZ_JBEPPL010000013.1, from coordinate 58,793 downwards.
TTCTCGCAGCTTGAAAATATGCCCAGCAATAATATCCCGATCAGGAATCCTGTTCCTGGCTTAATTTTTCTGTTGTTCTTTGAATACATCATGATACTAGAATTTAAAGTTCCAGGTTACGGAAGGGATAACTCCAAACAAGGTTGTTCTCACGACCTGTGTTTTAGCAGCATTATCCGGATCATCCTTAAAATTGATTGCAAAAGCGTTCTGTCTATTGTAGAGGTTATAAATACCAAAAGTCCAGCTGGATTGGTATTCTTTACCCGGTTTACCCTCCAGCGTCGCTGAAACATCAAGGCGGTGATAAGCTGGGGTACGGTAACCGTTTTTATCCGCATAATAAAAAGCGGTTCTGCCATTAACCTGATATTTACCGCTCGGATAAGTCACTGCATTCCCTGTATTGTACACAAATACGGTAGAAAATGTCCAGCGGGGACTGGCTTTGTAAATGCCGACCAAAGAAACATCATGTGTCCGGTCTTGTTTGGCATTAAACCACCGGCCGTCATTCAGCGCATCAAATTGTCTTTCGGTTTTAGAATAGGTGTAGCCTATCCAACCGTTGAATTTGCCGGACCTTTTCTTGAAAAACAATTCTACACCATAAGCTCTGCCATCGCCATAAAGCAAATCCGCTTCTACATTGTCTTTTTCACGCAAGTCTGCCCCACTCCGGTATTCGATTTGATGCTGCATTGATTTATAATAGATTTCTGCAGAGAATTCATATTGATTATCGTTGAAATTTCTGAAGTAGCCTGTAGAGACCTGATCTGCGATTTCCGGCCTTACATTATTGCTGTTCATTATGTATAAATCTGTTGGAGAGGTCGACGTAGAGTTAGACATCAAGTGGATATTCTGTGTATTCCGGGTATAAGCAGCTTTAATGGAGCTGTTGCTGTTTAGTTTATAACTGGCCGAAAACCGGGGCTCCAGGTTGAGGTAATTTTTAACAGACTGACCAGCGCTATAGGCATGAGTTTGTGTGATATTACCATCAGCATCATAGGTTTTGAAATTACCCGGCCCCATTACAGCGAAGCCGCTCAATCGTAATCCATAGACCATTTTAAACTTATCGCTTACGGTCCATTCATCTGTCAGATAGGCGGCAAGTTCAAGTCCTTTGCGGTTTTCATAAGTAATGGGGTTGACGCTGGATGCGCTGGTGGCGGTCATCTTACCGGGAGCTATGGTATGATGAATGGCATTAAGACCAAATTTCAGCTGGTGTTTATTGCTGATGCTATACTGGAAGTCTTGCTTTAAATTAAAGTCTCTGATAAATGAATTGACTTCGAAGTTAGCATCTTCCATCAGGTTATTGATCTCATAGCTATAATGGCTGTAGATGATAGAAGTATTGGAAAACAGCTTCGGGCCATATAAATGGTTCCAGCGCATGGTTACCGTTGCATTGCCCCAATCAAATCCAAAGATATTGACTAGATCGAGTTTATCTCTTCCAAAGTAGCCGGAGAGGAAAAGGGTGTTTTTTTCATCCAGTTTGTAATTGGCTTTTGCATTGAGATCGTAGAAGTAAAGGGCATTTTTACTGATAGATTTATTGGGGGATAATTTAAAGAACGCATCCAGATAGGTTCTCCTGCCACTGATCATATAGGATCCTTTGTCTTTGACTATTGGCCCTTCTACTTTGAGCCGGGAAGCAATGAGGCCAATACCTCCTTCTACAGTAGTTTCTTTGCTATTGCCTTCGTTCATTTTGATATCTATGACCGAGGATAATCTTCCGCCATATTGCGCAGGCATCCCCTCTTTATAGACAGTGACGTCTTTGATTGCGTCGGGGTTAAAGGTAGAGAAAAAGCCGAGCAGATGGGAGGCATTGTAAACCGGAGCTTCGTCCAGCAGGATCAGATTTTGATCGGTTGCTCCTCCTCTGACATAAAAACCACTGTTCCCTTCGCCTGCTAATTTGATACCGGGCAGGAGTTGCAGCGCCTTCATCACATCTCTTTCGCCCAGCAGCATGGGGAGGCTCCGGATTTCATTGCTGCTCATTTTCTGCGGCCCCATTTGAGGGCTGTTAATGTTATCATCAATAGCTGTGCTGGAAATAACCACTTCATCTAGTTGATTACCAGGATCCAGTACAAAATCCAGTCTTATGTTTTGTGATAAGCTAAGATGTTTTGTGATCGTTTTGTAGCCGATAAAGCTTACAGATATATCATGCTCGCCCTGTAAAGTGCTAACAGCATAAAAGCCGTACCCATTGGTCATGGCTACGGCGGTTGTGCCACCGGTTATTTTCACGCTGGCACCAATTAAGGTTTCTCCTGTTTTCCCATCAGTTATATTTCCGGTAATGGTCTTTTTGACCTGGGCAAATGAAAACTGGAATTGAGTGAGGAGTAAAAGCAATAGTAAATTTCGATAGGTAGATCGCATAAATGTACTTTAGGTTACACTCAATAAAATAAACCCGGAAAATCCTTTCCGGGGCAAAGATTTGGTTAGAATAGTATTTAGTAGGCGTTGTCCTCGCCATGAATTACGTTGATGATAGTCATAAAGAGGATCTTCACGTCCAGCATAGCAGTCCAGTTTTCCAGGTACCAGATATCGTGTTTGACACGTTTTTCCATAGAACCTGGCGCTTTGGTTTCTCCACGGAAGCCGTTGACCTGAGCCCATCCGGTAATTCCTGGTTTCATAAAATGACGCACCATAAATTCACTGATAATTGCTCTGTATTCTTCTGTATGGCTTAACATATGTGGTCTTGGCCCTACAACAGTCATACTGCCGGCAAATACATTAAAGAATTGTGGCAGTTCATCCAGACTTGTTTTACGCAGGAATTTACCAATCGGGGTAATACGGTCGTCGTTCTTGGTTGCTTGTTTTTTATCACTGGTACTGTTCATCCGCATGCTTCTGAATTTCAGACACCAGAATGGTTCATCATTTCTACCGCTGCGCAGTTGCTTGAACAGTACAGGACCTTTACTTTGAATTTTGATCAGCAAAGCAATGATTGGATATAACCAACTCAGAATAAACAGAATAACCAGACCGCTGAAGATAATATCAAAAGTCCGTTTCTTGAACCGGTTGCCCATCAATTCCAGAGGTTCGTTACGCAAAGTTATGATCGGAAATTCATCCCCCATATAGCTCATCGTGTACGGCGCATCTAAAGACCCTGCGATATCAGGAATGAATTTCAGGCGCAGACATTGTTTATCTGCCTCTCTTACCAGTGAATGCATTTTTGACATTCTTTCCGGCGGAACTGAAACGTACAAGTCTTTGACACCACCGGCTGCTGCTGCTTTCATTTCAGCAATAGCAAAGTCAGAGATCAGCCCTGTTTTATCGCTGTAAAAATCTTCATCGCGCTCGGCGATAATCCCATAAAAGTCTACGTTATTTTGCTTGGTCAGATAACTGGCCAGGCGGTTTCCAGTGGGATTACCTCCCATTACAGCTACCTTTTTAGTCACATGGAATTTATTGATCAGCACAAATTGCAAAGACGTTCCTACAAAACGATTTAGTATAAATGCACTGGAAAGCAGGAAATAAAAGACCGCAATGAAGGTTTTTGAAAAGTCTATATTCTTTTCCAATAACAGATAAGCCGAGAATAAAACAGCATGCATCAGTACACTTCTCCAGGTGCTTCTGTAAATACGCTCCAGGCGCCTTGCTCCATATTCGGTATACATACCAAAAAATAAGGCATTAAACACCCAAATCAGATTACATACGATCACATAATGATGTAATAATTCATAGGAAACATTTTTTCCCATGTAAATACTTAAATCGTAGGCTGCAAAGTAAACCAGATTAAGCATTAACAGGTCAGTGACGGGTAAAACATACCTCAAAAGATATAAATAACGTGTTTGCATAGGTGGATTTATTTATAGACACACGAATATAGCAAATAAGCGTCAATCGCAAAGACAATTATCAATTTTATTGCAATATTTAACTTAAAAAGTTTTTTATAGCATGATATTTATTATTTAATCAAAATTTAACAATAATTGAATAAAATATAAGCGCTATACTCCTTATGGTTTTAAAAGCTTTTTTTACATTTCATTTAAGAATAAAATAGATTGAATAACACCTCTATACGGAAAAAAGAGAAACAATTTGAAAACAATCCATACAAACTGCGGTGATATTTCACAAAAAAAAGACCCTCCAGATACCGATCCGGAGGGTCTTTTCAGCGCAGCTTTGCTACAGCAAAAGCTGAAAAAAATAAAAAAGCTGTAAAAAAAATAAATTTACTTCAGCAATTTCAGCAGATATTGCCCATAACCACTTTTGACCAATGGAGTAGCTAAAGCAGTCAGCTGCGCTTCATCTATAAAGCCCATCCGGTAAGCAACTTCTTCAATCGCCCCTATTTTCTGTCCCTGGCGCTCTTCAATGACCTGAACAAATTGTCCTGCTTGCATCAGAGAATTAAAAGTACCCGTATCTAACCAGGCCGTTCCCCTGCTAAGCACACCAACTTTCAACTTACCCTGCTCCAGATAAACTTTGTTCACATCAGTGATTTCATATTCGCCACGCGGAGAAGGCTTGATATTTTTCGCAATCTCTACTACACTGTTATCATAAAAATATAAACCCGGAACTGCGTAATCAGATTTAGGCTGAACTGGCTTTTCTTCGATAGAAACTGCTTTTTTGTCTTCGTCAAATTCCACAACACCATAACGTTCCGGGTCAGAAACCTGATAAGCAAAAACAACACCTCCATCAGGATCTGCACTTGCCTGCAATAATTTAGACATACCTTCTCCGTGAAAAATATTATCACCCAAAACCAGTGCAACTTTATCTTTCCCAATAAAATCAGCGCCAATCACAAAGGCCTGCGCCAGTCCATTCGGCTCTGCTTGTACTGCATAAGAAAATTTACAACCCAGACGACTTCCGTCACCCAGCAATTTTTCAAAGTTCGGCAGATCGTGAGGTGTAGAGATAATCAGCACCTCCCTGATTCCAGCCAGCATTAAAGTTGACAATGGGTAATAAATCATCGGCTTATCATAAACCGGCATCATTTGCTTGCTCATTACAAGAGTGAGCGGATGCAAACGCGTCCCACTTCCTCCTGCCAGAATTATTCCTTTCATATCTTAAATTTGAGGTACGTTAATTAAAGTCAATTGATTGATACAAGCCAGCAGACTGTCTCTCCAGTAAGGGATTTCCAAATCAAAAGTCTCTTTGATTTTAGTTTTATCCATCACTGAAAACTTTGGTCTTACTGCCTTTGTCGGATATTTAGAAGTAGGAATAGGGAATAATTTCACTGCTGTATGACTCAATTCGAAAATACCCTGCGCAAAATCGTACCAGGAAGTTACCCCTTCATTGCTATAGTGATAAACTCCATAAGCTGTTTTCCCCGACTCAATAATAGCCAGAATTGCATTTGCCAGATCAATTGCATAAGTTGGTGTGCCAATCTGATCAGCTATAATATTCAGTTCTTCTCTTTCTGCACCTAATTTCAGCATGGTTTTCACAAAGTTATTTCCATACTCAGAGTACAACCAGCTGGTACGCAGAATAAAATGCGCAGATAAAACAGCCGCGATATCTTTTTCACCTGCCAGCTTAGTGACGCCATAAACATTAATGGGCTCAGCAACATCTTCTTCTTTCAACAGGTTGACACTGTTACCACCAAAAACAAAATCAGTAGAAACATGAACCATCACCGCGCCGTATACCTGGCAAAGCAGCGCAATATTTTTTGCACCATCCCTGTTAATCTGCTCACAAAGCTCAATATCATCTTCTGCTTTATCTACAGCTGTATAAGCCGCACAATTAATAACAAATTTCGGTTGTTCTGCGACGAATAATTTTTCAAGCGCTGTATAGTCCAGTATATTTCCTGCTGTTTCATCAGGAAAAGAGATAGAATCCATTTCTCTTTGCGAAGCTACTTTTTTGATACAACTACCCAGCTGGCCAGATGCACCTAATACTAATATATCCATTTATCTTTCTGCGTATTGAGTTTCATAATAAGACTGATAATTTGAAGAGGTCACATCATCCAGCCATTGTTCATTTTCAAGATACCAATCTACTGTTTTGGCCAGACCTTCTTCAAATTGAAGACTTGGAACCCAGTTTAATTTCTCCTGAAGCTTAGACGAATCGATTGCATACCTTAAATCATGACCAGCGCGATCGGTTACATAAGTAATCAATTGTTCGGAGGTACCGGATGCACGCCCAAGCTTCTGATCCATAATCTTGCAGAGCATTCTGATCAGGTCAATATTTTTCCACTCATTATGACCACCGATATTGTAGGTTTCACCTGCTTTCGCCTCATGAAAAATGACATCAATAGCGCGGGCATGATCTTCTACCCAAAGCCAGTCTCTTACATTTTCGCCTTTCCCATATACTGGAACTGCTTTATTATTTTTAATATTATTAATCGCCAGCGGAATTAGTTTTTCCGGAAAATGATGAGAACCATAGTTATTTGAACAGTTGGAAATCACAACATCCAGACCGTATGTATCGTGGTAAGCACGCACAAAATGATCAGAACTTGCTTTAGATGCAGAATACGGGCTATGCGGATCATAAGCAGTAGTTTCAGTAAACATCCCCGTTTCACCGAGCGCCCCATAAACTTCATCTGTAGACACGTGGTAAAAACGCTTCTGGGCATAGTTACCTTTCCAATGCTCTTTTGCTGCATTCAAAAGATTAACCGTACCAATCACATTCGTCATTACAAATTCCATCGGATTAGAGATAGAGCGGTCAACGTGTGATTCGGCAGCTAAATGCACTACCGCATCAAATTGCTCCGCAAGGAACAGTTCGGTTATAAATGCAGCATCCACAATATCACCTTTTACAAAGCTGTAATTTGGCGCAGCCTCTACATCAGTCAGGTTTAAAAGATTTCCCGCATACGTTAATTTATCAAGGTTTACAATCTGGTAATCAGGATAGTTCTTTACAAACCTGCGCACTACATGGGAACCGATAAAGCCGGCGCCGCCGGTAATTAAAATTTTCTTAGTCATCATTATAAGTTTAATGGTTGATCATCCTGATTATTACTTCCATAAATTGGAAGGATAAGCCCCTTCCACTGTTAATTCCAGCAATCGCTCCTTAACAATCTGAGCATCTTCTTTAAAAGTCACACCGAACCATTTAGCTTCGGTAGGAATCATTTTCACCACACCTTCACCTGCATTAATCAGCTGATCTGTAACTTCGGGAATTAAAAATTCAGCCTTCAGGTCATTTACATGCTCTTGCAGGAATTTATGATAACCGGCTTCACTCCAATTTACGAATTCTGGCGTGAAACAAAAAAAGTTCATACTCACTTTTGTATCCATTGGCAATTCAATCAGCGTATCACCATTCTTCGCAAATGCTCTCCCCTGTTTTTTAACCACTTCTTTCCGCTCTGTGATTCCTGTAATATCACCCGCTGGGTTCACATTAATCTCCCCACGGGTTACTGAACCATGATCACTTAAGCTATTTTTTAGTTCATATCCGATACAGGCATATTTTCCTGCTGCAGCCGCCGTGGTTAAAAAATCGTAAGCTTGTTTGAATGCATCATATCCATAAAAGTCATCTGCATTGATCACCGCGAAAGGAGAATCCAGCGCCTCCTTAGTACAAAGCAGCGCATGCTGTGTACCAAACGGCTTTGTACGGTCTGCAGAAATCTCCTGACCACCGCTAAACTTCTCCAATGATTGATAAACATAGTCCAGTTCAATCTTTCCGGCAAGCTTAGGTTCAATGGAAGCTTTAAAGGAAGCAGCAAATTCTTCGCGGATGATAAAGATCACCTTACCAAACCCTGCTTTAATGGCATCAAAAATTGAATACTCCATAATGGTTTCTCCTGAAGGCCCAAAAGATTCAATTTGTTTGTTACCACCATAACGGCTCGCCATTCCGGCAGCCAAAATAACGAGTGAGGGTTTTAATTTAGTCATAAGTAGAAATGTTATAAGGGCAAATATAACACTCTTACCGATTTTACCTCATTAACACCGCATTAAATTTTCACTTAAATACAATATATTAACATAATATACCTTTTATTAAACGCAAATAGCAATAGAAACATAATTATAATAACATAAAAATAAATACATTTGCAAGAAGAGGATGAGATTAAGGTTAAAAAATCATTAACTCCTGAATTCCATAACAGTTTACAGGGAATAATTCAATAATTTTAGAATCAACGGTGATAACTGCCATTAAAACCACACGCTAAAAGCTATCGCGCTTCATAAAGTATTAAAAACGAAAGAAAAAAGAACCACAAACACAAATAAAAAGAAGATTTTCAATCATTTAAGAGCAACCACAATCAACCAGAAAAGATGAAAAATAACAACTTTGTATTGATAATGGCCGGCGGAGTCGGCAGCAGATTCTGGCCTAAAAGCCGCAATGCCTACCCTAAACAGTTTCTTGACATCCTTGGTATTGGCAAATCACTACTCCAATTAACATATGATCGTTTTTTGAAATTATGCCCTCCTGAAAATATATACATTGTAACTAATAGTCAGTACAGTAATATTATTATAAATCAACTAAAAGGGATTAGCTTAGAACAACTCATCTGCGAGCCAAGCCGGAATAATACCGCTCCGTGTATAGCCTATGCTTCATTTAAGCTGAATAAAATCAACCCCGACGCAAATATTGTAGTCGCGCCCTCAGACCATTTTATACTACATGAGCACATCTTCATTGAAAAAGTCAAACAGGCATTAGCTTACACAGAACAGCATGATGTGCTGGTCACCTTAGGAATCTCACCGACAAGACCAGATACTGGATATGGCTACATCAAATACGCAGCCGATCAGGATGCGGGATTACACAAAGTAATTCAGTTCACCGAAAAACCTTCACTCGAAAAAGCAAAAGAATTCCTTAAAACAGGAGATTACCTTTGGAATGCAGGCATCTTTATCTGGAAGGCCGGCTCTATTCTGAAAGGACTAAAAAAGTACGCAGAAACGATATACACGATGTTTGATAACGGAAAAGAAGTATACAACACTTCTGAAGAGCAAACATTTATCAATGAAATCTACCCGAAATCGCCGAACATATCTATTGATTACGCAATTATGGAACAGGCGGACAATGTATATACTATTCCATCAGACTTTGGCTGGTCAGATCTTGGAACCTGGGCTTCTTTATACGAATCTGCGCCAAGAAATGACGACAACAATGTATTATCTGCCAGACAGCTGAATATAAAAGACACACAAAATAGTATCATCCATATCAACAACGATAAACTGGCCATTATACGTGGCCTGGATAATTTTATTGTGGTAGATGAAGGGAACGCGCTGCTGATTTACCCTAAGGACCAGGAGCAGGAGATTAAAGAAGTGGTTAAAGAAATGAGCATCGCTTTTGGAGAGACTTTCATCTAAATATAAAGACGCACGCTCTAAATATAAACACGCTACCGTACCTTTTTTTTATTCTGATCCCGTTATGAGTTTCATTGAAAACATTAACAATAAGTTAATATTAGTTTCTGCAGCGCTTTTAGCATTGACCTGCCAGCTAAAAGCGCAAACCTTTAAAGGTATAAAAGCCGAAGTGGAGACTCAGGCCATCGGGACTACCAGTGGTGTAGTTCCCTTCTGGATGCGGTCAAATCAATTCGGGTCCACTCCTTCGCCCGGTGCATCAGCAAGTTTTATGGCAAGGTTTCATCGCGATTATAACACACCGTCTTCAATTGATAGTACATCCGGAAAGAAAAAACTGATAGACTGGGGTTTTGGTTTTGAAGGCAGAGCAAATGCCGGAAAGGATTCTGAAATTCAGTTAATTGAGGCTTACGCAAAGGTAAGAGCTGGAATTTTCCAACTGAAAGGCGGAAGGACAAAGGATGTAATGGGGCTGAATGGGGATACCACCTTAAGTTCTGGTAATTTCTCTGTATCGGGAAATGCATTGGGCATCCCCAAAATAGAACTTTCAATTCCTGATTATTACACGATCCCAGCCTTTAATGGCCTGTTTGCGATTAAAGGAAACTTTACACATGGCTGGGTTGGAAAAACAAGAATTCTGGATGTAATTACTGGTTCACAGTCCAGCAACCAGGTTTATCAAATTCAGAACACCCACCCTACTACTTATTTCCATCAAAAATCTCTCTATGTTCGTTTGGGCAGGAAAGACTGGAAATTGAAGCTTTACGGCGGATTCAACCACCAGGTGTACTGGGGCAATGAAAAAGAGGCTTATGGCCCTAATTTCAAACTTTCTCCACTCAAATCATTCTTCTATGTAGCAACAGGTAAATCTTATGGTGCTGCCGGTGTACCTACTTCGAAAATTGGCAATCAGCTGGGCTCGGTTGATCTTGGTGCTGAATATGATTTCACCAGCGTGAAAGTGATGGTATACCGCCAGACTTTTTACGATGTCGGTGCGCTGTCGAAACTGGCAAATATCAGGGATGGTTTAAATGGGATTAGTTTCGAGAATAAGAATTATGACCGCAAAAACCGTGGCTTTGAGTGGAAAAAAGCATTATTTGAGTTCTTTTATTCTAAAGATCAGGCAGGTTACCCCTGGTCCATCCCTACCAAGTCTGGTGATGAAGATTATTATAATAACTTCTATTACATGGAAGGGTGGTCTTACAATGGTTTAGGAGTCGGAAATCCATTAATCACTACCAGAGATGATGCACGAAAAGGACAAGCTTACCGGTATGCGGATAATTTCATCAATAACCGGGTAGTTGCAGTACATTTCGGTTTGTCTGGAAGTGTAAAGGAATGGGACTTCACGACAAAACTTACTTACTCCAAAAACTACGGTACTTTCGGAACGAGTATTTATGGTGGATCAACCGGATCGATCAGAAATCCGCAGACGACCAATATTTTTGTCCCGGTGGATCAGTTTTCTTTCTACCTGGAAGGCATGAGACCACTAAACAAGGGTTATAGCGTTGGTTTTGCTACAGCCCTTGATCAGGGTAAATTACTTTATAATTCTTATGGTTTGCTTTTAAAGCTGAGAAAAAGCTGGTAAATGACCTACAAAAACCAGCTTAACCGATAAGCTATCTTTAATCGGTTAAGCTGGCCTTTATAAGTTAAACTGTACATTATCTGGTTAAACCGTCTATTATCGGTTAAGCTGTCCTTTAACTTCTGCAAAGTGCTTCGCATATTGGTCAACAATCAGCTCCCAGTCATAGATCCTGGTAATTTTATCTCTGTTATTGCTTAACATCGTCTGATAAATATCCTGGTCATAAATTACTTTTAACAAGTGCTTTTTAACGTCGGCAGCATTCTGGAAATAGATAGCATCTTCTTCTAAAATGTATTTATTAAAAGGGTTATCATTTGCACAGATCAAACTGCTTGATGCCATTGCTTCCAGCAGGGATGGATTAGTTCCACCAACGGTATGGCCATGAAAATAAATCTTCGAGTAATGTCTCAGGCTATTTAAAATTCCGATATTATAAATCCCACCAATAAACTGGATCTGAGGGTGGGCAGCAAATTTTTCTTTCAGATAGTTCCCGAAGGCGGTTTCATGTTTACCGACAACAAGAAACGGGATATCAAGATTGGCCATAGCTACACCATCCAGAATAACTTCAATGCTATTTTCAGGCTCTAACCTGGCAATCAGCATATTATAAGCATACGGAGCTAACTTATAGTCTTCCAGTACCTTTGCATCCGGCTGCTCAAATAAAGTAGCACCATAAGCAATAAATGCAGAGTCTTTCTTGTATTTATCTTTCAGATAGTCCTGAATCCCTATAGAATCTGAGATCAGATGATCACTATATTTCACGCCAAGGCTTTCTGCGTATCTTAAGAATTTCTTTACCTTTTCTGAATATTTGGTCCGTTTCCATTCCAGTCCATCCATATTGGTTGTAACCACTACATTTTTAGGGAGTAACCAGCCCCAGACTGAACTGCTGGTATAGCCTAATTGCAGGATAATATCACAATTTTGTTTACGCACATCAAGAATACAGTTCAAATCATAAATAAACTGACCAGCAGTCCCTATTTTATCTTCAGGATCGTAACAGTGCACGAGTTGAACGCCGTTCCACTGCTTTTCCTGATAGGGATGATTATGAGAGTTATAAACGATAACTTCAAACCCTCTTTTCACTAACCCAAGCGCCAGGTATTCTGCACATTGTTCAAAACCACCATAATAGTTTGGTATACCTCTTGTCCCGATTATCGCTATGCGCATATATGATCTTTGCTAATTATATTATAAAAATTGTCTGCTATTACTTCCCAGTTATATTTACTGGTTATTTCCTGTTTGATTTGTTCAAAAGGGTATGCTTTGTCATCCAGTACTGCGCGTAACATGGCTTCAAATCCGGGCTGATCAGCCGGATCAAATAAGTATTTGAAAAAGCCAAATTCTGACATTGCGGTCTGATTGGAACAAATCACTTTACATCCATTCATGGCGGCTTCTATGGGTGGAATACCAAAGCCTTCTGCCAGGGATGGAAAAGCAAAGGTTTCTGCCTGCTGATAAAAGGCATTCAGATCCGGCCAGCTTATCCCTTCCAGGAAATGGATATATTTCCGGTTATCTTCATTCATCTGGTTTTGTAATTCATCAAAAGCGTCTTGCTCAATTTTCTCTTTTTTACTGCCGATAAATACCAGGTTATAGCCTTGTTCATAGAGTTTTAAATTTAGAAAGGCTTTAAGCAGTCCACTGTGATTTTTTCTTGGTTCAAAGCGGCTGACAAATAAAATATATTTTTCAATGCCAAACTTCTCTTTGATATTAATCTCAGATTCTACTTTTCTGGGACTTACAGTAACCGCATTAGGGGTTACATGAATCTGCTCTTTATTGATCAGGAACTTTTTGGCCACATCAATTCTTGAATACTCGGACACAGTTAATACGATATCCGATCTTTTAGCAGAAGCTAAAAAAAGCACCTTTCTGCTGATGCGGTACGACCAGGGAAAATATTGTTTAAATTCCAGGAAAAGCAGGTCATGAACGGTATTGATAAACTTGCAGTTTTTAACAAAAGGGACAATGTATTGAAAGTGTGCATAATCATATTTCCCCTCTTTAATTAACCTGGGGTATTCGGTCAGCAATCGCTTGATGCTGGAACCTGCATTCAATTGCACAAATTGAAATCTTGGGTCAGGGAAAAGTGCTTTTAAGTGCTGAAGATCATTTGCGCACAGAAAGATTTCGAGTCCTTCGAATTCTACCAATGCGGAATACAATCCGTACATGTAAGTGGCTGTGCCCTGAAAAGAATGATCAAAAATATGTGCGTCGAGCAGAATTCTTATCTTTTTTGGTATCAAACTCATTATTGTTTATTTAAAGCTTTTTGTAATCCTCTGAGGAAGTTTGGCCCTTTTGCAGAGGGAGTCAGATAGGCACCTTCTCCGTTTTCATTCCATGCGTAAAGCAATGCAATGTTTTCTTTAGTAGTATGTGCTGCGTTTTTGTGTATCCAGGTCAGCATGCCGGTTACTGAGTTGTAAACTGATTTCTCGGAATATCCCACAAAATAAGGGGCAGTATCATAAGCATTATTTGGTGCAGACCAGGGCCTTGGGTCCCAGTTGAGGGTAGATACAGGAATATAAGGCAAGTCACTGATTTTAGCTACCCTGTTCCATAATCTTTTCTCTGCAGTCCGCATACTGTCAATTGGAATCTGCGTGGTTCTCGCTGTAAATCCTGCACTATGCTGGTTATATCCCGTCAAAACATCAAAGCCACAGTCTTCTGCTTGTCTGATACTTTGCGGATCTCCGGAAATACAGGCAGCCATGGTTACCCCATTCAGTCCACTGGCTGTTGCAGCAGCTTTTAAATCCTGAAAAGCACTTTTAACCGCATCTGCCGAGCCCAGATCTTTAACCAGATTGGGTACAGAAAACAGGATTAACAAGGGCTTACCGTTTACTTTCAAATAGTTTGGCGTCTTAAATTGCCTTACCCATTCTGCCTGAACGGTACTCCAGTCTGCTGTACCTATTTCAAAACCTTTATGGTTGGCAACCATCAGACAATATTCCATTTTACTGGTCAAGGCAGATTTCTGAAAATACTTCAATGCGTTATTTAAAGGTTCTGTTTTATATTTATCTTTCCCGCTATAATACCAACAGAAACTAAAAAAAGACAGACCTGCATTGGAGGCCGCTGTAATTTGCTGGTCAACTACATTTTGTGAACTCGTAATCCACCCCCATTTCGGCTTTCTGTTCGCGAAGGAATTCATCAGCTTAGGACTGATATGCTGTGCATATTTACCAGTCCACCCGTCAAAATAGTAGGCTCCTAATTTGACATCAGCAGCAGGTTTTTCTTTTGGGCTGCTCTGAAAGCCGCCAGTAAACGGAATGATCGCAATCGCCAGGATTGCGATATTCATTTTGAAGGGAAGAAACGATGTCAAATTCATAAGCTATTGAAAAACAGTATATTCGTTACTAAAATACTTTCTTAACTGAGCGTAGATATAAGTAAATTTCTTTTTTTCTTTACGTGCCAAAAGATCAATCATTGCAGGGGTCAATAAAGAAATCCCTTTAACGCCGAAAAATTGATGGGCATAGATAATGGTATTAGAATAAACGCCTACCACTTCTTTAAATTTCCCGTTGAGCAGCATTGATTCAGCTGGAATGCCATAGTCTTCAAAAAACTCAACCTGGCTGGAAGTGAGTTTACTTAAAGCCTCGATTTTTTCCGGACATGACCGTGGATGAGGTTTGATAATCACCGTCAGTTTCATGTCGTTACAGCGTTGAATAAATTTCTCATACAACTTCAACTCTTCCTGCAGTGGAATGACCTTGTCTTCGGACAGCGATTGACACAACAACAGCACATCTTTACCTTTGAAGGTATCAGCTCCTTCGGTAACCAGGTAAGCTGTTTTCAAGACAGTCAGCAACTCTTGTTTAAGAATGGTCAACGGAACATAACGCTCCTCATTAACAGCTTCAACCTTACTGAACATGATCACCTGGCTAAAAACAGGATAGTAGTTTTTATAGAGGTAATATTTAACTTTTGACTGGATAAAAAGATATCCGGCAATTTGTTTAAGCAGGCTATGGTGTTTGAGTTCCGGCAAATAATCCAGTATTCCATCTTCTGATTTGATATAAGTTTTGCTCGCTCCAAACAGATCGTAAATTATTTTAAAAAGTACGGTTTGCTCAGAGAAGACCAGAATCGTTTCTACTGTTTTAAAGTATTCTTGTTTGAGGGTCTGAATGATCGCATCTATATAATCAGAAGCGATGTTAGCTTTCGCTTTGGAAAGCACAGAGAGCTTCGGCCATTCAATAATCATCCGGATCGAGTTTTCATCCGCATCGAGTATTTTTATAATCTCTGCGAATGATTTCGGGGATGATTTTTCAATGAGATATTGCGGGTCAGTTATGTTTTCCTTAAGAATATAACTTTTAGCCAAAAGAGCTTGCCAGGGACTGCCTACTATGATCAACATATATTTTCTTTTCGTTATTTAGCGCTTCAATTGTGATTAGAATTAACAGGGATAATTCTACGTAATAGATTAGTGGCAACAGGAAAGATACTGCAAGGTAAACCAGGATGATGACGGTTGATAAGGAGCCTTTTTTATAATGAACCAGCGGGAAGGCCAGGTATATAAAAACAGCCGTCATTAAACCGAGCTCAATGATCACAGACAAGTACCCTGATTCGATAACGAGTGCATTGTCAAAGAATGCGGCGGTATGTGCGCCTACTTTACCTAAACCAATGCCATTTCCAATGTTCTCCCACGCAATTTTATAGCCCCTGTCCAGACTTTCAAAGTGCCCGGCAGAACTGGTATCTTCCAGAGAGGTACTGTTGCTCCAGAAAGTATCAATTGTACCGAGTTCCATTTCCTGAATAGAAGCGGGAACGATGAAAAACTGGATGATCACAATAAATACCAGAACGAGCAGGTATTTCACAGTCTTTGGGGTAAAGAAATTCAGGTAAGGGATCACAAAGAAAAACAGATAGGTGGCAATGGTGGAACGGGTAAAAGTCAGCACCAGGCTAATTGTTAAAACCATATTCAGGGTTTTGGCAAATTTAGCACTGAACAGCTCTTTGTATTTGAACAGCAACACCAGCGCCAGGATTAAATATACGCTGTACGGAATAGGCGCAATAAACCCTCCTGCCCCTCTTTGCAGCAATCCATAGCCGATATAAAAAGTAAAGTTGAGTTTTTCATCGCTAAAGGTGTTCACTGGATAACCTGCATTCAGGTAAATACTTTCTCCTAAAAATAATTGCTGGATAATCGTAAATACCGCCATCACAAATGCACCGATGACAAACCACTTAGCGATTCTTTCCCAATCAATCAGGTCTGCTAATTTATAAAGTGAAATGGTCATTAATATGGGCAGCAGGTAGATCCGGTAACTATAGGCGGCCAGCAGGCCGACACTGTTAAAAAACAGATGCGCAGTTAACAGAAAAATAGTACTGAGCAATATAATCAGCTTAATACCACTTATTTTTGGCCCTTTGTGTGTAATAGCCAGAATAAACAAGGCAATAACAGCCAATTCCTTCCAAAGTACGATCAGGGAGAAATACTTTCTCAGATAACCGTTCACAACAAGTGAATGCCATGGAAGCAAAAACACAAGGCTTAAAAATAATCTATTCACTAATGCCTTCATTATCTGTCTTTTTAAAAATGTAGTAGTAAGAATAAAGAGCAATTAAAAATTCGGCAGCCAGCAGCGAAGCAATCGAACTGTATTTCAGGTAACCCAGGAAATAGCCCAGCAGGTTCAGCACCAGCACGATCACCAGCCCATAAATTGTCAGCCTGTTAAAGATTCCTCCGCCTTCAAAGGCTTGTAAAAAAGTAATGGTAAAGAAGGACATGCACACGACACCAATCAGCGCTACACCTACATTAAAATTGAACCGGATCACCTCAGAAATAGCGGTCGTTTTCGGCACAATAATGTGGATAATTTCATCTGAATAATTCAGGTAAATGATCATAAATAAAACAAAGCATAGTGTTGCACCCAGGTTCAGAAACATGGATAGTTTCAGCGCTTTTTTCCTTTCGAGTTTACAGAAGTATGGATACACCGAAGTGATCAATATCGCCCTGCCCATACTAAAGATATTATAAAAGGTAAAGGCATAAGAGATCATCCCCAATGTAGTTTTATCAAGCAGGAAACCCACCAAGATCAGCCCTATTGAATTGTAGGCTCTGGCACAGAAACTACCAGTGGTAAAAAGCATAGTCTCATTAAACTGGCTTTTTGGCCATGTTTTTTTGATCCCCACCAGGACCAGGTTTGATTTGGTAAACCATTTTAAAAATAATCCGGAAATAATAGCGGCAGCTAACAGCGGGCCTATTTTAGCAATACTGATAATATAACTGTTCGTCAGGTCAATTTTTTTCCAGATCAGCAGATAGAGTACCAGTAAGGCCACTCCGTTTGTAGTGAGGTTGATTAAAGCCTGGCTGGATATTTTACCCACTCCTTTTAAAATCCAGTCGCAGTAATAGAGATAAATCAGTCCCCATAAAATTAAAAGGGTGGCGAAGGTAAGCGAGTCTTCTATGAAAAAAGAATAGACAATGGAGAACAATACCCAAACTATAAACCCTATAAAACGGAAGGTACTTACGGTAGTTACCATTTTTTTGATGTCTGTAATTTCCTTCAGTTTGATCAGTTCTTTGACGCCAAAATTCTGTGAGCCGAAGTCAATGACAGTTTGCCCGATAGAGGTGATGGTTATAAATAAAGAAAAGTACCCATAAGTACTGACAGAAAAATTCCTGGAAACCAGCAGTACGATAATCAAAGTACAAAGCCTGTTCAGGGATTCAAAGAAAACCGTCTTAAGGATACTTAATTTCATTGTGTAGCGATTAGCTTAAATTGCGTAATATAATTTTCGGAAAGCCGTTTCAATTCTGGGTTATTATAGCCTGTAAAGGAGATATTATTGAATAGCGCAGCGTCATAATCATTGATAGAATCACCAATCAGAACAACTTCATTTTTATCGTATTGATTCGCTGTCAATACATTTTCAACCAATTGCTTTTTGGGCGTTGGAGAACCGCTGATCGTTTTAAAATAAGTGGAAAGACCTAATTCGTCATTGATCATTTTTAGTTCTTTACCATCAGATCCCGAAACAATATGCATCTGGAATTTTTGCCAGTTTGCTTTGATAAATTCAACACTGTCAGTAATCAACAGCTTCTCATCCAGCAACAGGGAAAGCATAATTTCAGAAAACTGAGCTGCCAGCTCCAGGACCTGTGCTTCGGTAATCGTTTCTTTCCTGATCTGCTCAAAGAAATACCTGAATTTCACATACCTTGAAAGACCGCCGTTCAGTTCATGATAAGCCATCAGTTCGTCCACTTGTTCCTTAGGGTATTGTGCCAATACCAGCTCAAACCCTTTTGATCTTATGGGCATGGAGTCCATAATGACTCCATCGAAATCCCATAATATTACTTTATACTTTGATAGCATCTTCTTTCAATTTGGCTAATACTTCTGTCAGGTCTTCCGGATTGTCTACCGCAATAGATTCACTGGACAACTCAATCATTCTCACTTCGTAATTCAGTTCCAGAAACCTTAAAATTTCGATATCTTCTTCTGCCTCCAGCACAGTTTTATTTTTAGTTTCAGCAAAAGCTTTTAAAGCCAGGAAAGGAAATGCGTATACACAAACCTGTCTCCATGCTTTAACAAAGTCCAGACTTTTATTGCCGGGAATAGGGCTTCTGGACATATATAAAAGCCTGCCATCCGGCCTGAAAACAACTTTAGGCACAGATTTGCTTCTGTACTGTTTTTCATCGGTAACGGAACAATATCCATTCAGGATCTCCCCTGGATAAGTATCCAGATGGGAGATCATTTTGGTGATATCATTGGGGTTAAATAAAGGCTCATCACCTTGAACATTGATATAATAGTCTGCTTTCACAAGCGCGGCTACTTCAGCAATCCGGTCTGTACCGGTTAAGCAGTTATCTGTGGTTAATAAGACCTGAATACCGAAGGACTCGCAATGCTCTACAATGCGCTGATCTTCAGTAGCCACGTATACTAAACTTTTATCTACGGCCTGAATACATTGTTCATAGGTCCGTAATAACATGCTTTTACCGTTAATATCGATTAATGGTTTTCCTGGAAACCTGGTCGATTGATACCGTGCGGGAATAACTACAATAAAATTCATTAGCATACCAAACTATAGACTGAACCGGACAGTAAGGTTTTATACCTTGTAGGTGTTAAAGAGAGAATATCTTTGGCGTAAGTTTCCTGGAAGGTTTGGAATAAAAATTCGTTCTCCTCCACCAGACTTCTTTCCAGCTGAGAAATTGAGGCTTCCTGATAACCGTCAAAGCCAGCGATATAAATCTCTTCTGCTTTTAATTCCAATGCGGTTTGCAAGGCCAGAATACTATGCGATTCTTTGAACTTATCTGTAAAAGAGATTTGTTCAAATTCGAAACAAGAATCATGAATCTGAGCAGGAATATAAGTCCCCATTTTCCGTGGGAACGGAGGGAAAACACAAGTTCCTTTAAAGTCTCCAAGATCACTGAATACTTTTTCTAAACGATGGCCTTCATTTCCTACCAGACAGTAAAACTGATCTGCCTTAACATCTTTATAGTACGAGGCATTTTTCGAGCTTGAATGTACAACAGCAATATTTTCAGTCTGATTGATAAATTCGATGATGGCTTTGGAATGTTCCACAGAATTTGATCCGCCTCCTAAAATAAGTACTTTGCTGTAAGCTTTAGCAGGTTTGAAAACTGGCAGTTGTGCATTGTCTTTGATATTGTTCTTTTGATTCTGCAATGCTCTAACCATACTGTTCAGGGAGTAGACACGGGTAGTATACCAGTCCATGACATCTTTTTGAGGCAATGAATTTGATCCTGAAATCATATAAGGCACATTAGTTCCCCATTCGTATTTTTTCAAGAGCTTATCAAATCCTTCCACAACATTTCCGATCGCATTAAAATCGATGTCCATGTTATATTTGGTATTTAAAACTGACAAAAGCAATTCAGTTTTTAAGTTCCCGGCCCCGCGACCCATCCCCAAAATAGTTGAATCTACAATGTCAGCACCGTAATCAATGGCTGTCAATGAATTGATCAATGCCAATTCCAGGTTGTTATGACCGTGA
This sequence comes from Pedobacter sp. UYP1, assembly GCF_040547305.1. NCBI lineage: Bacteria > Pseudomonadati > Bacteroidota > Sphingobacteriia > Sphingobacteriales > Sphingobacteriaceae > Pedobacter > Pedobacter sp. UYP1. The sequence goes on along the minus strand of NZ_JBEPPL010000013.1, from coordinate 38,447 downwards.
AAACCAATTTTACAATCTGTTTTTGAACGGATCAGGTCCATGGTTTGTTTCACATCATCAGGAAATACCCCTCCGTAACTGTCGACCATGTAAAAATAATCAGCCAGGCCGTCAAGGCCACTCAGCTCTTCTACGAAATTGCCGTATTGTTTCCATTTAGACATATACATCACATTGAAACCTACTTCGAAGCCAAATCTTTTGATCTCAGCTGCTAATTTCAATGCACGTCCAAGTTGCTGCGGGTCCAGTGCGATACGCACCATATCAACAATACCGATGATAGGCTCCAGCAGGTCGGCTACATGCTCAACTCTGATATCTTTTTCATTAAAAATGATAACCAGTTTTTTATTGGTCAAGCTTTTTAACTCCTGCAGTTCATATACGGGAGAATAAAAATATTTACCATAATATTCTTTGATAGGAATGCTTCTGTAGCCAACTTCTATGTAATCAACTGGCAGGTTGTTTAGAGATGACAGATAAGTATGGACTAAACTTTTATCAAAGTCCCAGTTCGTGTAGTAACCTCCGTCCCTTAAGGTACAATCAAGTATTTTAAACATAATTAATTAAGATTTGAACAATTTTTTAAACCACTTTTTATTTTTATCGTCTGGAGCGTCGTAAGAACCATAGCCGTAACCATAGCCGTAACCGTAGCCATAACCGTAACCATGACCATCAATATCATTGACAACGATTCCAATATTTTTCATCATTTCATTCCTGCTCAGATCTTCCACAATATTCAATTGTTGTTTCGCAGTGAAGTTTTGTCTGACCAGGTATACACAAGCATCTGCATAGGCAGACATCAGCTGCGCATCGGCAACGATGCCTATTGGAGGGGCATCTATAATGATATAATCAAACTGTAATTTAAGTTCTTCAATCAATTCTTTAGTCCGGTCATCCAATAACATCTCTGCCGGATTTGGTGGCACAGGGCCTGAACTTACGATCGATAAATTTTTATGGATACTTAAAGGTTTTACTATATCCTTAGCGGTTAAAGCGGGATCAATAATGTAATTAGTGAATCCTGAATCGTTTGGAATATCCAGCTTGGCAGACAGGCCGGGCTTACGCAAATCAAGCTCCATTAAAAGAACTTTTTTATTGGAAAGCGCCAGTACATTCGCCAGGTTAATCGCCACAAAAGATTTTCCTTCTCCTGCCATACTCGAAGTAATTAGAATGACCTTCGCATCTGCAGCTTTCATGTAAAAGTAGAGGTTGGTTCTTAAGGCCCTGAATTGTTCAGAGACCGCAGACCTGGAACTATTGGCCACAACAAGGTTAGTCCCTTCTTCGTTATGGCTGATTTCTCCGATTACAGGAACGGCTGTTACCCGGCTGATATCTTCTTTGGTCTGGATCTTATCATTTAAAATATCTTTCAGATAAATAACGGCGATCGGAATAAACAGGCCAAGGAAAAGACCCACGATATAGATCATCGCTTTTTTAGGACTAAATGGCTTCACTTCTGATTTAGGCGGATCAATAGTTCTGGAGTTCGAGATGTTTGAGGTTTTAGAAATCGCAGTTTCTTCACTTTTCTGCATCAAAAAGAGGTAAAGCTCTTGTTTGATTTGCTGCTGACGGGCTAAATTCAAATAATTACGTTCAATTTCCGGTACTCCGCGAACCTGAGTTTCAGCCTTTTTCATTTGACTGCTTAACTTATCCCTGGTAATGGTAAAAGCGTCCAGTGTGGTTACCAGATTGGCTTCAATATCGGCCCTGGCATTTGCAATCTCCTTATCCAGTATGATAATCGCCGGATTGGCTTCAGTGATACCGATTAATCTTTTTGCTCTTTCAAGTGTAAGGGTATTGAATTTTTCTACTGCACCACTGAATACTAAATCTGCCGGCACTAAAGAACTCGGTAAAACGCGTTTGTTCTTCGTCCCGTCTTTTAAGTATTCCTGTAAACTTTTAAGGATGCTGATCTGTGTTTCCATTTTACTCAGATCGCTTACATACTGCCCTGTAGTCTGCACTAAAAGCTTAGACTGCTCAGTCATATCTGCCAGGTTATTCTTTTGTTTAAAGCCCTGGATGTTACCTTCAAGGTCACCTAGCTCCCTGCCTATGAAATTCAGACGGTTCTGAATAAATTTAACTGTACTGTCTGCGATTTCATTCTTGTCTTTCACATTCTCCTGAACATAGCTTTCAATCAGCTTATTCAGGATATCCTCCCCTTTTTTAGGTATAGGGTGATTCAAAGAGACATCGACAATAGTAATGAGCTTATTCTTAACCTCAACTGTAAGGTCTTCCATCATATCTGCCACTTTAGTATCGACAGAATTTATGTTCACATTATATTTTCCGTATAAATCAGCAACCTCAGTATTTCTGGTCACCAGAATTGTCCCTACTTTGGGCATTTTAAAGGGCTTACCAAGACTGACCAGCGTATCTAGTTTTTTGGAACTGATTGCGATCTGATTATTTTTCAAAAGCTCAATTCCTACATTGGTTTCTTTAATGGTATCTTCTGCAGAGAGGATCCTCACTTTGACAGGCGATTTATAAAGCTCGGTATTCTTGACTCTTCCTTTTCTGTAATAGGTAATATTAAGATTCATGTCTTCGACAACACGCTCCATTAAATACCGGGTCTTTAAAATTTCAGCTTCATTGTCAACTGTGCTTTTTGCACCTAATAATCCGCCCAGGTCGCCCAGCAGGTCACTGCCTGCCATCAGGCCACTACCCTTTTTTTCATCATTTACCAGCACTCTTGCGGATATTTTATAGCTAGGTGTTTTATACCTGGCGTACAGCACAGCTAAAGTAACACAAATTAATAAAGAGAATAAAATCCAATACCAATTGTATAATAAGCGTGATACAATTTGCTTTATATCTAAAGCGTCGTCTTTTTGCGATATCCTGTTTTCAACTATCTTGTTCATTGATTTATACTAAAAGGTGAGCGACTAAAGTCTTGAGAACAAGACTATTAAAACTGAGAGTGCAGTCCCGATAATTGCATAGGTCTGGGTCCTCGCCTGGTTTAAAGAAGCAGCTTTTCCTTTGTTAGGCTCGACGTAAATGACATCATTTTGTTTAAGGTAGTAAAAAGGGCTGTTAAATAACTCAGAAGAATTTAAATTAAGACGCGCGAATTCCTTTTTGCCATTATTCTCCCGAATAAGCAAAACATTTTCACGCCTGCCGAATATGGTCAGATCTCCAGCTAAACCTAAGGCATCTAATACGCTAACTCTCTCATTAGGCAACACATACGAAGCAGGTCTTCCAACCTCACCCAGCACAGTGACCTTAAAATTAGCATAACGCACCTGCACATTCGGGTCTTTATAAACAATTGCAGCTTTTTCTTTGATCAGGTCTCTGGCTTGAAAAGTAGTCAGACCACCGATCTTTACTTTGCCAACGATAGACAGATCAATCTCCCCATTTTTATCGACCAGGAACCCTGAAGCTGGGGGTGTAGCGACAATTCCACCAGCCGGCCCGGGAATAGTACTCAATGCTTGTGTACCTACTTGATTTACAACCATAGAAGTAGCCGGATCAATAGTAAATATCGAAATAGAAAGAATATCATCAGGCTGAATTGCTGGCTCTGTGAAAACTGCTGTATTGGCTAATACAGATTTTTCTGCGGACGTGATGTCCTGAAAGTAAGGTACGTTTTTTGTACTTGCACATGATGTAAAAAGCAAAGCCAAAAACAGGATTGCACCGTTTCTGATTTTGCCATTTTTAAAACTTCTTCTCATAGGTGGATAAGGCGTTTTTAACGGGTTATAATTTATAAGAGTTTATTTGGGCTATCATTGGTAACTACATATTCTATATGCCCTTTTTGAATATATAAATCGTTTTATCTTTATACTAATTTAACATTTGAAGCAGTTAAATACCTTTACTACCGCCTGACTTACTACTTGACTAACCAACCGTTTGTCTGCCACACCAGGCTTTCGCTCAGGCGAAAATCTCCTTGTTTTTAAAATCATAGTTACCTAGTTTTTTATACAAAGCACCACTGGTAACTGCAGCAGAAAGCACACGTAAATGCTTGTCATGATGCAAATCTGTCGCAGCGAAATCATAGAGTTTGTTTTCCAGCAGATATTCGGATACGCGTTTTACTTCATTACCATAATATCCACAAACAGCTAATAAATTTAACTGAAACATAACCCCCATTTCTTTATATCTGTTAAATCTGGCCAGATGGTTATGATTAAAGGAATAGCGCTCGGGATGCGCAAGAATAACATGATAGCCAAGAATCTTCAAATCAAAGATGACCTGGTCAATTCCAGGCGTTTCTGAGAGATAAGACATCTCAATCAAAATATACTTTCCCGGTAAACAAAGCAATCCATCTTTAGCTTGAAAATTTTCATCTATCATATATTCCGCTGCTGCATTAATATCTACCTCTAAACCAGCTTTTTCCAAACAAAACCTAACCTCCTTCAAGGCAGAAGAAATGGTATTCGCATCATTTGGATATAATTCCTCAAAAATATGAGGTGTACAAAGGAATTTACTAAATCCCAAATCACTCAACTGCTTAATCAAATTCAAAGATTGCTGAATATCAGGAGATCCATCATCAATCCCCGGCAATAAATGGGAATGTATGTCAACACCCAGCCATTCTAAATCCTCAACTTGATTTTTTTTCTTAAAAAAGGTAAACATTCTTTATAATATGGTATTTCGTAAAGCAATAAGAATCTAGTTTCGCTAACATCGCATTAATAGCTTATGTTTTTTAACGAAAGTACAAATTTATTCATACATAAAATGATTTAGACATTAAATTATTGTGTTTTTTTTATCAACTAAAGGTACAACGATTAAAAAACAAGCACTTGAAGTCCATATAAAATTATATTCAGCCCCAAAATACGAGGCTTAAAAAAAAGACCGATTAAATAGTGGCTTTATATCCTGAATGAAGCATAAATGCATAAAAACACATTTAAAACACTTTAAACAACAAAAAAAGCAATTACAACCTCTCAAACACTACCTGGACAAACTCATCATCTGACAGAAAAAGGCCTTTTCAAAGACTCAGGCCCCATCCCATACACAACTTGCAGGAATACCCTCCCAGGAGCCCAAATGAGCCATAAAAATCAAATAGACAGCCAAAAACTAATTTCAACAAACACCTTTAGTTAATTTATTTTTCAATTATAATCTATCTAAACGCGAAGCTTTTCTATTTTATTGCAATTATATAAATAAATAGTACAAAAATAATTTAATTAATTAAAACTATTCCCCTCAAATAATTGAAGAATAACCGGAATCAGCGTATATAAGGATGTTTTAGGGATTGAGGTGAAAATAAAAAACTGATTGACCTTCATGGCTGAAATTGTGCTGCCCGAATTGCTGAGCAACCTTAAAATTTAACCTTTTTGTCTGCTTTATAACAAATAAATAGTTAAAGCATAAAACATTATAATGATTTCAGGGTTTAACACTTACAGTAAGTACTCCTAACGCTATTATAAATTGGAATTCAGACACGCAGCAAATCAAACAAAAAAGCGCAATCCTAACCGGATGAGATGCTCTATAGTATCCAGATTATTTTTATTCGCCGGATTTACAGCCTTAAGCAGTCTTGCTTATAGTCAGCAAATAAAATCTGCTGATTCCTTGAAAAAGGATTCTTTAGCTTCCTCCGCTGTTGTAAAACCAGCAGACTCCACCTACAAACAATATGATATTTCTGACTTATTCAGAAAGGTATTACATCCTGACAGAAAGGTAAACCCGCTGCGTAAAAAGTCAGGAATTACGGTAATACCCAATGTGGCATACAATCCAAGTATTGGAGCACAAATAGGCATCAAAGCTGTGGCTGGCAGAGTATTAGGAAGTGATCCCAACACATTGATGTCTGTAGCAGCCACTTCGGCTTCGATCACCACTAAAGGCATTATTTATTTTTATATTAATCATAATATTTATACTCCGGGTAATAAATGGAACTTCCAGGGAAGCCTGGTTGCCGCAAAAACTGTGACACCGGATTTCGGATTAGGTATAGGAAATAATCAACCTGGAAGTGTAGAAGATGAGGCGTTGTTAAATCCAGATCGCAAAGGCTATGTACTGCATGCTGAGTATTACAGCTTCAAAGAGAAAGTATATAAGCAGGTGGAAGAAAATTTGTTCGTGGGTGCTGGTGTATCATTTGATATGAGAAGAAATATTGAGGACAGAACAACGGACAACGAATTAACACCTTATAATATATATAGTGACCGTCATGGATTTGACCGCGATCATTATATGTCAAATGGCTTGCTCTTCAATGTTCAGTATACCACTCGTGATAATCAGAACAGAGCTTATAAAGGGATTTATGCAGATGCCGGAATCAGAGTCAACCAAACCTGGATAGGCAGTACAAAAAACGCAGTACAATTCACAACCGATTTCAGAAAATACTGGAGCCTTTCTGCGCGTAATCCTGAACATGTAATTGCATTCTGGAACTGGGGTTCGTATTTGGCCAGTGGAGCAGTTCCTTATCTGGAATTACCGGGAACAGGTAAAGACCCGGCTTTCCGTAGCGGAAGAGGTTATACCATAGGCTATTTTAAAGGGACCAATTATAACTATTCAGAATTAGAATATCGGTTCCCGATTACCAGAAATAAGTTTTTGAGTGGCGTTACCTTCTTTAATGTACAAACAACCAATGATGAGCTGGGCACAAAAATATTTGATAAGTGGCAGCCTGGAGGTGGCGCAGGTTTACGCGTGTTATTCAATAAAGCGACAAGAACAAATCTATGTCTTGATTACGCCTTCGGAAATTACGGTTCAAGGGGATTCTTTTTGGGATTAAATGAGGCGTTTTAGACATTCAAAGAAATAAAAAGAAAAACAAATAGCTGAAATTTATTTATTTTCACAAACTACAGCTATAAAACCTATGAAATTATTCTTATCTACTATTTGTCTGTCGGCATTAATTGCCGGCTGTCATTCCACAGAGAAAAACACGTCTGCCAATGATACTACAGCTAAAGAAGCGGTATCCCGCCGGGTAGCAGTTCAGGAACATCTTCCGAAAAGATTTTACAAAAGATTCCAGGGGATTATTGGAGACCGGAATGTAGTCCTTAACTTAAGCCGGACTGGAAACAATTTTACAGGTACTTATGATTATAATGGTACTCAGGTGAATTTGATAACTGATACTATTATTAATCAGGATAGTATCATTCTGACCGAAAGCAGTCTTGCTGACCGATATTCTTCTGAGGGCCCTGCCGGACCAAAATTACAGTTAAAATGGACTGGGACTGTTTTAAGCGGCTTAAGAGTACAAGGCAAAGAAAAATCAATTCTCCGCCTGGAGGAAGGCTATCCCGAAGGAAGTTATACTTTTAATATTGCCAGTTACCAGGATTCTATCAAAGCTATTCCGAAATTGAAAAATTCACCTCAGGCAGTAATCAGTTATGAATATTTAACGCCGGCAGGAAAAACGCCGGAAGTATTGTGGCTTGATAAGCAGCTGAGAAACATCATAAAAATACTAAATGCACCCTCCTGGGATGCGGGTATAAAAGCCGATGCAAAGAGTTATTTGAATGCCTACAGAGCTGAGATACCGGACATGAAAGACGAAGAAGGTAAACTGGGCGCTACCGCAAATTATTCCAGAGGTCAGCAATTCTATATGCAGTATAATGGTGGAGGCTTCGCAATTGTAAAACATCTGGTTGATGATTACTCTGGTGGTGCACATAATAATTATGGAACAACATTGTATTGTTTTGATGTGAAAAATCAAAAACATTTAGCCCTGACTGATCTCGTCAATATCGATTCTGTTTCTTTACAAAAATTAGTAGAAAAGAATTTCAGAATACAATACAAGGTAAAACCAAACGAAGCATTAACAACGCAATTATTTGATGATCACCTGGCAGCCAACAAGAACTTCTTTTTTGATACCAGTGGCATTGCATTTTTATACAATCCTTATGAAGTGGCTAGTTTTGCGCAAGGACAAATTGTAGTTTCCGTGCCTTATAAGGATTTGAAGAAATATCTTAATCCTTCTTTTGTTAAAAGATTAGAGCTTAATTTATAACCAGATTTTATTATTAAATACAATGGCAGAGAACGAGCGTATAAAGATGGATTATAAAAGATTATTTAATGAAGCCCGGGAATTTGCAGTAAAAGCGCATGGTGATCAGAAATATGGCGTATCTCCTTACGAAATACACCTTGGAAATGTGATTAGTGTATTGATGCGGTTTAATGTTGAGCTAAGTAATCAATATCATCTGAATCTATTAGTTGCCGCCTGGCTGCACGATGTACTGGAAGACACCGCAGTGACCAAAGCTGAGCTGGAAGCGAAATTCGGAGCAGTAGTCACTGATATTGTCTATACACTGAGTGATGATCAAGGAGCCAGCAGAGCAGAAAGAAAAGTCAACTTCTATAAAAAGATAGCCAAAAACGAAGATGCCATTATTGTAAAACTTGCGGATAGAATTTCAAACGTTGAATTTAGTATTATCCATGGCAATGACCGGAAATTTGAAATTTATAAAGTTGAGCAGCTGAAATTAGAAGAGGTATTAATTCCAGTATTAAAATCAACATTAGGGCTTGAATTGTTAGCCTACCTCAGAAAATTATTAAAATAGCATACTGATCTATTTTATTTCAATCGTTTGAACCTTCCTTTAATGACGTTTTTCATTAGTCCGGGGAGATTCAAACGATTTTCTTTTTCCCTATTTTCTTAAATTCATTCTACATAAACCAATATAAACATGATGAAAATTCTCTCTGCAGGAGGCGGGATTAGTATGCCTTAGCCATTCCCTTTCCAACGGCCCTAAATCTCACCTGCACTACTCACTATTAGCCAAATAACTCAAGCATACTATATTGCAAATTTCAAATAGCACATTGCAAAACAAGTACTTATGAAGCTATGAAAAAAACACACAAAGATGAAAAACAGAATCTTACTCTTCCTTCTCCATTTAATAGTATTCACTCTATTTAGCTGCAACAGCGAACAGAAAGCACCCTTAAAACAACAGATTTCCAGCAGCAGGATCAAAGCGCTGAATAAGTATCTGAATGAAATTAGCCGGGCTTATTCCATCCCTGGCTTATCAGTTGGGATTGTACATCAGGATTCTGTTTTTAATAAGAGCCTGGGAATCGCAGATAATGAAAAGCATCAGATAGATTCTTTGCTGCCATTTTCTGCGGGCAGTATTTCTGAGCCAATGGTGGCTACGGCAATCATGAAGTTGCTGGATTCTGGCCTGATTAAATTAGATGATCCGGTACAGCAATATCTGCCCTATTTTAAAACAGCAGGTAAAACAAATAAAAAGATAACTATCAGACACTTATTATCTCATACTTCTGGTATACAACATTACCCGTTGTTATGGGATACGCCAGATAGCTCTGCCAAGGCATTGGAAACAACAACCCGCAGTATTTCATCTCAGCAGTTGAAATTTCCCTTTCCAGGTACCCGCGTGGTCAGGTCACCTTATAATTATGATATCCTTGCTGACCTGGTTGGAAAAGTAACTAAAAAGCCATTTGAAGATTACATATACGAGCAAGTTTTTCAGAAAATGGGCATGAAATCGTCCAGCTTCTCTAAGCCAGCAGTAACGGTACAGCCATTCAGCGTCAACAACTGGTTGACTTTGACATCAAAATCAGACAGTATTTATCCTTATAACCGTGAAAATAGTGGCAGTAATGGCTTACATACCACTGCTGCAGATCTATCTATCTGGATGGAAATGCTTTTGAACAAAGGAAAAACAGGGAAAGGCGTTTTTGTGAGCCGGGCTACCTTTGATGATTTCTTTGGTGCGAGGTATATGACGGGAAAACTGACGGGTATAACATTTGGTTGGGAATTCCAAAAAGAAAACGATCAGGAATCATTTACGAAGACAAGCAGTATTACTCATTTCCAGAATCAGATCTTATTAATCCCTGATCAAAAGATAGGTATTACTTTTTTAAGCAATAGTGCTGCTCAGCCAGTCAGTGCAGAGATTATCAGGAATATCACTAATTGGCTTCAAGGCGGAAACCTGCCAGTTGTGAAAATCCCCGTGGGGCTGGTCATGGGTAAAAAGCTACTGGAAACCGGAAGTATTGATTCTGCGATCCATCTTTATCAGTCGTTGAGGAAGACAAAAAACACAAAATATGAGCTGAATAGTACTGCTTTAAATTCTTTTGGAGAGCTCTTGTTTAAACATTTGGATCAGCAGGCTGCTGCACTGAAATTGTATGAATTTACGGCAACAGTATTTCCCAATTCGGCTGAGCCTTTTCTCCATATCGCGGATATCTATATCAAAAACAGAGCCTATGCCAACGCAATTCTTGTCCTCAAAAAATCAAAACCATTGATGAATCAAACTCAAATGGATTATGCTTTTGGAATGGAACAATATATCAGAGAAAGGACTACGGATCAGGATCCGGGATAGCGGATCGCTTATCAAACAGCTTAGTTAGCAATCAAAAAAACTTAGCAATCAAATAAGCCTTAGCAAACCATCAAAAGTTCAACAATCAATGAAAAGCTCAACAATCAATCAAAAAAAAACCTAAAACTATGAAAACCATTTTTAAACAATCAAATTTCCTCCTTGCTGCATTGGGGATTACACTTGCAATTGCAGGATGTAAGAAGGATGTTCAACCCAATGAAATCATTGACGAGGATGCAACAACTACTGCCAGAGCTGTATATGCAAGCCGGACAGTAAACTTCACGCACAGTGATGGTGCTTACAGCAAAACTACAGCGGCCTCCGACATGGGAGATATCATTGGAAACTGGCAAGCTGGCAATGTTAATATTTCCAGTAACCAGGTCAGTGTCAGAATTCCTGCCAACTCTATTTCTTCAGTTCCTGCAAGTGCAGGTAGTGGAAACACCGTTCAGATAGATGTTCCTGATGGTTCTGAATACGAATTAAGTTTTAAAATACGCTTTGATTCTAATTTTCAATGGAGCAGAGGTGGAAAAGCCGGATTTGGATTTCTGATTGGGGACGGCTTTACTGGTTGTAATAAAGCAGACAGTGGAACAGGTGGAAGCGCAAGGATTATGTGGTATAATCCAAGCAATCAGAAAGATAATAGCGGGACGGATAAACCCTATTTCAGACCTTATGTCTATTATAAGGATATGCCTGAAGATTGCGGAAATAACTTCGGAAAACAAAGTAAACAATTGGCTAAGAACACCTGGTACACTATCAAAATCAGGGTAAAGAGCAATACTGGCTCAAATTTCGATGGTCAGATTTCTTATTCGGTTGACGGAGTGGATTTATTGACCAAAAATGATATCCGCTGGACAACTGATACCTCTAAGCGTTTAATCAAAGTCATCACATTTCATACCTTCAGGGGTGGAAGCCAGGATTATTGGGCCTCAACATCAGATGGGTTAATTTATTATGACGATTTGACCTGGAACAGAATCGCCAGTTAAAATATGGAGGGCTGTAAAGTTGAGTACAGCCCTTTATAACTAGTATTGGTCAGACCTGCAACAACCATTGATTAAATCTTCATTAACCAGCAATTCATTGACCAGATGCCCAAAGAACTGCATTTCCAAACATCGTTTTAAACGCACTGGATTTCAACAAGTTTGCGTGGTGCCCAATTAGAAAATAGACATTCCTGGCTTTCATTTTTTCATTGCTCCAGATTACCGGATGATCTCCCATCTTTATAGCAGAAGCAGGTTTATAACTCGATTCCTCGACATGAGCTAATACTTTTACCTGAGCTCTTGGATTTTTATCAAAAGTATACCATTCATCATCAGGAATGATAAATGAGGTTGGTACGCCTTTCATTACCGGATGATGTGCAGCTTCTACGTCAACTTTTCCTGAAGCCAGCCCCGCGATGTAGCTTTTAAAACGGATGCCACCCATAAAACCTGAAAACCAATCCCACATCGGGTAACCATCAAATTCTCCCAGTAAAGTGGCATGATGAAAACCTACCCAGCCACCACGTCCCTGCTCAATGTATTTTTCGAACGCAGACCTGGCCTGATCTGTCCAGGTATAGGGTGGATAATTCAATTGAATAAACAATTTATAATGGGACAGGTATTCTTTATCAATAGCTTTTGTATCATTGATAACAGTAATTTCAAAGTTGTTCTTTGCTGCAAAGCTTTGAAGCCAATCTAGTGCAGCAACGACAAATCCTTCATGCAGCCCTCCCCTTTCTGTCAATACCAGTGCTTTAAAAGCAGGTTCTTTAGCGAAACTTCCGGTAGACAGGGTCATAAATACCATGATTACGCTTATCAATTTAAAATACTTCATCTTATTCTGGTTATATTGATTAATCATTTTTGTTTTGAATTAACTAATAATCTGGATTCGCTGACATCGCCGTAACTGCTTGTAAAAACCAGCTGGTATGAGGAATCCATTGTTCACTCCAGCGCCATTCATTGCCATGGTCTTCCACTTTAAAGTCAATGCCAGAGCCATCTTCTTTTCCATCTTTCCCTGTAATTCCATTGGAAATACCTCCTTTACCAGAGCCATGACCATACATAGAGCTCATATAAGGTACATTATTATGTCCATAGCCATAGAGCATACACATATTATAAGGGTTACTTCCTAAAATCCAGGATACCAGCTTACTGGCATATATTGCAAGCTCAGGTTTTACACCTAAAGGCCCTTTGTCCGGATAAACCAACCGGCCCCCAACTATTGCTGCCGCAGCTAATGAGCCTAAACGTGCATCTTCTCCCTGCCACCACCAGCCACTCTCATTTTCATGCGGAATAAAGAACCCGTCTTTAACTTTTCCGCGGTAAAGAAAATGCTGCCTGGCATAACCAAAAGGATTAATTACCTGATGCGTTACTTTCAGGTTATAGTCCAATGCGGTTTTAATTGTTTGCAGTGCCATTTTACGGTGCAGTTGCTCTTTTTCAATATCCAGGTATCTTGCCAATGCAATAACCGGCAGCCCTGCATCAGCTGCATGCCAGAAAGGTCTGTTGGCATCATTTGCTATGAAATAACCTTCAGGAGCTAACCTGTTTTTCAAATTCACGGATCTTTTACGGGCCTGGTCACCGTATACTGTTTTACCGGTAGCCATCCAAAGCTCTGTGGCGGCCATCAATGCACAATAATCATCTATGATATTATCTTTTCCATCGTCAGCATATAATGTGCTGAATTTTTGCAGATGTGAGAAAGCACGTTCTGCTGCTGCAAGGTACTGTGCAGAAGAAAATGCCCCATCCTTGTTCCATTTTGAAATCCGTGCTAAAGCGGCTATTGCCACCCCTCCGCCCTCACGGTAGGCACATTGATAATCACTGGTTGTTTTACTGTCTGCCAGTAAACCAACCACTCTTCTTGCATTTGGGTCTTTATCAAAATAACTAAAGACCGTCATATAAAAATACCCTTCAGGTGATAACGAACGCATGATATAATCAGCACCGTAAAGAGCCTCCTCCTCAAGCTTAGCTTTGATATTCATCTCACCCAGTAAATCCGGAACTTGTTCAACAGTGTTAATCATCGACCAGTCAACCATTGGAATCTGTTGTGGCAGCATATAATTTGTATAGGCCAGATGTGAAAAGTATTTACTGATATCACCGGAAGCATCACACCAACCTCCCTGAAGATTCACAGTCTGGTCACTTCCGAAAAGTCTGATCTGTTTATCGGCTGCCAATTCTTCTTTAGAGTTAGCACGCTGATGGTTAAAGAAGTTTACCATGGCTGGAATCCCTATTTTACCTATAGCCTGTACTCCAATTTTAAAATTATAAGATTGATATTTTTTATCCTGAACGATCAACTGGATTTTGTATACCCCAGGTTGATGAAAAGCTGTAAAGTCAACAGGACTATACCAATTTTCCAAATCCCAATCTGCTACTTGTTCTGCTTTTCCAAGTTTACCAGAGAAAACCGGCTTCTGGGTAGCCGCATCCAGGAGTTCGAATTTCAAAATTCCTGGTAAAGCCCGGCGATGTTTGATCATTGCTGTTTTAGGCCCGTCCAGGTTATAAGCTACCTGATTTGCAAGGATGACGATCTCCTGATTTAAAGAATCATTCGGGTGCTGTGGTTCCTCAGCATTAATTGCTGATATGGTTGTAAAATTAACGTTAAAACCATTGCTCTTATTTACCAATTCCTGCACATTTAGCTTCCTGATGAATGCAGCAGAGACACAATCATGAGTAGCTATCAATAAAAGAAACAGCAGTAGTAAGGTTAGTTTTTGTGGAATAAGTGCATTGGAGAAACGTTTTATCATTTTATAATTGGAATAGCTTAAATGAATTAATGGAACTTATTTGTTAATATCTTCCGGAATAATTATCCTTTTAAAAAAGATTACCTGTAGTACTCAATTCTTCCAGGTCCAGCCTTCTTTCTTCTTCCCTGATAATATCATCATCGTAATTCCTGTCATTTTTCAAAAGATGCAGTTCATCCCGCTGAATATGAATCAGATCGAGCATTATTTCACGATAGACTTTCAATTCTTGTTTATCAATTTTACCTGTTCTAAAAGCTTCCAGGTTATTTCTTTTGCCAGTCAGGGAGTTTTCCAGTTCGGTCTTAAAACTTGCCATCAGCTCGTTATGGATACATTGGAACTGGTAGTTCTTTTGTAACCTGACCAGTGACTTATCAATTAACCGCAGTTTGATTTGTGCACTTTGCTCTTGCTCTGGTATTTTATAAGTATTGACAGGTATTTTCAATATTTTGATCACATAAGGTAAGGATAATCCTTGAATAACCAGGGTGACCAGGATAACAACAAAAGTGATGAACAGGATTAAGTTCCGCAGTGGAAATGGAGTTTGGCTATTGAGCATCAATGGTATAGAAAGTGCGGCCGCCAGAGAAACCACACCTCGCATTCCAGCCCAGACTATAACAACCGAAGAGTGCCAGGTCATGCCCTGATAACGGACTCTTGTTTTCTTATTCACCAAACTAGTGAATCTGCTTGTTGAAAATAACCAGAAAAACCTGACAAATAAGGCGAGTATACTGATTCCAACGCCGTAAAATATCGCAGTTTTCAGTGGATATTCTGAACCCAGGCCTGCAACAATATCGGGTAAGGCCAGACCAATTAAAATAAACACCACTCCGTTCATCATAAAAGTGATTGCAGACCAGACGGAGTTGACTTTAACTCTGGAATTTGGTGTTAGAATCACATGTGACTGGCTACATAAAAACAGTCCTCCGGATACTACGGCCATCACACCAGAAACTTTGAAATGCTCCGCTACGATATACATGAAATATGGAGTAAGCAATGTTAAAGCAGTATCAATATTTTCGTTGGTTGGCAGCCAGCGGTGAAGTGCATAAAAGACACAACCTATGGCCAGGCCAATTAAAATTCCACCTCCGGCAACCACAACGAAATTCAACGCAGCATCCTGAAGTACAAAATTTCCAGTGACGACTGCCGCAAGGGCAAATTTGAAAACAATTAAACTGGATGCATCATTGACCAGGCTCTCCCCTTCTAATAAGGAATTTATGGTTTTAGGAATTTTAATCCCCTTTAAAACAGAGGAAGCTGCAATAGCATCCGGTGGTGAGATTATTCCTCCCAGTAAAAATCCAAGTGCCAGAGTGAAACCCGGAATAAAAGCAACAGCAGCATAAGCAACTGCTACAGAAGTAATCAACACTAACCCTACCGCGAGTAAAAAGATTGCCCCCCGATATTCGCGGAAATCTTTCCAGGACGTAGTCCATGCAGCCTCGTATAATAAGGGAGGCAGAAAAAGTAAAAAGATGATATCCGGATCAACCGTAAGATGCGGAATTCCCGGAATAAACCCTATAATTAAGCCAGCTAAGACTAAGAATATAGGATAAGAGATTTTCAATTTATGGCCAACCATTACCAGAATGGTTACACCTAAAAGCAAAACAAGGATTAAAATAAGGTTTTCATGAAGCATCGTATCTCAGATTATATCTAAATATATATTATTCTGAGACAATCCTTATCAAAAAACACGCGGTATCAAGGCTTTAGATCTATAGTCCGTTAATATCAGTTGTCAATATTTCACTCATGTAATCAAAAAATGGACGCATATTTTTGAAAGTCTGTCCAGCCAGTTGTAGAAAATCTTCACCAAGCACTTCTTCATCTGAAAACTTCCGGATCAGCAGAAATTGTTTATAGCGTAAAAGGTCAATGGCCTCATCATTGGCATCAAAACCTTTGGGTGTCGTTTTGAGCTGTTCCCCTTTTAAAGTTTCAAATGTTGAGGTAAATGATTTACTGCTTAGGATTTTCCTGAGTGGAACAGCATCAAAAGAAATCTCTTGTCTGATTCGTTTCAGATCTTCAGTGGATGGCCCGAAGAAACCACCAGCAATATAACTGTTACCAGATTCAAGATGAAAATGATATCCTCCTCTGCGGAATTTTCCTGCACGCCTGAAACTGCCGCTCCAATGTGTTTTATAAGGAGTCTTATCTTTTGAGAAGCGGGTATCTCTGTAAATACGGTACAAACTCTTTTTCCCTGAAGCGGTTTCAATTACATCATGCGAATTGAGATCTTGTAATAACGCATCTGCAAAGTCTTCTAGCTGCAACTGCTCTTTTTGAAATTCATCTTTATGTAAACTGAACCATTCTCTATCATTATTTTGTCCTAAATCTTTTAAGAAATCAAAGTTTGAAGGATGAAGTTGTGGTTGTTTTAAAGTAAGTTTTTTCATTGGTATTAATTTCAATCTGAATAACCGGCTTGTAAGCTGAGCAGCCGGCCCTGGTACAAATATAAGTGGTGTAAAAAACTAAATCTCCATAGTTAAGTAAATTTAATACCTCATCCCATAGCTGAATCCAGTATTTTTTTTAGACTGAAGATTTTTTTTCTAGGTTTACGCCATGGATCATATATTAGATAATCCCGTATTTAATGCACTCATCAGCCATCATGCAAATTTTTCAAATGGCAGCGAAAACATTAAACATTTTGATCCGGAAGTTTCACCTTTTGTTGGCTTAAAAGAAAACACTGAAGAAAACTTTCACCAGCTTTATGAAATCATACCCCATGACAATCCAATTGGATTGGTAATACCTGTGGCAGTAGAAATTCCGCATTCCTGGAAAATCCTTAACCAGGTCAGTATTTTTCAAATGGTTTTCGAGCAGCCAGCTATCAATCAGGAAATCACTTTACAGCCTGTACCACTAAATGAAGCGCATATCCCCGAAATGCTTGCACTGACTAAGCTGACCAATCCAGGGCCTTTTTCAACCAGAACAATTGAATTCGGACATTACCAGGGTATCTTTGAAAATGGTAAGCTGGCAGCGATGGCAGGTCAGCGTTTAAATCCGTTTAATTATGCAGAGATCAGTGCTGTGTGTACGCATCCTGATCATCTGGGTAAAGGATTTGCCAGGCAACTGTTACTCCAACAGATCCGAAGGATCAAAGCAGCATCCAGTATTCCTTTCTTACATGTACGCACTGATAATGAACGTGCGATTAAAGTTTATAAAGATTTAGGATTTTTAATAAGAAAAGAAGTTTATGTTTATTTCATCAAGAAAATACAGAGCTAATATTTCATCAAAAACAAACACAAAATAAAACACACTATGAACAACCCTGTTTTTCACCGTTTTTCTGATATAGAAACTAAAGAATTATCACCTGGTTATTTATCAAAAATAATCCATACGGATAACAATACGATCAATTTCCTGGAGGTAAAAGCAGGAAGTGTATCTGCAATGCACCAGCACATCAATCATCAATGCGTATTTGTTATTGAAGGCCAGTTTGAACTGACTGTCGATGGGGTATCGAAAGTACTGGATACCGGTACATTCGCAATTGTTCCACCGAATGTGATTCACGGTGGCAAAGCGATTACCGATTGTAAACTGATAGATATTTTTGATCCGGTACGGGAAGATTTCAAATTCTTATAATCCCGTTTTGGCTGCAATAGTTGAAAATATTAAATTTGACTTAAAAATAATTATATGCCAATTACCAGTGCCACAGTTGCAGATGTACCCCAGTTAAATGTATTAGTAAACAGCGCTTATCGCGGTGAGGAATCAAAGAAAGGCTGGACAACTGAAGCAGACCTTTTAGGTGGTATCCGGATCGATGAAGAAACATTAGCTACGTACTTCAATAAGGATACGATTGAGATCCTCAAATATACGGATGAAAATGAGCAGATCCTGGGTTCTGTTTACCTGGAGGTTAAAGGCCCTAAATTATACTTAGGCATGTTCAGTGTATCCCCTGTTCTCCAAGGCAAAGGAATTGGTAAAGCCTTGCTTGCAGCAGCAGAAATACAAGCCAGAAAATTAAACTGCCACACCATTACGATGTCTGTAATCCGCAGCCGGACAGAACTTATTGAATGGTATGAACGTCATGGATACACCTTTACAGGAGAAATACAACCATTTGAAGGCGAGGGGGTTTTCGGCGATATTAAACAACCAATAGAATTCATTGTCATGGAGAAAAAGGTGATTGGCTAATACCCCTGAGGATCAAAATAAGCAGTTATAGTTAAGTCGTCAGCCTCGAAAGTTTCTGCCTTTTTAAACCAAACCTGAGCATTTTCCCTGGTTTGAGCCGAAATATTAAGCATTGCTATAGCTATATTCAGGTATAAATTGCGGTCGGCCGAGCCAATCGATTCAGCCTTTTTCAAAAAGGTCATAGCCGCTTTATATTTTCCCTGATCAATTCTCAAAGCACCTATATTAATCAGTACCGAAGTGTTTTCAGGAAAGTCTGTTATTAAATCTGCTAAAAGATTTCCGGCTTCTTTCAATTGGACCTTTTCATTTGGCCAGCCCCAAAGATTCGCGTTCAATTCCTTGATCAGCTTTAATTTTTCAACCAGAGAATCAGCATTATTTTCCATGCACAGTCAGCTTATATAATCCGGTTGCGGAAAAAACCACAACCGGATTATTGCAATATAACTGTTCCTTTGAGTTTAGCCAAAAAGACAGCAGCGTCTTTTACAAATCAGTATAACAAATGATATGCGTTTTTAAATAAGCAGCTAAGGCTAAGGCCTCTTTATTCTTCACCATATTAAAATGATTTCCAGGAGCTGTATAAACAACTGCGTTTGCTGCATGCTTTTCCCAGCCTAAACCGGGTTCATAACCTGTCCAATCCGCCTGTTCAGCTTTGACAACAACTGTCAAAGCTTTGATTTCACCACTTACGAGGTAATTCAATTGCACATTTGTAAACTGTAAATCGAGCAATCTCAAAATGAAAGCGACATCTTCTTGCTTAAGGCCAGATTTATCAGTCAGAAAATCAGCTACAAAACCTTTCAGTTCATGTTCAGGAATCTCTGCCACAGCAGTTAAAAACTCAGTTGTCCAGGCTGGATAAGGCACCTGTATCAAATGATAATAGCTGAGTATATCCAGCAATGCATTTCCCTGATTTTCAACAGACTGGAGGTTTCGTTTTAAGACAGCCGCGGCATCTAAAATAGCCAGCAAATCTACCTGCTCCCCCTCACGTTCCAACTGCAGTGTCATTTCATAAACTACCTGTCCACCGAAAGAATGTCCGATTAAACGATAAGGCCCTACTGACTGTACTGATCTGATCCATTCTATGTTCATTGCCGCAATTGCCTGGATACTTTCCAAAGGCTTTTCACCTTTAAACAGCCCCATCATTTGCAGACCGTAAACCGCACCACTTTCCTCTAATCCTTTAGCCAGTTCATCATAACCATCGCAGATTCCATCCGAGCCAGGTATTATAAAAACAGGCTCATCCAAACGGCCGGAATTCAGTAAAACAAGATGTTCATTCCCTGTTTGATAAAGCTGTCTTTGCAACATGCGGGATAGCGTATTGATGGTCGTGTTGACCAGCAAGTCTTGCATTTGCACTTTATATCCTAACTTTCTGATCGGATTCATTACGCGCATAGCCAATAAAGAATGGCCACCCAAATCAAAGAAACTATCATGAATACCTACAGGAGACACATGAAGCAATTCTTCCCAGATAGCTACCAAATTGGCTTCCAGCTCATTTCTGGCAGGCACATAACCCTGACTTTGATGAACTGAGGCACCCGCCATCGGTAACGCTTTTTTATCCAGCTTGCCATGTGAGGTCAATGGCATGGCCTCCATTTCTACAAATACGCGCGGCACCATATATTCAGGTAACTGCGTCTCCAGGTAGGACACCAGGTGATCTTTCGCAAAAGGACCTTCCGGAACCACATAACAAACCAAATGATTACTCCCCGATTCATCCGCACGGGTAAGCACCACAGATTGACTGACAAAATCACTCTGCTGAACAGCATTTTCAATTTCTCCCAGTTCAATCCGGTACCCTCTTACTTTAACCTGATCGTCCATACGTCCAATAAACTCCATATTTCCGTCAGGAAGCCATCTGCCGATATCACCCGTTTTATACAAGCGGCCATCAGCTTTATTTCCAAAAGGATCAGGCACAAAGCGTGCTGAGGTTAACTCCTGCTGGTTCAGATAACCTCTGGCTACACAAGAACCACCAATACAGATTTCTCCTGGTACGCCTGCAGGCAATAAATTCCCTGCAGCATCCAGCAAATAAATCTGTACATTCTCAACTGGTTTGCCGATGGGCAGATAATCTGCCTCATTCCAACCCCTCTCAAATTTATAAGTAGTCGCAAATACCGTACACTCCGTTGGCCCATAAGCATTGTAAAAATTGAGCGAAGTATATTCCGTCCAGCTTTGCGCCAATGGAATTCCGCAGCGCTCTCCACCGGCAGTAATATGCCTTAAACTTGATGGAACCTGATCTGCAGGTATATTCCTTAAAAATCCTGGCGTAGCCAGCATATAAGTGACTTTTTCTGCATTCATGACCGCTATAACAGCATCGGCATCCATCTGCACTTCTTTTGAGATTAAAACCAGCCCGGCGCCATTCAACAAAGCCATAAACAACTGTTCAACAGAAGCATCAAAAGTGTAGTTTGAAAACAGCAATACCCGGTCAGCCTTATTCAGCGTTAATTTTTTCTGCCAGCCGAAGACCATATTATGAACACTCCTGTGTTCGATCAATACACCTTTTGGTTGTCCGGTGGAACCCGAAGTATAGATTACATAGCATAAATGATCTGCCTGAAGCGCAGTTGAAACCGGTGCTGAGGATTCCTGATGGATTGCTGCCCAATCTTCATCCATCGCAACAACACGTATGTCTTCGTGAAATAAGTTACGGTAATGGGAACTGCTCACTATAAGCTGCGCCCTGGTATCGGCAAGCAAATAATTGATCCGTTCCTGAGGATATTCCGGATCTATGGGTACATAAGCTCCTCCGGCTTTCAAAATACCCAATATACCGATGATCATATCCAAAGAACGATCTATACAGACAGGCACCAGCATATCCTCTTTTACCCCCATCGAACGTAAATAATGTCCGAGTTGATTACTCTGCTGATCAAGCGCACTATAGCTTAACTGCTGATCTTCATAAATCAACGCAACCGCATCCGGGTGATGAGCAACCTGTAAGGCAAACAAATCTACCAAAGTCTGCTCAACCGGATAAGCTGCTGCCCGGGAATTGAAAGCGGATAACAAGGCTAGTTCCGCTGCCGGCAACACCTGGACATCCGCAATACGCTGCTGATCATGTTCAAGGTAAGCAGCGAGTACGGCATCAAAATAAACATGAATATCAGCCAGTGTTTTACCGCACTTCAGTTCTTTGCCCAACCGGTAATTAACAGCCAGCACATTACCTGTAGTACTCACTGTACAGTCCAGATGTGTATTGGTAACCTCAGAACTTTCCATTTGTACCGGATCTGCTTCAGCCTGCAGATAATCCTGCTGCACGAATAAGCCTTCCAGACCATCCATCTGATCAAATACATGGAAATTAATATAGTTGAAAATCGTATCAAAGAAAGGATTGCCACTGGAAGCCTGTTCCCCAATCAATCTCGCAATTTCTGACAAAGGCACACGATCTCTTTCTTTCAGTGAAATTAACTGTTGATCTATACGCTCAAAATAAGTTTTCCAGGTGGTTTGCGAATCCTCACCAATGAAACGGAAAGGGATTGTATTTAAAAAACAACCTAACACTTTATCTCCATCTTCGGTAATCGGACGGCCATTGGTCACCACCCCTACCGTAACTTCCTGCTCCACGGTCAGCATGCTCAGCATATACTGGTAAGCGCCAAGAAACACGCCCTTCAAACTCAGTCCATCTGCTTGTGTTTTAGTTTTCAGGCGATCCAGGTAAGTCACGTCGTAAACTTTTAATAAGTTACCATCAATCACTGTATCTGTAAAAATATCCAGCCTTTTATAATCGGATAAGGACTGTACCCAGAATTCACGGTTCTCTTCATTGCGCTTCTCTGAAATACTTTCTATGACAAAATCACGATAACTTGCTTTCAAAAGCGGCAATTCTACCTCCACGCTGCTTTCCATTTGTGCCACATAGAGGTTATTCAATTCTGTCGCAAAAGAAGCTACACTCCAGCCATCCAGCATCGCATGATGGAACTGAAACAGCAGAATATGTTCTTTCAAAGTTTGAAACACGTCCATCCGCCATAAGTTTCCCTGATGGACTTCAAAAGGGAACTTCCGTTCTTCTGCTAAATATTTGCCCAGGTAAGCACCAGGGGCTGTCTCTTCCAATTGCCGGAGATCATGATATTCCACATGGATATCACCTTGCTTATAAACAACCTGTATGCCTTGTGTATGGAGGTGAAGGTCAAACCTGGTCCGCAGGATCGAATGTTTGGAAACCAGTCTTTTCAGGGCCTGTTCAAAAACATTCCGGTCTAATTCCTTTGGTAATTTAAACGTGATCTGATCATGATATATAGCCAGTTCAGGATTTAACTGAGAGGTATAGACCATGCCGCTTTGGATATCACTCATCGGATAAATATCTTCAACTTCCAGTTCAGTATGCTGCTCCGCAAACAGCTGTTCCAGTTGTGGAAGCAAATGTGAACGCAGCGCTTCCAGTTCGGCAATAACTTCTGCATGAACTGGTTCTGCCTTTGGACTGTCAGCATCAACAGTATTCCCCGAATCAATTAAAGCCGCTAAACTGCTGACCGTTGAACACTCATACAGATCATATAACCGGATCGTATCATTGAATGCTTTACGTAATCTGCTGATGACCCCGATGGCAACAATAGAATCCCCGCCAAGCTTAAAGAAATCTTCATGAATACTCAGTTCTTCAATACCCAGTGATAATGCCCAGATCTCTTTTACTTTTTGCTCAGTTTCGGTTAGCGGCGCATCCATTGCTTGCGCAATTTCAGTTCTGATGAGCTGAATACTATTTGCATCCGGCAATGCTTTTTTATCCAGTTTACCATTAGCTGTAAGCGGGAAAGCTTCTAATTCCAGAAATAGATGAGGTACCATATAATCCGGCAAACGTAATTCCAGATAAGCAACCAGTGCATCCCGTTCAAAACCTTGTCCATTAGTTGTAATATAACCTACCAGGCGTTTTTGTCCTGATTCATCGGCAGGCGCCATTACCACACACTGGCTCACCAGGCCACTTTGCTGAATGCTATTTTCAATTTCTCCCAGTTCGATACGGTAACCACGGATTTTTACCTGATCGTCCCTGCGGCCGATAAATTCAATATTCCCATCTGCCAGCCATCTGCCAAGATCGCCTGTCTGATACAAACGGCCACCACTTGTCTTTCCAAAAACATCCGGAATAAACCTTTCTGAAGTTAACACTTCCTGATTCAGGTAACCCCGGGCAATACCTGCCCCGCCTACATAGATCTCTCCGGCCACACCAATTGGTACTGGTTGTCCATAACTATCCAGTATATAAGCCTGCCGGTTTTTCAGCGGCCTGCCAATAGGGATATTACCTTCGTACTGCCGGCCTGTTAATTGATAGGTCAGCGAAAAAGTTGTATTTTCAGTTGGCCCATATCCATTGATTAAAATCTTATCCGGATAAAACTGGCGGAAACGGTTGACATGTTTGACCGATAGTTTTTCCCCGCCTACCATAATCGATGATAGCCCTTCAAACAAATCTATAGCTACATCAACCAACTGGTTAAACCAGCCCGAAGTAAACCACATGACTGTAACCTTATTGATTTGCAGTACCGTTTTCAATAAATTGTTATCCAGTAAACTGCTGGCCGGACATAAGATCAGCCGCCCTCCGTTAAGCCACATCCCCCAATATTCAAATGTTGTGGCGTCAAAAGAAGGAGAGCCTGCAGATAATAGCGCATCGCGGGAACTCAATTTGATATAATTCGCGCCAAAACTCAGGCTGATCACGTTGCGGTGTTCTACCAAAACACCCTTAGGTTGCCCTGTAGAGCCAGAAGTATACATGACATAACATAAATGATCCGGCCGGAGAGCTGATGGTACAGCAAAAACCGGTTCCTGAGCAATAATCTCACGCTCTCCATCCAAAGAAATGATACAGATTTCTTCATAACCATTCAACAGCGAGCTGCCAGCCTCATTACTCAAAACTATACCGGCCTTGGTATCTGACAAAATATAGCTGATTCTTTCCTGCGGATATTCCAGATCAACCGGCACATAAGCGCCACCCGCTTTCAGAATACCGAGTATGCCGATCATCATGTCCACAGAACGTGGAATGCAGATTGGAACCAGTGTATCTTCTCTGACCCCTGCACTGCGCAGGTAATGTCCAAGCTGGTTACTCCTTTCATCGAGCTCTTTGTAGGTTAACCGCTGATCCAGATAAACCACGGCAATAGCATCTGGAGTCTGACTTGCCTGTTTGGTAAAAAGATCTACTAAAGTCTGGTCCTGAGGATAAGCTGAAGTCCTTGCATTGAAAGTATTTAAAAGCTCCTCCTCTTCCGATTTACGCAATATCGGCAGCTGATCTATTCTTTGTGAGGGAGCGAATACGATAGCCTGAAGTAAGACCAGGTAATTGCGGAACATGCGGTCTATCGTTGCCCCTTTAAACAAGTCAGTACAATATTCTACCCCAACTTCAATTCCTGCCGGCCCCTCTACTGCAGAAATATTCAAATCAAACTGACTTGTGGTATGGCCTGTTTTCTGTTCTTTTAACACCGCCTCTCCTAACCGGAACACCGGTACTTCAGGAATATTCTGTACGGTAAAAATCACCTGGTACAAAGGATTGCGGCTCTTATCCCTTTCTTGTCCAACTGCCTCAACAACACGTTCAAAAGGTACGTCCTGATTTTCATAGGCACCCAAAGTCGTCTCTTTGACTTGCTGCAGCAAGTCCAGAAAGGAAGGATTACCACTCAGATTACTTCTCAAAGCCAGTGTATTGGCAAAAAAGCCAATTAAACCTTCCAATTCCTGTCGTGTCCGTCCTGCAATCACACTGCCCACACAAATATCATCCTGTCCACTGTAACGGTAAAACAAAACTTTAATAGCAGCCAGCATCACCATATGCAGTGTGGCACCTTGCTGGCGGGACAGCAATTGCAAACCCGCTGAAAGTTTTGCCCCAAGCGGGAATACAGCCATCGCCCCCCTTGTACTTTGTATGGCTGGCCGCGGATAATCGCCAGGCAGTTCCAGTGGACTGGTACCCACCAGACGATCTTTCCAATAAGCGATCCGGCGGCCCCAGTGTAACTCTTCCTGCTTACGCTGCCAGATGGAATAATCTCCATATTGTAATCCTGGTGCAGGAAGTATGGCTTTTTCACCCCCTGTATTCATCTGGTACAGAGAAACCAGTTCCCTGATCAGTACCGAAAGAGACCAGCCATCCGCTGCAATATGATGCAGAAGAATAACCAGCACATGTTCCTGATCCGAGATACGGATTAAATGTCCGCGCAGCATATGATCTGTACGGAGATCTATACTGGCAGCAGCTATGGAAGCCAGCAGCTTAGTGAGCCCGGCATCTCCACCCTGATAATCGGCTATCCTGTTTAAAGACCAGCGATCTTTCTCTAAGACAACCTGAAGAGGCTGACCTGCAGCATTCTGCCGGATTACCGTCCGTAAAATCTCGTGGCGGTTCACCACCTCTTTAATGGCCAGCTCCAGCGCATCTGCATTAAATTTCCCCGACAAGCGGAAATACATTGGCATATGATAATGCGTACTTCCATTGAGCTGGTCAATCATCCAGAGGCCCTTTTGGCCATAAGACAATGGAATTTCCTCCTGCGCGGCTCTGACTGGAATTGGTGAATGATCAAAATCATCACCAGAAGACATATCATTTCGTAAAAAATCAATGATATCCTGTTTGTGTTTTTTAATTTCCTCCAGCAGCTCAGGATCAATCTGCGTCTGCTCCCCTAAGTCAAGTTTAAGATTATCATGTTCAAGAAAAACAGAAACACCGTTATTTCTTGCTTTTTTCAACACACCGACAACCTCGTTAAAGTCCGTATTCATAGCTATTTATTTAGGTTATATTGGTTTAAAGGCTGATTACATTGACTCCAAGCCGAACAGTTTTGTCCTGGAGCTCTTCTATATAGGCTGCTAGTTTAGCTATGCTTTTGCATTGAAATATACTTTTGACCGGAACATTGACCTCCAGTTCTTTTTGTATACTACTGCTCACCCGCATAGCCAGCAAAGAATGCCCGCCCAGTTCAAAGAAACTGTCTTGAATTCCGATAGGAGAAATCTGAAGCAACTCTTCCCAGATCCCGACAAGAGTGGATTCCAGTTCAGTTTCAGCGGGGACATAATTCCTGCTCAGCTGACCTTTAGTATCTGCTGAAGGCAATGCCTTTTTATCCAGTTTACCATGGGAAGTCAATGGAATCGATTCCATCTCTACAAATACACGGGGCACCATATATTCCGGTAATTGAGTTTCCAGGTAAGCCATCAGATTCTCTTTTACAAAAACGCCTGAAGAAACCACATAACAAATCAATTGGTGATGACCAGCATCATCTGCTTGCGCCATTACAATACACTGATTCACTAAGCCGCTTTGTTGAATGGTACTTTCAATCTCTCCCAGTTCAATACGATAGCCGCGTACCTTAACCTGATCATCTATACGGCCTATAAATTCGATGTTTCCATCTGGAAGCCACCTGCCCGTATCACCAGTTTTATACAAACGGCCTTCACCAAAAGTATTGGCAACGAAACGTGCTGCAGTTAACTCTTCGCGGTTCAGATAACCACGGGCGACCCCGGCACCAGCAATACAAATCTCTCCCGGTACACCTGCAGGCAACAAATTACCTCCGTTATCCAGGATGTGTATTTGTACATTTCCAACTGGCTTACCAATAGACAGGTACTCGCCGTCTTTTCTGTTTTTAGCGTAAGAATAGACTGTAGCAGTAATGGTACACTCTGTTGGCCCGTATGCGTTATAAAAATCTAATTCCGCATCCTGCGTCCAGCGCTGTGCAAGCGAAGTTGCACAGCGTTCGCCTCCGGCAATCACGTGTTTTAAATCTTTTAATTGCTCATCCGGATTTAACCCGCTTAAGAAACTTGGCGTCACATCCAGATAAGTAACCTTTTCAGCTGCAATAACTTCCATCAGCTTACCTGCATCCATTTGTACCTCTTTAGGTATAATAACTAATGCTGCACCATTTAGCAAAGCCATAAAAAGCTGCTCCACAAAAGGATCAAAAGTATAATTAGAAAATAAAAGTACCCGGTCGCTGGTTTTGAATTTCAAAAACCGCTGGCGATCACAAATCAAGTTAACCACACCTTTATGTTCTATCAATACGCCTTTGGGTTGCCCTGTAGATCCGGAGGTATAAATCACATAACATAAATGAGCTGGATGGAGCGCTGCCGGTACAGGTGAAGCAGACTCCTTCTGGATTAATTCCTGCTGTTCATCTATTGAAATCACTAAAATCCCCTGTTCATCCAGTAGCTCACGATGTTGTGCATTGCTTAAAGCAATACCTGCTCCGGTATCAGAAAGCATATAATTAATCCTTTCCTGAGGATATTCCGGATCAATTGGGACATAAGCACCTCCCGCTTTCAAAATTCCCAGTATACCAATAATCATGTCCATAGAACGCCCGATACAGATTGGCACCAGGGTATCTTCCTGAACTCCTGCCGAACGTAAATAATGTCCCAGCTGGTTACTCTTTAGATCGAGTTCTTTATAAGTTAAATGCTGATCCTCATCTATTAGCGCCACTGCATCTGGATACTGAGTTGCCTGAGTGACAAATAAATCAACCAGTGTTTGCGTATCCGGATACGTCATCGTTGTTGAATTGAACGTGCTTAATAAGTCCAGTTCCTGTGCAGACAATATCGGAACATCGGCAATGCGCTGTTCGTAATGCTCCAGGTAAGCTTGCAGTACGCGATCAAAATAAGTATGAATATCTGCCAGTGTTTTACCACTTTTAAGAGCTCTTGTGCGGTGGTAACTTACCACCAGAATATCACCGGTTACACTCACCGAACAATCCAGGTAAGTGTTCGTAGCTTCATAACCGCCAGAAGCATTTTTCTCTTCCTCTTCTGCTAACTGAACATGCCCTTGCTTTGCAAATAATCCCTCTTCTGTATCCATCTGACCATATACATGGAAATTAATGTAGTTGAACAGCGTATCAAAGAATGGATTGCCACTGGAAGATTGTTCGCCGGTTAGCTGTGCAATTTCCATTAAAGGCATCCTGTCCCGCTCTTTGAGTGAAGTTAGCTGTTGTTCAATACGTTCAAAATATGCTTTCCAGGTGAGCTCAGTATCGCCACCAATAAAACGGAAAGGAATAGTATTTAAAAAGCAACCCAGTACTTTATCTCCATCTTCAGTAAGCGGACGTCCATTGGTCACCACACCCAAGGTTACTTCCTGCTCCATAGTCAACATACTCAGCATATACTGATAGGCGCCAAGGAACATTCCTTTCAAACTCAATCCATCTGCTTTAGTCTTGTCTTTTAAGCGCTGCAGATAATCCAGGTCATAGGCTTTTGCCCAGTTATCATCCGCAACCGTTTCTGTAAACATGTCCAACCGTTTATAGTCGGTTAATGACTCTGCCCAATAAGTCCGGTTATCCTCATTGCGCTTTTCTGAAATACTCTCGATCACAAAATCACGATAGCTCGCTTTTAGCGAAGTTACCTGAACTTGCGGTCCATTGGCCAGGATAGCTAAATACAGATTATTCAATTCTGTTGTAAATGAAGCAACACTCCAGCCATCAAACATGGCATGATGAAACTGAAACACCAGGATATAATCCTTCAAAGTCTGCAATAAACTGATGCGCCATAACTTACCCTGATGTGCAACAAAAGGAATAGCGCGTTCTGCTGTCAGGTAATCATTTAAATAAGCGCCAGATCCATTTTCAGTAAATAAACGAATATCCCGGAATAACAATTCAGGGTCTCCTTGCTTATAAACAACTTGTACATCTCCTGTATAAACATCAAGATCAAACCTGGTCCGCAAAATGGAATGCTTGGCAACCAGTAACTTTAAAGCCTGTTCAAAAACATCCCTGTTCAGTGATAATGGCATTTTAAAAGTTAACTGATCATGATAAACGGCTTGCTCAGGATTTAATTGAGAAGCATAAACCATCCCACTCTGAATATCACTCATCGGATAAACATCTTCTATCTCTGACTCATCTTCAAACTCTGGCAGCAAACGTGAACGCAGAGATTCCAGCTCAGCAATTACTGCATCACGAACTGTATGTCCTTTATCTTCAGTCACAACCTCATGTCCTGAGTCAATCAACGCCGATAAACGGCTGACCGTTGAACATTCATAAAGGTCATATAAGCGAATACTATCATTAAATGCTTTGCGCAAACGGCTGATGACCCCAATAGCAATGATAGAATCACCACCAAGTTTAAAGAAATCATCATGAATTCCTAATTCTTCAAGATCGAGAGACAGCGCCCAGATATCTTTTACCTTTTGTTCAGTTTCCGTGAGCAAATCTTCTGAATCCATTCTGATCAGCTGAATAGCATTTGCGTCTGGCAAAGCTTTTTTATCCAGTTTACCATTCGCAGTTAACGGAAAAACCTCCAGCTCCATAAATACATGTGGCACCATATAATCTGGTAAACGCGCTTCCAGATAACTGACCAATCCGTCCCTGTCAAACCCTTGTTCACCAGGAACCACATAACCTACCAGGCGTTTCTGTCCGGATTCATCAGCGGGTGCCAGCACCACGCATTGTCCTGTAAAACCACTTTGCTGAATAGCACTTTCAATCTCTCCCAGCTCGATACGGTAACCCCTGATTTTCACCTGGTCATCCATCCGGCCCAGAAACTCTATATTTCCATTGGAAAGCCATCTGCCAATGTCACCTGTTTTATATAAACGGTTCCCAATTACAAAAGGATCTTTGATAAATCGTGCCCAGGTCAGCTCTTCCTGATTCAGATAGCCACGTGCTACTCCAGCCCCGCCTGTATAAATCTCCCCGGCTACACCAATTGGTACTGGTTGCAAGAAATTATCCAGTACATAAACCTGGCGGTTATTCAGCGGACGGCCCAGAGGAATATTCCCTGCTGACTCCATTTCCTGAATAGGGTAACAAATAGAGAAAGTTGTATTTTCAGTTGGGCCATAGCCATTGATAATAGTTTTATCCGGATAGAATTCGCGGAAGCGATTGATATGTGCAACCGATAGTTTCTCACCGCCAACCATAATCGCTGATAAGCCTTCAAATAAATCGATATCCACATCAACAAGCAGGTTAAACCAGCCTGCGGTAAACCACATCACCGTGATTTTATTTACTTGCAATACTTCTTTGAATAAATTGTTATCCAGCAAACTATTAGCAGGACATAAGACCAGACGCCCGCCATTCAGCAACATGCTCCAATACTCAAATGTTGTAGCATCAAAAGAAGCAGAGCCCGCAGATAATAACGCATCACGGGAACTCAGCTTGATATAATTTGCACCTGAAATCAGGCTGGTCACATTGCTATGCGTAACCAGAACACCTTTCGGCTGCCCGGTAGAGCCAGAAGTATACATGACATAGCATAAATGAGCTGGGCGAAGAGCTGTGGGCACAGCCGATGTTGGTTCGTTCGCAATAGCTTCATTTTCTCCGTCTAACGAAATAATGCGGATATCGGCATGCTGAGCCAAAAGCAATGATTTGTTAGCCTCATTGCTCACCACGATAGCTGCATGGGTATCAGACAAAATATAATTGATGCGCTCTTGTGGGTATTCCGAATCAATTGGCACATAAGCGCCGCCAGATTTCAGGATACCTAATATTCCAATCATCATCTCTACAGAACGCGTGATACAAATTGGAACCAGCGTATCTTCTCTCACTCCTGCACTGCGCAGGTAATGCCCAAGCTGATTACTCTGTTCCTCAAGCGCTTTATAAGTTAAAGTCTGATCCAGATAAACCAATGCAATTGCATCAGGAGTCTGAGCTGCCTGCCAGCTAAATAAATCTATTAAAGTCTGCTCGTGCGGATAAGCAACTGCCGTATTGTTGAAATCAAAAAGCAGTTTTTGCAGTTCTGGCTTACGCAATATTGGCAGTTGTGCTATTGTTTGCGCCGGAGCAGATAAAATAGATTGAAGCAGCTGTTGATAATTACCAAACATGCGGCCTATTGTTTCTTCTTTAAACAAATCAGTACAATATTCCACACTAATTTCAATTCCTGCTTCTGTTGCTACTACAGAAACATTCAGGTCAAACTGACTGGTTGTACGCCCTGTTTTCTGCGCTGTAAAAACAGCTTCCCCCAGGCGGAACTTTGGTACTTCCGGAATATTCTGTACCGTAAAAATCACCTGATATAAAGGGTTACGGCTTTTATCTCTTTCCTGGCCAACAGCTTCCACAACACGTTCAAAAGGAACATCCTGATGTTCGTATGCATTCATTGCGGTCTCTCTTACTTGCTGCAGCAAATCAAGAAATGAAGGATTACCGCCAAGGTTACTTCTTAAGGCCAGTGTATTGGCAAAAAAGCCAATTAACCCTTCTAGTTCCTGACGCGTCCGTCCTGCAATCACACTTCCCACACAAATATCGTCCTGACCACTGTAACGGTGCAGCAAAATTTTGAAGGCCGACAATAGGGTCATGTGTAAGGTAGCTCCATGCTGGCGTGCCAACAATTGCAATCCTGCTGACAATTCCTGATTCAATGTAAATACGGCCATGGCGCCTTTTGTACTCTGTATAAATGGACGCGGATAATCTGCAGGCAACTCCAGCTGACTGGTCCCCTCCAGTTGATTTTTCCAGTAGGCAATACCACCATTCCATTGAGATTCTTCTTGCGCACGCTGCCAGATGGAATAATCTCCATATTGTAAAGGAAGCGCAGGTAGTGCTGCTGTTGAACCTGTGGTCTGCATTTGATAGCAAGAAACCAGCTCCCGGATCAATACCGAAACCGACCAGCCATCGGCTGCGATATGGTGAAGTATAATTACCAATACCTGTTCTTGGTCCGAAATCCGGATCAGATGACCACGCAGCATATGATCCGTATGTAACGCGATGGGTGCTGAAGAAAGCTCAGACAGCAAATCATCCAATGCGCTTTCGCCACCCTGAATATGATTTATTCTATCGAGTGACCAGGTATCTTTTTCTAAAACGAACTGAAAAGGTTGTCCTTCGGCATCCTCACGGATCACTGTTCTTAAAATTTCGTGACGGTTCACAACCTCATTGATCGCTTGTTCAAGCGCAGCTGTATTTATTGTTCCCGACAAACGGAAATACATAGGCATATGATACTGCTTACTTCCACTAAGCTGGTCTATCCGCCAAAGGCCCTCCTGACCATAAGATAGTGGAACATCCCCATTTCTTTGCTTCACCGGAATAGAAGAATGTACCGCACTTTTACCCTTATGTTCAGCTACATAGACTGCAAGTTTCTCTATATTTTTACATTGAAATATATGTTTTACCGGGACATTTACACCAAATTCCTTGTGCATATAACCACTAACCCGCATGGCTTGCAGAGAATGTCCGCCCAGTTCGAAGAAACTATCATGGATTCCAATTGGATTAATCTGAAGCAACTCTTCCCAGATATTGACTAGTCTTAACTCTAATTCGTCCCTTGCAGCTACATAATCCCTGCTCAATTGCCCTTTAATATCTGCTGAAGGCAATGCTTTTTTATCCAGTTTACCATGAGCAGTTAGTGGAAAAGCAACCATTTCTACAAAAACATGGGGTACCATATACGCTGGCAATTGAGTTTCCAGATAAGAGATCAACCTTTGTTTGTCAAAATCTCCTTTCGGAATTAAATAACAAACCAGTTGATTGTGACCAGATTCATCTGCTATAGCAAGCACGACAGTCTGACCTGCCTGACCACTTTGCTGAACGGCATTTTCAATCTCTCCGAGTTCAATACGGTAACCACGCACCTTAACCTGGTCATCTTTACGGCCAACAAATTCAATATTTCCATCCGGAAGCCAATACCCGATATCACCTGTTTTATATAAACGGCCTCCATTTGTACTCCCGAAAGTATCCGGTATAAATTGTTCAGCAGTTAATTCTTCACGGTTCAGATAACCCCGCGCTACACCAGCACCCCCTATCCAGATTTCCCCTGGTTCGCCTAAAGGCAGTAAATTGCCATTGGAATCTACGATATGGATTTGTTGATTTCGTGTTGGTTTACCGATAGGAAGGTATTTTCCTTCTTTGTGATCTTCAGGATATAAATAGATAGTAGAAGTCACCGTACATTCGGTAGGGCCATAGGCGACATAAAAGTGCAAATCAGGGAGTTGTGTTGTCCATTGTTCTGCCAATAAAGTTGTACAGCGTTCTCCGCCAACCATTACCGCTTTTAAACTCCTGGGAGCCTGCTCAAAAGGTACATTCCTTAAAAACCCTGGCGTATTTAATATATAAGTAACTTGTTCCTTATTCAGCAGAGCAACAAGCGCCTCTGCATCCAGTTGTACTTCTTTGGAAATCAATACCAGTCCCGCACCATTCAGCAAAGACAGAAATAACTGCTCTACAAAAGGGTCAAAAGTATAACTGGTAAATGCGGCTACCCGGTCGGTATTGCCAAGCTTTAAAAGCTCCTGACGGTCATAAACCAAGTTCACCACATTCCTGTGTTCCACCATTACTCCTTTAGGCTGACCGGTAGAACCAGAAGTATAAATTACATAACATAATTGGTCAGGATACAGCTCATTTGCTAAGGAAGAGACAGGTTGTTGCGCAATTTCTTCCCAGTCTGCATCCATTGAAATTACATGAATATTCTCCTGATGTGCAAACAGTTTGTGCTGCGCTGTACTGCTCACGACAATAGCAGCACCGGTATCTGCCAGCAGAAAGTTCACTCTTTCTTGTGGATATTCCGGATCAACAGGAACATATGCCCCTCCTGCTTTCAAAATACCCAGTATGCCAATTACCATCTCTACTGAACGGTCTATGCAAATTGGCACCAGCGTATTTTCCTGCACCCCTGCGTTACGCAGATAATGTCCGAGCTGATTACTTTTTTGATCAAGCTCACTATAGGTTAATTGCTCATCGTGCACGAGCACTGCAATCGCGTCCGGATGGAGGTTCGCTTGCGCAGTGAATAATTGTATAAGGTTCTGGTCCAGTGGATAATCTGCTGCTGTGGCATTGAAAGTTTTTAGCAGCGACAATTCCTCTGCTGTAATTTCCACCTTATTTTTTCTTTTTACAAATGCAGGTATTCCTGCCTCAGTATCCACCTCAATTTCTTCAACATTAAGCTGAAGAGCTTGTGTAAACTGTTTCATAATAGCTAATAACTGCTCAGCAAATAAGGCGATTTCTGTTTCCCGGAAGTATTCATGACGGAATCCAATGACCAGTTGTAAGGGCTGATCTTCTCCGTGATCAAGCCACATAATTTCCAGTGGCGTTTGCTGATGTCTGCTAAACCTAACCTCATGAGCTGTTTGAATACCGCTTCCTAAATTAAATGATAAATCAAATACGATATGATTAATCACAAAATCAAAGAAAGGCCCTGCTAAAGGATCATGTTTAAAATGTCTGCTCAGATCTCCGGCGATGTAATCAAGATGCTTGTAATCTTCTTTTTGAGACTGGGCTATATGCTGAATGAAATCAATTAATTTAGTGGTTGGCTGATAATTACCTTCAAATGGAGCAACGCCAGAAAACATTCCTAATATTTCCCGCTGCTCTTTTTGATTTCGTTTATGGGCAGCTGTACCAAAAAGAGAACGCTCCAGTCCATACATTTTAGCCAGGTAAATCACCATTGCGGCAATAGTTAAATGTTGCAAACGCGCCT
The DNA here is from genome assembly GCF_040547305.1 of Pedobacter sp. UYP1. Taxonomy (NCBI): domain Bacteria; kingdom Pseudomonadati; phylum Bacteroidota; class Sphingobacteriia; order Sphingobacteriales; family Sphingobacteriaceae; genus Pedobacter; species Pedobacter sp. UYP1. The sequence goes on along the minus strand of NZ_JBEPPL010000013.1, from coordinate 2,930 downwards.
GGCTGTCCACGGCTAATTGAGCCAACTGTATTTGCTCTTTTTTTGCTAAAATGTGTGTATAACATTTGCTTTCTTTCCCCAACTCATCCAATGCGTTGTAAGCTGGCTGAAGAACGGAAGCTGGCTTTGCCTTTAATTTTGCCTTCCAGTAGGCAGCACTAACCTGATAAGCGTCGGATCCACGATGGGCTACTGCTTTTTCTACCTCCTGCAAATAAGAAGGTGAAACAAAAACATCCTGATCATTATTTAACAAGCTTTTATATTTACTGGAAATATAATTTGCCCACACCCTGACACTATATCCGTCAAAAAGAAGGTGATGAAACTTAAAATAATAATAATGTTCATTGTCAGTTGCTTTAAGGATATACTGCTCCACAGGCAAGCTTGATTTTTCTAAGGAAAGCGGCCTGTCATTCTGATTTTCTATCCACTGGAGAATCAGCTCTGCCGGATGGTCGTCACCACTAAAATCCAGGAGCTGAACAGGGAGTTCGCGTTCTTGCTCATTAATCTGGTAACCGGGATTAAAATCAGCTGTAGCAATCGCCATTTTAAAAACATCAAAAACCGCAGCCGAAGAAACGATAGTACTGATGAATTTATCAATGTTTAATGTACCTGTAATCTTAAAGTAGTTATTGATATTGTAATGGGGACTATTGATATTAATCAGCTGATCAATAAAGACATCCTGTTGCGCAGGATGCATAGGGAATGTGTTGGATGAGAGTTTCATGCAAGGTTAAATTAGTTACTACTATACGATTTACGTATAGTAGTAAGCGGTAAGAAAGCTATAAGGTGATTGTTAATTTTAATCCGTTATTTGTTATAGAGTATTTCTCTTTCACCAAATAATCGCTCTGCAGCAATTCCTTTTTCCCTGCACTCTTCTATTAATCTGTTGGATTGAACAATAGGATTTGATTCATCGGTATATTTAATACTGCTGATAAACTCAACCCAGGGCTCTTGTCCCATGGCATACACGTAAACTTCTTTGGGATGGAAGATATCGACTAAGGACATTCCCTTTTTACAGTCAGATCCCGATAACCTGCGGCTGTTGTCCTGATCTCTTGGTAATTTTTGAGGCAATAACTGTCCATATAACCAGGATAAAGGAGCTCCATCACATTCCATTCCCAGAAAAACAACATCCACATTCCCTATTTTCCGCTGGATATGGGCATAGAGTTCTGGTTCCATTATTCTTGAATCCGCAAAAAATGCCAGTTTAAAATCTCCTATCTGTACAAAATAGCACGATTTTGTTAAGATATTCAGATCACTGTGTTCTCCTGTAAATGGTACTCCTGTAATAATGGCATCCGCAAATTTTACCGATTCCATTTCATTGATCGAGGTCACATTGTGAAAACCAATATGATTGAACATGAGCTTTAAATCGGGGTCCTGGAGTTTACCGCTGCAGGTATTGGGCACAATAATATTTTTGATTTTATGGCGTAAGGGCAACAAGGTCTCAAATAGAATATGGTCCTGATGGTTATGCGTGATCAAAACATAATCAATAGTATCAGGAAGATCCACATCCGAAAAATGATCTACTTCTGAAGCATAGCCGTAATAACTGATCAGCGGGTCAACCAGGATACTGATGTCTTTGGTTTCAATTAAAATACAGGCATGGCCGAAATAGCGCATGCGGATTTTATCACCTGCGTACTTTTCATAAGCAGGAGGAACATCAGTCGTAAAAAACGTTTCAAAAAGTGCCGATTGGTCATCGGTAATCCCCAGTTTTTCTTTGATATAATCAAGGGTCTGCGGGACTCTTTTCATTCTGGCCAGTTCATCAATGCCGGCATGATCAAAAGGGATCTCTAAATGCAGTGTATTTTCATCAGTCAGCTTCGGCGTACTCAGGCAAAATGGCCTGTGGTCATTGTCAGTAATCCATAAGGCCAAACTTTGAGAATTTTTATTATAGTAAGCACTATCATACAAAAGAGGTTCAAAAAATCTGAACCCTCCGTTGTTGTTGCGGTCATAGTAGAGCTCTACGTAGCCTTTAAGTTCTTCAGGTACGCGGGCGTACATTTCTTCCATCGCAAAACCTTTCGCATCGGCTTTCAGCAGCTTATCTAATTTATTCACTGCTTTTGAAAATTCCAATACAGGCTGTTGCTTTAACAGGGTATCTTCATAAATTGCTTTGACTTCATCGGCTCTCTCTACGGGTATATCCATAAAGGGGCCTCCCCTTAACTTTGGATTCAGGACAGCTTCTGCATGAAGCTCCGGTGCCATTAAATAGGATTCCATAATAGTCATATGTCGCCCAACAATGTTCATCGCGGCTGTTGCAGGAGAGATCAGATGGCTCCATGCATACCATTTATCGACTAATGGCTCCATGACTAAATTCGGCTTCAGGTATACTTCAGTGTTTTTCATTGATAGGTTAATTGTAGGTTAATTTTACTTTAAGATAAACTATATGACATTTATTTATATTTATGCACTTATTTGAATAATAAAACCATCCTTACATCGCTTAAAATGGATATATTTACATTATTTATATTTATAATAGCGAATCGATAAATACAATTTCAGCACGAAAAATCACAAAAACAAATATTAATTACACATAATTAAAGTTTATTCAAAAAACAGCGTTTAAACCATTATTTACAGGAAAAATGAGTATCAATTTATTTTCATTTAAATAATAAACAATTGTTAATTTTAACTTATAAGAAATCAAAGAAATAATCATGTTACCACAGGAATGGTTTTAGCGTAACAGGAATTTCTCTTAGAACTGATGTTATTGATCAGCAGACGAACTGTAGCTGAAGATGTCACTTCCTAAAAAAGCTATACACTAAAAACAGTGTATGGAGAATAAAAAAGGTGGAGGATTAGCTCTTCCAAGAAATGGAAAACGTTATGAC
>NZ_JBEPPL010000012.1:0-210291 GCF_040547305.1 Pedobacter sp. UYP1 | reverse complement strand
TTATCTATTCTGAACTTCTTCACCAACAGGGCTACTAATGCTTCCGCAGAATCTTTTAATGCAAAGGTTAAGGCTTTCAGAGCAACTTCCAGAGGAGTAAGAGATATCAAATTCTTCTTATTCAGACTTTCTAAAATATATGCCTAAAATCATTCCCCCCAACTTTTCCGCTTGATCCATGACATCGCCCTATCACAAATTTTGATGAGCTCTTCAAGTGCTATTAATTCACCACTAAACTTATCACGAATCATCCCTCATGGTTCCAAGAACCAAATCTTTCAGCGTAAATAAATTAGCAATTGCCTCGCCCATGGTATTATTGAAATAAGTATACACTGTTTTTCCTTCTGCCATCCATTCCCGGATATAATCGGCGTATTCAGACATTAAATCATCCTGATAACTTCCCTTGTAACTCCCTCCAGGCCCGTGGAAACGCAAGTACACAAAGTTGAGATCTGTATCCAGCATTGGAGTACTGGCAGGTAGCTTATCCTGTATCACCATTCCCAAACCATATTCTTCAAGCAAGCGATAAACCTGCTCGCAATACAAAGACACATGGCGAAACTCCAGAGCGATATTCCAGTCACCATCTTCATCACATTCACGCAGACAAGCCATTAATAAAGCCAGCTGACTTAAGTTTGCAATACGTACACCAGGGGGAAACTGCACCAGCAAACACCCCTTTTTATCTCCTGCCAAAGAAATAACCTGCATAAAATGTTTTACAGATTCAGGATCAAAAGCAAGTCCCTTATTGTGTGTGATCATCTTAGGAAGTTTAAAGGTAAATCTAAAATTTTCCGGAACATCCTTAGCCCATTTCGCAACAGTTGAACCCATTGGTATTTTGTAAAAAGAACTATTGATCTCAATACTGTTCATCATCGAAGAATAAAAACATAACCTGCTTTCCTCTTTAAATTCCTCCGGATAAAAAAGCTTATTGCGCACCGGCAACAGCAAGCCACTGGTACCTGAATAGTAAGCAGGATCATTATTTATTCCCATAACAACAAAACCTAAAATAGATCACCCCAATAATTAACAGATAAAAACGTTATTAATTATACCACATTAAAAGCTAACAATATGGAAAATCAACAAGATAATTCAGCTTCAATCCAAAATAAAAAGTTCACTGAAGCGCTTTTAGAAAAATCAGCCGGGCTAAAAGTGAAAACTGCAAAAGTCAATGAAAAACTCCAGGAGCTTAAAAAGCAGACAGAAAACCTGCTTCATATCAAAAACGACCAAAATCCAGGCTCATAACTCAGACAATTTACCACACCAACATCGATCCGCTCAGGGCTCATTTAATGGCGGAAAATATTCGGTCCCAGGATTGGTTCCATCAGAATTGATGCCTAAATCTTCATCCTCATGACCAGTAGCTCCATCTCTATTCAACTCCTGCTCAAGCGGATACAAATTAGAACTTTGCTGAACACCATCTAAATTAACATCAGTACCAGCCGGTCCGGAAACCTGGTCAACAACAACATCTTTAATCCCCTGGGTAAAATCATCTTTCCCAACAACACCATAATGCTCAGCATTTAAATTAAAATCTTCCATATTCATCCTATATAAAATTGGTTAATCTCAACTAAACACACTCCAGGAAATAATGTTTTAAAACGTACTAACTGTCCCATTAAAACACGATATAACCCAAAAAGCAAACACCTATATTACACATACCAGCCTTGCGAAAGCAAAGCACAATCCTGTAAAACAGACAACTGACTAATGTTATCAGCCAGCTGTAAGTATTTCTTCCAGTTCATCTAAAAAGCTGATTTGCCTCGAATTGATAAGTGGTCTCGCCTGATCCAGAGAAAACCAATTTCCTCTATCAACCTCTGGAAAATCCACAACTTTCCCAGATCCAGGTGGCCACTCCAAGGCGAAAGTATTACAGATCATACTTAAAGGATTTAAATCTCCAGCTACCGCCCAACAATGCACAACTTTTCCAGCTTTCTGTACAATCGACTTCAACTCCTTAAAATCACCTGCCGGTGAATAACCAGTTTCCTCATAAAATTCACGCAAAGCAGTAGATATCAATTCCTCCTGTCCTACAGGTTCCCCCTTAGGAATTGTCCAGTAGCCCTTATCCTTATTTCGAAAAAAAGGTCCACCAGGATGAACCAAAAATACTTCAGGTAATTCAGCAGTCATGCGATATAGTAATATTCCCGCACTGATAGATTTCATAAAGCTAATTATAAGGTCAAATACCAATCCAACATACAGACCAGATAATTGTTTAAACAGCTAACATCACTGCTAAATAAACATCCAGGTCAATCAGATTACTTAGATCAAAAAATCAGGCAAAAGCGCATATCAAATACTTCCATAAAGTTCCTTTTTATCAAGTAATCACGCAGCCCTCTCAATTGTTCAGCAAATCATTAAAAACACTATACAAACTCAGTAAAACCCACTCTTTTCAAACCATTCCATCAGAAACACGTTTAAATAATAAGCATTTCTACAGGAAACCACTTCCTGCAGTTAAACAATTAACAAAAAGAGAGGAACTCAGATGAATACAAATAAAACACATTTTACAGTAGGCATAGGTGCATCAGCAGGCGGACTAGAATCTTTGGTTGAATTTTTCCAGCACATCCCAGCAAAACTCAACATCGCTTTTATCGTAGTCACCCACCTGCACCGTGACCACAAAAGCATTTTAGATAAACTATTAAAAACAGACGCCAAACTTCCAGTATCCAGAGTCGAGAAAGATATAAAAATAGAACCCGGGAACATCTACGTACTCATTGAAAATTCACAACTGCAAATCGAAGACAGCGGACTCAAAGTCAAAACCCGCGATAAAAAAATCCTGAACTTCTCGATCGATATCTTTTTCGAATCCCTGGCTGCAGATTTCGCAGACAAGGCTGTCGGCATTATCCTCTCCGGAGGCGGTAATGACGGACTGGAAGGCGCTCAAGCCATTTCTAAAGCCGGCGGACTGATATTAGTACAAGACCCACTTTCTGCAAAGGCAGACGGAATGCCAAACTCCATCATTGGACATGATCATCCATCAGCAGTCCTGCGTCCAGGCGAACTAGCAGAAAAACTCGTTGAGTGGTGTCAACCAGCCCCGATAGAAAAACGCCCGTAAAAATAAAAGGCAGAGGAGAAAAGATAAAAAACTACTATCCAAAACCATCAGATAAAGAGCTAAAGAAAGATTAGCAGTTTCTTTAGCCACAACTATAAAAGCTACCCACCCTTTTAAACCTAAACTTTTTTTATTAATTGAACATGGAACAGACAACAACAGCAGACATTCAGCATCGGTTTATAGAAGCGGCAGGTATTCGTTTTCATTTCCTTGAAAGTGGGAAAGGCCCTACCATTGTTCTTATAGCTGGATTTCCACAAAGTTCTTATGCCTGGAGACATGTAATTCCATTACTTGCAAAACAATACAAAGTCATAGCCATAGATTTGCCGGGACAAGGTGATTCAGATAAACCTGCAGATGGTTACGACACTAAAACAACGGCAGAAAGAGTTTATGCCCTATTAGATAAATTGGGTGAAACAAATTACGTATTTGTAGGCCATGATATCGGTTCATGGGTAGGTTATGCGTTTGCGCATGCCTATGAAAAATCTTTAAGAGGGCTTGTTTTGCTGGATGGTAATATTCCCGGTGTTACACTTCAGCCTACAATTACCCTTGGAGCAGACAACTGGCGAAACTGGCATTTTCTATTTAATCCAATTGCTGACCTCCCGGAGATCTTATTTCAAGGCCGCGAACGAATTTTAATCGAATGGTTTTTTAACCACAAAACAGCAAACTTCGTTAAGACCTTCAAAAAGGAAGATATTGATGAATATGAACGTGTTTATGCTGGTTTAGGTAGTATGAGAGGGATGCTTGGGTATTATCGCGCGGTACTGCAAGATATGGAACAAAATAAATCCTTGAAGGAAGTCAAATTGACCGTTCCCGTACTTGCTCTGGGCGGTGATGTTGGAAGCGCACCTGACTTACATGATCGTATGGAGCCATTGGCAAATGTTTTATATGGTGGCTTAATAGAAAACAGTGGACATTACATTCCAGAGGAACAACCCGCTGCACTGGTTCAGGAGATCATTAGCTTTATCAATAAGCTTTAATTGCGAGGCATTTCAATTTATATCAACAGTCTTCATGTTTACTAGTAAAATCTTAATAGGAAAAGGGTATTATCTATACGGGATTTTTCCATAGAGGTTCAGCCTTTAGAACTTGTTCATAGATGATGCAGCTTTTCACATGAGCCCCCAGGAGAACTCCAATGCTCATCAAAAATTCATTCACTATTTCACCACCGGTAAACCGGAAAGTCTTTTTAAAAAGCTTCACCCACTCTTCTTTACTTTTAGGATGATTTTCACGTATCCATTCTTCAAAGGAACCGAATTCTCCTTGAGGAGATAAAATAGTTTTCGCATTTTCTATGGCCGCATTGATCTTAAGACGGTTACGGATAATGCCCGGATCATTCATCAAACGAAGCCTGTCCTGATCCGTATAAATTGCTACTTTTTTCAGCTCAAAGTTGTCATAGGCTCTTCGGAAATTATTCTGCTTTTTCAGGATTGTCTCCCAACTTAATCCTGCTTGATTAATCTCCAGGATTAGTCTTGCAAAAAGTTCGTTGTCATCATGGATAGGGAAACCGTATTGAAGATCATGGTAAGCTTTATGCAAGGCTTTTTTGTGATCAGGCAAGTATTCGATGAGGGTGCAATATGACATGCTAATATTTTAATTTTATAAGTTATAATCGCTAAATTGCGTTAGTATTTTCAATGACATATATAGATGTCAAATAATCGATAGGCTTCAAGACTTCGGTCTCTAAACCGGAAAGTATCATTTAATTCTGGCAATTCAGCCTCAATAGGTTCTATACATAAATCGAGGGTTTCGGATAGTCGTATTGCTATACCAATACTTAAACTAACAACCTTTTCACTCCAACTGATCAAATCAGAATTACTTTTCATCTTTTGAGAATAGTTTTCTATATAAATATTCTGATTAGCGACAGGAATTGAATGAAACTCCTCCGTATTTGAAATGTAATCCACGAAATCAACCAGGCTGAAATCTGTTCTTAGTAGAAAAAGAAGTTGATGAGCCGATACTATATGCGGTTCAAAGCTCAATCCTTTCAACTCGGCACTTTTTAAGCTAATCACCGTAAATGGCCATGATCCGGACGATGGCATAAAAAGCCTCATCCTTTCAATTAAAGTTTCAATATTTTGACATGATTTCATGTTATCCCAGGGGTTATTTAATAGGTATCAAAGCGAGTTCCTATGAATCTCATCTTTAATAATTTGCACAATGATTTTCATCTGCGCATTACTTTTCGTTGTTCTGCATATCAGGTTCCCACCTTCCATCAAGGCAAAAACCATCACTGCAAACTTCCTGGAGTCCCAGTCGGCTTTAAATTCTCCCGCTGCGATACCCGTATCAACAATTTCTTTCAGTTCTTGCAGAACTTCTTTGATCATGCTACTTACTTTGTCAGCAATGATTGGGCTGGTATCGTCTGCTTCCATGCCAAAATTCAGCATCGGACAGCCTCCAAAAACAGGGTGATTAAGAGGGTCACTGAATAAATTCAGGAACCCGATAATCTTACCTTTTGCAGTTTTGTGCTTGTTAATAATCTTATTGCTTATGTCTTTCAAGATTTGCATATTATGATCAACAGCGGCGTAAGACAGGTCTTCTTTATTTTCAAAGTGTACATAAAGACTTCCTTTAGCAAGCTTGGTTGCTTCCATGATATCGGTCATCACTGTTCCAGATATGCCTTTGGTATTAAAAATAGGCGCCGATTTTTCAATAATGAATTGTCTTGTTTTTTCTGCTTTAGTCATTAGAATATTCGTTATAGTTTCTATTTAATCCTCATCCCGCCATCAAGTAACAGTTCGCTACCAAGCATATATTTAGAATCGTCAGATGCCAAATACAAAAATCCTTCTGCGATTTCTTCAGGTTTTGCCATTCTACCAATGACCGTTGTCGCGCTTACAATCACTTTCAAATCTTCTATCTGCTCTTTTGTAGCACCACCGCGTTTCATAATAGGAGTTTCTACCGGACCAGGGGAAATAATATTCACGCGAATACCTCTATCGGCCAATTCAGTTGAAAACGCTTTGGCAAGTGAATATACTGCGGCTTTCGTAGCTGAGTACACAGACACGCCCCCTACCCCCATTTCACTTGAAGCAGAAGATGTAAGAATTATGGAGGCACCATCATTGAGATAAGGCAATGCTTTTTGAACAGAAAAAAACACACCTTTGAAATTAATGTCAGTGGCCTGATCGAACTGTTCTTCAGTGAAGTCGATCAATGTGCCTGATATGTACACACCAGCATTTACCACAAGTACGTCGATTTTGCCAAAGCTATCACTAACTTTTTTGTATTGAGCATCCAGGGTTTTAATTTCTGATACATCGCTGACAATCCCAATTGCACCGTTACCGATTTCTTTTACGGCATCATCAATAGTTTTCTTATCGCGGCCTGTTATTGCAACTTTAGCACCATTCTCAGTAAATAATATGGCTGTAGCTAAACCAATTCCGCTGTTACCGCCGGTAACAACCGCTACTTTATTTTCTAATTTTCTCATGGTATTAATTCTTGTTATAAACTGTAGCAATATGGATGAGTAGTCTCGTTGATTGTTCCTGTTTTCAGAAATGCTTTGATTCAAATTATCAACAGGACAAATATAAATGACCTTTTGGTCATATTTTCATTATACGAATATTAAATATTAAGAACAATTCATCTTTACAGCCCACTGACAAAACAATTAATCTGAAAATGATATAAGAATTTAAATATCAGATACTTAAATTTTAAAAAAGTAAGTTATCACAATTAACATTTGAACAATATCGCAAGCCGTAATTGACTAAATGGTCAATTATGGCTTGCGATATTGTATTGCTATCTAAAAAAAGTACTTGTTAGATGTTCTTCCGACTACTAAAATATTTATTTCCCCTATTTTATTTCCGAAGTGGTTACACCAAATTTTTGCTTAAAGGAGAAATAGAAATGGGACAGATTCTCAAAGCCCAGATCCAAATAAATATCAGCAGGTTTTTGTTTTTTCTGCTTAATTCTGTAATAAGCTTCATCCAGACGTTTTTCCCGTAACCAGTGTTTAGGTGTAGTACCGAATATTTTAGTAAAATCACGTTTAAATCCCGAAAGACTACGCCCTGTGAGTTTAGCAAAAGACTCTACTGGAACATTAAACATATAATTTTGATTCATAAATTCTTCCAAATCAATTTTATAGGGTTCAGAAAAATCAAATAGGATGGATTTAAAATCAGGATTGCATTGTAAAAGTAGTTCTATAGCTTCCCTGATTTTTAAATCTGCCAATCTTGGTGTGGCTTCTTTTTTCTTATTAATGTACGGGGTTAATGAGATAAAATAATTCCTGAGAAAATCATTCGGTTCAAAAAACATCTTTTGTTTGCTATCATATCTTTTTTCCACAATGATCTTATTTTCAATCGCATACTGTTGCAAAGTTTCTTTATCAAGAGTAATAGAAACAAACTGATATTTCCCAATTTTAGATGGATATTTAATAGTCCGTATCAATTGATTTTTCCTCACCAGCACAATATTGTTTTCGATGACTACTGCATTTCCCTGTGCATGGAATGCATGCGTCTCCCCAGACAATTGAAAACCCAAAAAATGTTCAGGTATAAACTCTTCATGCCCCTGGTACTTTTCAAAAGCGCAAGAGTAAACTAGCTTGTCAAATATTATTTCATTACTTCCCGCCATATCTTTAATTTCTAGGAGAAACTGCCAGCACTTGCAATTTCTTTATCCTGCTCAGGTGATCCACCTGATGAAGCTATCGCACCAATGATATTTCCACCTTTGTTTTTGATAACCACACCACCTGCAATAGTAAGCAAACCTTCATTGGAATTGATCATTCCATATCCATTTCTATCAGCCCCCGCAATAATGGTACCCATAACATCGCTGTCTACACCAAACATTACAGCTGTTCTTGCTTTCTTAACAGCAAAGTCAATAACTCCGTAAACACTGTCCAGTCTTGCAAAAGAAACTAAGTGTCCTCCTGTATCTACCACCGCAATACTTACTGGAATATTTAACTCTTTTGCCTTTTCAATTGCAGCATCCATTGTTTTTACTGCTTCTTTATAGGTTATATTCATCTTATTTAATTGTAAAAAAGAATGTACAGCTTATTCAGCTGTGCATTCTTGATTGAATTTAGCTTTTTGTTGCCCACGCTTCCGCTTGCAGTTGTTTTACATATTCTTCCGTTTCTTTTGGATGTACATTTCTGAAGTTGGAATTATCATCCAATGCCACCTCTACGATTGTATCTGCCATTGACTGCGGATCTAACTGATTTGCCAATGCTTTAGTAGTACCATCGAATACAGATGAAGGTGTAAAATTAACTTCAGGATCATACCAGCGGGCAATCGAATCGACACCGCGGTCATTAAAACCAGTATCAAATACACCAGGATTACAGGTTGCAATTTTAATATTGAAAGATGCTAACTCTGTTCTCAAACCTTCTGCTATTGCTTCTAATGCATGTTTAGATGCACAATAAGCTGCAACATAAGGCACTGTCCACAAACCACCCATTGAAGATGTAAATACAATTTTACCTGCTTTTTTTTCTGCTACAAATTTCTTAATAAAACCCTGCGCCAAGTTCAATGCTCCAAAGACATTCACGTCAAACATATCACGGATCAAATCCAGTGGTTGTTCTGCAATAGGTCCGCCTTCCATGATTCCCGCATTACTGATTAATACATCTATATCATACTTTTCATGTATGTAAGCAATATCGCGGGGGTTAGTAACATCAAGTTTATCAACTGTAAGTTCTATTCTCTGCTCCTTCGCCTCTCGTATTAAGTCACTCATTTGTGGATAAACTTGTGCAGTAGCAATTACTTTATGTCCTCTTCTGGCCAACTCAAATGTAGCTATCTTACCAAAACCACTTGCAGCTCCTGTAATTAAAATTGTTTTGCTCATTTTTTATAGTTTAAAATTATAAAGTAAAGTTGGCCGTATTGAGCATATAATTTATTCTTGAAAAGTTCAAATATATATTGGTGTAAAGTCCATTATATAGGGTTAGAATCCTGGCAGGATCACAAAAAGCTTTACAGAAACACTACAACCTCATCTTTTCTTATGGATGGGAAACCTTTTTCCATAGCTGAGCTGCCTCCATATCCATTCCACCGGCCCATAATTATAACGGCTTAACCACCATTTACTAAAGCCAACCTGAATACTAAAAATCAGCAGTGCTATACCTATATAAAACCAGTATGGCTTAGTATTGAATATACCTAAACCTACATTTAAAAAAATGAAAGATGCCAGTATACTTTGCATCATGTAATTAGTAAGTGTCATTTTACCCATGGCCTGCAAACTAGTAAAGAAACGCTGCATTTTTCCGTTCAGATAAAGCCAGCAAATACCGCATAAAATGCAAATCATAGTGCTAAGGGTAATCCAGTAATAAGGCTTAAACCAATTAAAGAAATCCGGATTTGCTTTCTGGATAAAAGATTGTGCTACATTAGACGCGACAGAAAACAGAAGCGTAGCAAAAAACACAATTTTCAATTGTTTTTTAAATTCCCCCAGACGGTTAAAAAAATCTATCCGCTGGGCAGCAAATCCTAGCAGCATGCAGGCCAGCATAATCATATGTGCGATAATTGCATATCCCGGATTGATCATTTCGGTATAGTATGTACCTTTCAGGTTCATTACGAAAAGATCTATCCAGTTATGGCTATAGTATAAGTGCATAAAATGAGATTTTGCCTCATCGTGGTTATATAATTTCAAATAAGATATATAAGCGGCAGCAAAGGGTACCAGTAACACCATTGCAACAACGACCCAAAGAATGGTTTTAGTGGATTGTTTGCGAAATAACAATAAGACAAATCCTAAAAGGGCATAATCCTTCAGCACATCACCAAACCAGAAGGCAGAATTGGTAAAGGCAAGTATCAGCAGCCAGAACATTCGCCGGCAAAAGAACGGTACCGGATTCTTGCCTTTAGCCACCACATTATTCATTACTAAAGCAAAGCCATAACCAAACAGTAAACTCAGCATGGTCCATGATTTGGCAGCTACTACATAACCAATAAAATATTGCAGGAAAGTAGAAATTACATTGGGAGCATGCTCGATTTTATTCCCAGCCTCAGCAAAGTGGTCGTAATTTCCAATCACAACGCCAATGATGGCCCAACCACGTAAGCTATCTAAAATGACGGTACGGTTAGTTGCAGGAGTCGGTTGTACAGCTATTTTCTCCATAATCTTTTAACAGCTTAATTTAAACATGATTAAATATTAGCAAATTATATTAATAATATTGCAAATGACACCATACTTTTACACAACAAAATTTCAATAGAAATTCGTCTGATTCATGATAAAGAAAAACAAGATATATCTGGATTTTTTACATTCAAAAAAATTCGGCGTAAGCAGTATATCCTACAGGAAGGCGATATATGCAGAAACCTCGTGTTTATAATCTCGAGAGAAGATTATGAATAGCATCAAGTAAGTAAAATACTTGTCCTGGATCAACAAAATTACTTGTTCCAGATCAATATTTACTGATATTCAAGTACGATAACTTTGCAGTGCACATTTAAATATTTATAAAAATGGATAGAATTGCATTAGTAGTAGGTGCCACCGGCCTTACCGGAGCTAGTTTAACACAAGAACTTGTTGCTGACGGATGGCAAACATTTGGCCTGGCACGAAAACCAAAAACCAGTAATGATGGTGTCCACTTAATAACAGCCGATCTTTTAGATCAGGACAAACTAAAGGAAGCTCTGAAGAATATCAATCCAACTCATGTATTTATTACAACCTGGATGCGAAAAGACACTGAAGCGGAAAATATTTTGTTTAATGGCAGTATGGTACGTAACCTGTTGGAAGTGCTGTCAGAAAAAAAAACAGTTGAACATGTAGCTTTAGTAACTGGGCTTAAGCATTATTTAGGCCCATTTGAAGCTTTTGCTTCGAAAGACAACTTCATCGTCACTCCTCTTAGAGAAGAACAACCAAGACTCAGCTTTCCAAATTTCTATTATGCACAAGAAGATGAGGTTTACAATGCTGCTCAACGCGATGGCTTTAGCTGGAGTATACATAGACCACATACGGTAATAGGGAAAGCGGTTGGAAATCTCATGAATATGGGCACAACTCTTGCCGTGTACGCAAGCATTTGTAAACACAAAGGACAGAAATTCATCTGGCCTGGTTCAGAAGCGCAGTGGAACGGCATTTCAGATGTGACTGATGCTGGTTTATTAGCTAAACAACTCATTTGGGCTGCCACCACTAAAGAAGCTAAGAACAAAGCTTTTAACGTTGTAAACGGAGATATATTTAGATGGAACTGGCTGTGGGAGCGTATTGCTAAATACTTTGACATTGAATCTGAAGGGTTTAAAGGATCGGCGAAAGTGCTTGAGAAACAAATGCGTGACGATAATATAGTATGGGATGCACTTGTAAAACGTCATGGTTTGGAAGAAAACAGTTTATATCAGTTGGCTTCTCCATGGCATACTGATCTTGATTTAGGAAGGCCAATAGAAGTTATGACTGATATGTCAAATAGCAGAAGATTAGGGTTCAGAGAATATCAGAATACAGAAGAATCATTTATGAATTTATTTGATCGGCTTCGGGAGGAAAAGATCATTCCTTAATATTTGAGACTAATTTCGACGAAATACTATTTAAATTAAAACCAGGCTTTATCTTGCAATATGCAATATAAAGCCTGGTAAGTTTATTTTTCAACCTATCTCCCCTATTGGGTCATTATTTTAAAATGGTATCACAAATTTCATTCAACAGGTCTTGTCTCATTTTTGAATTCCTTTGATCCAGAAGTATGATGATACCCCAATTTTTAATTCTATTGTAACATATAATCGATGATTGCCCCATAGAATCACCTGATTTTAAATAAAGTGTATTATTGTCATCTGTCCCAATATTTAGTCCTAATCCCAGTTCTCTATTTTTATCTTTATAGCATATTTTTTCAGTAATTACCGCAGCCTTTCCTACTGCAGTTTTTTCATTTAAGACTGCTTTTAAATAGGTAACCATATCAGAAGCATTAGATTTTACTAATCCTGCAGGTGCTGTAATATTCCACTTAAAGAATTCCTGAATGCCGCCTTCAGGATTATGAGCAGTTGTCCTGTTTTTTACGTTAAAGTCTTTCGTTAATGTATTTGACATCTTTAACGGTTTAATTATTTTCTCCCTGATAATTTCATCATAACTCTTGCCATACACTTTTTCTAGTATTTGCCCTAGTAAAGTATAACCAATCGTAGAATAACGGTATTTCCCGTGATCTTTAAGGTCAGTACAATTATTGATTATCGCAGTCAGCGTTTCTATAGTTACATTGTTTACAGGCTGTTGCGGATTTAGTTCTATTAACTTTGCAAAATCTATATCTGGCAAACCAGATTGATGAGACGCCAGGTCTGAAATTTTTATTTTGTTCTTAAGGTTTTCATGTAATACAAACGCTTTCGGAAGGAAACCGTCGATGTAATCATCCGTTTTAATTTTATGCTCAACTACAGCTTGCGCAATCAAATTCGAGGTTAAAATTTTAGTGATAGATGCGATTTCGAATAGGGAATTTTTATCAATTTTGATTTGACTTTCTACATTCAAATTGCCATAAGCTGTATAGTATTCTTCATTATTTTTGATAAAACCAACGCTAATACCCACGTCAGGATTTTTTTTGTAATTATCTTTTATTAATGAATCAATTCTTTTCGGGATGTCTTGTCCAAACGAAACGTTGCTTACTAATAATAGCGCTGCTAAAAATTTTAATGAGGTTCTCATTGTATCGGGTTTTAGATTAAAAATTATTTCGATACAAATATGTTGAAGTGATCAAGATTATGCGACCGAGTAAAAGTAGTCGAACGCATTTGTTTCAAAAAATGAGTATGAGTAATTAAAAAGACAAAGTACGAGTAATTACAAAAACCTGTTTTACAGAATCTTACGATAAGAAGTAGGTGTATTACCAGTGTGCTTTTTAAAGGCCGTATTAAAAGAAGATTTTGAATTAAAACCTACATCGTATAGAATTTCTAGTACAGTGACCTTACTTTTTGTAGCATCTCTTAAAATATCCATAGCACGCTCTATACGATAGGTATTCACGAAATCATAAAAATGCTGCTCTAATTTATGATTGATTAAAACTGATAAATCCCGAACGGGGATTTTAAGGTCTTTAGAGACATGTTGAATGGTTAAAGAAGGATTAAGAAATGGCTTTTCCTCCATCATATATTTCTTTAATTTCAACAAGTCTTCATTGTACTCTTTTTCACGTAAAACTAATTGCACACTATTTTTGTCTTCGGAAACTATATCCGCTACAAGTTTTAATCTTGAATCGATATTTCTGAATAAGCCTGGATTATTTAATGCTTTATATAAATACCAAAAAACGATGATCAGTTCAAATAAGAAAAGTCCAATTTTTAACCATTCGGAAATGTAAAGGTATTCAGTAAACTTAAAAATGTTTTTTAACAGCGCTACAAAATAAAAGGCAGACAGTGCCACCGTAAACTGAAATAGCCAATTAAGCGACTCCATACTTGCTCCTGTATAATTTTCAAGATATATTTTTTTTGCTTTTCTTAATATCATAAAAGCTGCAACGACGTATACTATAATTTGAATATGTAATAAAATATGATTGAACTGTATTTCCAGCATACTGCTGCTTTTTTTAAGAAAACTAATTTTAGAAGCCAGACTGACAGTATAAAAGCGAGGCAATAAGATTAGATTGGCTATTAAAAAAGCAATTCCATGAATTAAATGTCCTGGTTTTAGCTTGAAATCGGAATAGCAGACGGATAAAATGTATAAATAAAAGGTTGGAAGTTGTAAGAAAAAAATTGAGCTTATAAAAACTCTTGTATTTAAAGGGATTTCAAACAAGTAGCCTAGATTTATGCTAAGATCAATGGCATTTAAAATCAGGAAAAAAGCAAAAAGACAATTACTTAATTTATGTTTTGTTTTGACTGTAATCAGAAAAAAAGATAAAAACAATGAAATGAACATCGCTATTAAAGCGATTATAACTGAAATTTTGTCCATTAATGGTTCTTAGCTATATGATATGCCCTATTTGCCGGCTTACATGGCGTAGCTAATTTAGCCAATTTTTACAATTATTATTTATAATCTAAAAATTCATGTCTGCTTAATCTTGCTGCCTGAAGTTCACAGGACTCAGCTTCCTCCTGCTTTTGAAAAAGTGAGACAAATGGCTTTCATCTGTAAAGCCAAATTCATCAGCGATATGTTTCATACTTAATGAAGGATCCTTCAACCGCTTTTCAATAAGCTTTATGCGGTATTCATTTACATATGCCCGGTAACTGATACCAAATTTATTCCTGAAATAGTCACTAAAATAAGTAACAGCAATATTAAAATGGGGGGCAATATGCTTGATTCTGATCAAAGCCGGATCATAAATATGCTGGTGGATATACGATATCAGTTCCTCCTTGCCGGGTTGGCCGTCATCAATACGGATACTCAGTTTTGCTGCTGCTTCTCTGATCAGCCCGAATATAGACAAGATCTGATAATAAACCAGTGGAGACGAAGCAACATCTTTGCGGCAGTTATAATCCACAATATTTTCTATGATCTTCCGGAGAATAGAAACACAGGGCTCATCCATTTTCAGTTTCACTTCTTTCAGCAGCTTATGGCTCATTATAGCCTCTGGTGTAGATAGAATCAATGCATCCGGTCTGTTCATCTTGTGTCCTGAAAAGTAACTATCTGTGAATTTGATGAAAGTAAAGTGCGTACTTTTTCTGATTTCAAAATGATGGTGATCTTCAGGACTTAGAATAAACAAGTCACCTGTAATATAAGGGATTTTATTATTGTTCAGCAGGTGGATCCCCGAACCTTTACGGATGTACACGAGCTCATAATAAGTATGGCTATGTGCGGGCAGATGGAATATTTTCTCTTCAAAATCATGTATCACTAACTGATCAAACTGTGTTTTCATCATAAAGGAATCCAAAAATCAGGATAAATCTACAACAAAACACCAGATTTATACAAGGCAAACAAAATAGGTTTACCGATTTTTGTAAGAAAGCGGGGATTATAGATCTCAGAAAAAACAAAGCGTCACCGCTAAAGGTTTATAAATGAAGACATCAAAAACAATATATACCTATGAAAAATATCATTACAACAGGAGCTTTATTACTCAGCACAACCCTGCTGATGCCTTCCTTCAAAAGTGCAGATTTACCCGGTAATGGCGGTACTTTATTGAAAGACGTTACATTGATCGATGGCAACGGCGGCAAGCCACGGGAACATATGGATATTCTGATACAGGGTGACAGCATAGCTGCTATCGGTAGCAAATTGAAAACTGCAGGACTGCATGTAATTGACCTTAAAGGCAAAACTATTATGCCCGCACTTATCAGTGCCCATATGCATCTCGGTACATTGAAGGGAACAAACACCAAAGCAGCAAACTATACAAGGGAAAATATCATGGCCCAGCTAAAAAAATATCAGGACTATGGTGTTAACAATGTTATGATCATGGGTACCGACAGGCCGCTGTTATTTGAAAGTGGTCTTCGGGATTCGTCTCTGAACGGACTGTTGCCTGGCGCAAGGATACATTCTGCCGGTTATGGTTTTGGAGTACCTAAAGGTGCACCACCCGTGGAATTTGGAATGGACAATGTATACCGCCCTGCCTCCGCAGCACAAGTACCGGCAGAAATGGATAGCCTTTTAAAAGTAAAACCAGACGTAGTGAAGATGTGGGTAGATGATTTCGGCGGTAAATTCACGAAGATGAAACCAGAAATCTATCAGCGGATCATTACTGAGGCACACCAGCGCAACCTGCGTGTAGCAGCGCATGCTTATTACCTGAGCGATGCACGTAAACTAGTTAATGATGGCCTGGATATCATTGGGCATAGCATCAGAGATAGTGTAATCGATGATGTATTGGTACAGCAGATGAAGGTGAAAAATGTAGTTTACATCCCTACCCTGTCATTGGATGAATTTGCCTATATCTATGCACGTAAACCGGAATGGCTCAATGATCCTTTTTTCAGAAATTCACTGGAACCTGGCGTTTACGAAATGATCACTTCAGAGAAATACCAGAGTGATCTGAAAAATTCACCAGATTATGCTAAAAATGTAAAGGCCTTTCAAACAGCGCTTAAAAATCTTAAGAAGTTAAATGATGCGGGTATCCTGATAGCGATGGGTACTGATAGTGGCGCCACGCCGGTAAGGGCGCAGGGTTTTAGCGAACACCTGGAACTGGAGCTGATGGTACAGGCTGGCTTAACTCCATTACAGGCCATTACTTCAGGCACCAGGAATGCCGCTAAAGTTTTAAGGATCGACCAGAAATCCGGTACCATAGCAAAAGGAAAAACGGCAGACTTACTTATCGTAGATGCTAATCCAGCTACGGACATTAAAAATACCCGGAAAATCTTCGCTGTATATAAAGCGGGAAAAGAGGTGAGTAAAGGACCACTAAAAAAATAATACATGCTTGAGCTTATCAGACTGGACCATCTGCTAATTATCATACCGCCAGGATCAAAGAAAGCAGCCAGAAAGTTTTATACCGAAGTGCTGCAACTTAAAGAAATTCCTGGCATGCATCCCCGTGGAGCAATATGGTTTGAAATGGCCGACATACAGTTACATCTCAGGGAGGAAGAAGGACATAAAACAACCTCAGACCGGCACCCGGCTTTTGTGGTTTCCAGACTGGAAGCAGCCATCAATTTTCTAAAGATGCAGGGCATTCCAGTTAGCTTTTCCTCTGAAATAGATGGCAGAGAACGCTGTTTCTTCCGTGATCCATGGGGTAACAGATATGAATTGATTGAATACAAAAAATAATGAATAGAATGAAATACCTTATCCCGATATCTTTTTTACTTCTGAACATAGTCACTGGCAGCAAACTAAAGGCACAGCAGCCCGAGGTAATCGCAAGGCTAAATCCTCCGGCACCTGATATGTCAGGTATCGCTGTAAGTTCAGACAACAGGGTCTTCCTCGGTTTTCCGCGTCATGCTGATAATCACCAGTCATTTGCGCTGGCAGAATTAGTTGATGGGAAGCCTGTACCCTTTCCCAATGCAGAATATGTATATCCTTCATCTAAAGCTTTCAAAGACTGGTTAGTATCGCCACATGGTCTATATATGGATAAAAATGATGTATTGTGGATTTTGGATGATGGCAAGCGCGATGGACTTAAGGAAATACCCGAAGGCGCGGCTAAAGTGGTTGCACTGGATAGCAAAACAAAGAAAATTCTCCATACGCTGGTGATTCCAAAGCCAGTTCTTTCTGATGATTCTCATTACAATGACTTGCGCGTAGATTTATCGCATGGCGCAAAGGGTACAGTATACATTGCAAATTCTGGTTTCGGGGAGCGTTACTCTCTGCTGGTTATCGATGTAGCTACGGGTAAAACCAGGGAAGTTTTGCTGAACCATTATAGCACATCGCCCGAGCCTGGGTTTATGGGCTTTTTGGAGGGCAAGCCACTCAGCTACGATTTTAAAGCACAAACCTTTCCTGCTGGTGGTATCGATGGTTTAGCACTTAGTCCGGATAGTAAAACATTATACTGGACAGCAATTACTGGTCGCCGGATGTATAGCCTGCCTACCGAAAGCTTGAGCAATCCTGCTATCAGTGAACAGCAATTGCGGGATTTGGTGAAATATGAAGGCGAACATCCTGCTTGCGACGGACTCGCGGAGGATGAAAACGGGAACATCTACTTTGGTGCCTTTGAGCAGCAATCTCTTGTGCAGCGAACAACCGATGGCAAATTTCATTTGCTCGCGCACGATAAAGATAATTTTGTCTGGCCAGACGGTCTGGCTTATCGCAACGGTTACCTATACGTGACCCTGGGACAATGGAACCGCCTCCCTGGCTTTAATGACGGCAAAGATTTACGAAAACCACCCTATCTGGTAGAACGTATCAAAGTAAATGCGAATTAACAGAGTGAACGCGAATTAACAGGTTATATATTTAAAACAAGAAAAATGGAATACAGACAATTAGGTGCATCGGGATTACATGTACCAGTACTGAGTTTTGGAACAGCCACATTTGGCGGTGGCAATGATTTTTTCAAAGCCTGGGGAAGTACAGAAGCCGAGGAAGCAAAAAGACTAATCGATATTTGCCTGGAAGCAGGTGTAAACTTTTTTGATACCGCAGACATTTATTCAGACGGGCTTGCCGAAGAAGTACTTGGAAAAGCCATCGCCGGTAAGCAAAGAGATAAACTGATCCTTTCTACCAAATCTACCTTTACTTTTGGTGAAGGGCCCAATAACCAGGGTTCCTCCCGTTTACATATTTTAAAGCAAGTTGAGGGAAGCTTGAAACGCCTGGTTACAGACTATATCGATGTGTACCATATGCATGGTTTTGATGGCAATACCCCGGTGGAGGAAACCCTGAGAACATTGGACGATCTGGTACAGAGTGGTAAGGTCCGCTATATTGCCGCCTCCAACTTCTCTGGCTGGCATTTGATGAAGTCGCTCGCAGCCTCAGAGAAAAACAGCTGGAACCGCTATGTGGCCCATCAGGTTTATTATTCTCTGGCAAACCGTGAATATGAATGGGAACTGATGCCGCTTGGACTTGATCAAAATGTAGGCGCCATTATCTGGTCTCCTCTTTCTGCTGGTCGGTTAGGTGGTAAATATGGCCGTAACAAGCCTGTTCCAAAAGAGGGACGTGTAGCACAAGGTGGCAGTCCGGTTCCGGAGATGGTGGTTAAGGAAGACATATTTTACAACACGATTGATGCACTGGAAGAAATAGCGCAAGAAATAAACAAAACCGTAGCACAAGTAGCCCTGAACTGGTTGTTGCAACGTCCTACGGTGTCCAGCATTATTATTGGTGCACGGAATGAAGAACAGCTGAAACAAAACCTGGAGGCTATCGGATGGAACCTTAATGCAGATCAGGTAAAGAAACTCGATGAAGCCAGTACTGTACCGCCAACTTATCCTTACTGGCATCAATGGCAAAATAAATCTCTGAATCCTACTCCGGATTTTTATGGTAAATTATAGAGCTCATTCATTTTAGTTCTTTAAAATCAAAGCATATGAAGGTGTCTCAAAAGCACCCTCATATTGTCACGATTACCCCCACATTTAGGTATCCCGTTCGTTTAACTTTATACAAACATTTAAACTAATGTAAATAAGATGAGAAAGATCAGAATTATGGAACATAGCTCACTCGATGGCGTCATCCAGCACGAAAACGACGAAGGTTTCGCACATAGCGGATGGACGACACCTTACCGTACGCCAGCTGGGCTACAAGCTGTCATCGAGGCACAGGGCAATAACTTCGATCTGCTGCTTGGCCGCCGCACTTATGATAGCTGGGCAAGCTTCTGGCCAAAGGCCGGGGATAGTCCAATAGCGAATAGTTTGAACACCGCGAGAAAACATGTCGCTACCCACAGACCAGAAAGCCTTGAATGGGGTCCTGCTGAGGGTTTAGGAGCAGATATCATCACTAGTATCCGAAGCCTCAAGGCAATGGACGGCCCCGACCTGATCGTTTGCGGAAGTTCAACACTTACTTCGGTATTGCTAAGCCATGGATTAGTTGACGAGGTTGTGCTAATTGTCTATCCGGTTTTACTAGGCCGGGGAAAACGTTTTTTTTCGGACAATGCCGATCCGCGCGAACTTTCATTTATCAGTTCCAAGGTTACTCCTACGGGCGTATTGATCAATACCTACCAACATGTTGGATCACTGCCTCAGTCACCATCATGAGCAACAGTATTAACGTCATAATCAGCATTACGAATAGCAAACGCAGAAAAATCCGTAAAAGCCTCACGTATGTCTTTTGCCAGTAAACCAGGGGTTTCCATAGCAGGGAAGTGTCCGCCATTATCCATATTTTTCCAGCGCTTTATCTCGAAGATCCTTTTTCCAAAAATTTCGGGAATCTGGATACAGTCCTTTGGAAATATTGCGAAATATGTAGGTGTATCAATTTTCACCGCTCCTTCCTTAGCCGGCTGATGCATGGTTTCATAGTAGATTCTTGCAGCAGAACCAGCAGTTTGGGTAAACCAATAGATCGAAAGATTTATCAGTAGTTCATCTTTAGTAAAACTATTCTCAATGTTACCTTTATTATCACTCCAGCTATTGAATTTCTCAATAATCCAGCCTGCTAACCCGGAAGGAGAATCGTTTAAGCCATAAGCTAATGTTTGAGGTTTAGTCCCTTGAACAGCAACATATGCGCCTTCTTTTTGTTGCCATTTACCAGCTGTTTGCAGATAAGCCTGTTCATCTTCACCAAATTCAGCGAAGTTAGCAGTGAAAAATAGATCGGGTGGTATATTGGTGAGGTGCAGGGCCTTTACTTTTTTATTTTCTTGCATAGCCATTTGAGTGGCTATACTTGCGCCCCAATCACCTCCATGGATAAAAAAAGTAGTATAGCCAAGCGTTTCCATTAATTTATTGAATAAGCTGGCTATTTTAACAGCGCCAACACCTTCTTCTTTTGGGAGTTCAGAAAATCCAAAGCCAGGAATAGATGGAATGATGACATCAAAAGCAATCCCATTATCATCTGGTTCGGTTAAAAGGGGGATTAGTTTAATAAATCTATAAAAAGAATCGGGCCAGCCATGAATCAGCAAAAGAGGTAAATTCTTTACTCCTCTACCTTTTTGATGAATAAAATGCAGGTTTACAGCTTCCCCTTCAGTCTTAAAATGCTCGAATTGATTTAATATTTTTTCATGTACAGGCCAGGAAAATTCATTGCCCCAATAATCGCATAGTTCTTTTAGGTAAGCCAGGTTTGTTCCGTATTCCCAGCCACTATCCCTTATCTCATCAGGCCAGCGGGTTTTAAGCAGCCTTGATTTTAGATCTTTAATTTGGGTGGCGCTAATTTCAATTTTGAAAGGCTTCATTTTTCTTTAGTTTTATGAGCAGATATTATTTAAGGCAAAACTATACTGCGATCAGCATAACAACAGGGTGTACATATGGCAACTTAAGGGGTTGTTTGTACAAAACGGAGCTTGTATATTTGAATCATGAAGCAAATCTGTTTTTTGCTGGTCGGTGGCAAATTGAAACCCTCCTCTTTATTTGGTGCGATTGAAGTATTTGAAAAAGCCAATCTGTTTTTACAGGAAAAAGGGCGGCCTCCTTGTTATTCCATTCAATTAGTTGGTGAGGAATTTGGGCAGCCAATGCTAAATTCCTTTTTTTCGCTTCGGTCTTTGAAACATACCAGCGAAGTCAAAAAAACGGATTGTATCATTATTCCAGCATTTGAACCAGAAGAAAATGCTAAAACAAGCTATGCAGAAGCCCTGACCTGGTTAGTTGACCAGTACAAAAACGGAGCAGAAGTAGCAAGCCTTTGTTCAGGTGCATTTTTGCTGGCAGCATGCGGTCTTTTGGACGGTAAACCATGTTCAACGCACTGGAGAGCAGAAGCGGTATTTAAAAGAATGTTTCCCAAAACACTACTGGCAACAGATAAAATTATCACAGATCATCAGGGTATATACACATCGGGCGGCGCGATGTCGGCCTTTAACTTGTGTCTTTATCTTGTAGAAAAACATAATGGACGGGAAGCAGCTCTTTTCTGCACAAAACTTATGCAACTGGATATTGAAAGGCATTCACAATCCCCATTTCAGATATTTACGGGCCTTAAAAAACACGCCGATGAAATCATCAGGGATATTCAGGATTTCATTGAAATGAATACCAGCGAAAAGATAACCGTTGATTTCCTTGCCGCCAAATGTAATATGGACAGGGTCAATTTTTCACGAAGGTTCAAAAAGGCGACACAACTCCCTCCAGTTGACTACATTCAGCAGGTAAAGATAGAGGCCGCAAAAAGAGCATTGGAAACAGGAAGTCAAAACATTAACGAGATCATGTATTCGGTAGGCTATATTGATGCGAAAGCCTTCAGAACTATATTTAAAAAAGTTACCGGCTTAAGCCCGACTGAATACAAATCAAAATTTAGTCATTAATGTTCTATGTAAGTCAATATTCATCCCATTTCTGCTTTAAAAAACATATTTATTAAAAGCAAGCTTCGACTCTAATTACAATAATGCGGGTAATATCACTAAATTTGCCGCCCAAATGAACATACCGTGCGCAGGCCCGGAACAATTAGAAAATTACTAAAAACACAAATGGAAGATAACGATTTTGTATCAATCTGGCTGGAAGAAAACGGAAACCCTGCCATAGAGGAATTAACGCAACTAAACCTGGACATTGCCAGTAAAACAGCAGAAACTTTAGCCGATAGAGGTGTCTCAGAAAATGAACTGGCTGTTTCTGTGGACATCAATCCTGATGAAATCAAAAGATGGCTGATGGGCAGGCATTCTTTCAGTATAAAGACAATAAAAGAAATCTCTGGTCAACTGGCAGCTTATTCTGCGAAGTAGGGATTGCCATAAAAACGGCAAAGCTTAATGTCTTTTTGCTTTATGAGCGCAGGACATTGAGCCTTGCAGTTTAAAACATTATAAAATTGCCGGTAGCAGGTATTTTTCTACGATTTCATCCGCCTGGACGTGTGCGAAGGCTTTACCATACGCCGAAGCGGTGATCACGATTACAACGGGCAAATCTTTGAACATGTAGATCTTGTTTCCACCATTTCCACTACTATAATATACCTGGTAGGATTTACCAGCTACAACAAAAGCCTTATTCCAAAAAAGAAGCCCGTAAAAACCAGGTCTATCCGCCGGAAGAACCTGTAAAGGAGAAAAACTTTTCGCTATCCAAGACTTTTCGAGCAAGCGCTTGCCATTATATACGCCACCATTTGAATACAATTGACCGTACTTCGCAAAATCAAGGGCGCGTAATCTGAGTCCGCCACCACCAAAAGGCTTGCCCTGAGGTGTTCGTGCCCATTCAAGTTTTTCTATATCCAACGGTGCAAAGAGTCTGCTATTCGCAAATGCCTCTGCCCCGCCCGGTATACTTTTGTCGAGAATATCCATTACTAAATTGGTACCCGCGGTAAAATATGACCAACTTTGACCATTTTGACGTCCGGAATCCATTGGAAGGTCAAGTGCAAATTTCGTATAATCAGTTGTTGGATACATATTCTCCTCATTTCCAACAGAGGTTTCCACCTCATCATTCCCTTCAAATGCAGCGCTCATACTCAATAGATCTACAATTTTTACGCTATCCTTTTTGGTACTATAATTTGCATAATTCCGGAGCTTATAGAATTCCATGAGCGTCTGATTTTCAGAAGAAATAAAACCCTCCTTGATAGCCATTCCTGTAAGAGTTGCGGTTACCGATTTGCTCACCGATCTCGGATCGTGCAGGGTTTCCCTTTTTTCTCTGTTATAATACTGTTCCAGAAGTAATTCCCCTTTTTTCAAGACCACGATACCGTTGATCATGCGGTAGGTTTGATCGGCAATTTTTGTATTTAGTGCAACAATCAGTTCTTCATTCAGCTTCCCTTTGGAAAGTTTAAACCCACTTTCTGCAGCTATGGGCTGCGGAGCCATTTTCAGTGGATCAATTTTCCTCGGAATTCTGGTCACATTAATTCTTGCCTTTGCCAGCACCGAACTATATTTTGTGCCATTCTGTTCAATATAAACACTCGCACCTATTTCAAGCACTTTTGGTTGTGCACTCAAAAGCGACATTCCAGCTTTTGCCATAAAGCGGTCCCAAAGGTTAATGCTCCATAATCCAGACCTATTTGAGCTGATCAGCACAATATCCAGAGGACGATTAGTAGTTTTATCTTGTGGCAGGATAGCACCTGGTCCAAGGTTTTCAGTATAAACCTTTTTACCATCTACATAAAAATTAAAACTATAATTACCCTTAGCCACTAGTTCTTCTGCTTTTAATGCAGGAGCGATTTTAGTAAGTTCAGCTTGAAGGGAAGCACCGGGCGATAGCAACAGGTACAAATCCTTATCTGAACCGACATTATAGGAAGATATGGCACGAGAAATCTGGATACTGTCTCTTGCAGGCCTGAAATCAAAAAAGGTCATTTGCTGTGCGTAAGATTCCAACGCAAAAAGCGGTAGTGTAAGAAGAAGGAGAATGGCGTTAAATTTCCGTATCATGATTTTTTTATCTAAAAATAAGAGAGGAGAATGCAAGAATTATCCGAATTCAATTTTTCAATAATCTTATTTAGAATAGGATAGGAAAAAATTGTTACATCTGCTGTGGACTTAGGCTGAAATTAAAAAACGAATGGTTCCTTTGCATTCCAAACTAATCTTTATGTTCTTCTGAATGATCTGAATGATGAATATGAATATCTTGCTGAGGAAATGGTATTGAAATACCATTTGCCTTAAATTCCGTAACAATTTTAATTATAAGATCGCTTTTCGTAACATATATATCTCCAATGCGTTTTGTCCAGAAATATATTCTCAGATCAATTGAACTATGATTAAATTGTTCATATTGGACAATAGGGCCTGGGTTCTTATTGATCCTTTGTTCATTATTTAAAATATCTGTTACTAGTTGCCTGCTTTTTTCAAGATCAGAATCATAAGCAATACCAATCAAAATAGATGCGCGTTTACGGTTTCCACCAAGTGACCAATTGACCAAATGTGTATTAAGCAGGTCACCATTAGGCATAACTACATCTGCACCATCCCAGGTTGAAATAACACTGCTTCGGAATCCAATAGATTTCATAGTACCCCCCTGCCCATCAACATCAACAATATCTCCCACATTCACAGGCTTTTCAAATGCAATAATAAGTCCGCTAACCAAATTATTAACAAGTGTTTGCAGACCAAAACCTATACCAACACCAAGGGCGCCCAAAATTATAGTTACCCTATCCATTGGAATTCCTGCTGCGGCAATAGCCAGAAACAAACCGATACTGAGAATAGAAATACGAACGAGTAATAACCAGCTACCTATCCCCTCATAGCTATCCTTGCTATCTTTACTGAAACGAAGATGTCTATCCGAAGCAAAAAAAGAAACAATCTTAGAAATGACAACCGAAATACCCATGATCACCACAAACAAAAGCATATTATTAATGCTAAATGTGTAACTGCCAAGTGTACGTTCTTCGCTGAAAAAAAATAAAAGCGGCTTGGATAAGTAGTCAAATGCAGGAAAATTACGCCCAAATAATACACCCCAACCTACGATAAGCAATAAGTAGAATAATAAAGGCGCTTTCCTGCCTACCTTCTCGAAATTAAGATAAAAGAGCTTCTTATCCTGACCAGAATATACATTAAATGCAAGAACCAGGCCCTCATTAATCAACCGCACTGTCCAAAGAAAAAGGATGGCTATAATAACATTCAAGTAACCGCTGATAAAAAACGCCTTTGCTATATTGTACCTTCCAAAGGTATTTGCCAGAACTGATATAAGTTCCAATAAAACCATAAAAGCGATTGACCAGATAATCCATTTTTCCCTAAGTTCGTCCCGACGTCCTTTCAATAAGATAATTAAGCCTGCTATAGTTCCAAATATCGAAACAAAAAGCATCATCCAACGTTCGATTCTTGAGGCCTGAAGTATCAAGTTACTAATGGCAGCCAACATAAACAGGATCACCATAACTAACCATACACGCATCCAGTATTTGCTTATATAAGTTTTAAAAATAATGGTCAGACAAATACAGCATATAGACCAAAAAATAACATTTAGAATGAAAGGAGGTGATAGAAAGCCAAACTGAAATAAGCTAATAACAATCAACAATGCTGAAAGCATTGGATACCTGATAACCAACTGACCTTCAAAATCAGGTTTCAACAGATTGCCTTCAATGTAAATATTCTTCAAAGAGCGCAAATAAATAAAGGAAGTAAAATAAGTAAGATCAACAGGATAAATTTACCAGCGTTATTTTCAGCATAAAAACTAAGCGTGAGTAAACCTTTTGTTTTAGAGAAATCAAGTATTTCTCCAAATGGGCGGTAAAATCCCTCCGGCCCTAAAATACTATCAAACTCTTTTTTAAAAGTATGATCGACCATATCTTTCTGGTAAGATTCGATTTCTTCCAGGCTGCTCTGCAGTTTAAAAACAGTCAGGTTAACTTGATTGAGTAAGCTTTGAATATTGTTGGCCGCCAGTTTCAATGAGCTATCTACAGGAGTCGTTTCGTAGGCAATAACCCTTATCTTTTGCAAATATTTACTCAACGTTGTTGAATCCTTTGGAAACTTAAACAGTGCAGGAACACTTAACAAAGAATCCAGTTGATATCTAAAATTGTTTAGATCTTGCTGACGGACATCTAAATTAACTTTCCTGGTATTTGCTTCATTAAGCAATTCTGACAATATTTTTGAGGTAGCCGTTAAATTACGAAAGGTCTGAGCTGTTCCTTTATTGGTAAAGACCCCATCTCCGGCAACGACAAAATCCTGTTCAATTTCCTGAAGTACCAATTTGGTTCCCGGTGTATCAAGCTTGCTTTTAAGATAAATTTTGGCTTTTTGCATAGTGTGCCTTAATTCATCGAAGGTCTTAATTTGATTAATGGACGCTTTATCAGCATCAAATTCTTCCGCACTTTTCTTTGACGACCGTTTTGCAAATGCTTGCATTTTCTCCACAAAATCAAGTTTTAAACTGTCTTTTGCAATAGAACTACTCACAGTATCTCGCTTTTGCGCGTGCAAAGTAATGCAACAAAAGAAGCATACAGAAAATAAAATTAAGTAGTATATTTTTCTAACGAACATAAATTGAGCAGAGATTAATATTCAATTATACATAAAAAGTTATCTTTATAGCTTACGATGCCAAAAAAAAGCAATCACATTCATGTAAATACATTGCCTTCTGGAGTTAGAGAAGGAATATTTATTGGAAGAAAATTTTTCAATGGCCCCCCTGATATTAAAGAAGTCGAGCGTCCACATCGTGACAATGGGCATCTATTTATATTACAGGAGAAAGGAACGACCCATATTGAAATTGACTTTCAAAAACATCGTATAGAAGCACCCTCTATTATCTACGTACATCCTGATCAAATACATCGCGTAATCGCATTTGAAAATGCAACAACCACCAGTTGGATAATCACCAGCGAAAACCTGTATCAGGAAAACCTGGTGTTACTCACCAATCTTACCCCCGTTAGTGCTTTGGCTCTAAAAGCGGAGACATTTTCTATCATTTCAGAAACAGCTGCGCTCTGCATACAATTTTCTGAAAGGAAATACGAAAAGCTATTCGACTCCATTCTAAAAGAAGGTTGTAACACCTTAGTCACATTAATTATATCCCAGTATTTAGCGCAGTCTAAAGCCATTGATAATTATTCACGCTTCGAAATAATTACTAAATCATTCAAATCCACATTAGAACATGATTTTACGAAGATAAAAAGTCCAATGGCCTATGCGAAATGCCTGAATATATCTACTCCTTATTTGAATGAATGTGTAAAAAAAGCAACTGGGCATTCCGTTTCACACCATATACAACAGCGTATTATTTTAGAAGCCAAACGCCTGCTCTACCATTCTAATAAATCAATAAAAGAAATTGCAGGTGAGCTTGGCTATGATGATTATTCTTATTTTATCCGGTTCTTTGTGAAAGTTACCGGGATGACGCCCGTAATTTTTCGGACTAAGAACTTCGATTAGTCCTATACTCACTGCGTATTGGCATTGCTTGCGCTGTGTATTAGATGTTCCTTTGTCTCAAGAAAAATGATAAAGAAATGGAAGCAATAAATCTATTACAAAATAAGGAAATAGCAATCGTAGGTGGTGGCCCGGCCGGCTTAACATTAGCCAGGCTTTTACAGCTTAAAGGAGCAAATGTGAAAGTTTATGAAAGGGATTTCAACAACGAAGCACGTGTGCAAGGTGCAATTGTCGACTTACACTTTGAATCTGGTCTTAAAGTTATGGAAGCCGCAGATTTGATGGATGCTTTCAAAGCTAATTACATGCCTGGGGCTGATAAGTTTCGTGTAGTTGACAAGGAAGCGAAGATTCTCGCAGATGAGCATGATCAAAGTTCTGATGAAAGTTTTGGCGACGAATATTTTAGACCAGAGATTGACAGAGGTGCGCTAAGAAACATTTTAATAGCTGCTCTTCTGCCGGATACAGTTGTCTGGGATAGTCAATTTGAGCGCATGGTACAAGTAAATAATGCCTGGGAACTCCAATTTAAAAATGGCACAACCGCGACCGCAGACCTTGTGATCGGAGCAGAAGGGTATCGCTCAAAAATCCGTCCTTATGTAACAGACATTAAAGCGCTGTATTCCGGCGCAACCATTATCCAGGGTGAAATAGATTATCCTGAAAAGGAATGTCCTGAAATCTATGCTTTAGTTGACAATGCCAATCTTATTGCGATGGGCACCGGAAAAACTATCGCTGCACAACCAAGAGGTGATGGGGGGCTCACGTTTTATGCTTCCTCTCTTTATCCAGAAGATTGGATCAGGACCGGCGGTATAGATTTTAATGACAGCGAAAAAGTTTATGCTTACTTAGTGAACTACTACGAAGGATGGGATCCAATATTTTTTACACTTTTTAAAGCATGTAATCATTTTGTTCCAAGACCCCTGAATTATTTTCCTTTAGATCAGCATTGGGATGCAAAACCGAACCTCACACTTATTGGAGATGCAGCGCATTTAATGCCCCCTTCTGGTGAGGGTGTTAATACGGCCATGCTTGATGCCCTGGATTTAAGTGAGTGTTTGACCAGTGGCGAATTTCAAAATATAGAAGCTGCCATTGCAGCATATGAAAATCAAATGCGGGCAAGAGCAAACTTATTAGGACATGAGGCACTCGAAGGGATAAAAGATTTTTCCTCCCCTTCTGATGAATCAATTAAGAAATTCATAGCGCAGTTTACACAGACTGGATTATCAAAAGAATAGCCTCAAAAGGGGCTTTCTTTTATGCTTTACATTTAATCTGCTTTGATCACAAAAGCCTTTAATCCGGCCATTTTTCCATCGCGAAATTTCCAGACGTCGCAGTATGAATAATGAGCCGTTTTTCCATTTTTATCTTTCAGGCTGATTTCCCCTACTGCTGAAACAAAATCTCCATCGCCAATTAAGTGGTCGACTTTAAACTTCGGAGGCTCAATGTATTCTTTTAACATATATTGCCGGACGGCTTCTTTTCCTGTCAACGTTTGTTCACCTACAAATGTCCATACCGTATCATCCGTACAAAATGCAAGAAACCCTTCATTATCTCCGCTGGTGACAGCCTCGTTTGCTTTTCTTAAAATTTCTTTATTGTTTTCAACCATGGTATCATTAATTTAAATTAGTTAATCTGTTTGTTATCGACAATAACAACTCTATTATCAGGTTGGAAGATGCACAGTAAACAATGATCCTTTGTCCCGCCGGCTTTCCACAGAAATCCTCCCCCCATGTCTTGATACAATATTATGAACCAAGAATAGTCCTATCCCAAAACCACTGTAATATTTTTCATTATGCCCCTCTACTCTAAAGAAACGGTCAAATACCTTTTTTTGATCTTTTTCCTCGATCCCAATGCCGTAATCTTTGACAGCTAGCAGCACTTCATCTTCTTCAAGGGTTACTGAAATATCGACAATTTTGCTGGAAGGTGAATACTTAATGGCATTAGCAATCAAATTGATTAGCACCTGACTAAGTCGATCTCTATCGGCGATAACCTCGATACCTGTACCAACAGCTAAATGAAAGAAATGCTGCTGATGACTTAAACGGAAATCTTCGACCACCTCGGTAACCAAACCATCAATAAAAAAGCGATCCTTTTTCAAATCCATCCTGCCTGCATCAATCCGGCTCAGGTCGAGCATATCGCCTATAAGTCCGGTCAATTGCAACAGCAATACATCCATCCGCGATAAAGAAGAATTCAGCTTACCCAAAAACTCCGGGCCAGTTTCCCTGGTAAGCAACCTCAACAGTAATTGCACATGCCCCTTGATAGAGGTCACCGGGGTTTTGAGCTCATGGCTAAGCATGCTCACAAAGTCGCTCTTGCGCTGTTCTTCCTCTTTTAGCGACTGGATATCGGTCGTAGAGCCTACCCACATAACTATCTTTCCCTGATCGTCTAATATGGGCGAAGCTACGTTAAGGTGCCAGATATAATCTCCGTCAATATTCTTGAAACGCATCTCAGAAACATGAGGAACACCTTTTTCAGACGCCTCTGTAAGTCCTGCATGGAAAGCTGGAATTTCGTCAGGATGCATCATCTGGCGATAGCCAAAATCCCGAAGATCCTCAAAACTCATCCCCGCAAAATCCACCCATTGTTTATTAAAGAACGTTACTTCCCCATTGGGAAGCGCATTGGAAATCTTCGCAGGCACCAAATCAGCCAACCTTCTGAAATGCTGCTCACTCTCCTCCACCAGTTTTCTGGAATTCACTTGCTCGGTCACATCTACTGCGACTACAAGGATATCCGAAACTGCCCCATCTAAACCAGCAACTGGCTGGTAAACTACATTAAAGAATATCTCTTTTAATATCCCGTCATGCTCCAGCATCGCCATGATTTCATTGGCATAAAAAGCATCCCCGGATGTATATACCTTATCTAATATCCCCAGAAAGGGCTGTCCTTCCAGTTCAGGAAGTGCCAGGGCAAGCGGAAGGCCGACAATTTGATTTGTCTTTCCCCAAACCTGCAAAACCTTTTGATTTGCCGTTTCCACTAACAAGTCCCTGCCATGTAATACCCCGATCGCAACCGGCGCCTCCTGGATAAGGAATTTAAAACGCGCCTCGCTCTTCGCCAGCTTATTATTTGAAATAGAAAGTTGATTATTCGCTGAAGCTACTTCCTCCGCATATTTTTCCAATAATCGTCTTGAAAGTACCCTTTCAGTAATCTCAAAGGACATCACAAGTACACCATTTCTATTGCCCTCCAGATCCGAAAGCGGCTGATAAGTATAGTCAACATAGGTTTCCCGTATTGTTCCATCATTCATCGTAAACAGCACCTGGCTTTCTTTTACATCGAGCACCTCTCCCGTTTCCATTACCCGGCGCAGCTGCCCGGCAAAAGGCTGATCGGCAAGATCTGGTAATATCTGTAGAAATGGCTTTCCAATCACTTCCTCCCGGGATTTTTCCCAGTAACACAGATTAGTATCATTGATCATCTCCACTACAAGCTCTTGCCCACGAATCACCACGACCGAAGCAGGCAACATATTCAATATCTTTTCAAGGTTATCAGTGGCCTGATCAGACTTTAATCTGCTCTGCAGCGTATGAGTTACCTCAATCGCAAAATTAAAGATTCCGTCTACCTCACCCTCCTGGTTAAATCTTGGGACATAGTTAAAAGTAAAGTACCGGTCAATAGTCGGCCCATTCTCAGTCTTTGAAATTGAGACCAGCTGTTCCTGGAATTCAGCAGGTTTACCTGTACGGTAGACTTCTCTTAACACCCCGGCAATTTCTGTCTCCACCAGTTCTGGTAACGCCTGAAAGAACGGCCGGCTCAGAAGATCTCTTCCTGGCAGCAGTTGTTGATACTTCGCATTTACAAGCTCAATGACAAAGTCTTCTCCAGAAAGTACGGCAATTCCCGCAGGCGCCTGGCTGATAGATTCATATAGACGATCGCGCTCCCTTTCAGCCGCTTCACGGGCAGCAGAAATCTTTTCTCTATTACGCACTTGAGTAGTATTCTCCAGCACCCAGACAGCTACCTTGCTGATGGTGGCATTTTCGTCGGGCACGGGGGCATAAACAAAAGTTACATAGATCTTTTCCTCCTTGCCATGACGTACCAGCATCAGGCTGACCTCGTCTGCATAATAAGATTTTCCCGTAGCAACTACCTGCGAAAGAGCCTCCTCATAATATGCTCTAACCTCTGCAAATGGTTCCCAGAAAGACTTTCCAAGGATAGCATTTTTCTCTTTCCCGGCAATCTCCAGAAACTTATCGTTAACTATTTCTGCTACAAGTCCATCTGTATTAAGTATACACAACCCTATTGGGGCACTATCAACTATGGCCTTGAGCAGCGGACTGTCTGTTAAATTCATTATTTATAAAAAACACTAAAGTATGCTAATAAATGTGCAAAGGCAAAAATACCCTTATTTATCCTCTACCAGACGGTCCATTTCAAACTGTGCTATTTTTTCACGAAGCCCCAGACTTTTCAGAAATTCCATAGTGGCAACAGAAGTATGATCTACATTATAAACGTAGACATCTTGCTGTTTAACGAATTCATTGATATAGGAAAATATTTGACTACCAATACCCTTACGCCTATAGGCTCCGGCAACTGCGAACTGATTTATCTTTCTTGATGCTGGATTAAGTATGGCATATCCTACCAATAGATCATTGTTATAAGCTCCGATAATGTGACAGTGTTCTTTACTATTTTCCAATGACTGGCCAGCGTTTTGCCA
The DNA here is from genome assembly GCF_040547305.1 of Pedobacter sp. UYP1. Taxonomy (NCBI): domain Bacteria; kingdom Pseudomonadati; phylum Bacteroidota; class Sphingobacteriia; order Sphingobacteriales; family Sphingobacteriaceae; genus Pedobacter; species Pedobacter sp. UYP1. The sequence continues at coordinate 177,444 of NZ_JBEPPL010000012.1, read as the reverse complement.
CGATGGAATAATGTCCCAAAAAGAGAAGAATCCGGCCCAGTTAAAGCTGTCAATTTTCTTCAATGCAATTATTGAAGTGTGTTTTTTGATATCAAGTTTCCCTGCATAACAGTCCATTTTTCTGGTAACAGTATATCCCATTTTCTCATATGCTTTTATTGCAGAATGATTTTCTGTGATCACTTCCAGCAGCATCTTCTTTACCTGTAATTTTTTCAATTCAGGGAGTAAATAAATATACATTTCACGCACTAATCCTCTCCCCCTATAGTCTGGAATCACTCCTGTAGCGGCATTATATACCAATGTTCCCTGGTCGCTATCTCTTAATCCATGGAGCATACAACCCACCATTTTATCTCCATCAAATACTCCAGTTGATAATTTAAGTTGAATATCCTCTGCTACAATTTTTGATTTCAATAGCTCCAAAGACATTTGCAGCGGTACGATATAATCCGAAAATGATAAATTGATAACAGACACCAATTTTTCAAGCTCAATATTTTCTAAGTTTTTAATTTCCATATACACTAACATTCAACCACTGTAATACTAATTTCACTTCATCCAAAAATAAAAAAATATGAAACTATTAATTACATTTTTCTATTATTTAGTGGTTTTTACAGGAAATGTTCAGCTTATACTATTTTTGTCAGTTATATATTTGACATTACGATTTGTTTAATTCGTGGGTTTCAATCCCTGGCTTTGCATAAGCCAAACGCCCAATAAACTCAGGAAGAAAATAGGAATCCAACCCAGCAACAGTCATTGTCTTCGCTTTAACGTGGTCAATCGCACCATCTGTTGCAATCATTTTATCATCGGCCAGTATCTGAACAATTTCTCCAATCAGAATAGTTGTACTGTTAATTTCTATATCGACGACCTCTCTTAGTTCCAAACCAATACGAATAGTAGACTGTTGAACAAAAGGTGCTTTAAAACCATCAACGTACAATTTTTTCAATCCACAGGCGTCAAATTCAGATACACCAGCGGGATAAGAAGCACTGGTCTGGTGTGCCTGCATATACCAATCTGGTAATACATTATTTAATGTATATTGTCCTGTTGATTTAATATTTGTGAGGGTGTCATTGTGCGCGCGTTCTGGCCGTATTACCAAACCCAGAAGTGGTGGATTAGCACCCAGGTGAAATGCGGAACTAATGATACATAAATTAGTAATCCCTTCATTACTGATGGTTCCTAAAAGGTTTAGAGATTTGTATCCAACTAAGCTATTGATCAGGCTTATCCTGTATTGCTTTTCTAATTGATAAATCTGATCACGCTGAAGTCTTTCCATGTTAACTTGTTTTCAATTTTCCTAAACCGCCATCTACCCCAATTACCTGCCCCGTCATCCAACCGCTCTCCTCTGCTAATAAAAAAGCGATTAAATTGCTTATATCTTCCGGCTGTCCAATCTTTCCTAAAGGATGCCGTTTAGCGGAAGCTTCTCGTTTTTCGGGCGTACCTAGTAGATTTTGTGCCAGTGGCGTATTCGTAAGAGATGGTGCGACAACATTAACACGTATCTGTTGAATTGCAAATTCAGCAGCCAATGATAGTGCTAATCCTTCTACAGCAGCTTTTGCAGCTGCGATACTCGCATGATAAGGCATCCCTGTTTTAGCGGCGACAGAGCTAATCAAAACTATCGATGCAGCGCCGGCGTTTTTTAACTGTTTAACAGATTCCTGGATTATACGTGCGGCCCCTAAAACATTAATCCGGTAGTCATTTAAGAAATCGTCTTCCGTAAGTCTATTGAAAGGTTTAAGGGTAATGCTGCCAACCGAATAAACCAGTCCATGCAACTCTGTTGGCAAAAAACCATTAACAGCATTAAGGTCCCCGGTCACATCCGCCTGAAGATATTGAACCTCTGCTGGCCAATCTTCAGCTATGGACCTTGAAATCACATATATATTTGCATTTTGCTGATGAAGTAGCTTAACCAGTGATAAACCTATCCCAGAGCTGCCACCGACAACAAGGATATTTTTTTTATGAAAATTCATGATCCTATATTTAAGATGCTGTACAAAAAGGCTGTTATATCGTATTGGTCTTGTATCGGATTATTGAGTCGAACATCAACCCAAACTTACGGGCATTGGAAATACGGATTCTTTCGGTCATTACTTTTTCAGCAGGACTGTTTTTAATCTTGTTGAATAACTTTTTATAATATACATAGGCAAGATAAACACCGTTTCTGGCAGATGCAGGCAACTGCCGGATTCCATCTAATGCCAATTTGAAGTCCTCTTCGATATCGTCTTCTATCATTGATTTTTCAATATTAGAAAAGGTGGCCAGATCCACATTTGGAAAATAATTGCGGCTTAATGTGTAATAGTCCGCATTTACATCTCTGAGAAAATTTATCTTTTGAAATGCAGCACCCAATTTCATTGCCGGATTCTTCAGTTTTTCATAGGCTGTTTTATCCCCTTCTGTAAAGACTTGCAAACACATTAAACCTACCACCTGAGCAGAGCCCAGAATATACTGATCGTATTTTTCAACCGTATAATATTCCTGTTTGAGATCCATTTCCATGCTCTGAATAAATAGTTCAATAAGCTCTTTCTCAATATGATATTTGTTTACCACTTGCTGGAAAGAATTTAGTACCGGATTCAAACTGATTCCATCAGCAATAGCTTCAAAGCAATCCCTTTTAAACTTAGCTAGTAAAATGTCTTTATCAAACTCGTGAAAGCTATCAACAATCTCATCTGCCAGCCGTACAAAACCATAAATAGAATAAATAGGCTGACGGATCTTTTCATCTAAAAAGTAAATACCCAATGAAAAACTGGTACTGTAACGTTTAGTAATCATTTTACTAAACTCGTCCGATAAATTATCAAATATTTCTTTCATAGTTTCTTAAGAAATTATTCTTGTTTTCGATTCATGAAAGCTTTCAAGTTTAGTCAGCAACCTGATCAGATCCAATTTTTCAAGGTGTGATAGTGGCTCAGTCACATCGCTTGAGGCTTTTTTAATATTCTGCATACTTTCATTCAGAACTTGAGTTCCTTTTGAAGTAATATGAATCATTCTATTTCTTTTATCGCTATCCAGGGCGGCCTGTTCAACAAATCCATTATTGATCAATCTATTTACGATCTGTATTCCTGCAGACTTCTCATGAACATTTAATTTGACAAGGGCCGTTTTAGTCATACTACCAAATGAAACCAGGCTGATTAAATAAATAAATTCATCAGGAGTAGAAAAAGATGTATTAGCTATTGCTGCTTTTGCATTTAGTTTGGCATACCGATAAAGATGTACTAACGAAGTGTTAATCACACTATCAGCTGAACGTCCATTTGACTTTCCCTCCCATTCTGGCTCTGAAGTACTTTGGTAACCATTTTTTTTATAATGCTCGTTCATCCAATTCGCAAATAAGTGTCCATCCTGACTTTTATGATCAGTTTCCTTTTCATAAATTTTAATTAGCTCAATTACCTCACCTATCAAATCGTAATACATCGTCTCAAATTATTTAGTACAATTATACACCAATAAGTTCAAAATACCACTATTTGTTTGCTAAAAATTGATATATAACATTTTTTTAGTACAATTACATACTTTTATATAGATCAGAAAATAGATATTCAGTATTCGATTGACAATATCGGACAACAAAAAGTGGATTAATTTTTTAATCAGCTATAGACCTGCAACTTTAAGTACAGTTTAACCCATGATTATAACTTATCTAAATTGTTCAGACAGAAATCCGCACGCAGCAAAATTGCTTCCCTATCGCCGGGGAGCATTTTGTCCCATAGCCGGTAAACCATAGAAAGCCTATAGTTAAGATTTAGCTGAGCCCGGTGGCGGTCATGAAAATCCCAATAGAGACTGTTAAAAGGACAAGAGTTTTTTTCGGTCTTCGTTTTATAGTTATAAAAGCAATTATCACAATAATTACTCTGTTTATGAATATAGTTCGCACTAGCAGCGTAAGGTTTTGACCCAATAATTCCACCGTCGGCAAATTGGCTCATTCCCCTGGTATTTGTTATCTCAACCCATTGAATCGCATCAATGTAAATTCCGAGGTACCAGAAGTCGACATCATCAGGTTTAATACCCGCCAGTAAAGCAAAGTTACCAGTGATCATAAGTCGCTGGATGTGGTGTGCATAAGCATGTTTGAGAGACTGATCAATACTATGCTTCAGGCAGTTCATCTTTGTATTTCCTGTCCAATACCAATCTGGTAGTTTTCTGCGATGATTAAAATAATTCAAAGTTTCAAACTCTGGCATCTTTAACCAATAAATACCGCGCATATATTCACGCCAGCCTAGAATCTGCCTGATAAAACCTTCCACTTGATTGATAGAAATCGTTTTTTTATCCTGCTCCCATTTCATAAGTACAGCTGTAATCACTTCTTTTGGAGAAAGCATTTTTATATTCATCGCAAAAGATAAACGGGAGTGATAAACTGACCATTCATGCGTGTGCATTGCGTCCTGAAAAGTACCAAAGAGGGGGAGACAATGTTCAGTAAAAAAACTTAAAAGCTCCAATGCCTGTTTCCGGTTAATGGGCCAGTAGAAATGTTCAGCAATTACACTTCCAATAGTTTTAATCCCCGCTGCTTTGATTCGGTCATATGACGACTTCACGTTATTGTCAAATAATAAAGGTGTATAAGGTTTGTGATTTTTTGGCAGCTTACTCCGATTCTCTTCGTCAAAATTCCATTTTCCCCCAACTGGTTCTTTGCCAGCCATTAACACTTCATGTTTCTTACGCATTTCCCGATAAAAGTTCTCCATGAGCAGGCCTTTTTTACCGAAAAAAAATTGTCCCAGTTCTTCCCTAGTCGTATAAAAATGCTCAGTATCGTAAACTTTACTGGGGATACTCAGTTTACTACAATAGCTTTTCAACTCTTTATCGAGCCTGTATTCGTCGGGCAACTGATAGTCAAAATGTTCAATGGAATATTTTTTGATCAATGTATCGCAATTCGCCGCAAAGCTTTGTTTGTTTGATGGGGCATCAATTTTAATATATAAAGTATCGTGACCATTATTATTTAATGTCTCGGCGAAACCCTCCATTGCAGCAAAAAATGCACACACTTTTTGGATATGGTGCCAAACATAATCAGTTTCTGTGCGTAGTTCCATTAGCACATACAAAACCGATCCATCTTGTTGATTGAACCACGAATGCGTGCTATTAAGCTGATCACCTAGTATCAACCTTAAAACCTTATATTTTTTCTTCATTTTTAGCCTGACACTTCCATTGACATAAATTTTAATCTGGCTTACGATCTTTACCGATGCATTAAATTCAATGATTTGTGGAGAGAAAGTTAATCTGACATCGTCAATTATATTGTAATTACGATTACTGCTTTAGGATAGATAATGTTTTGCGAAATCTGTACCAGATAATTATAGGCATTCTGGTCATCCTTAAAGCATTGCTCCAGCAATGGAATAGCTTGTTCCAGGCCTAAAGCTTTCGCCATTTGCTGCAGAATGTTATAACCCTGAATTTTTCGCTGGAAAATCTGTTGGGAAATATGGAGGAGAGAAATATCTTTCTCCAATGAAGGGACTTTTCCTTTAACCACGTCCTCACTATATTCAAAAAAGCACGCATCAAGCGGTGAAATAATCCCAACCTTTTTTGCATTTTGTATTTCAAAGCATAGTTTTAAACGGTCAATATGCATAGGCTGATCAGAAGAATCTGGTAACAGTCCTTTGCGCAACTCATCTGTTAATGCCGCTGCCGAAAGTTTTTTCAAACAAAGAATGTACCTCTTTTCGGCAACAAACATTTCGCTCAATCTCTCCAAATAAATATTTTCAAGCATCATTCGTTAAGTTATATTAATTGGTAGAACATTTTTACAAAAAAAAAGTTTGCACCTAATATCATCTTAAAATAGAGCCCCTGACGGAGCTTTTTACAATCTTTTCGGTATAATTACTCCAACTTACAATTCCATCTGGTTCAGCAGGAAAGCCAATGTATCCTTTACATATGGATCTTCAATTAACTTCATCAAGTGCTCATAAACAAGCTTAGCACTTGACTCTGAAGCAAGGTTACTTCTTAAGTCTACCGTCAAATCACCGTTACGATCCAGAAGACAGTTTTACAAACTTAAGATACAGGCATTTAGCCTCATGAAATGAGTTAACTACGTATTGGAAATATGGAAGCAAATCAAAACATTAATATTATAAAGCCAGGTTAAAAACGATTTGATTAACAGAAATAAAAATAAATAACAACTATTTCTTATCTCAAATGTTTATAAAAAACCGGAAATTAAATTTATATAAAACGCTTGTTGTTACTATGATGAAAATTAAGCTTGGAGTCACACCGTTTGAACAATATACAATTGACTTTGTAAGAAGACTTAGAGTAACTACAAAAACAAGCCAGGAGGATTTAGCAAGAATCCTTAATGTCAGTAAATCATTTATTGGAAATATTGAAAACCGAAAGGCAAATGCGAAGTACAACCTTAAACATATTAATCTCCTGGCAGAGCACTTTAACATTTCTCCCAGGGAACTAATTCCTGATTTAAGTATAATCGATGATCTGCCTGAACATAGCATAATCCAAGATTTTGAAAAAAAAATGTCAGAAGCTTTAAGCCAAGAATTAACTGGTTGAAATAATATGCCTTATCCCTGGTCTCATTGTATCATAATAAAATATTATATGAGGCAACTCTTGCTGGTAACATTATTGGAAACACTTTATACTACAGCTTAATAGGCCACTGGTAATGCAAAATACCTTTGGCCGAAAGCCACTATAATGGGTCTGAGTGCGGGAATAGGCGCTATAACTTTACCCAAACCTATGGGGCTGGATCCGGAACCAGTAGCTAAAAATGACCAGGTCAAAATACTTACTGTTGGATATTATCTGGCCGGTGCGGTTGTTACTGGGCTAGTGTCAAACTTGTTAAAAAAAGAAATACGAAAAAAGGGATTCTTCAGGTCTGTCTGGCCGTTGCCATTATCTTGTTAGTAATAATCGCCATTAATTTTATAAAAAGCAGTAATCAAGGCGCCCCAAATCAGCAGCAAAAAGGTAATCCCTATAAACAACCTGCATCTCCAAAATAACAGTTTACAGTTTATACAATATTTGTTCATCCGTATAATAGGTTTTTCGGGCACCCTTTTTTTCAATCTGAATCACAGCACCACCTGGGCTATGTTTTAAATCAGGGTGATGTATCCTTAAAAAATCCTTTATTTCACCATTTAACGCTTCTGGAAGTTTTTCAGCTATATCAGCAGCCTCTTTAGACAATACATGATTGATTGTCTTTAGCAATTTCTTCACTTCAGCATCAGGAATCGCTTTAGCTATAGAAAAAGGCGAAATTTTAGCCTCCCATAGAATTTCATCTGCATAAGTATTACCGATTCCTCTAACTGAGTGCTGATCCATCAGCAAAGTCTTAATCTGTACCTTCTTTTTTGCAAGTAAATCTTTAAAAGATGCAGGATTCAAAGACAAAGCATCAGGTACATCAGAATCTTCCGGATTTAATGTTGGTGTTGCAGCCTTTTGAAAATCCGTTAATGCAAAACCATCTCCACCTTTAAAATGAAAAGAAACAATTTGAAATTTAACCTCTTCTTCTTCCAACGCTTTAAGCTCACCGTGCAGCATTAAATGCAAACCTAATACAGCATCGTTCTCAAAATGCAATTGCAAAGTTTTTCCTACCCTGGAAACACTTTGCAATTGATGACCTTCTAACACATGCTTCAATTCTTTACCCGAAACATTTAGTTTTTCAGCCACTTTAACTTCAACAGTTTCCAGAATTCTATTTTTAAAACGCTTTTGCAAATTCCTGGCAAAAACCTCCAGATCAGGCAATTCAGGCATAATAATTATGGATTTTATTAGTATTAAGTTTTCAGCTATAACATCCTTATTTGAAAGTTGTTTTTAACCGATTTGAATTTCCTTTTGCAGTTTTTAATCAGTTCGTGTAAATTCGCGCCCAAATTGGCACAATTGGTGCTTATCTGAGCGGAACTGAATATCTTTAATCCATAAAAATATGTTAGTAATCAATAATTTCGAAGAGTATAAATCTTATTTGGGAAAAGAATTAGGCCTTTCTAATTGGCATACGATTAATCAAGAACAGATTAATAAATTCGCTGATGCAACACTTGATCACCAATGGATACATGTTGATCAAGAAAAAGCTAGAAATGACGGGCCATTTAAGACAACTATAGCACATGGATATTTAACCATTTCATTAATTCCATACCTCTGGAAGCAAATTGCGGATGTTCGCAATATAAAAATGGAGATTAACTACGGTATAGAAAGTTTTAAATTTGGACAAGCTGTTGTGGTAGATAGTGAAGTTCAATTAAAAGCTAAGCTTGTTTCCATAGCAGACTTGAAAGGAGTTACTAAAGTTGTCATCAAAGCTACCCTCATGATTAAAGATCAAACAAAACCAGCATACACAGGAGATGTTGTTTTCTTATACCATTTTATATAATTTGGATAACAATCAGCTAAACTTTGAAATGAAAAAAAGATGTACAATGCGAGTATAGTACTAAAAATTTAGTATTAAACTTAATATATATTCTTTGATGGGCAGTCATCCCAAGATTCTCTCAGCTTTTCAGCGGTCTGGTTTTTCGGGGAGAGGTCATGGGAATGAGTGCCAGCCTGACGGTTTTATCGAAAAGCCATTTGACATTTTAGAAGTCGGTCGAATTGTAAACACTTTTATATAATGCATCAGTTGATTGCATCATAAACTAAGATATTTTGCCTGATTAATTTGAATATGTCGCCCGGAACTCTGTTTATTTAATTGATAAAATTATTATAATTGCGCCTCAATTTGACATACGTAAAATTATTAATAACTAACCATTTTTTTTAAGCTATGCCATTTTTAGATTATGTATTACAGCGCCCGTCCTATGGATGGCAAGATGACAAGGGGGAATTAATTAAACCGACAACAAGTGACATCCTTCGAGAATTTATCTCAAGATTAAATGTATTTAAAGACCGCAGAAATTGGCTGCCTTTTTTTAGCTGGCTCAAAGTAGCTTGTCTGATCCCATTTTTTATAATATTTCTATTCAAATTTTTAAGCTGGTGGACAGTTTTAGCTGCATTCATTTACAGCATGATTATTATGGGTACCCACGGAACAATCTGGCACCATCGTTATTGCACTCATGGCGCGTATAAATTCCGCAATTCATTCTGGCGATTTTTCACTCAAAATTTAACACTAAATGTGATTCCAGAAGAAATATATGTGATTTCACATCATGTTCATCATTCCAAATCAGATCAGCCAGGTGATCCTTACAACGCACAGGCAGGTTTTTTATATTGTTTTCTGGCAGATGTCAACCACCAGCCTATTGCTAAGGACTTGAGTGAGACAGATTATAATCGTGTCAAAATGTTGATGCAGCATACAGGAGTGACAGCCAATACATATCCCCAATATAAAAAATGGGGATCTTATGTAAGTCCTCTATATGCTTTAGCGTCCTGGATATTAAACTGGTCTTTTTGGTATTTAGTGTTCTATGTAATTGGCGGCCATCCACTAGCATGCAGTCTTTTTGGAGCAGCTGGTTTCTGGGCCGTTGGGGTAAGGACATTTAACTATGAAGGCCATGCAAAAGGGAAAGACAAACAGAAGCAAGGAGTAGATTTTAGTAACAAAGATAAATCCATCAATCAGTTATGGCCTGGTATTGTTGCTGGCGAATGGCATAATAATCATCATTTATATCCCAAAAGTGCCAGAAGTGGTTTTAAAACTCACCAAATCGACCTGGCATGGTACTACATCAAAACAATGAGTATCTTAGGTGCAGTAAGTAGCTACAAAGATTACAAAAAACATTTCTTCAAAAACCATAATAATCCTTATCTACAGGCAAAAGAAACATCTTTAAACAGGAAAAATTCTAATATAAAGTCCTTCCACCGGAATAACAATTGATGTCTTAAATCTATGAAATTGATTAAAAAGAGCTACCTGATGGTAGCTCTGAAATAAGGTTTTAAGAAATTATTTAATTTCTATTTGACGGATATTAATGATTCACAGTTTATTGTTCGCTGCCTTTGTTTTTTCATTATGAGAATCTGTTAACCTTTTTATCCACCATAAGTTTCGAGTTCTGCTGCGTTTGACTCTGAAACCAAGGTTGCGGGAAAATTAACAAGATATATGTAGCATTTGAATTACCCGAAGACCAAATAACTAATAATATGTATTTAATGTTTTTCATTGGAGGGCTATTTCTTCATAAAAGCATCATTAAAAAAGAGTTCAAAATTTTTTTGGAAGATAGATTTTACAGGTTATTTGTTCCTTTTATAATTTCAGGAACAATCTATCGCAATCAGGATGAACTTTAGTGAGTAACCTATTAGACGATTAAATAGAGAACTTTAAACCATCATCAGTTGTTTTAACTTACATGACCAAGCAACGAAAACCCTCCTACCTTAATTTTGAGAAGGAAAACTACCCCTGGAAATCTGACATAGATTACCGGGAAAACCCAGAAGCTTACCTGGTGGGAAAAGGAGAACAAGGAGTCTTGATCTGCGAACCCTATAAAACAGAAATAGGGAGTCACTGGCGTTTTAAAACCTCTGAAATCGCTACAAAAAGCAGCGAGGAAATATTTATAATTTTCCAGAATTACTTGAATAAAAACGATTTCGTAGGCGCAGACATGGCAAGAAAATTCCTCCAAATGGGCTACACTCGTGCCAGGCGCTATGCGAATTATAAAGGCGGAAAAAAATACGATAAGGAAAATGATTATGCCCAGCTTGAGCGGGGAACCGGGGAAATAGAAAAAGCAGCATCAGCTGCCATTTTTTACGACAGATGGAAAGCTGCTGAAGCCGATACCAATTATGCTAAAATGAAAACAGAGTGGAAAAAAGAGCGTGGTTAATATATCCTTTGCTTTTAAAACTTTAAACTTCACGCCTGCTTTAAAAGGATTATTGGTTTAAGACAACTAAAACAATCGCAGAACATTCAGGTTTACTAAATACAAAATAAACCTATGAACACCAATCTAACAATATCGACGTGCTATGGGGCAATGAGAAAAAATAGAAAGATCACCATGAAACGCATATGGGTGCAGTAACATATGCCTTTATTACAAAGAAGATTGGGCTGATTTGTTCACGAATCATAAACTTTAGAGTATATCTTATATAAAATACTTGGTTATAGATTGAATTACATTTAAGCAAAAACGCTACTTTAGTATATATAGACTAACTTATCAAATAATATCAATATGAAAACCTACCTCATCATCTTGTTCACCTCCATTAGCTTTTACTCCTGTGCGCAAAATAAACTTACTTTAGATCAGAAACTTATTGGAAAATGGGAAGCTATATCTAAAGTAGAAACTGAAAAAACCAGTGGAATAGTAACAGATCTGGATAAAGACATTTACAAGACAGGTGAAAAAACCTATGAATTTACAAAAAATAATAAATTGGTTATTATCCAGGGATTCGGTAAACATAAAGAAGAACTCCCTGCATGGACCCAGGGCAACAAGCTCTTTATTGGAAAGAATCATAAAAATAAAGATTCCTACATAATTACTTATGAACCAGGAAGAATTAAGTTGCTAAAAACTGAGACCAAAACAAAAAAAGGTAAGAATATTATAGAAACTGAGGAGGTTATTCTTAAGCGGTAGCAGGAATTCAGTCATTAAATGGTATCGTAAAATAAAATACGCTCCCTACTCCTATATCACTATTTACCCAGATTTGCCCTTCATGCCTCAATACAAAATCAACAACAAGGTTTAATCCAAGTCCTGTCCCCTTTTCTCCATTTGTACCATAAGTGGTGTAATTCGATTTACTGTTAAGCAGCTCAAGAACCTTCTCTGGCGGCACACCAATCCCATTGTCAGCAATAGAAAAGAGCATATCACTTCCTTTTTTTAGCACATTAATAGTTATTTCCCCCCCCATATGCGAAAATTTGATAGCATTGGAGAGTAAATTTCTCACTATAGTTTCCAGCATTTCTTTGTCTGCATAGATGCCCAACGCAGGTTCTATATGCTGTGATATCTGAATAGATTTCTTGTTGGCCATCGGCAAGACATTTTGCACAGATCGTTTGATAAGAGCTGAGATATCTTTAATTTCTACAGGGTGAAAGCCAATTGCATTAAATTGCGATTTTGCCCAGATAAGCAGTCGATCTAAAAGCTCATTAGCGTTCGATAATTCCTGCTTAATCATTGAGAGGTGCAGGTGAATTTCATCGACAGAAATCAAATAAAGATCTGCCAATGTCATTTCTAAAAGCTCCAGACTTCCTGAAATTGGGTTCCTAAGATCATGACCTATAATGGACAGGAGCTTGTTTTTCTGCTCATTTGACGCCGTTAATTCCGAATTTAAGGCTTTTAATGCATTTTCCTGAAACTTCCTCGCTGTTACATCTCTCATACTCCCTTCAGTACCGATGATCTGACCATTGTCTAAAATTAACCTGGCATTCACAGATACATATCTTAATTCCTGACCTGCTGTAATTAATCTGACTTCAAAATCGATTACTGTTCCGTCAGTTTTCAAACTATTGATAATCCTTTCTCTATCTTGGGGATAATAGTAAAAATCAGAAACGGGCTGACCAATAATAGCCTCTCTGGAAAAGCCAGAATATTGAAGAATTGATGGGCTGATTTCAGTCACTAAACCAGACTGGTCTGCTTGATAAAAAACGTCTTGTACATTTTCAAATATAGAACGGTATTTCTTTTCGCTTTGCTTCAGATCACCTTCAATTTCTTTTCGTTTAGTAATGTCTTCAATTTGTGATACATAATGAAGTGATTTACCTTGGCTATCTTTCAACATAGTTGCTGCAATAACTACCCAGATTATATTTCCATTTTTATGAATATACCGTTTTTCAACTTTAACGCTTTCAGTTATGTTATCAGCAAGGTCAACGAGTTTCGAAACACTTTCTGTTAAATCATCTGGATGTGTAATATCCTGTATACACATAGATTGCAATTCTTGCTCAGTATATCCCGTTATTAGACACAAGCTAGCATTTACACGCTTCCAGCGTCCTTCTGGAGAGATCAAAGCCATTCCAACTAAAGAATGTTCAAATGCCTGACGGAACTGTTCTTCACTCTGGTATAGATTCTCTTCAAGTTGCTTATGCTTAGTAATATTAAAACCAACAGCTCCTACCAAACTCATATTTCCTGAAGAATCTAAAAAAGGAAATTTGAATGTCATAAAGTATTGAGGAAATCCTTCCTGATCACGAATAGTTTGTTGAAATTCTTTACTTTGTTTCGTTTTCAGGACTTCTGAGTTATTAACGAATGCATCTTTTGCTACATCATAACCAAAAATATCTCTTTTATTTCTACCTATCACTGTAGGCGGAAGCTGATGCATATCGAGAAAATGTCTATTTGCATATGTCAGCCTATTATCCGAGCTAGTAATCCAGCACAGACCAGGTATATAGTCCATAAACACGCGAAATTGCGCCTCTTGATCCTTACTACTTTCAATTTCAGTAATGTCTTCACAATACAATACAAATCCTCCGGAGCTTGATATGCTTGTTGTCCACTGTTTAATTTGCCATTTGATCCATATCGTAGTGTTATCAACAGAATTGATTCTCCTTGTCTTCCCCTGATAATCAATACCAAGCAGACAATTATCAAAAATCATCTGCCATTCGCAGTTATTTACAGGAAATATTTCGCCATGTAATTTCTCAACTACTTCTACCCCTTCAAGTCCATTAATTAACAACCATTGATTAGATACAGCCTGAAATCTCCTATTGGAGTCTAAAATAGCCATTGAGACCGGGCTACTGTTTAAAATGTTATTTAAATCAGCAAAAGAGAGCATAATTTCAAATCAAAAATTAAAGTTAAATTGATAGATTTTTTAATATAGAGTAATAACAAACAGGAGGATAATGTTTGAACAAAAAACAAACTGTAAACCATCCGCCGAAAGAAATATTTTTTTTTATTTTCATATTAGAAACTTCGATTCCTGATTTATAGCATCTGCAACGAGCATATAGTATTATTTAAAATTAAAACCACTTGCAATTAACCTTCAATTAAAAATTTGTAAATGAAATAATACCAAAAAGTTAAACAGAAATTAATTATTACCTGATATTGTTTATGATTTACTTTGAAAAACAGCTCATTAATCACAAAAAAACAGACATTTTCAGCATATAACATTTACACTATACAATATAACGCTTTAATTCTTTATTATTACATTGTAATATTTTATGTAGAAAATAAATTCTAATTTGTTATCAAATAATAAAAAATATAGATATATTACAATTATCAAAAAAATGGAGATCATGTGTTATCTTCATTAAAAGCTAAATATTATTATTCACAAAAACTTGATCGGGTTAGCATATTCGAAAATTTGTTTTATAGTAATAATATAAACAACAGTTTTTTCCGATGCCTATTAATTATTATAATACATCTATCCCACATTGGTTAAGAGCATTCATGTACTATTGTTTCATACCTCTGAGCTTATTTATAAAGAATTATTATTATTAAATTATGGACTTTCGAAATACCCTATACAAAGATATTTTCCAACTTAGCCCACAACCGATGTGGATTTATGACGTCAGCACCTTATCTTTTCTTGAAGTCAATGAAGCAGCTATACTTCATTATGGATATTCCAGAGAAGATTTTCTAAGTATGACTATTAAGGAAATAAGGCCAAAAGATACTATCCATCAATTTGAGCAGGCCATGGAAGATGTTCACAGGCATAAGGAGTGTTTCACTAGTAAACGTTACAAGCATTTAAAGAAAAATGGAGAGATTATTTCTGTTGAGATTAAGAGTAATTTATTTGAATTAAATGGGAGCCTCGCTGAACTTATCATAGCAACAGATATTACTATACAATTACAACATGAACAAACAGCAAAAAAATTAGAAGAAGCGTTACTCCTCAGTGAAAAAAGATTTAAAGCGCTTGTACAAGCGGGCTCAGATTTAACATCTATAATCGATATGGATGGAAAGTATCAGTTTTTAAGTGAGAGCTGTATCAGTTTGCTACACCTATACCCCGAAAAAATGGTAGGTAAAACGGCATACGATTATATACATCCTGAAGATCTGGAAAGGGTTACATCGCAGCTGAATTCTCTATATGAAGTTGAAAGAGTTCATATACAACCTTTTCGGTTCTTAAATGGTCATAATGAGTGGCGGTGGTTAACGACTACTGCAAGGAATATGCTTGAAGACCCTGCTATCTTAGGTATAGTGACCAATTCGACTGATGTAACTGATCTGATCAATAAAAATGAAGAACTAAAATTAAGCAATGACAGATACAGGCTAATGCTTAAGGCAGCAGATGAAGCTATCTGCGATTGGGACATTGAAAATGATGTAGCTAATTGGAGTGTGGGTTTCAATGAAATTTTCGGTTATGATCTGAATGTATATAATAACACACTATGGTCTGACAATATCTTCCCTGACGACAAGGAACAAGCATTAAAAGAATTAAATGACGCAGTCAAAAATCCAAATACAGAAGTATTACATTCTGAATACCGATTTTTAAAAGCAAACAGAGAAGTTGCTCTTATCCATTACAGAGGTATATTTCTTCGGGATCAGAATGGAAATGCAACACGGGCTATTGGCTCTTATAGAGATATTACAGCTTATAAAGAGAATATTTCTCAGGTTCAAAGGCAGGCATTACAACTGCAGGAAATTGCATGGACGCAATCCCATAAAATCAGGGATTCTCTCGCAAAAATAATCGGATTAGTTGATTTGTTGAAAAATGAAGATTTTGTCACCGATGCGCAAAAAGAGATTTTAACTTATTTAAATAAATCCACAACCGATCTGGATAAAGGAATTAGAGAGATAGTCAATATCACGCATACATTAGATAAATCCTGACATCTTTTTTCTACTATCATTAACGCCACATCCGCCAAAGACTTTCATCTCCAGAGTTAATAGCTTCTTTAAACTCTTCCAGAAAATCTGTTGCCAGTCTTTTTGAATTAGCAAGATCCACAGTTTGCGAGCCTTGAAAACCTACAGTAGAAAGAATAATTGTATTTCTGGTGTTCAGCTTTTCAGCATAAATCTTCAGGTTTGGATGTTGTGTTTTCATAAAAATTAATTTAAGGTTTGATTTAGCTGGAACAGGTAAGTTGATATATTGTTTCCCAGAAATTCAATTAGATTATATAGTATTCCAGAAACGACTGTACGTTAAAAAGCCCGCCCGTTAAAGCAGGCCAGTCCTTATTTTAGGTAAAATCCAAATCAATTTACAACCTCATTCTCTAAAACTTTAATTAATTCTTTAGCTGCAGGTCCAGCTGATAATGGGTTCTGACCTGTAATTAACAGCCCGTCGGTTTCCACGTGAGAGAAAAAAGGAACCAAAGCAGACTTAAAATCAGCGCCAAGTTCAACAAGTTTATCCTCCAGTTTATACGGAATATTGTCTGCTCTCCCAACTAAATGTTCTTCAGCATTGGTAAAGCCTGTTAGTCGTTTGCCGGCTAATAAACCAGGTACCAGCTCAGCTGCCTTAATCAAAGCCGCCGGGCCATGACAAACAGCAGCAACCGGTTTATGCGCATCAAAAAACTCCTGGATTAATCTTGCACTAGTCTCATCATGAGCCAAATCCCAGATCGGCCCATGACCACCAGGAAAAAATACAGCATCGAAATCAGTAGCGGATAATCCAACTAGTGTATGTGTATGATTAAATGCGCTTTGGGCAAATTCATCCGATGCAAACCTGCGGTTAGCACCAGTAATATGCTCAGTCAATTCACTCATCGTATCCACTGGCGGCTTTCCACCCAAAGGACTGGCTAAAGTGACCTGATAACCCTGATCAATAAATTCATAATAAGGATCAGTAAACTCTCCAAGCCACACGCCGGTTTTACTATCGGTATTCTCCATTTGCTGATGAGAAGTCAGGATCATTAATATTCGCTTCATAAGTAATAGGTTTAGGCTTCCAGGTTAAATTTCATTTTCAAATGCTTCTGCAAATGCTTGTTTAGTTAACAAAAGAAAACTATAGTTGTTTCTTCTCACCTGAACCATTATACCGCTATTCGCATCAACTCTCTTCTGCGCATTAGCTTTTCAATGAGTATTTTCAGCTTTTGATGATAATCTTCCCGAAGCCACTCTGTGTAATTTTTAGTGACTTTGCCAAGGCATTTTGCATATTGTCTGATTCTCCAGTCAATTTCTCTCTCTAATTCCGTGATCAGTGCGATGGCATCAGGAATACAATCGCTATTGTCTGCACACATTAAAGCATGTTGCCTGATAGAATCACGAATAACAATTTTAGGTTTTAAACCATTTGCCAGGGCCAGCTGATGTGCTGACTGCACATCGAAAGAAATCTCAAGACTATTAGGAAATTTAGAACGCATTTCAGCAGGCATCTGGTGTGCCTGATAACTGGTTTTTGCCGTTAAACTTTCATGATAAACCTCAGGATTTTCAAAAACATGTTTCCAATCAACCGCAGCATTCCAGTGGCCAAAACGATCAGTATTATTGCCCAGATCTACAATCGTAAAAGTCTTCTTTTGAGGAAGACGCCGCGATCCCCTGCCAATCATCTGGTGATAAAGTGTTAAAGAAGTGGTTGCTCTGTTCAGGATCACCGCCTGCACCGAAGGCTCATCGAAGCCCGTAGTTAAAATGGAGACTGAAGTCAGGATGGCACCTTTGGTTTTTTTTAACCAGCGCAAAATCTCCTCCCTTTCTTCAGGCTTGGTCTTGTTGTCCAGATGCCTTATAGGATAACCAAGATTTGAAAAAACCTCCATAACCTTACGTGAGGTAAAAATTCCCGTATTAAAAATTAAAGTCTTTTTACCTTTGGCATGAGACTCATAAGCGTGAACCAGCAAATCAAGCATCGCCGGGGAAGCATATAATTCATCAGAGGTACTCACTGTAAAATCGCCATGTAAGCCTGTTTTCAAAGTGTTCAACTCTACATCATACCTGAAAGTCTTTGGCCTTGCCAAAAATCCCTGCTCAATAAGCTCTCCAATAGGGGCACCAAGTACCAACTCATCATAGTTTTTATTCATCGGTAAATTAATGTCTGAACTGAAGGGAGTAGCAGTTACACCAATCACCGAAGCATACTCAAACTTACTGAGGAGTTTATGAAAAGAATTGTGATGGGCCTCATCCACTATAACCAATCCAACACGTTTCACATCAATCAGACCATCCTTTATCCGGTTCTTTAACGTCTCCACCATCGCAACATAACATGGATAACCATCTCCCCTGCCTATTTTTTTGAGCGCACTATTCACCACCCTGTTAGATATACCTGCTGTTTTCAAGACTGAAGAAGTTTGCCTGCACAGTTCTTTGCGATGCGTAAGCACAATCACCTTTTTCTGGTATTTGGCAATATATCTCCGGGCAATCTCTGAGAAGATTACAGTCTTTCCACCACCAGTGGGTAACTGGTATAGTAACCTGTGATTGCGCTCATGAGCTCCTAGTTTTTCAAATAATAAATTGATGTCATTTTCCTGGTAAGGATATAACTGCGGGCTGCGTTTTGACTGAGGGTCCATCATCAAAATCCGAATTACTTAAGTTTTTTCAAAAGTTTCTCCACTTCAATGGCCGATGTTCCAGCTGACTTAACTGCTTGCTTTAATTGATCAGGCGTAACTTTAAATTTTTTAGACCAATATTCCAGTTCATAGCTTTCTTTGACATTGATTCTGTCTTTATCAGGACTTCCTGTTTTCTGTTTGTTATCCATAATGCAAGTTTTTTGGGACTATAACATCTTTATTTTAAAGTTGTTTTTTAATTCTATTTGAAATTCCTACCTCATGAAATATCCTCTTTGAACTGTCGTCAAGACTTTACAAGAAATTAATGAAACATATAGTAAAGACAAGATGTTTTGAATTTGATGATCACCAATACGATTAAAAATTTATACTAAAACGGTTGTAATCTTCATTCGTATTATAAAATTGAAATAATGAAAGAAATCTCTTCAAAATTTGGCAAAGTTTTAAACGCTTCTACAACTAAAGTTAATGTAGACCATGAGCCTGACGCAAGTAAAGAACAACAACGCAATACTCCACAAAAATCCATGCCTTTTGCAGATCAAATTGGAAATTATCAACGGAATATTGGTATCTCATTAAAATCTTATAAGGATAGTAAAGTATATATTATAGGCAGCGGTATTGCTGGTATGGCAACAGCTTATTATTTAATCCGGGACGGGCAGGTTCCAGCCAAAAACATCACATTTCTAGAACAACTGCAGATTGATGGAGGGTCACTTGATGGTGCCGGTAATGCCAAAGAAGGATATATTATCCGTGGTGGCAGGGAAATGGATATGACCTATGAAAACCTTTGGGATATGTTTCAGGATATCCCTGCCCTTGAAATGCCGGCTCCGTATTCTGTGCTGGATGAGTATCGCTTAATCAATGACAATGACCCTAATTATTCTAAAGCAAGGCTGATTCATCAGCAAGGAGAAATCCAAGACTTTAGCAAATTTGGCCTGGGTAAGCTAGATCAGCTGGCTATCATTAAACTTTTGCTCAAGAAAAAGGAGGAGCTGGATGATTTAACGATTGAAAATTATTTTAGTGAGTCCTTTCTAAGCAGCAATTTCTGGACGTTCTGGCGAACTATGTTTGCATTTGAAAACTGGCATAGTTTACTGGAATTAAAGCTTTACATGCACCGCTTTTTGCACGCTATTGACGGTTTGAATGATTTTTCTTCTTTGGTTTTCCCAAAATACAATCAATATGACACCTTCGTAACGCCTTTGCAGAATTACCTGAAAGACAAAGGTGTAAATATCCAGTTTAATACGCTCATTAGCGATCTCGATATCCAGATCAATACGGAAGGTAAGGTTGTTAAAGGAATTATTACTGAAAAAGACGATAAAGAAGTAAAAATTCCGGTAACAGAAGAAGATTTTGTCATTGTAACTACCGGGTCTATGACTGAAGACACTTTTTATGGTGACAATAAAAACGCCCCTATCATAGCTATAGACAACAGTACCAGTGGAAAAAGCGGAGGTTGGAAACTGTGGAAGAATCTTGCTGCGAAATCGGAAGTTTTTGGGAAACCAGAAAAATTCTGCAGTAACATCGAAAAGTCATCATGGGAATCGGTGACTTTAACCTGTAGCCCGTCAGCACTTGTGAATAAATTAAAGGAATATTGCGTGAATGATCCTTATTCCGGAAAAACGGCTACAGGAGGAATTGTTACCATTACAGACTCAAACTGGTTAATGAGTTTTACTTGTAACAGACAACCTCATTTCCCTGAACAACCAGATGATATCCTGGTTCTTTGGGTTTATGCATTGTTCATGGATAAGGAAGGAAACTACATTAAGAAACCAATGCCTGAATGTACAGGAGATGAGATTCTTGCCGAGTTGTGTTACCATACAGGTATAATAGATCAGTTAGCTAATGTGGTCGAAAACACGATTGTGCGCACCGCGTTTATGCCTTATATTACCTCGATGTTTATGCCAAGAGCTAAAGGTGATCGTCCGCGTGTGGTTCCTGAAGGATGCAAAAACCTGGGATTGATCGGACAGTTTGTCGAAACAAACAATGATGTTGTATTTACGATGGAAAGTTCTGTGAGGACAGCAAGAATCGCTGTTTATGAGTTACTGAAACTTAATAAACAAGTACCAGACATTAATCCTTTGCAATATGACATCCGTCATTTGCTTAAAGCAGCGAAAACACTCAACGACAATGAATCATTTTTGGGTGAGGGCATACTCCGAAAAGTATTAAAAGGAACCTATTTTGAGCATGTTTTACCAGCAGGTCCTGAAGGAGAAGAAGAACATGAATCTTTTATCACAGAACAAATGAACAGGTTTAAGGATTGGATAAAAGGGGTAAAAGATTAATAAGCATCTTTGTTGGCTATTCAATAATTTAATAAGGCTGGGATGTCACGGCATCCCAGCCTTACCTTACTTCTTTTTAACATCTTCAGCTACTTGTTTCTCCGCATTTTCAGCTTTCTTTTCCTGTACCTTTTTCTGTTTTCGCTGCGCTCCCCCAGATTTCTTCTGATCACGTTTCTCCTCTTTGATCACCTTATTAATTTTCCTGTTATATACCGCAGTTAAAATTCCCTGACCTGTCCTGCTGAAAAACTTGATTTTCGGTTTGTCACTTGTTCCTGTAACTGCAACCGGGATACCGATCCAGCCAGCTGGAGGCAGACCGACTTTAACCAGGATATCTAGTAATCCATTGAAACTTGTAGTTCCGCTAATGGAAGGTCTCAGCACAGAGACTTTAAATTTAAATTCATCGATGTGGATCAGGTTATCTTTAATATGTGTAACAACATTAACCCCCTTCATATCAGGGTTATTAAAGGCATCAGCCCCTACGTTATCTCCGATTACAGAAAGCATTTTTATATTTTTCACCGCTACATCCCGCAAGTTCACCACACCTCCCCCTTCTAATGAAGGATAAATAGGGTTCATATTTTGGTCAAAATCGCCTTTTAACTTATAATCCATCGACACAATTCCTTTCACATCTTTTGCAGAAGTAGCCATTTCCCGCACCATATCAATTTCTTTATAAGCTCTTTGCACATTAAAGTCCATAACCTTAAATGCAACATCGAAATTGGCGGTTAAAGGCGATTCATTCTGATATCGTGCATTAATGTTCATCCTGCTTCCAATAATATCGAATGAGGTATTCTTCAAAAATAGCTGACCTTTCTGCACAGAAGCGATGCCTTGAAGCTGGTTAATTTCCAATCCTTTAAAGCCCACTTTTTTCGCATCAACTTTTAAGGAAACGTCCAGATTTTTCGGGACGATCACCACACCGCTGCTTTTAGGATTTTCGGCTTTCGCATATTCAACTTCTAAAGATTTATGCGCATTTTCACCGCTCTTCAGTGCCATAAATTCATCAATCAGGATATAATCAGAATGCGATGCAAAGTTTCCCTGGAGAGTGCCTTTACGGTCGATAAAGTAATTGATCGTATTTAACAGATAACCATTCAGCGAAAAGTCAGATTTCCCATAGGTCGCATAGAACTTTCTAAACCACATTTTCTCGTTTTCAAACTCGAAATTACCTTCTTTTATATAAAATGGCTTTGGCAGGTAGGCGGTATTCGCTTTTATATTTTTCAAGTTCAGCGTACCTTTATTATCAAGTTTGCTGTACTGACCAGTAGTGGCATAACTTTGTCGCCCATTCAGGGAAAGATCCGCCGTAATTAATCCACTGACATCAAATCCTTTTCTTGCAAAGACCTGATAAATTCTTCCAACGTTTAGTACTCCTTTAGCGCGTACTTTGTAAAGCATATCTTCAAAATTCTGTAAATCAGCATCGACAAATACCGGATTGCCTTCAAAATCAAATTTGAAAGGGGAAAGTTTTACACCCAGACTACTGAAGGTTCCATCCGTATTATTGATATGAGCTGTCAGATTGATATTCTTTATTGGATTC
The DNA here is from genome assembly GCF_040547305.1 of Pedobacter sp. UYP1. Classification (NCBI taxonomy): domain Bacteria; kingdom Pseudomonadati; phylum Bacteroidota; class Sphingobacteriia; order Sphingobacteriales; family Sphingobacteriaceae; genus Pedobacter; species Pedobacter sp. UYP1. The sequence goes on along the minus strand of NZ_JBEPPL010000012.1, from coordinate 154,679 downwards.
GGATAAGCCGTTGTTTTTAACCAGCCGTTTTTCAGATCAAGGTATCCGCTGGTTTTCGGAAATAGCTTTTTATCCATGCTAAAAATACCGTTTGCCTTTACGTCGGCATTCATCAAACCTTTAATTTCAAGCTCTTTTAAGCCCAATGCATCATCTAGCGTCTGGAGGTTTACAGCACCTTTTATAGCCGCATTTACGCTCATCTCACTTAGTCCTTTGGTTTTAACAACTGCCCTGAAATTGCTTTTCTGTCCAAGGTCGAACGTTAGTTTTTTAAGATCCAATCCTAGCTTTTCCGGATCTAGTGAAGGTAAATCGACATTCAGATCAACATTAAGATTGTTCATAGGAACCGGCGCCTTTGTGCTGGAAATGACACCATCTTTAACCAGCAAACGTGCATTAAAATTCGGTTTCAGATTCCTGGGTTCACTAAATTGTCCTTTCAGGCTGAAAAACAAATCACTGTTTCCTTCTAGTTTGGTATCCTTTGCCCATTCAAGATACTGTGGTGGCAGTACAGAAATCATATCACGAATAGTAGTTTTTTCTGAGGCAGCTTTGATATCCAGATCATATCCATCTTTCAGAATACTCAGGAATCCAGTGAATTTTAATGGAAGATCATTGATCCTGAGTTCATTTTTTCTAAGGACAAAAGTCAGTGCATCAGTATTGATTCTTGTTACCAGGTCGGCACGCAGAGATTTTTGCCTTGCATAATAGATCCTGTCCAGACTAAAGTCCAGTTGATTTACCCTAAGATCAGTTTTGAGATCAAAAATATCCTCGCTCAATCCACCTTTTCCTATATAGTTAAGTCCTTTTGCATCCACTAATATTTTAGCTGCATGATCGGTATACTTGATATGCCAGTTCTTAAATTTGATAAGCTCCAGTTTGATGGATGTACCTTTTTCAGTAGTGTCTTTTGGACCTTTAGATGGATTGGAAACATAGACATTATAATTGGCCTGCCCTTTACTATTGACATAAACATTTGCTTCAGCATCATTTACATAAATTTCATCGATCTTAACCTCACCACCAAAAATCAAATTCTTTAAATTGATTCCCACAGCCACTTCTTTTGCTGACAGTAAAGTATCCTGTTGAAAAGGCTTAGAACCTAACAGTAGTAAATCATCCACCGATACTGTAAGAGAAGGGAAATGCCGGAAGAAAGTAAGATGTACTTTTTTATAATCAAGTTTCCCGGCCAGGCGCTTGTTCGCAAAGATTTTTACCTGGTCAGAAATAGTTCCAGGGAACACCAACGGAATAATAAACATCAAAAATAATACAGATGCCACAAAAATCCCTAACCATTTTAAGGTCTTCAAAACTATTTTTTTCATCTTTTCTATAAATTGATATAATGAGCCCGATTTATCAGTTGGTGGACATAGAAATATGTTCAACTGTCAACTATCTAAAATCAAGCCAGATTCTTGCAGAACTATTCAGCTATTTTTCCATGCAGAGGCAGGAGAATACAATTACTACTTGTATATTGAAATAGATTTAACAAATCGGTTGAAATATCAATAATGAAATTTCAGATTTACTAAAAAAAATGAAAAATGCTTTTATACGCTTAACAGGAAAAAGTTATCTTTTAGTACTCATCCTGATGCTCTGGTTTACTTCTTCTTATGCAAAAATAACAAGAATCGAAGTGACAAGTACACTACCTTATAAAAATGGAAAGGTATTTGGCCAGGCAGGATCATACCAGCAAATCAAAGGTTATGCCTACGGAGAGATTGATCCGGCCAACCCATTGAATAGTATTATACAGGATATCAAATTGGCTCCAAAAAACTCAGAGGGTATGGTTGAGTATGTTAGTGAGTTTATTATACTTTGCCCAGCAGAAAAATTGAAAAGCAACGGACTGCTTTTTATGAGCCTGCCGAACAGGGGAAATGCTTTCGGAGCGGATGAAGTGCTATTAAAAAGAGGTTATACGGTCTTATGGTGCGCCTGGCAGGGGGACGTTCTTCCCGGCGACGGAAGACTTACAATGAAGGTTCCCGTAGCCACAGAAAATGGGAAAGAAATATCAGGTCTGCTCCGTACAGAATTCAGCATAGCAAATCCCGTAAATACACTAAATTTAAGTAGTGGAGTTTTCACCGGATTTACGCACCACAGCTATGAAACAGTAAGCCTTGACAACAAGAACCTGACATTAACCATAAGGATACGCGAGGGAGATCCAAAAATCATAATCAACAACAGCGATTGGGCATTTTCTGACTGCACTTCCCTCCCTTTTCCTGGCACCCCCAGCTCTACCAACATTTCCCTGAAAGCTGGCTTCGATCCAAATTATATTTATGAGTTGGTGTATAAGGCTAAAAACCCTTTAGTATTGGGTCTGGGCTTTGCGGCAATCCGTGATATTACCTCTTTAATGAAACGGGATATTAACTCTTTGATGAAAAAGGATATTACCTCTCTGATGGAAAAGGATGGTACACAGAAGATGAATCCAGATTTTACATCTGATTTAAACGTTATACCGATTAAGGCGACAATCATTCAGGGTGTATCCCAATGCAGCAACTTCATCAGGACATTTCTGGATTTAGGGTTCAATCAAGATGAAGAAGGGAAAAAAGTTTTTGATGGTGTGAACGCACATATTGGTACCCGGCGCATTTCATTAAATATACGGTTTGGCCGGCCAGGTGGTGGTGGAATGCAACATGAAGAGCATCTTTTTCCGGTTAATCTGCCTCCTTTTACCTGGGACAACCGTTTAGATGCTGTTTCAGGCACAACCGGTGGCATCCTTGCCAGTTGCTCCAAAACCAATACCTGCCCGCTGATTATGCAGACGCTAACTTCTACAGAATACTGGCAATCCAGAGCATCGTTAACGCATACCGAATCTGATGGAACAAAAGATTTGCCTGTTCCCGAAAACGTAAGGATTTACCTGATTAATGGAACAGAACATTCGCCTATGAGCATTGTTGATCCATTAACTGGCTTCAATACGAATAACAATCCAGTAAATCCTACCCTTCGTGCTTTGCTGATTGCACTCGAAAAGTGGGTCATAAAGGGTACTTTGCCGCCGGAAAGTGCTTATCCTACGCTGGCAAAAAGTACGCTTGTTCAGGCTGATAAAACTGATTTCCAATGGCCTGCAATACCTGGAATTCCGTTTAAAGGTTTGGTAAATAATCCTCCTCTTTTAGATTTTGGCCGGAATTTCTCAGCAAGAGACCTTTCAGGCGAATTACAGGAGCCTCCTGAAATTTTGAAAGACAAAAGGTATATTGTATTGGTCCCAAAAGTAGATTCAGACGGAAATGAAGAAGGCGGCATACAAAATATAGCAATCAGGGTTCCTGTGGGTACCTATACAGGCTGGAGCCTTCGGAAAAAAGGTTATGGAGAAGGTGATTTAGCTTCTCTTAATGGAATGTTTATTCCTTTTAAACTGACCAGAGCGGAGCGTCTTGCAGCCGGAGATCCAAGATTATCACTGGAAGAACGGTATACGGGCATAGACGCGTATACGGAGGCTTTAAAGAAAGCCTGTGAAGATCTGGTCAAAGCAGGTTTCTTACTTGAGGAAGATGTAATACCGGAAATTGAAAATGCAAAAAGGAACTATCCGCACTTATAATATTTTGCAATTGCTAAGATGAATATTTTCTAATTTAATTCCAGGCTATCAATATAGGCTCCAATGGAGATGACATAACATTCTTCCAGATAATCTTCTGTGCGCTGCATCCATTCTGTCCCAACTTTGTAAAGTAGAATTTCTTTTCCGTCATCAAAACCAACTTTCCATACTTTAAGTTTTTTAAAGGTTGTAGCAAGGATTTGAATGATTTTAGTAGTTCCGTCTTTAAATTTGATTTTATATTCCATTTGATAAGCTGCCTGATCCTTTACCTGGTTAATTGCTATTATAACGCTACACGTTCTAAATACTTGCTTGTATTATTGGATTTATTTATTTTTTGATAAATTGCTATTTAATCTGTTGTGACAAATATCCTTAATTCTTCATTTTTCAATCTTTTCTTCGCGTCTCCTTTAAATGCCCTTCTTTTCATTTGATTAACCATCTGGGCAAAGTAAAAGCCGTGTCCAATAATCACACAGTCCAGTTTATTAGCCAGGATATGGTCTAAAAACTTATTTATCCGATTTTCGGATTCCTTTCTTGTTTCCGGCTGCGTTGAATTGTTAAAGTACCATTGTAACCTGCCGATAGCCATCCATAGGATTGTTGGGATCGGGAATTTGGTATTTATAAAAGGCTTTAAAGGAATTTCATTCAGAAGGCCTGTTTTTATCAATTCAATTTCCTGATGAAAGAGATTTTTAGCTGTAGCCTCGGTCCTCATCAATTTGCTTATATAAATTGTTTGGCTTTCAATTTTCATCTTTTCTCCTATCTGAACAGGAAAACGATCATATTCTTGACAAGCGAATTCAAATGAACTCGCATCATAAAGTTTCTTCCAGCTAAATAATACTTTTGAATGCCTGATAAATGTTACTTTCATTTTCCGATTATTTTCAAAATGACAAATATACGCCAATACATTTATGGATTAAAAATCAGGAATAATCCAATAAACAAACATTTACTTTTTTTTAATAAATAATTAATCAGCTCTATTTTCGACTATAATTTGCAGTGAGTTAATAAAGCTTTATAAACCGTAATAAATAGTCCATATTTACAATCTAATTAAATGTGATGTCTAATTTCCAAGTTGATTTAACTAATTGTGATATTGAGCCAATTCACATCCCAGGACAAATACAATCTCACGGTTTTATGGTCGTCATTGATGACGAAATGAGCATTCAATTTCACAGCAATAACATTAGTAATTTTATATCCCCGGTTCCTGATTTATTGATAGGTAAATCGATTGGTCATATAGAAGGTTTACTTGATGAGGGTTATCAACCTGATTTCATCAGACAGCTGATTTCTTCCGGAAAAGTTAAAGGATTTGAAAGGATTAATCCGATTCCGATAACGATTTCAGGAATCCATTATTATTTAATAATTTCTGTAAGTAACAGCAGTTACATTTTAGAATTCGAATTATCGGCATCCAGTTTCCAATTAGATGTTCAAGGGCTGATGGGTAACACCATTGCTGAAATTCTTACCTATTCAAAATTGGAGGAATTACTCGAAAATACTGCTATTCAAGTAAAACAGGTTATAGATTTTGATAGAGTAATGATCTATCGCTTTGCAAGAGATGGTCACGGTGAAGTTGTAGCTGAATCTAAAAATGAGGATTTGTCTCCATGGCTTGGTTTACATTATCCAGCATCGGATATACCCAGGCAAGCACGTGAATTATATAAATTGAACTTAACAAGATTAATTGCTGATGTTGAATCACATCCAGCCAGAATTAATAAAGCAAAAAATAATCCCCAGGACCTGGATTTAACATTCAGCCAATTAAGAGCAGTATCCCCTATCCATATTCAGTACTTAAAAAACATGGGTGTGGCATCCAGCTTCAGTATTTCCTTGAAATTTAAAGATGAGTTATGGGGATTAATTGCTTGTCATAATTACACACAACGTTTCATTGATTTTAAATCCAGGGAATATGCCAAGCTAATCGGCCAGATAACATCATCTGCACTTGAGTTCAGACAAAATGAAGAACTCCTGAGAAACGAAAATGAATTTAAAAACAGCCTGGAAAAGATCATTAAACAGTTGCTTGAAACCGAAAGTATAGAAAAAGCGCTGACTTCAGAGGAAACTACATTATTAGATGTAGTCAAGTCTGATGGTGCTGTTCTTGTGCACGATAACAAAATATATAAATTGGGGAGTACACCCAATGATCAACAATTACTTGATTTAATGTTTTGGATAAATGACCAGGTAAAAGATACGCTATATCAAACTGACAGCTTCTCTTCGGTGTATCCCAAAGCTGCTGCCTATGAAGATAGTGCAAGCGGGATATTGATTTCAGTACTTTCTAAAGAACTGGGAGATTATCTGATCTGGTTCCGGGCAGAACAGGTTCAAAACGTTAAATGGGCAGGAAATCCAGACAAACCGGTAATAATGGATAACAATGGGTTACTGAACATTTCTCCCAGAAATTCATTCGCAATATGGACGGAAACCATAACTGGTGTTGCTGAGGGTTGGTCTATTGAAGATATAAAGGCTGTTATCAAATTGAAAGAGGAAGTCAATTACGGACTAAACCACAAAGCTGGAACTGCACGTTTGATGAATGAAAGACTTAAATTGGCCTATCAGGAGCTGGAAAGCTTTAGTTATACCATTTCTCATGATTTGAAGAATCCTATTGCATCAATTAAAAGTTATGCCCAACTACTGATCAGGGACCAGAACATTTTAGAGCGCGGCCAAAAAATGCTGCATAGAATCGCTGACCGGGCAGATCAAATGAATTTAATGATTAACGCTGTCCTCGATTATTCACGTGTTGGGCGCACAGCAATGCTCTTCCAACCTATTAAAACGGAAAATTTAATAACCGAAATTGTTAACGATCTTCAGCTGATCTATGCCAACAAAAATTTAAAAATCGTTGTCGGCGAAGTTCCGGATCTGCAAGGCGACCCTATTATGGTATTGCAAGTATTTTCTAACCTGATAGGCAATGCGGTAAAATATTCTCAACATTCCAGCGCACCTAAAGTCCATATATCTGGTGAATTAATTGGGAATAAAGTCCATTATAGTATCATAGATAACGGCATTGGAATCGCTCAAAATGACTTATTGAGCATATTTGAACTATTTAACAGAATGGACAATGTCAAAGATATTGAGGGTTCAGGTGTTGGGCTAGCTATTGTAAAACGAATAATCGAAAAACATGAGGGTACAATAGTTGCTGAAAGTGAATTAGGAGTTGGTTCAACTTTTCGTTTAACGTTCAATCATAACGAATGTTAAACATTATACTTTAAAGCACAGCCCTTTAATTAAAGATAACGGGCTGTGCTTTTACAAGGCAAAACAGCTAATCGAAGAAATCGACTTTCCCATTATCCACATCATAAACAGCTCCTATAATCTTAATATCCTTTTGCTGCTCTAATTCAGATACGATCTGACTCTCTTTTCTGATACGTTCAATTGTTAATTGCACGTTTAGTTTAGTCACATTATTTACAAATGAAGGATTTGAGCCATTTCTGTTTTCCTGAGTAATTTTTTCGCTCTCTATTGCCGGAATGACTTTATCCAGTAATCCTGTAAGGTTTCCCATTTTCACGTTATTACAAGCTCCAACGATAGCTCCACATTTTGTATGCCCAAGCACGATTACTATTTTAGTGCCCACCACTTTGGTGGCAAATTCCATACTTCCTAAAATATCTTCATTTAGAATATTCCCTGCTATCCGAATACTGAAAATATCACCAAGCCCCTGGTCGAAAATCAATTCTGCAGATGTACGGCTGTCCATACAACTTAAAATAGTGGCAAAAGGAAATTGCCCGGCAGAAGTCTCATTCACTTGCTGTAAAAGGTTTCGGTTTGCTTTTAAATTATTTACAAACCTCTCGTTTCCTTCTTTTAAAATTTCAAGTGCCAGATCAGGTGTCAAGCTACTTTGTGTTTCTTTTGAATGTGTACGCATAATTAATCTTTTAAAACGCACGAATATAACCAGGTAATACTATAACCTGAATCCGCAGTACTATAATATTCTTAACATTCTTGTTCTCTTTTGCTAGTTTAAGACACTAGTCTCATCAAATTGGAAGACATGTTACATCTTATCAATTGAACTATTCCGGTTTTTCAAACCGCTCAGTACGATAAAAACTAATAAGATTGCTGCAGCAGCGTAACCAGTATAGATGACGGCCGTGCTGCCATTCGTATATTTATTTGATACAGAAATAGCCATTAATGCCCAGATTCCAACTACACCATATTCACGTAAGTTTCGTTTCCTGATCATAAATACATTGATCACCCCAGCTATTAAAATCATGATAATTGTCCAGGTCACATCAGAAATCCCCCATCCATCCCATTTGATTTTAGTCAGATAGGCTGCAATATTAGCGATAATCGCTACAGAAATCCATCCGGAATAAAGCGCAAAAGGCCAAAAAACGAAAAGATACATTTTTAATGGGCGAGCTTCCAGTTCCATCCCTGTGTTAACGATAATTTTTAATAAGGAGCCCAATAAAACAGCCATAATAACAATTGATAAGCCTGTATAATCATAAAGCCACGCAATAACCCATAGGGAATTGGCACAGCAGGAAAGTACAAACCACCAATTAATTTTCAAGAGTAGTGAATCCTCTTCTTTCTCCTTAAGAAGACTGCGCCACGAATAAAACACAAAACCTGATAAACCGAGATAAATGAGTCCCCAGATTGAGAATGCATAACCTGCCGGCGTAAAATAATTGAAATAATTATCAGAAACCGTTTTCATGGTGTTGCCATTAAATATTCCGGTATTCGCAAGATAATTAATCACAATTGTGATGATTAAGGCAGTGCTATTGGCTATAGTTAGTGTCTTTTTCATAAATCTATTTTTAAACTCCTTGTGATCTAGAGGCTGGTAAATGCCCCCTATACCTTATTTCTTTCAATTCCGATATCCTGTCTTTCAATTCCAATAATTTATTTTTCAATTCGAATATCCTATTTTTCACTTATCTATAATTTTCAATCTTTTTTAATTATCAGCTCATGCAAAACTGCAGGCGTATCAAAAACTATCTTACGAAATTCAGAGGCATCTTTAAAACACAATTGTGCTATTGTCCTGGACTCATAACTCAATTTAAATTTCTCCAGTTCAAATGGCCATGGATCGACCACCATTACCTGATCAGACTTCTCCCTCACCGTATAAACTACCTCATCAGGACCAGCACTAATATCCATTTTACGCTGTTCAGGCTGAATAGCATGCTGACAGATTAATAAGGAAAAAGCATCACAGAATTCCAATAAACGATAAGCTGAGCTTATTTCTGACGGAGAAACTGACAAAATTTTCATCCAAAGTTTCTCTCGTTTTTTAAGTTCTGTAATAAAGGTTGAGGCTTTTGGATCTCCTCCATGAACGAACTGAATATGACGGGAGACCATTAAAGCTATCCAGGCCCCCTTAGTTTCTGCCATCTGCATCAAACGGATCGCATAATCCTTTTTAAATTCTGTCATCTTAAAATTTAATGGACCACCTTGAGCATTGACCAGATCGTGGTTTTCAAACTCGTTGTAAACATCATCATGTTCGGCTGTAGCGACTATTGTTTCCACCCAGTATCTTCCATGACCGGATTTATTCCAATGCGCACAAATCTGTGCAGCTAGTAATCCATGCGACCGCTGAGTAATGATTTCCCATCCTGATTCTGTATAATTTACAATCATCTGATTTAGCAAACATATGAAGTCCTCAAAAGTTTAATGTTTGAATCAAATCCATCCTAATCCAGATAATTCAGCATAGAAGTAACGAATAACTATATAGCATTCACGCAACACTCTGTTGTGGAGCTGGATGCCCCCTCCCTCACTATCATAAAATAATAATCGCAAAAACTTTCTGCAGGCAGGATTTGTAGTTATAGTAATTAAAAGATAAAACTTAAGTAAAATAATATGGGACAATTAAATAATCGAAACATTGCCGTTTTATCGGAAAGCGGTTTTGAAGAAACAGAATTGACCAGCCCGGTTCAAAGATTAAAAGAAGAAGGTGCTACAGTTCATATCATCTCTTCCAAGTTAGGAAAGATTCAAGCAATGAAGGGTGATCATGAGTGGACTATTGAAGTAGATGTTGACAAAACGATCGCCGAAGCCAGCGCTGATGACTATGATGGTCTGCTAATTCCAGGCGGAGTATTAAATCCTGATGCCTTAAGAAAAAACGATCAGGCCGTTACTTTTGTTAAAGCATTTTTCAGTGCTGGAAAACCGGTAGCAGCTATTTGTCATGGTCCCCAGGTACTCATCACAGCAGAGGTTGTAAAAGGTAGAAAAATGACTTCAACTAAAACTATAAAAATTGATCTTGTGAATGCGGGTGCCCAATGGGACGATTTAGAAGTAATTGTTGATGAAGGTCTTGTAACCAGCCGAAGCCCGGACGACCTTCCCGCATTTAACGATAAAATGGTCGAAGAATTTGCAGAAGGAGTTCATGAGGAGCAACATTCTTAGAAAAACCACAAAAAACATTCTTAGACACTGTACAATAAAGAGGGAGCCTTTGGCTCCCTCTTTATTGTACAGTGATAAGTAACTTCGCACAAACTTATTCGTATTTCAATGCATCGATTGGATTAGCCTTAGCTACTTTCACAGATTGCAAGCTAACAGTTAAAATGGCGACCAAAACAGATAGACAAATTGCCAGGATAAAAGGTAAAGCAGAAATAGATACACGATATTCGAAGGCCGAAAGCCACTTATTGACAATAACATAAGCTAATGGAAAAGCGATAATATTTGCGATAGCGACAAGCTTTATGAAATCCTTGTTCAAAAGCGTCAGAATATTTACCGTGCTTGCACCCAAAACCTTCCTGATACTAATTTCTCTCTTACGCTGCTCTGCCATAAACAAGGCGAGCCCTAACAGTCCTAAACACGAAATAAAGATTGCAAAGCCTCCAAACCAATTTGAAAGTGTTCCCAAAAGCTGTTCATTTTTAAATTTCAAGGCAAAAGATTCATTAACGAATTTCCGGTCGACCGGGAAGCTGGGCTCAATATCCTGAACACTCTTGTCAATTTTATTCAATGAGCTTGCTAAGTTTGATGCCGGATCCAATCGAATTAAAACGGTTGCTGCTCCACTATATTTTATTGGATAAAAGATCATTGGTGCGGCTTTTTCATAAGCAGATTCAACTATAAAATCTTTAACAATACCTACAACTGTCCAATGTTTGTTGTTCCATTCGATTACTTTTCCCAGAGGCTCTTTTAGCCCAATTGTTTTGACAGCAGATTCGTTCAGCATCATATGCGTGGAATCATTAGGAAATTTGGCAGAAAACTCCCGCCCAGCGATGAGTTCAGTTCCAATCGTTTTAATAAAATCATACCCCACACCCCGTTGGTTGAAGATAACATCTTGATTTATGTCCTTTCCCGGCCATTCTACATCCATCGTATTATTCCCACCCTCACTGATATCGTGGCTAAAAAATGATACAGACGTAGCTGCTCCTGATTTTAACAACTTATCCTTAAGCAAATTGAGCTTATTTTCATTTTCCAGATTTCCCTGAACAGTTAATTGTATCAAATTGTGCCTGTCATATCCAATAGGCTTTTCCTTTATAAATGATAACTGCTGATAAATAACAGCGGTACAAATGATGGTGCATACCGCAAAGACAAACTGAAAGACAACCAGTACTTTTCTAATAGAAACTGCATTTCCCGCCTTACCATTGAGTCCCTTAAGCACCTTAACAGGTTCGAAGGAAGAAAGATAAAGCGCAGGATAACTTCCAGCTATTAATCCGGTAAATACCATCATGGCTATCAGGATAAGCCAAAAATTCCAGTTATCATATTGGATAATCAAGTGTAAATCTAATAGCTGATTAAAATACGGCAAGCTGATTTCCGTCAGTAAAAAAGCAAGCATTGTACTCATCCCGGCTAAGATCAGGGACTCCAGCAGGAATTGACCAATCAATGATTTTCGCGAAGAGCCAATTGCCTTACGCACACCAACTTCTTTAGCTCTTTTTTCGGAATTTGCGGTAGATAGATTCATAAAGTTTACGCAGGCAATCATTAATATACACACAGCAAGCAGAATGAAAATCTTTAACTGGTCGATCTTTCCACCTATAGATTTACCATTCACAAACTCATCGTATAAATGCCATTTATCTATGGGAAAAAGAAGTGCTTTGCCGGTGCTTGCTTTTAGGTTACGCTGATAAATGTCCTTTATTTGAGAGTTGGCTTGTTCAAAAACAGCCTGACTTTTGAGTTGCACCAATGTTAAACAAATATTGTTGCCCCAATTTCTGTCACGGACCCAAGGCTCCCGCTTTTCGTAGAGGTTCCAGGTCATTAAATATTGAAATTGAATGCTGCTATTGGCTGGTACATCTTCAATTATGCCTTCAACCTTTAATAGCTCTGTATTAGCTAGCTTTACAGTTTTATTTATCGGATCTTCATTTCCAAACAATTTCAGTGAAAAAGATCTGGTCAGGATGATACTATTTACATTTCTCAATACTGCATTCGGATTGCCTTTGATGAATTTATAATTCAATATTTTGAGAAAGGAAGGATCAGTAAAAATACCAGCCCCTTTTATTTTTTGAGTTCCATAAGTAATCAGGTTTGAATTGGGATAAGTTGAATGCGATGCCGCTTCCACACCGGGGATTTTTTCTCTAACTTCCTGTGCCATGACGTTAGGCGTCCACGCCCAACTGAAGATTTTACCACTAGATGGAACATTTTGATAAACTACATAAGTATCCTCATGCTTATCAAATTGCTTATCATATCCCCATTCGTAGTTTACATAAAGTAACAAAATCATACAGCTCGCGAGCCCAATACCTAAACCGCCAACATTTATAAGTGTAAACCCTTTATTTTTCCAAAGGTTTCGCAATGCGATTTTCAAGTTTAATCTGAACATATCTTATTGTAAGTTTAAATATCGTAACTTCTTTCACACTTATCTCAAACCTCATCACCTTAAGCGTGGGCTGTGGTTAGCATCAGTTCCGGAATGACCAACTACGTGCCAAATCCAAAAAACCCAATAAGCAACTATAAATAAGACAATTACGAAACATACAGTATTTAAAATGTTCAATATCGAGCAGCCCGTGTACGACAATGGACAGTTAGAATTTGTAGCGAAATAGAATAACTTATTGTCAATGCACTATACCTGTGAATATGGTGTGGGAACCAAAAAGGTATTGTTAATTTTAGAAATAGTATTTGCATACTGTGGATCCCCTGCTAGTTTTTTCCATTCAGGATCAGCTACGAAAGCAGACCATCCTTGATCACGTCCTTCCATGCAGTTACACGTGACCATATAAGTGATACGTGGTAGTCTGTCACCCGCAATCACTTCACCAAAGAATACAGGATTCAATTTTGCCCGGCTAAAAATAGAAAACTCCCCGTCATGGAACATTTTAATCTTTCTTTTGACAGCTTCTTCACTATAGCCTTCATAAGTTCTCAATTCAAATATCCGGGGTTCGGCTGATGGAACAACCATTTTTGAAAAACCATCAAAAGCAATCATCAAAGAAGCGGTAAAGCGGTTGTATACAGGTTTATCCGCCGGTATACTATTATAGGCTACGCTATTTTTAATGTAATCTGTATCCGCTTTTACTTTTAAATTTACGGAGAGGTAGTTATCAAGAGAAGAATAAGGTATCAGTAAGTATACTTTAGCTGGTTCAGATTGTCTCCATTCCTTGAAGACACCAACTGTTTTTACCCCGTATTTATTCAATCCAGGAATAAGAGCAGTCTTAAAGTAATTTTCCATTTGCCCCAGGTCGGAACCAAAGTGCATTTCATATTCACGAAATTCATAGATTTCCTTTTTCATCAGTGCTTTATTATCTGTAACTGCAGCTTTATCACCCGCAATTACAGGTTTGATATTTAATGCTAAACCCGCAGTAACCGCCACTGTAGATTGGATAAATTTCCTGCGTTGCATATTGCTTATAATTTAATATATAAATGGATTTCTATAGTAATTATAAAGAAAATAAATATTTTCTGCAAATCAGGTTTTGTTACACATTTTGCTCTCCAGTATTGTTGACAGAAGGTTTCCGCATACTTTGCTTAATTTTTTCTCTATGCTGTTCACCCCAGGCACTTAATTCACCTATCACATTTTTCAGCGTCCTGCTGTACGCTGTTGCTTCATAGATAATGCTTACTGGTGTAGTCGGGTATACATTACGTTTGATAAAATCATTCAACTCCAAATCTTTTAATTCTTTAGCCAATACCTTGGATGAGATTCCAGGGATTGCATGCTGAACCTCGTTAAAACGCTTTGATGATTGCACCAGGCTAAGAATTAAAGCCAGCTTCCATTTTCCATTGAGGACATACAACGCATCGAGCACATTTTTAAGCGAGCCTGCACATTCTTCGTTGCCCGGAAGCAGCTCATTTATAATCATTTTCATAGACCCAAAGGTAAGCACATTACCTCAATGTAACCGCTTTCCTTTGGGTAAGTACTAACTTTTGATCACCTGGTAACCCTACTTTTGTTTTGATAATCCGAGCGAAGGAAACCCTTCTGCATCAACAGAAAATGGACCTCGGAATTTTCAATTGATCATATCATTAAATAAGTAATTTTTTATGAAACATATCCTTCATTTAATTTCAAGCCTGCAAGGCAAAGAATCGTACAGCATTAAGCTAGGTCAAACTATCGTTGAAAAAATTCAGGAAAAATATCCGGGTAGCACACTTGAGGAAGTAAACCTGGTCGATCTCGAAATTCCACATCTTAATCCCGCCGTTCTTCGCACATTTTTTATTCCTGAAGATCAGCTGACTGAAGAAGAAAAAGAATCTATCCGATTTTCTGACAAGGTGGTTCAACAATTATTAGCCGCAGACATCATTGTCATAGGCGCACCTCTTTACAATTTCACCATTCATACTGGATTAAAGGCATGGATTGATCACATTACCAGGGCTGGAATAACTTTTGGGTATGGCGAAAATGGTCCTGTCGGAAAGGTAACAGGAAAAAAAGTATATGTGGCTATGTCTTCCGGCGGCGTTTATTCAGAAGGCCCTGGAAAAGTCAACGACTTTGTTGCTCCATATTTAAAAGCTTTTCTAGGCTTTTTAGGGATGACAGATCTGACTGTATTTCGTGCTGAAGGCTTAAAAGTACCAGGAATCAAAGAACATGCTATGCAGAAAGCGGTTGATAGCATAAAGATTGATTAAAATCCTCCTTTAATTCCCCAGCCCGTAATTATCTCGCTTTTAAGACAAGTCACCCGCGCTTTGTAAAGCCGATTGACTTGTCTTTTCTAAATTACACATCAACTATCTGATTTTTCCGGTTCAATTGCCTTTTGCAATGAAACCCGGAATCCCTGTTTTCACTACCCCATTCAATCTCTGCCTGGTCTGAATACGATTAATTTCATCAAATGCGTCTTGCGGCAAATAAGAGATATCAAAATTTTCTCTTGCACGATCTGCAGTTTTGGGTGTGGTCAGTAAAGCCGTACCACGCTGAACTGCCCAAGCTAACAATACCTGCGCAGGTGTTTTTCCAATACGTGCAGCAATGGCTAAAATAACCGGGTCTTCGAGTAGCCCTGGTCTTATTCCGTGACCTAAAGGAGCAAAAGCCAAAAACACAATCCCCTTCTCCTTACAAAACTCCAAAAGTTCCGTTTCCGGCAAATAAGGATGTGCTTCGACCTGGATTACCGCTGGTTTGATTCTCGCAGATTCATAGATTTGTAAAAGCTCTTTCAAACCAATATCAGATAATCCAATAGCCCTGCATTTACCACTGTCCACAAGATTCTCCATTGCCCTCCAGGTGTCAAGCAAAGTCACTTCACCGTCGTAAATAACATTCCCATTTTTATCACGCGGATCCTGCTCCTCTCCCGGCTGAAATGCAAATGGAGTATGAACGAGGTAGAGATCGAGATAGCTGAGTCCAAGTCTGTCTAAACTTGCTTCAAATGCTGCTTCAACGCGATCTGGACGATGATTTGTGTTCCACAGTTTGGTGGTTACAAAGATGTCTTCTCGGTTAAGGCCTTCAGCTGCAAGTCCAGTCTTTAAAGCCTCACCGACCTCAAGCTCGTTTCCATATCTTTCTGCGCAATCGAAGTGCCGGAATCCAGCCTTCAATGCATCCCTGGTAGCTCTTAATGTTTCTGCCGCATCGGGAATCAGCGTACCAAACCCGAGTATTGGCATATCGATGGTGTTATTTGTTGTTTTCATTTTACAATAGATTTCTTAAATGACATAACAAATTACGGCATGAAATTTCAGAGAATCAGGTGACTTAGATCACATTTTCTTCTTATTGGATTTACCTGGGAAAAACTCTGTTAACTTTAGCCCGGATTTCCAATCAAACATTTACGTATAAACTAAATACCAATGTTAACTGATATTATTAATAAAGAGCTGAAAGTTATTTTTTGCGGAATCAATCCCGGTTTAAAATCTGCGTCGGATGGACATCATTTCTCCGGACGAAGCAATCGCTTCTGGAAGGTTTTGCACCAGGCAGGTTTTACACCTGACCAAATTGAGCCTGAAAACGGTGCTGTTATTCTCAAGTTGGGCTATGGTTTAACTACAGCGGTAGATAGAGCAACAGCTCGCGCAAACGAACTTTCAAAAGTCGAATTTGACAATTCTATCGAAGCATTTAAAAGTAAAATAATACATTACCAGCCAAAATATATTGCTTTTTTGGGTAAAGCTGCTTACCTGGCATTTTCCGGGAAAAAGCAAATTTCATGGGGCCGTCAGCCGGAAGATTTTTGTGGGGCAATAGCGTGGGTATTACCAAACCCGAGTGGGCTGAATCGTGGATTTAAACTCGATGACTTAGTGAGCAGCTATAAGGAATTATACGAGGCCATTTCACTCAGTTAACAGAATTAACCATGGTTTAACGTTAGACGATTAACCATGGTTTAACACTAGAGTTGTAAAGAATAAAAAAGTTCGTCTGCATAAACACCATCTGGCCAGACAACATTTTTCGAATTCACATATTTAAATCCGAAACGTTGATTTGCGGATTTAGAAATTTCATTACCAGCTCTGTGAGAGACCGTAATTGACGCACAGTTTTTTGACTGTGCCCAGTCAATCCGGGCTTGATAAAATAATTTTGTCAAGCCCTTACCACGGTATTCAGGCTTAATGAAAGAGGCAAATAAAACCGCATTTGTTTCCTCATCTTTATCCAGAGTTACAGCAGTCAAACCGATTAACGCTTCCATAGCGTACAAAGCAAATATAGCACGTCTATTATTTTCTAAAAAAGACACCCAATCATTTTGACTATAAGCAGATTCCTTCAGGTAATTGCTGCCAAACATAGCCGGATTAGTTTGCAATGCTTCCAGTCTTATCGATTTATAATCCTCCCATTGAGCTGGCGGGAGACGTTTCAGGGAATAATTATTTGTGGTGTTACTCTTCATTATCAAAAGTTCAATTGCTACTCAATAGTTGCAAATAACGACATTTCATGTACTATAAATGAACTAACGGCTTATTTTTCTCAGCATCCAGCTATCAATTATTTCAAAATTTCTTCATATCGTATCAATTTACTATCCGGACAATAAAACGTATATTATTTATGTTAAACTTGCTTTTCAGATCGCATAGCCATTTATAAATATGAACGTCAGTAAATCTATAACCTTAGCACTTGCTTTGGTTCCTTCACTGCTTATTGCGCAAAACAAATTGGAATCACCGTATCATTATAACCGTGCTCCTCTTGAAGCAGCTAGCTACGTACAACTCCCATTAGGCAGTATCAAAGCTAAAGGCTGGTTATTGAAACAACTGGAATTACAAAAAGACGGAGCGACAGGACATGCTGAAGAACTTTATCCGGAAGCTTCCGATCTTGGCGCAGGTTCTGACTGGCTTGGTGGCAAAGGTGAAAGCTGGGAACGTGCCCCCTATTATGTAAAAGGTCTGGTCGCGCTCGCTTACACGTTGGATGATGCGGCATTAAAGAAAAAAGCGCAGAAGTGGATAAACTGGACTTTAACGCATCAACAACCTGATGGTGCATTCGGCCCTGTTAAAATGAACGATTGGTGGCCCCGGATGCCGATGATGTATGCGATACAAAGTTATTACGAGGCTACTGGTGACAAAAGGGTAATTGATTTTTTTACCAGATATTTTAGATATCAGCTCAACAATCTGGATCAAAAACCCCTAACGGAATGGAGTAAATCAAGAACAGGCGATAATATAGAAATTGTATTCTGGCTCTATAATATAACTGGCGAAAAATCACTTTTAACACTCGCCGAAAAACTAAAATCGCAAGCTTATCCGTGGGCAGCTATTTACACCAGCAATCAATTTTATTTTTACGGTGACGATTTCCATACCAAACACAGCGTCAGTGTAGGTCAGGCCCTTAAATTTCCAGTGCTTTACTCACAATTGGAACAGACGGCATTTTACAGAGAAGCTACTGAAAAAGGGATTGCCCATTTAATAAGAGACCATGGTCAGGCTTCAGGAATTGCGTCGGGAACTGAATTTCTGGCAGGAAAGAGTTCTTTTCAAGGGACTGAAACCTGTACCGTAGTAGAATGGATGCAAAGTCTGGAAACCGCAGCGAGAATAGTTCATGATGCACAATTAGGAGACAGATTGGAAAAGATTGCTTTTAATACATTGCCAGCACAGTTTAGCAGAGATATCAAATCTCATTTATATTATACCCAGCCAAATCAGGTGGTCTGTAAACACGGGAACTCCGGCTTTGATGAGGATTATGATGGGGCCCTGCTTTTAAGTCCATATTCAGGCATGGGTTGTTGCAGGTATAATATGCACATGGGCTGGCCTTATTTTGTAAAAAACAGTTGGACAGCAACTCCTGATAAAGGCCTGGCAGTAATTGCTTATGCACCAGTTGAAGTCAATGCTTTTGTTGCAAACTCAGTCCCTGTTAAGCTTCAGGTTATTACTGACTATCCTTTTGAGGAAAAAATAAGAATTAAAATAGAACTGGCAAAAACGGCATCATTTCCTTTAAAGTTAAGAATTCCAGCATGGTGCAAAAATCCGCAGATCACGATTAATGGTAAAAAAGCAGCCGGTGTTAAAACAGGTCAGCTATATACAATTAGTAGAACATGGAATACCCAGGACCAGGTTTTGCTTACCTTCCCAATGGAAGTAAAGATAACTGATCAGGTGAATAATTCTGTAACCGTAGAACGGGGCCCGATTGTGTATGCATTGCAACCAGATGCGAAATATAATCGTGTTAAAACACATCCGGTAAACGGTTTTTTTGATTATGAGGTGTTTGCTACTTCTGCCTGGAATTACGGGTTGGTTATTAACCGCTATGACCTTGCGGGTGCAATAAAAGTTCAACAGACCGCCATGCCGGAGAATCCATTTATTCAGGCCACTACGCCTGTTAAACTTAAAGTTTCAGCTAAAAAGATACCTGCATGGACTTTGGCTTATAACCAAATGCATGCTTTAGAAGTACCAGCAAGCCCTGTTGCTTCTTCAGAACCAACAGAAGAAATTACACTTACACCGTTTGGGAGTGAAAACATCAGGATCAGTAATTTCCCTGTTATTGGTATTCCAGAAAGTTCAGGAAAGCAGTTTAAAGAAGATTTCAACCACACAACACTTAAGAACTGGTTAATTTATGGTGGAAGCTGGTATATTAAGGACGGGGCATTTCATTCTGCTTCCAATAAAGGTTCGTGGGGATATGGGATACATGGGTCAAAAGCGATTGCAAGCGGTACATTATTTGATGATCTGAGTTATGAGGCATTGATAAGGGTTGATTCAAAGGGTGGCAATGCAGGGTTATTATTCAGAGTTAGCCATCAGGTCATCGGCGCTGATGCTTATAATGGCTATTATTTGGGGATTGATGCATCGTCAGGAAAAGTGGAATTAGGTAAATCAATTGATCAGAAATGGGTTTTACTGGCATCACAAACTCAAAAACTAGAAATCGGAACAACTTATAAGGTCAGAATAGAGGCAAAAGGCAGTGCTATTAAAGTTTATTTTAATGAAGCTGCTGCACCTCTGATTTCAGTAACAGATACTACTTTTAAAAGTGGTACTATTGGAGTAAGAGCATATGATGCTATAGCAACCATTGATGATTTACAGGTTAAGGAGCTGAAGTATCCATCTGTAAAAGAACCCAAATTAAATGATTAAAATACAGCTATTTATCTTTACTTTACTCTGCCTGATGTTTAGCTCGTCATTCCTTATCAACGCCCGGAATAAATAAGGTTTTTTCTTAAAAGGCCATATTGATAATTATCAGGATCGCGAACTTTATGTGCAGGCAGGAAAAAAAATCTTCAGGTTTTCTGAGAAAATAATAACAGATTCTGCCGGGAATTTTCAATATTGGGTCCCCGAACAGTCTTCTTCAGGTTATCTATCCTTGACAACTGGCAACGGATATACCATAACTATCTATGCTGATCATGCTGATTCTGTTCTGATTAACTTCTCCAATTCGGATCCTGCTAAACTCCTGAAAATCAAATTGAACGATCAGCCAGATACATTACTTGTACAATGGCTAAATTCTGTTAATTTATCCGTATACTAATACTTTATGCAAACAAGCTTATCTGTGATCATAGCTCATTTCCCTCTTTATCTGCCATTTATCATTCTTGTTTTCCCAAACTTCGGTAAACTTTGCAGTAGCTTCTAATTCTTCCTTGCCATTAACAGTGCCATAAAATTTATGAACTCCGATAGCTAATGCCCCGAAACGGCCTAAACGATAAACTACCAGACTTCCTTTAACCGACTCACGTCTTGAAGAGTGAACAGGATCTGTGAAATTTCTTTTAAATGCAGCTAAATTATGCGCATAGCCGGATAAACCGCCTCTGTCGTCATAAAATTCAAGATCGGGAGAAAAATGGCTCATAAAAGTTTCCAGATCACGTTTATTGTAAGCCGAAAACATACTACTATCCAATTCGGATACTGTTTGATATAAGGAGTCTGCATGCTGAAATCCATTACTCTTATGTTGGGCGGCGGCTGGCAAAGCAGCCATGACACTTAATGTAGCCAGAACAGCATAGTTATATAAAGATTTCATATTCTTTTTATTTTTAGAGTAACTTCGGGATCAAAAGTTACAATTAAATTAAAAGCGGGAAGAAGCCACCTTCATTGTGGCTTCAGCTCTTATAAAAGTCCGTTTAGTTTTTTTAATAATCAAACCCGGCCTTGTGTTTTTCAATAAAATCAATCCATTTCACAGGTTGTTTTCCTGTAATTTCAAAGAAGTTATCAAAAGTATCATCAGCACCAGGAATTGTCCCTGCGGCGTAACGTTTCCAATGGTCATATACACAACCCATGTACGCCATTTCTGCACCCGAATCTTTCATCTGCTGCAGGAAGATTTCAGGAGAAAGCGGTTCATAATGAAAAGGTTTTCCAACGATAGAAGTCATCAATCCAGCCATTTCATCAAAAGTTATCGCATCGTAACCTAACCTGTAAGTTTGCCCACCATGCACTTCAGGATAGGCCAAAGCCAAAGCAGCAACTTGCGCCACATCATCCACATCTACCCAGCTCAATCGCGCGCCCTCTACATAAGCATGAATAATACCATTTTCAATTGCTCTTTTACCTCCATAACTCAATACGTTTTGCATAAAAGTTTCCGGACGTAAATGCGTATAAGAAAATCCAGACCATTCAATATACCTTTCTATCAACTGGTGCCACGCCCAATGTGCAACAGTGGTATCATCACGACCACAAGCCCCCAGATGAACTACATGCTTTACACCTGCTTTTTTAGCATTATCCAATAAAGCCTTACTTTGACGCAACATATCAACGGTATAACCGGTAACTATCAGCAAACGATCAATATCTTTAAGAGCAGACAGCTGTGTACTTTCGTCATCAAAGTCCAGGATAACTGTAGCAATTCCTTTAGCTGTAAACGGAGCTGCTTTCTCTGGGGAACGTACCGCTGCTATTAGTTCTATTTCTTTATTTGACAAGAGAAAATCAATTGTTTTACTACCGACTTGTCCGGTTGCTCCGGTAATTAATATTTTGGGAATTCTTGTATTTAGCATGAGAATTTATAGGGTTAAACTATCTGAATGCAAAGATAGCCTGCCAGACCAGGTTGACACTTGACCTAAAACAAGAAATTAACTTGATCTATATCAACCCTGGTTATTTGTATAGTGCAATCTTCTTCTTAATACGGCTTAATGTTTCAGGGGTGATTCCCAGGTAAGATGCAATCAGATTCTGGGGGATTCTTTGAATGATTTCCGGGCTGTACTTCGTCAGCCGGATATATTTTTCTTCCGCTGCGTCTGTAATAGAGCTGAGTAATCTTCGCTCTTTCGTGACCAGACTATTCTGAAAAAGGAGACGAAAATAACGATCCATGACCGGGATTTTTAAAGTCATTTCTTCGAAATCTGCCCGCGTAATTGTCAAAAGTTCGGAATTTTCTATGGCATCTATGTTGAAAACGGCTTTTTCACCAGAGAAGAAGCTGCTCATATCTGAAATCCACCAGCCTTCCCATGCAAACATATGCATATGTTCATCCCCTTTCTCATCAACATTGTAAGATCTGAGCAAACCTTTGGCTACAAATGACATGTATTTACAGACCTCCCCTTCCTGAAGTAAATACTGTTTTTTCCGGAGCTTTTTGAGGGTAAAAAAACTTTCTATAGTAGCCTTCTCCGCTTCGGTTAGTGATACTTTTGCAAGAATATGAGAGAAGAAAACGTCAAACATTTACAATTATATATAAAAAGCCCCATCTACAGGGTAGAATCAAAGGTAAATTTTAAGAAGCTGTCTCAAAAAGACAGCTTCTTTTACATTACGATATGGGTATGATTTTATATTATAAAGGGTATAATGCAGCAGTTGCCTGTTTATCTTTCGCAGATAAAACAGTAGCACCGCTTCCACATTGTCCGCCATTCATTAATGATAGCGCATCTGTTCCACCAACTCCTGGCACATCAATCGAAGTAGATTGGTTTGTATGCTTAATAGAAATGGTATGTCCGAATTCATGTGCAATAGTTCTTTGACGTTGTGCAAAAGAATTATTTTTGATCAGCTCCTGATTAATCCAGACTGTATTACCGGCTTTACCATTAGAGGTAGACAGGTAAGCTTGCCCGCAAGTAGTGCCTCCGATAGTATTGTCTACTTTTATCAAAATATCATAATTATTATCAGTTACGATGACGAATTTAATTTTTGAGTTAGGTACAGTATTCCACTGCTGAATTGCTCCATTAATTTCTGCAGCCATGCTTGTGATAGATGCATCCACTTTAACGCGGATATTATTGCTATTCGTAACCAGATAGCCATTGTAATACTGCTCTGTTTTTAGCTTTCCGTTATCTGCAGGAACCTGCATATTTTTATCAAATACAATATCTCCATCAACAATATATCTATCTCCATTTTCGACGATTTGTGCGTCTGTAAATCCAAGATTTTTGATGTACGCAAGTACTTTGTCAGTTTGCTTGGTTTTGATCTCTTGATTGGCAGGAGTTTCATTTTTCTTTGAACAAGAGGTGATCAAAATCGGGAATATCGCAATTAATGCGATGTTTTTAAATAAGTTTTTCATAGTTTAGGTTTTTTAGGTATATCGTAATGATTCTGCAATTTAACAACTACTATAGAAGTATATCAAAAGAAAATACATTGTTTTAATTTATATATGCCGCCTCAACAACGACGAAATTTCAAGCTTATATTACTCGCTCTATTTCTTCTGCATACCGTAACTACTGCAAATGCACAATACACGGACAGTCTTTTAATACGGCAGCCCATTAATAACTTCTGGAAAAAAAGTATTGTAAAAAAAACAACAGTTCCATTAATTTTATTTGGTGCTACAGCATTCGCCTGGTCGCATCGTGAAACTGTCAGAGAAGTCAGAAACAGGTTCATTCCTGATTTCCATTACAGATACGATGATTACTTGCAATATGCACCAGCAGCAGCAGTTGTAGCTTTGAATGCATTTAACGTCAAAGGAAAACATACTCCAAAACGAACCTTTGTCTCTTATGCTTTTTCTATGGGAATTATGGGCGCAATGGTCAACGGACTTAAATCCACCAGTAAAGTTGAGCGCCCTGATGGAAGTTCAAACAATTCCTTTCCCTCAGGACATACCGCCACAGCTTTCATGAATGCGACTATGCTGGATAAGGAATACGGACAGTATGGCTATCCTTTAATCGGTATTACAGGTTATGCGATGGCCACAGCGACAGCTTTGGGTCGTGGTTTGAATAACAGACATTGGATCACAGATGTACTTGCAGGCGCCGGAGTAGGTATCATTTCTACAGAACTGGGCTATTTTGTGACTGACCAAATCATGAAAAACAGGGGTATGAATGCACCTGTGAAAAACAACCCTGTCCCAATCAGTAATAATCCTAGTTTTGTGGAATTACATGCGGGTTATGCTATTGCGACCAGTAAAAAACTTACCGGAACTGCTCACGACAATATTTTCAATAAAGACGGTTTCAATTTAGGCATGGAAGGTGCCTGGTTTGTCAATAAAAACATTGGTATTGGAGGGGAATTTGCATTTACCAGCTTTCCTTTAAATTCAGCTCATGCAAGCCTTGATCCTGATATTTTGGAAATCAGTAATGGCTTATATACGCAGGCGCTTGGTGTTAAATATTTGAATATTGGCCCTTATTTTAGTTTGCCTTTAGCGAATAACTGGTTCATCACTGCTAAAATAAATGCAGGGATTTCTTCCGGAAGTAATGGGAATTTTATCCTGGATATCAAACCGGAATATCAGAAGGAGTTTGGAACAGCAGAATTACCTTACGCACGATATCAACCAAAAACAGCGGCAAGCTGGTCTGTTGGCGTAGGTATCCAGAAACGCATTGGCCGGAATACTGCAATTAAAGCATATACCAGTTATTTCGGGTCCACCCACAAGTTTGATATAGATTTGCTGAATGATACAGATAATGATGGACATCTGAGCTATCACCGTCTTCCGGAAACTGCTGGAAAAACCAAGTATAATAACATTACTTTTGGCCTTGGTATTACTGCATTTATCTGGTAAATCAATTTTCTGGAATATCATTCAAGGTTCAGACCAGCACCTTGAATGATATAATTAGTTTATTCTCTAACCAGCACGTCATGCGCTCCACCTTCTACGATGCTCACAGAAGAAACTAAGGTAAGCCTGGCATCTTCTTTAAACTTCGCAATGCTGGTAAATCCGCAGCTGCACATGGTTGATTTAATTTTTCCTACAGTAACGTCTAAATTATCTTTTAAAGATCCGGCGTAAGGAACATAGCTATCAACACCTTCTTCAAATTTTAATCCTGTAGAACCGCCCATATCATAACGTTCCCAGTTTCTGGCGCGGTTAGAACCTTCACCCCAGTACTCTTTCATGTAATTACCATTAACTAATACTTTATGGGTAGGGCTTTCATCAAACCTTGCAAAATACCTTCCCATCATAATAAAATCAGCTCCCATAGCCAGTGCAATTGCCATATGGTAATCCTGAGCTATTCCACCATCCGAACAGATTGGAATATAGATTCCTGTTTCTTCAAAATATTGATCTCTTGCTTCAGCAATTTCGATTAAAGCAGTTGCTTGTCCTCTGCCTATTCCTTTTGTTTCTCTGGTGATACAGATTGAACCACCTCCAACGCCAACTTTCACAAAATCAGCACCTGCTTCAACAAGGTATAAAAACCCTTCTTTGTCGACCACATTTCCGGCACCAACTTTAACACTGTCACCATATTCTGCTTTAATATATTCCAAAGTTGCTTTTTGCCATTCAGAATATCCATCAGATGAATCAATACATAGCACATCTACACCGGCATTAACCAGTGCAGGAACTCTGTCTTTGTAATCTCTTGTGTTGATACCAGCGCCTACAATTAGTTTCTTAGTCTCGTCAGATAGTTCTAAAGGATTGTCTTTATGGTTATCATAATCTTTTCTGAATACAAAGAACTTGAAGTTATTGTCTTCATCAACAACAGGCAGACTGTTTAACTTATGTTCCCAGATGATACTATTGGCTTCGCTTAAAGTAATGCCAACTTTTGCAGTAATCAGTTTTGAAAAAGGAGTCATGAATTCTTTGACTTTCTTATCCATCAAATCTGTACCAATTCTGTAATCTCTGCCGGTAACAATACCGACCAGTTTACCATTGGCTGTACCATTATCAGTGATAGCAATGGTAGAATGGCCCGTTTTCGCTTTTAAAGCAATAACATCTTTTAATGTGTTTTCTGCGATCAGATTAGCTGTACTGATCACGAAGCCAGATTTATATTGTTTAACCTTTTCAATCATTTCTACTTGCTTCTGGATAGTTTGAGATCCAAATACAAATGATAAGCCGCCATTTTTCGCCAAAGCAATAGCCATCTGATCATCAGAAACTGACTGCATAATTGCGGACACGAAAGGTATATTAAGTTCTATTGTTGATTTTTCACCTTTCCGGTATTTAACCAGTGAGGTTTTTAAGGAGACATTATCAGGTACGCAGTCAAAAGATGTTAGTCCTGGTATTAGGAGAAATTCGCTGAAAGTTCTCGAGGTTTCTTTTAAGTATTTTGCCATTTGCAAAGATAGACTCTTTAATGGAAAAAAACACAGAAATTTACGTTAGCATTTTGTAATTAATCGGTTAAATTTGCGGAATGAGTAACGGCGGGCCTTCTAATTCAATTTTCGACAAGATATTATCATTTATTGAATACACTAATCAGAACATTTTTCTAACCGGAAAGGCTGGAACTGGAAAGACTACACTCCTTAAAAGAATAAAAGAAGAGAGTTCTAAAAAAATGGTGGTGGTAGCTCCTACTGGTGTGGCTGCGATGAATGCTAAAGGCACAACAATCAACTCTTTTTTTCAATTACCTGCTGGTTCTTTTTTCCCAGGTGAGATTGGTCTGGAAGATTTACAATTGGGCATTACCTCTATTGAATCCATGGTCAATGATTTAAGTTACAATAGAGAGAAGACAGCACTCTTCAATGAATTAGAATTATTGATTATCGATGAGATCTCTATGGTTCGTTGCGATTTAATGGATATGATTGATGCCATTCTGCGTTCTGTAAGAAAAAACAATATTCCATTTGGAGGTGTACAGCTGCTATTGATAGGTGATTTGTACCAATTACCTCCGGTAACTAAAAGAGAAGAATGGGCATTTTTGAGCAGAGCTTACGCTTCGCCTTATTTTTTTGAGGGATATGTTATTCGCAGAAATCCGCTATTACAGATAGAATTAACTACAGTATTCCGGCAGACTGAACCAGAATTCGTCAATATTCTAAATAGTATCAGGAATAATCAGATTACTGAGGCCGATCTGGCTTTGCTTAATAAAAGATATGATCCGGATTTTCTTGCAACGGATGAATTGAGCCCGATTATTATCACTTCGCATAATGCAGAAGCTAATACCGTTAATAAAGCGAAATTAGATGAGCTTCCTGGTGAAGAGTATACTTTTGTGGCTGAGACCAGCGGTGAGTTCAGAGATGCAGGTTTACAGGCAGAACAAACGCTGAAGTTAAAGGAAGGTGCGCAGGTCATGTTCATTAAGAATGATACCGGGGAAAATAGAAAGTTTTATAATGGAAAGATTGGGAAAATAAAGTCTGTTAGAGATGGGGAGATCTATATTTCCTTCCCTCATGAAGACGATCTGTTATTGGAGAAAACTTCGTGGCAATCTTTTGAATATAAAACCAATACTGAAGAGGTTATTGTACAGCAGCAGGTTGGTGAATTTTCACAGTACCCGATCAAACTGGCCTGGGCAGTAACGATACATAAAAGTCAGGGTTTAACTTTTGACCATGCCATAATTGATGCGGGGAAGTCATTTATAGCTGGACAGGTATATGTGGCTTTGAGTCGTGTGAGAACGCTTAATGGGTTGATTTTGAAATCGAAGATCAGCACGGAAAGTTTAAGATCAAATACAGAAGTTATCAATTATATGAAGTCTGTGCAGGATGAGGAACTGGATGACCTTTTAGTGAGCGGACAGCAAAGCTTTATTCTTCAGCTTGTACTGAACCACTTTTCATTGAATAAGTTGCTGAGTGAGCTGGAAACGGTTACCTCGCGACCTGAAATTGTCAGGTCAAATATTCCAGAGTATGCGGTATTGTTTGCTCAGCTTAGAAAGTCAATTAAAAACCTGATTGTTTTAGCTGATCGTTTTCAGGTTCAGGTGATCAATTTACATAAGCAAACTGGTTTTAATGATTTGCCTGCTTTACAGGAGAGAATTGAATCTGCAGCAACCTATTTTACAAAGGAGATTAATTTACAGGTTTTAAATCCAGTGAATAAAAATATCAGGATTAAGCCAAAAAACAAGGTTCAGCAAGAGCTGCAACACCTTTTCCAGAAGTACAGACCGGTAATTGAACATCGGATTGCTATGCTACAACTAGCAACAGGGCTATTAAAAGAGCCAATTAAGGCCGAAAACTATATTTCCTGGATTACGGAACATTATGCAAGGGCTAATGTAAAGACAAAAACATCGTCTGGAAATCAGCAGTCTACAACATTACAGTTATTTTAACGTTGTTTTTTTTATGAAGTATAGTGTGTATTAATTTTTATTTTCTATCTTCGCACCTCCTTAAACAAGAGGAATTAATGATTCCGTAGCTCAGCTGGTAGAGCATTACACTTTTAATGTAGTGGTCCTGGGTTCGAATCCCAGCGGGATCACGAAAGGCGCAAGAAATTGCGCCTTTTCTGTTTAAAATGTTTTTCAAAAGGCGTTTTTCAAAAAATAATAAGTCATTTCATACCAACTGAAACCAATCTGAATGGTGCCCTAACTGGTGCCCGATTCTAATTGCTAAGTTTGGGCACCAGTCTAAAAGATTCATTAGACTCCAAATTATTAAGAGCAAGCTGTTACCGGGTTATCCGGCCATAAACAAGTTTTTAACTTTAACAGATTGAGAAATGAAAAGTAACCAAAACCTGTCAATTCTTTTTTGGCACCGTAAATCAAAAGCTGACATCAACGGCTATGCCCCTATTATCTGTAGAATTTCCATTGATGGAAACCAGATAGAGTTCTCTATAGCCAAAAAAATTCCTAGTGATAGGTGGGATATGGAAAAGAAAAGGATCTTGCCTTGCCCAGAGGCAAAAAGCATCAATTCTGCATTAAACAGGATACAATGTGAGCTTGAAAAGCATTTTACAATACTACAATCAAAGCATGAGGTAGTAAGCCCTTCAATGCTCAGGAACAGTTATAGAAACCATTCTACAGATCATAATGGAGAAAAGAAAAAAACACAAAATAAGATTCCAACCTTGCTGGAACTGGCCTCTCTTCATATTGAGAACTTCACTTTACTAGTGGAAAAAAACCTGAGATCAAAGGAAACTTTAAAGCAGTGGAAATCCACAAAGAAAAAGATAGCTGAATTTATTACACACACTTTTAAATCAAAGGATCTTGAACTTTCAGAAATAGACCAGTCCTTTGCACATAAATTTCACACCTTCTTAATTGTTAAAAGAAAACCATCCATTCAGGAAGCGGCAGCTATGAAGCAGATTAAAAACACTAAACAATTGCTCAACATCGCTGAAACTAATAAGTGGATCATTAATAATCCGATAGAGAAATTTAGATGCGGATCCGAAGAACCTGAAATTCTTCCTTTAGAATTGTTTGAGGTCGAAAGTATCTGGCGCAAGAATCTTAGCATTGACAGGCTTATAAAAGTACGAGACGCTTTTATATTTCAGTGTTTCACCGGCTTCGCCTACCAAGATATATACAATCTGTCACCCCAAAACATTGTAAAAGTCGGGGCAGAAAATGAAAAGTGGTTAATCAAGGAACGAGGTAAAACAAAAGTAACCGAAATGGTGCCGATTCTCCCAATAATCGCAGAAATTATTGAAAAGTATAGGGACGATCCTTATTGCAGGTTTCATAAAAGGTTAATTCCTGTAAACAGCAATTTCAGGTATAATTGCTATTTAAAGGAGCTTTCTGACCTATGTGGAATTGGTCGGTCTCTTAATAGCCATTTAGCCAGACATACCTTTGCCGATTTGATGCTCAACACTATGGATTTTCCCCTTGAAGATGTAAGTAAAATGCTTGGACATAAGAACATCCGAACAACACAAAGATATGCTAGGGTCAAAAAGAGTAGAATCAGTAAAAAAATGAGCCTCTCCAAGCAGTTGTTATTTGATGCAGACGGACAGCTTAAAACGATTGCACCTCCTCCAACGGTTTAAGCCATATTTATGAATTTAAGGTGGGAATCTCCTTTAAGTTATTCCCACCTTAAACTATTTGTCGTAATTAGCCTTATATGTGATTTTGCTCTAAAAAAATGTAAACAAGAATTATTTAAAACTGCTGAAGAAATCTTTGCTTTTTACTTTATAGTAAGGCTCGGCCACTCTTTATGTCCATTACCTCCTGGGGTAAGATAACGCTCAATGATAAAATACCAAATTATTTCCCTGACCAAAGCTTTATCTTCCTTCTGCCACTAACCGGAATACTCTGTATTCGGCTGCATATCAAACCCTATCTTTTTGCAATTAAGTAGTTCGAAAGAGGTCCAAGAAAACTGTTAAAATCGAGACCCGATATATTGGACAGTTACTTACACAAAGTATCGGCAAGATCTTGCTTTTCGACTTTAAGTAATGGCATTTCAAATTTTTTATATTGAATATTTATTGTAAATCTATATTTAATTATCATTTATCAAACTATCCAGAACCAACTGGGAGCTTCTCGAAACATTTCCTGTCTGCTTTAGCTTTAATCGCGGATTTAGCTAAAAAAATTGTGTAGGTGATTCAAGTGTAATCTTCGAAAACTTAATGGTTAAGATCTTATTCATTTAGATTTTTGGTTAAAAAAACATAATTATGATTCCACCATAAGCATCAGCGAAAAGCTACTTGTTTTTAAAATGCTTTCGGAAACACAAAATCTAAGGTTTTTAAGTTAATTTCTTTTTTCACTGAGAGATACTTTAAATCAGCCGCCGCCAAAATAACCCCAAAATGAAAAACCCCCAGCTATTTTGAAGTACTAGGGATTTTACTGAATAGATTGAAATTCATAGAAATCGATATTTAAAGCCACCAAAACATGTTCCCAGCGGATACTGGAAGATCAGGTATTGGTTTTGATTCAGGGTTCCAAAGGAAGATCGTAAAAATGGAAGAAGCAAGAAAAGAGACTGAAAAACTCAGCAAAATTATAACCGCTTATGCGGATATCTGGGCTGATGTGATGCTGGATAAGAATTTGGATCAGCACCTCAAAGGAATTTCTGAAGACCTGGGTCATCTCAATAAGCTCATCGACTATAAGGATGCCAGACACCTGAATACAGTCCGCTACTACCGGATTGCCAACCAGCTGTCTCTGCTTCAGGAAATTGTCAGGGACAAACTGGCAAGGATCAAATCGTAAATATCAAATGTACTATTGAATTCCAGGGCAAAAGTTCACAACAAATTCATAGTGGTGAGATACAGAACCCAAGCTCCATACGGCTCATCCGCAGTTACACGCAAAATACCGGGCAAAAAAAAACATCTGTCTAATGACAGATGTTTTTACCAATTTATGAAGGAAATCTAATTAGCTGATCTTAACATTAATTGCATTCAAGCCTTTTTTACCTTGCTCGATGTCATAGCTTACTGAATCATTCTCACGAATGTTGTCCATTAAACCAGAAGAATGAACAAAGATTTCGCTATCACCATTAGCTGGCACGATAAATCCAAAACCTTTTGTCTCATTGAAAAATTTTACTGTTCCTTGTTGCATTGTATTATATATTAATTATATCCAAAGATACTAAAATATTTAAAATATAAAATTTTATTTCAAAATAAATGAAAAATTAGAATTATATTTTACACAACAATTATCGATCAAAATAATTTTCTAAAATCAAATTCCCCTCTAAATCTCCAGATTCAGACGTTTAAAGACCTCTTTAGTGATCATCCTTACATTATTTGAAAGCTGTTCATAACTGCAATGCCGCAGCTCTTGAGGAAAAGGAACGTCGTTCTCCCGCCCTACCAAATCGATAATAATCACCAAATCTACAGATACCATCTCGTCTGAAAACAAGGAAGCGTAAAGCATCTGGGTAAAAGCCTCATCATGACCAAGGTGAAAACAACCATAAGTTTCGATGCCCTTATGCGTTTTCATGTTCAGAGATATTTCATAACTCGGTGCCATAACCATAAATAAAATGAAATAAAAGAGCCACCTGAAGGCAGCTCATGCTATTGGTATAAATCAAAAACGCATCACTTAATTTCAATCTGGCGGCTCTGCATTTTAGCCTCTTCACGTTTAGCAATATCTACACACAATACGCCATCCACATACTTCGCTTCGATTCCATTCTTATCGGCAGCATTAAGCAGCGTGAAAGAACGCACAAACGAACTGTAGCTGAACTCCCGTTTATTATAATTGCGCTCCCGAACACCATCTTCCGAACTTCGCTCTACAGAAATACTCAGCATATTCCTTTCCAAAGAAAGTTTAAAATCTTCCTTCTTCAAACCCGGAGCTGCCACCTCCAGATGATAGTGATCTTTACCCTCACTGATGTTGATCGCAGGCACACACGCCATCATGCGATCAGAAAAGAAAGTATCATTGAATATAGAATCAAAAACACCATCCAAGCCAGTAATTAGGCCATTTTTCTTCACATTGCCATTTGGATTAAATTTAACCAGTGTCATAGGTCTGTCCTCCTTATTTGTTTTTAATGATTAAAACTTACAATTAATTAAACTCAGAACTTCGTGCTCATACAAGATCTATCCAATGTAATGCCAAGGCGGCCTCCCCCCAATCAGCTGAAAATTTTGCAGAAAAAATGAAAAAATTTCAGGTTCAAATGTCAAAAATTCATTCCAGCTGTAAAAAAAAAAGAATGGCGAAGAATCATAACCCTCCGGGACTAGTCATTTCCTGATATTGATAATAGACAATAGTTTATGTGACTGCGGTAGAAATATTGAGGGTAGTTATACTAACATTTGTCAAAAAAAATTTTATTTAATTGACAAGTTTACTATAATTGCGCCTCGATTTGACATACATAACATTATTATAAACTGACCAATTTTTTTAAGCTATGCCATTTTTAGATTATGTATTACAACGCCCCTCATATGGGTGGCAGGATGCGCAGTGAGAATTAATAAAACCAACTACAAATGAAATCTTCCGCGAATTTTATTCGAGGCTGAATGTATTTAAAGACCGAAAAAACTGGCTTCCCTTTTTTAGCTGGCTCAAAGTAGCCTGTCTGATCCCATTTTTTATGATATTCCTGTTCAATTATCTTAGCTGGTGGACTGTCTTGGCTGCATTTGTCTACAGTATGATCATCATGGGTACTCATGGAACTATCTGGCATTCATCGCTATTGCACCCATGGAGCCTATAAATTCCGAAATGCATTCTGGCGGTTTTTCACGCAAAATCTAACAATAAATGTGATCCCTGAAGAAATATATGTGATTTCACATCATGTCCATCATTCCAAATCAGACCAGCCCGGCGACCCATATAATGCACAGGCCGGCTTTTTATATTGTTTTCTTGCAGATGTTAACCACCAACCCATAGCAAAGGATCTGTCTGAAGCCGACTACAACCGGGTTAAAATGCTCATGCAGCATACGGGTGTGACAGCCAATACCTACAAACAATATCAAAAATGGGGTTCCTATGTAAATCCTTTGTATGCAATATCATCATGGCTGCTAAACTGGTCTTTTTGGTACCTGATATTCTATATTATCGGCGGCCACGCACTGGCCTGTAGCCTCTTTGGAGCAGCAGGATTCTGGGCGGTTGGTGTAAGGACATTTAATTACGAAGGACATGGGAAAGGAAAAGTCAAAAAAAGGGCAGGCACAGACTTCAGTGATAAAGACAAATCTATCAATCAATTATGGCCGGGGTTTGTAGCTGGTGAATGGCATAACAACCATCATTTATATCCCAAAAGTGCCAGAAGCGGTTTTAAGCCACATCAGATAGACTTGGCTTGGTACTACATTAAAATGATGAGCGTACTAGGCGCAGTGAGCAGTTATAAAGATTATAAGAAAGCTTTTTACAAGCACCACCATAATCCTTATCTGGAAGCAAAAGAAGCTTCTTGATAAAAAAATATCCTGTCTGGTTTCCTTAGATATCATGTTACTAAATTTAGGCGAGGCATACCCAAATCAACTTCTTACCGTTGTTCTACGTGGTGGCGGTAAGAAAATGTTTGGCAGTGAACTCCATGGTGTGGAGTTAGGAGTGGTCGTAAAGCTAATTGAGTCTAAAGGAAAGCCTTAAATAATCGTAGCTGATCGATACAAGATTCAGCCTATTTTAGTGCTTGATGGTTCCGGACGAAAAGGTGGGTAAAGTTATTGTCAAACATAAATCCATAATTAATTTGCTAATTAAATTAAGTCCCTTAGATGAGAGAAAATCGACACAAGTTTTTAAAATAAACAGATCGAATACATCGGTACGCTTTTTACATCGTTTTATTAAAAGCATAATGTATCTAAATCAATATAGTTAATATTGAAATAATACTAGCCTCTCTTTCAATAATACCTGATAACAGATCAAAAAAAATACCTTTCATTTCGGGATCGTCTTGAGAGTAGGTGAATAGATCTTCATTGTCTAATTCAAGAATTTCAGTCCGCAAAATGGAGCTAATTTTTTTCCATTCTAAGTTGAAAGGCTTTAAAGATGGATATCCCATATTAAATTGGATGCCTTTATTAAACCGGAAAAGTATATCCGCATTTTGAACCTCATCTACCCCTAGTAACTTTGCAAGTTCAAATCTCAATTTAACCTGACTACCTACTAACAATGGGATTTTATTAGCGTCATTTCCTAAAAGGCTAAGATCAAGTGTTTCAATTCCATTTATTACTTTAGAGGTAAGGACTGTATGAAAATCGTACTTATGAATGAGTGTAGATAAGCGGATGTCAGCATTAAGTTTAACAATAACTCCAAAAGACACTACCAGTCTTTTTATTCGTGCAAACATCTATTTATTTTCCAATGATGTGCAGTCAAAACCGAATCAGAGAGAAAAAGGTGCTTTGGAAAATCTTGTTCAAGCAAAACACATGTTTGAAAATTCCGTTTCCTATAATATGCAAGATATTCGCTTAAAAGTTTTGGGGGCTCAGATTTACAAAGAACTGGTATATTTACAGGTGATGAATCCTGGATGTTTGACAGCAAGCAAACCGTGATGCGCAGTTACCATCTGTACTTAATACTTCACTTATATATTCAAAAAACCGACGTATATCCACGAAATTTTAGATTAATTAAAAAATTTTATACTAAAAACCTCTTAAATTGTTAACGACTATCTTCTCCTAACGAAATAGTTTTGAACAACTTTATTAAGGGATATTTTTGTATCGATACATTCAAAATCCAATTCATCTGAAATTACTGAGAATAAAGATGTCCCGTCTCCCAACAGAGCAGGAATTAATGTGATTGGCATTTCATCAATTAAATATTCATTTAGTAAAACCACAATCTATTAGCATAGAATCTCTTTCTCCTAAGTCTACTATAAGTCTTAATAGGTATCCATCAGGATCCTTCACTAAAAACTGTTTTTGGCCAACATCAACTTTGCCTGCTGCGTACCATTTCTCTTCTAGGTTCATGAACAATTTAATTCCCACTTGGTTCAAACGAGAAATAATAGAATCTGCATCTGGAACTTCAATCTGAAAATTAATTCCTCGTCCAAAGGGCAACTCTAATGAACCTGTTTCCCAACTCGTGTCTAATTCATCCCGTTGCTCTAACATGATCTGAGCACCATTTAAATTTAAGTAAGCAAATCCCTCTTGCGAGCGGTTATAAAGCACTTCAAAACCAATCAAGTTACACCAAAAAAAGAGACTCTGCTTGATGTCAATTACGCTCAATTCAGGTACTAGTTTAGACATAGTGTCTCTATAATTTGACATTTAAATTTTTTATTTATTAGTATTTTCTGATCCATATTTTCTAAAAAATCAACTCGAAAAGATATTTTACAATAATACTAATGTTCCTTTTTAGTGGCTTTCGCCTTGAGTAAGACCTTATCTATTGCAACTTTCTTCTTTTTACGGATAGTAATATTAAATTATTTTATGGAGAATGATTATTGGTTTTCTATAAATTATAGGCTTTAAATGAGCAGTCATTTAAAAGGTTCAGGAATTCTTTCATGGTCAAAATGGGTGATTTTTTCCCTTAATATAAAGTCTTCCAGTAAGGATGGCCCACGTTCACCTGCCTTTAAAGAATTATTATAGTCATTAATCTTAATACCCTGATTTGTGGTCATAAACTCGCCCTGATCCGAAATGGTATCAGGATTAAGATCTTTTTGTTTTAAGTTACTTACGTTTTCCGCGTCCGATTGTTTTTTTATCATAATTTCCTTATTGGTGTAGATGTTGAGTTTTTAAGAATCCAAGTGTACCGCAATTTTTCTATCCTAACTTTTGAGGAAAACTATAAAGATGGGTTGATTTTATGTTGTTGTAAAAGTAAAACACCTTCTTCATTTCCTTGCTGTGCCGCCAGATCCAGAGCACTCATTCCACGGTAGTCTTTAAGATTTATATTAGCACCATGCTTTAACAACAATTTAATGAGCTCATTACGTCCAAACATAGCAGCAAACATTAATGCAGTTCCTCCATTTCCGTGTAAAAGATTCAGATTAGCATTATAGGAGATAAGGAGCCCGGCAATATCTGCATATCCCTTAAAACATACTCCCCTCAGCGCAGTATTTCCCCCAGTTCGGTGCCGTTTACATCGGCTCCAGATTGCAAAAGTAAGCTGGCCGCTGCTAACTGATGATTGTAGCAATCAATAATCAAAGGCGTATAACCTTTATCGTCTTTAACATCAAGATTGGTTTTTAAACCTATTATTTCTTTTAATAAAGGCAGATCGCCTATCCTGGAGGAATGAATTAAAGCCGCAGTAATGTTATCCATATTACTAAGAACAAATCAAAGAAGTCATTGTTTAATTTAATTATTAAACGTTTTTAACTATAAATACTTATATGAAAACGCAGAAAAAGTAAATACTGCTTATGTTACACCATAGATATAAATTGTATCGACATTATTTAATCCTTATATGTAATTTATACCAACAATATAGTTAATACTGATATAATATTTGCCTCTCTTTCAACAACACCTGATAAAAGATCAAAAAAGGTACCTTTCAATCCGGGGTCGTCTTCCGAGTAATTGAATAGATCTTCATTGTCTAATTCAAGAATTTCAGTCCTCAAAATGGAGCTGATTTTTTTCCATTCAAAGTTGAAAGAGTCTAAGCTGGGATATCTGATATTAAACTGGATGCCTTTGCCAAATCGGAAAAGTACATCAGTATTTTGAACCTCATTTATCCCTAATAAGTTTGCAATTTCAAATCTTAATTGAACTTGACTACCTATCAACCATGGAATCTTCTTAGCGTTTTTTCCTAAAAGACTAAAATTAACTAATTCGACTCCATCTATTATTTTGGAAAGAAGTATTGTATGTAAATCGTACTTATAAATGAGTGTATGTAAACGGATGTCGGTATTAGCATTAGCCATATTTGCGCGGAAGAATAGTTGTAATTTTCATCTGAGAATGAAGTCTTTATTATGAAAATATTATAACAGTCGACAAGCAATGTAAACTATATATATAACATAAAGCCGAAAAGGTGTATTAATGTTACCTCTTGACAAGGTATTGTAAATTATAAATTAACATAAACCAATTAATAGTTAATATTAAGATCAGGCTTAAAAAGCTATTATGATAATAAATTTCGTCGTCAATATTAAGCCTTTAGTAAGTTTTGTTTTTCTTTTAAGACGTTTCCTTCAGAATTAAGATATACATAATGCGATTTCAATATCACTAGAAGAAACTTTAATTATTTAATTATAAAAATACAGCTTCTAACTTATCACCATGGATAAAAAAATAAATCTAAAAAAAAATATAATAAGAAAAATATTATGTACATTTACATTATTAAACTCTAAAAAAGCATAAATCAATATTAAAACCTGTAAATCAAGTTGGTTTTATCGTTCTTTACAGTACAATATTCTCTTTTAGATAAATACCTTTTTAAGTATCTTATCAAAAGATTGAAACAGCAAGACAACCCTTTATGAGGTTGCTACATCTATTTTCTCCTATCCTTCTTTAAAGGTATTTCATTTTTGAATGCCCTCTTCAGTTCCTGCTCTTTTTATGTACTTGTCTTTATTGGCAAACAATAAGCATACAATCATTTTTTACCGTATACACATACGATTAAATCACCCTCATCATGAAAAAATTAATCATCTCCATGGGCATTGCCCTTTCTATTGTAGCTTTTACTACTGCAACATTCGCACAAGCTACTGCTACTGCAAATGCTTCAGCAACCATTGTTACCCCGATCAGTATCACGAAAAACACGGATATGAATTTTGGTAATGTTGCAACAAATGGAACTGTTGGTACAGTTATCCTCACTCCAGCCGGCACGCGCACTTCAACAGGTGGCGTAACATTACCGGCAACGGCAGGTACGGTAACCGCTGCTTCTTTTGCTGTTGCAGGATCTGGTTCTTATACCTATGCCATTACACTTCCTACCTCTGTAGTGATAGCAAGCGGTGCGAACGTGATGACCGTTAATACTTTTACCAGCACACCTGCAACTACAGGAACCCTGACTACAGGTGCACAAACGCTCACCATAGGTGCCACCTTAAATTTAATAGCCGCACAGGTTGCAGGAACGTATACGTCTGCTACCCCATTTTCTGTCACTGTAAATTACAATTAACACACCAATAATGCTATAATCAGGTTAGTTATATACTAACCTGGTTACTGCTATAGAATTTATAATATCACCCTATTTACTATGAAAAGCATGCGAATTGGACCACTTGAAATAAAATGGCAGCTCATTTTTATTTTAGCCTCTTCAGGATTCCTGATCTGCGCACAGGAAGCAAACGCACAGGGAAATCTAATTATTATACCCCGAAGAGTGGTTTTTGATGGCACAAAAAGGACACAAGATCTCAATTTAGCGAATACAGGTACAGATACTGCTAAGTATCTGATTTCTGTTATTCAGTACCGGATGCTGGAAGATGGCAATTTTCAGGAAATCACTAAACCTGACACCGCTCAGAATTTTGCAGATAAAAATTTACGTTTCTTTCCCAGAAGCGTGGTACTTGCACCCAATGAGGCACAAACGATAAAAGTTCAGCTGATCAACACCAGTGATTTGCAGCCTGGTGAATACCGGTCCCACTTATACTTCAGGGGTGTACCAAATGAAAAACCCCTTATAGACAAGGTAAATGAAAAATCTGGAAATGCCATCTCTGTACGGTTAATTCCGACATTCGGCATTGCAATTCCTGTAATCATCCGCCGGGGTACTTCAACCAGCAAAGTTGCATTTTCTGCCACGTTTATAGAAAACACCTCACAGGGAGCCAATCAGTTAAAATTAACCTTTACGCGAACGGGCAATATGTCTGTGTATGGAGATATCACAGTAAATTATATTTCAGCTCAAGGTAAAATAACCCAGGTTGGTTTGGCAAGGGGTTTTGCTATTTACACACCTAATACCAATCGGTATTTCACTCTTGCCCTGGATAAAAACACCAATGCAGATTACCACAAAGGTAAATTACAAATCATATATACAACTTCTCCAGAGGAGAAGTTTATCAAAATAGCAGAAACAGAATTGATCTTACTTTAACAGCAGATGATCATCTATGGGTTAAGAAATGACAGTATAAGCGTTAAAAACCATGAAAAGAAAAGCCAAATCTGTTACACTTTATCGAAGTATCCTGACAGGTTTTCTGCTTATTTTCATAAGTACCCAGGTAAGTGCGCAAACCCTGACAAATTATAACTTTACAACGGCAACTGGTACTTTTACGCCTATAACCAGCCCTGTCAATACAACTGGATGGACAGGGAATACCGATGATGGCATTTCCGGACTGATTCCTATCGGGTTCGATTTTTGGTATATGGGTGTCCGTTATAATACTATATCCACCAGTACAAATGGCTGGTTCTCCTTTGGCACAATTCTAACAGACAATCTATATGCTAATAATTTAACTTCCGGAGGTGCACCTCGCCCCGTGATAGCCACTTTATGGGATGACCTTGACGTTGTTGCCACTACAAATGTAACCTATCAAACTACAGGTACCGTGGGCAACCGGGTATTTACGCTTCAATTCCTGAGCACAAAGTGGAGCTATCAGGCTACAGGGGCCGTAATTTCTTTTCAGACAAATCTTTATGAAAGCACAGGGAAAATTGAATATGTATATAGGCCAGAAGCCATTGCAGTCTATTCTTCATCTGCATCTATTGGCATTACGGCTACAGCAATTGGATCTGGAACGTTTTTATCCGTAAACAATGCTGGAACTGGCATAAGTTCTACAGTTGAAGCCAGCGTGACTACTAAGCCTGTGTCAGGTAAAAAATATGGGTTCACGCCTCCGGTACCAATTGCCCCTGGCAGCTTGTCCTTTACAAGCATAAGTAACACAGCAATGACATTAAATTGGACAGATTTATCTGCTAATGAAGTTGGATTTGCTATTTACCGTTCACCTGATGCAATCAACTATTCTTTTGTAAATCAAACAGCAGCAGGCGCTACTTCTTCCGTGCAATCTGGATTAACGATAGGTACCACATATTATTGGAAAGTATATGCTGTTACTGAAGGTGGGTTGAGCACGGCTCTCAGCGCCAGCCAGGCAACACTCTGTAATGGGCCTGTAATTTCCCAAATCCCTCAAAACAACTTAGTTGCTAACTATATTTTTGCAGGGAATGCAAATGATGTTACAGGCAATAATAACGGTACGTTTCAGGGAGGTACTCCTGCACAAACCACTGATCGTTTTAACATTACAAATGGCACTTATCTATTTAATGGAACGAGTAATTACATTTCGGCAGCCATTGCGTATGTAAATCCGCCTTCAGTGAGTGTTTCCGCATGGTTTAAAACTACAACTACCATTGGAGGTGCGCTACTCGGTTTTTCAAGCGTACTAACTGGTGGTGGCGGCAGCCGTGACAGGTTTATTTATATGACTAG
Organism: Pedobacter sp. UYP1; assembly: GCF_040547305.1. Lineage (NCBI taxonomy): Bacteria > Pseudomonadati > Bacteroidota > Sphingobacteriia > Sphingobacteriales > Sphingobacteriaceae > Pedobacter > Pedobacter sp. UYP1. Next base: position 113,456 of record NZ_JBEPPL010000012.1, on the reverse strand, counting down.
TACAGGCGTTCTGTACTTTGGTGTTGCACCTGGTTCAACAAAAAAGTACATCAGTACAACAACTGCTTATAATGATGGAAACTGGCATCTGGCTACGGGCACCGTTGGGGCAAGTGGTCTAAAACTATATGTTGACGGTAATTTGGTCATCAGTGATGCAACGGTTACCAGCGGCGAGAGTTATAACGGTTATTGGCGAATAGGATACAGTGATTTATCTACCTGGCCAAACGAGCCGGCAAGTTATTATTTCCCCGGAGCATTGGATGATGTAATCATCTATAATAGAGAGTTAACCGCTGCGGAAGTTACCATTTTGTATAATTCCCCTGATGGGGCTGGAAGCAACTCACCTGTATGTGCCGGAGGCTCACTTAATCTTACGGCAACAACAATAGCTGGCGCTGCTTATTCCTGGACGGGGCCTAATGGTTTTACTTCTGCTCTGCAAAATCCAGTTGTCAGCTACTCGGCTGCTGCTGCTGGTATTTATACTGTACAAGTAACCGCTGCGGGTTGCATCACCCCTGCTATTGCTTATGTAAATGTCACCTCAACTACTGCTGCAGGTCAATGGACAGGTAATGTAAGTACAGATTGGGGCAATGCTGCTAACTGGTGTAATGGTGTGCTCCCCACTTCTGCTACAGATGTTACGATTACTTCAACAGCCACAAGGATGCCTACTATAACCACCAGTGTAAATTGCAGGAACCTTACCCTGAATACCGGCAGTTCATTAACACTCGGCAGCGCAGGAACTTTAAACATTGCTGGAACCCTTACCAATAACGGAACTTTTACAAACACGGGTACTGTCAATTTTAACGGCACCAGTGGTCAACAAACTTTTTCAGGAGTACCTTCTTTTTTTAATTTAACACTGAACAACAGTGCGGGTCTTCTTTTACCCGCAGCTATGACACTTACTGGGACCCTAACTCTTTCTGCTGGCACACTCGTTGCGAATAACTTCAATATTGTCATAGCTGGTAACTGGACAAATAATGTTTCAACAACTGCTTTTACAGCAGGAACAGCTACAGTAACTTTCAATGGCTCAACAGCTCAAGCCATTGGCGGCTCTTTTGCTACCTCATTTAATAATTTCACGGTCGCAGGCACTGCCAACACCGTTACTTTAAATACAAATGCCATTGTCGGTGGGAACCTCTCCGTATCCAGCGGGATATTTGACCTCAGCACCTTTACTGCCAACCGCGCCACTGCAGGTGGAACACTTACAGTAGCCAATAACGCAACGCTGAAAATAGGCGGAACCAATACTTACCCAACCAATTATACGACCAATACATTGGTCGTAGCAAGTACGGTAGAATATTCGGGCACCAACCAAACGGTGCTGAACCAATTATATGGAAACCTTACCCTAAGCAGTTCAAGTGGTGCCGCTGTAAAAACTTTACCTGCAACAGCATTAACCGTAGTGGGTAACCTGAGCAGCAATTTAGCTGCAGGCACTTCAGTGTCGTATACTGCCGCTGCAAATATAACCGTCAACGGAAATGTATCCATAGGCGCTTCTACTACATTTAATGGAGGTAGTTTTGCACATAGTACAGGCAGCAACTGGGTCAACAGTGGAACATTCAATGGCAACACCGGCACTGTCACTTTTACGGGTTCTGGCAGCACAGTAAGCGGACCAGGGACTCAAAATTTCAATAACCTAACCATAGCTGCTTCATTGATCAGCTTTTCTGCCAACAGCATTAGTTTAACAGGAAACCTGGCTACAACCGGCTCTGGTTCATTCACTCAGTTATCTGGTGGAACAGTATCCATGTCCGGTACTGGTACCACCATCAGCGGCACTGGAATTTCACCGGACAACCTCAGCATTGGTGGAACGGTAAGCACTTCTTCAACTTTAGTCATTACAGGTAATCTATCTGTAACTAATAGCTTTACTTCAAGCGCAGCTACTTTTACCATGACTGGGACATCAAAAACAATATCCGGAGCAGGAACCATAAGCTTCAGCATCCTCTCTGTTCCTGGTTCTGTGACTACGAATGCCAATTTTTCTATTTCCTCCAGCCTCGCAGTTAACGGAAGTCTGTCTGCAACGACAGGAACTGCAACTTTTACTGGTACATCTAGTTTGAGTGGAATCGCTAACCTTTTCAATACCACTATTAATGGAACCTCTTTGAAGTTATCTGCCAACTCCAATCTGGGTATAGCCGGGGTATTGACCATAACTGCTGGCCTCTTAGACGTCACTACATCGGCTCCCAATACCGTTAATTTTAATGGCAGCGGTGCGCAAAACATCAATGCCATCACCTATAATAACCTTACCCTTTCTAATGGAAATAGTAAAACTGCACTAGCGGGCTTAACTATAAATAACAATCTGACTATCGGAACCGGGACTACATTTATACCTGGTAGTTTTACACATTCCATTTATGGCAATTGGAATAATTCGGGCACTTTTACAGCAGGAACCAGCACGATACAATTTCTTGGAAATCTAACTTCTAATATTACAGGTGTTACAACTTTCAATATGCTTACCGTCAATAATTCAACTGCAATAACAGCGGTAGTTTTGCAAAGTAATGTATCTGCAGCAACTGTAAATATGACGCTGGGTACCCTGCTTACAGGCACAAATACATTGACCATTGCCACCACCAGGACTGGCAATGGAATTATTTTAGGCAACATTCAACGAAACCATGCTTTTAGTACCGGAGTGTCCTATGCTTTTGAAAGTCCAAACAATCTGGTCACTTTTTCAGGGCCTTCAGGTATAAACAGTGTAACTGTATCTGTTGTGGTTGGTCCTGTGAGTGATTTCCCTTTTGGAGGTTCGATTAGCAGGTTCTACACCATTGCCATTCCTTCTGGCACATATGCCAGTGCAACCCTTCGCCTGCATTATCAAGATGCCGAGTTAAACGGCAGCAACGAGGCAACTATGGGACTATGGAATTACAATGGGTCTGCCTGGGCTGCTATTGGTAAAACAGCAAATGATGCAACCGCTAATTATGTAGAACAAAGTGGATTAACCAGCATTACCAACCGCTGGACCCTTTCAGACAATTCAAACGTAGTACAATGGAACGGCAGCGTAAGTACAGACTGGAATACAGCCGCTAACTGGACAACAGTCCAGGGTTCTGCATCAAGACCTCCGGCTGCTACAGATATTGTAAATTTAGGAACTATGGCCTTTACCAATCAGCCAACCATCAGCAGTACGGTAAATGTTAAGAATATAAATTTTGGAAGCGCACAGGCCGTGACTCTTACCACGGCCAGTGGTGGTTCGCTAACTTCAGGAGATATCTATGGAACCTGGAGCAGCAATGTAACCCATACTATCAATGCAAATAATCAATCCATTACTGTTAATGGTAACCTAACCCTGAGCGATGGAACGAGCGGCCATGCCATCAATCTAAACATTGGTACAGGAACTGTAACCGTTGGAGGCTCAATAACGCAATCTGGCAATGCAAACGTTGTTTTTAGCGGCGCAGGAAACCTAACTATTGCCCTGAACCATAATTACGTTAACGGAACATTTACGCCGGGTACCGGTACGGTTACTTACAGTGGTGTCACCAACCAGGTAATTGGCGCTGTTAGTTATAATAACTTAACGATCAACAAAACGGCTGCTATAGCGACGATCAATAACACACTTAGTATTGGTGGTAACCTATTGGTAACTGCTGGAGAACTGGATAATATTTCCACCACAACTGTTATGGGAAATATCACCATTTCTGCCGGTGCAACCTTAAAAAACACCACTGCACTTCAGGTTGGCGGGAACTGGGCCAATAATGGTACTTATATCGATGTAGCAGCAAGTGTTCTTTTTAATGGTTCTGGGACGCAAACGATTTCGGCTACTACATTCAACAACCTTACTTTCAACAAACCTATAGGTTCCATCGCTATACTATCTGGAAATATCGTGTTAACTGGTGATCTGAACGGTATCTCCGGCACACTGAATATCGGATCATTTAACTGCAACAGGAATGTAACTGGAGGAACTGCTACATTGGGCAATTCATCTACCCTCATTGTTAGTGCAAGTAATCCCCCTGCTAACTATGCCAACTATGTAGTATCTAATTCCAGTACGGTTATTCTTGATGGGACTTCTGCGCAAACCTTACTATTTCCTCCTACCACTTTCGGTAATGTTATATTAAGAAATGCAGGACTTAAAACATTAGCCACTCCCCTGCTCGCAAACGGAGATCTGACCATCGAAAGCGGAGCTACGCTGGATGGTAGTTCCAATACCATAACACTGGGTGGAAACTGGACCAACAATGGTACTTATACACCATCCACAAGTACCGTGATCTGTACCGGTGCTTCTAAAAATATAACAGGAAATACCATATTTAATAAGATGACTATTACAGGCAGTTATACCATTTTGAATAATGTTACTTTTAACGGACTGCTAAATATCACCAGCACGGGGTCTTTAAGTGGCGGTTCAACTATTACCACTACTGTAAATGGCGATTTAACAAACAGCGGTACGCTATATACTCTTGGAACTTCTACCTTTACCGGGAATATATTGCAAACCATCAGTTTAATCAATGCGGTAACAACGGTTGCCATTACTGTCAATTTCAATGGTACGGTTTCACCGGTTCTTAATTCTACCTCCGTTCCTCAATTTGGTTTTTTGAATATCAACAATACTGCTGGTATAAATCCGAGTGTAGGATGGACCGTATTGTATGCGCTAACGGTAGGAAGCGGCGCTTCATTTAATGGTGGAATCTCTACCCATAATATATTGGGTGCAGTAACCAATAATGGAACCATGACCAGCTCAGGTACTTTAAATTTCAGTCCTACTTCAACAGCTACGGTAAATCTCGGAACTACTTTTTCCAGTACGGGTACTGTTGTTTTTGGAGGCGTGGGTGCAATGACCCTGGCAGGTAGTCCGGCCTCCTTTCGTAATCTGGTAATTTCTAATACCAATGCAGCAGGGATTACACCTTCCTCGGCATGGACCATCACCAATAATTTCTCTATAAATAGCGGGTCCATTCTAAATGCAGGTAGTTATACCCATTCTGTGGCGGGCAATATATCAAATGGTGGCACCCTGAATGGAAACACTTCTACCTTTATCCTAAATGGTACCACCTCACAAGATATGAATAGCATTTCCCCTTTTAATAATCTAACGGTTAATAATACCGATGGTGTGGTTACTTTATCTTCAAACGTGGGCGTGAATGGAGTATTGAATTTTATTGCCGGAAAAATCCAGACAGGCGGCAATATACTTACCCAATCTTCTACAGGCAGTATTACAGGTGCAGCCCAAATTACAGGCTGGGTAAATGGCAAGTTACAGAAAAATGTAGCTACCGGGGCAACTGCAAAGACTTTCGAGATTGGTGATGTAGCAAATTACACCCCGCTTTCCCTTACTTTTGTAAGCGTTACCACTACCGGAGATCTTATCGCATCAACCACCATAGGCGATCATCCCAATATCAGCAGTTCCACCATCAATGCCACTAAAAGTGTAAACCGGTTTTGGACATTAACAAATAGTGGGATCGTATTGACTAATTATGGTGTAACCTTCAATTTCTTAGGTGCTGATGTTGATGCAGGGGCTATAACAAGCGCTTTTATTATAGGAAATTATAGCGCAGGATCCTGGATTTATCCCCCAGTTGGCACCCTCACTTCTACCAGTTCCACAGCAACGGGGGTTACCGTATTCGGTGATTTTCAAATCGGAGATATGAATATTTACACTAAAACCTGGACTGGAGGTGCGGGCACAAACAATTGGGGAGATGCAGCGAACTGGAATGTAGTCGGAGTACCTGCTGCAACTGATAATGTAGAACTGACAGGGGCCTTCACTATCAATATTAATGTAGCAGCAGTAACAAAGAATTTATTATTGAACAATGCAGGACTTACACTAACAGTACTTGCCGGAAACACGCTTAACGTATCTGGAAACCTCACCCTCACTTCAGCCACCTTGAATACAGCAGCAGCATTTCCAACTGTATCCGGAATAGTAGACCTTTCTGGAGGCACCGTTGGATTTACTGGCAGCGGCACCCAAACCATCCCTGTTTATAATTACAATAACTTGATGAGCAGTTCAACTGGCAACCGGACACTTGCCAATAGTGGTACTATAGGTATTTCCGGTTCATTTACCCCGGGGACAAATGCCTATACCATTTTGGGCAGTACCATTGACTTCAATGGCAGTGGAACACAAATTGTTCCCGCCTTTAATTATAATAACCTCATTCTGGATAACGCAGGAGTAAAAACCTTCGGCGCTGGCACATCTGGAATTGCAGGAACCTTAATTACTGCCGGGAGCGCAACAACGGATGCCATCACAAATTCTTCTACCATCAGTTATAATGGATCAGCCAATCAAACTGTTACTTCAATTCCTTATTATAACCTGGATGCTTCAAGTTCTGGTGGAATAGTGACATTACTTAGTCTAACAATAGGCAATAATCTTAGCGTTACCGCCGGGACAATGAGTATTGGTACAAATACAACAGGGCAAAAAATTATAGTCAACAATAATATTACCATAGCTAACGGGGCTTCTTTTAATGTAGCCAGTATTTCCAATGCTACACACCAGCTTACCGTAGGTGGTAATATCACAAACAATGGAACACTGAACCTGAGGACAGGTGCAAGTAATTTATGTAATACCATCTTTAATCAAAATGGGGTACAAAGCATCGCCGGATCTGGTTCCACAACGAGTTTCAACAACATTACGACCAATATGGGGACAGCTAACACCAACCATCTGGATGTTACCGCAACTAATTTCTCCGCACCTAACGGATTTCTGACACTCCTGAATGGATCTTTTAACCTTAATAACCCGGCTCTGAGCATTATGCCATTTACAGCAGATATCCCTACTGGCAATTTTTTAATTCCTGCTACAGCAGGTTTATGGGTAAATGCGGGAACTGTAAACTCTCCTAATATGAATTGGACAGTGGCAGGCCTGGCAAAAGTTACCGGTGGCACACTGAACATGGGCAATACAGCAGACAACTTGGTTATTCCTCAAAGTAGTGCGAATTTGATGGTTACTTCAGGAAGCCTGAACCTGGCCTCAGCTATCAGTAATCCCGGCTCACTATGGGCATTGACTATACAAGGAGGAACAATGACCGTAAATACCCAGGGCAGCACAACGCCGGGTATTGCCCCATTCAATATGGATGCCGTGGGCGGCGCGCTCAATATGTCGGGCGGAACAATTGTGATCCAGAATGCCGGCGGAAGTGCAGGACAGAATCTGGGATACAACAATCTTTCTGCTTCAGGTACCGGTTTTACCGGGGGCACCCTACAGCTGGGAAATGCCTCCACTGCTGCTGCACAAACCATGCAGGTTAATTCTACTAATCCTGTTTACAATCTGACCATCAACAGCTCTAATGTAGCTGCGCTGCTACAATCCACAAATTTAACGGTCAGCAATAACGTGTCTGTTACGGCAGGATCCTTTAATATCAACAACAAAATCCTGGCCATTGGCGGAGGTATCAGCAATAGCGGAACATTTACGGTAAGTAGTGGAACCATCCTCATGAATGGTACAGCAGCACAGACTATTCCCGCATCGGCCTTCGCGGCAAATCTAATCAAGAACCTTACCATTAATAATAACGCCGGGGTAACCTTAGCCGGCACTTTAAACCTGACCGATATCCTTCTGGCCACTGGCGGCACGCTTAATGCCGGGGGCTATCTCACACTTCTTTCCACTGCAACACAAACTGCGCTGATTGATGGCAGTGGGGCTGGAAACATCCTGGGCAATGTGACTATGCAGCGCTATCTTACCGCAGGTTATGGATATAAATATTTTAGTTCTCCTTTCCAGGGTGCTACGGTTAGCAATTTCGCCAGTACGGTAGATCTTAATGCTACTTTCCCTAATTTCTACAATTATATTGAAAACAAACCCACCACCGGCTTTACAACATATACTACAACCACAAATCTATTATACCCTATGCAGGGCTATGCTGCAGATTTTGGGTCTTCTATGGCGCAAAAAACAGTGAGTATAACCGGAGTAGTGAGTAATGGAGTGGTTTCATCTACTTTGTACAACCACAATCAAACCTATACTCAAGGTTTTAACCTGGTGGGCAACCCCTATCCATCGCCTATTAATTGGGATGCTTCCAGCGGGTGGACCAGAACAAATATCGACAATGCCATTTATTACTTTGATTCCAGTACCACAAGCCAGTACACAGGTGCTTACAGTACTTATATCAATGGGGTTTCCAGTGATGGCATTGCAGTAAATACTATCGCTTCCATGCAGGGATTTTTTATCCATGTAAGTGATGGGGCGTATCCTGTAACCGGTACGCTAGCAATTAACAACAATGCACGGGTGAACAATTTATCGCCGATTTTCCATAAATCCACCTTCTTTTCGGCGCCCGACAAGCCAGTTTTGTTAAGATTAAGCGCGAATTTTTCTGACAACACTTCATCTTCTGACCCAATAGTTGTCTATTTTAACAATAGAGCAACCCAAGTTTTTGATAAAGAATTTGATGCCATAAAACTCATGAATATCAATGAACTTCTGCCCAGCTTATACTCTTTAACAGCAGACTCAAAGAAACTGGTCATCAATGCCTTACCAGAAGTAAACACACTTACCATTATATCTTTAGGCATACAAACCGATAAAGATGGCACAGTGACGTTTAATTTAAGGGATCTGGAGCAATGGCCTTCTAATCTGCATTTATACTTAGTCGATTCGGAAAAAGGAATAAGCCAGGACTTGCAGCAAAACCCGATCTACACAGCTAGTTTAAAGAAAGGTCCTAACGAAAACCGTTTTTCATTGCGTTGTGTTCCACTAAACCCAACAGGTCAAACAGATAACAAAGATGATATCTATAAGATATATGGCTCAGGTGGAATTTTATTTGTAAAAATTAAGCTGGTTAACGAGCAAAAAGGAACTTTAACGATCAGCAATATAATCGGCCAGGTCATTTCCAGCAGAGCGATTGGCGGGAATGGCGATTATGAACTTGATGGCATGGCTGCTAATGTCCTTTACATTGTCAGTTTCAGAACGGCAACAGGTATCCATTCACAAAAAATATTAATGACAGGAAGATGAAAGCAGATATCAATCATAAGCTAAATGTGAGATGGATCAAAGGACTTTTGATGTTACCTTTCCTTTTTATAAGCTATCAGGGTTTTGCCCAGCGTAAAATTTCCGCCTTGGGGCCTGAAAACCCGCCTCGGCCGATCACTATATATGTTAACCCTGCACAAGGGTTAAGTTTCGGTGCTTTTTACCAGGGCAGTTCGGGTGGCACCGTAATTATCTACCCGAACGGATCAAGATCAACAACCGGCAGTGTGATCCAGACCAGTCAGGGTGTTTCTTTTTCACCGGCCATCTTTGAAGTAGACGCAGAACCCGGTACTGTGGTTACCATTAGTAACGGACCAGATGTTACCCTGACAGGCAGTACCGGAGGTACCGTGAGCCTGCATATTGGAGGTTCTGATTTGGGCAGTCCATTCACTACCACCGCAGTATCACCTGCCCGTACACAAATTAGGATAGGTGGCACATTAACCCTGACTAGCCCGCTTGCCAGTCCTCCAGGTAATTATAGCGGAACCTTTAGTGTGACATTCATACAGCCTTAACCCGATATTCAACATGGAAAAGCCACATCGCCCTCTTAGAATTTCGGGTCTTTTTATTATCCTGGCTTTTTTTTTCTTCTGTAATAGCGGTAGGGCCCAATCCACTACCAAATACGATGAAGTTTCTGTTTTTTTAAATGTACAACGCATTGGGGGGACAGAAATACCGGCCTTGATCAGTGATCAAACCATCTATTTACCGGTTGCCGATATCTTTGATTTTTTACATGTCAAAAATACTCTTTCTGCAAAAATGGACTCCATAAGTGGTTCGATGATCAATCCACAGGCAAAGTTTATCATAGACAAAACCCGTATCCTGTATCTGGACAAGGTTTATCAACTGCAACCAGGTGATCTGGTCCGCACAACAACTAACCTCTATTTACGATCTGATTATTTCGGTAAGGTCTTCGGTCTGGAGTGCAGTTTCAATTTTCGCAGTCTTTCTGTGGTACTGAGTACAGAAATTGAGCTACCCATCATGATTGAAATGCGTCAGGCACAAATGCGGACCAATGCAAATCAGCTTCGCGGAACAGCTAAAGCCGATACCATTGTTAACCGTACTTACCCTCTCTTTCATTTTGGTACAGCCGATTATGCTGTTGTTACCTCGACAGGCAACCAAAGAGGCCCGTCAGATGTGCGTCTAAACCTCGGACTTGGAGGAGTAATTGCAGGAGGAGAAACGAACATTATATTTAATTATCACAATTTGGAACCGCTCTCCTGGCGCCAGCAATATTATTTATGGCGATTGGTAAACAATGACAATACCGTTGTGAAACAGATTTCGGCGGGAAAAATACAGGGACAATCTATTGCGTCCATTTATGCGCCAGTAGTTGGCATACAAGTCACGAACACCCCAACAGCCTATAGACGGTCCTTTGGAACTTACACCTTAAGTAACCATACCGAACCCAACTGGACAGTGGAGCTTTATGTGAACGGTGTACTCATCAACTATGTTAAAGCAGATGCTGCGGGATTCTATACCTTCAATGTACCGCTTACTTATGGAAATTCTTTGGTTAAGCTCCGCTTTTATGGACCATATGGTGAAGAGCGTGTCAGTGAACAAAATATAGCCATTCCATTTAATTTTTTGCCAAAGGGCGAATTTGAATATACAGCCTCGGCCGGTATTGTAGAAGATAGTTTACATAGCCGGTTTTCCCGTTTCAGTGGTAATTACGGTTTAAACAAAAACATCAGTATTGGTGGTGGAACAGAATACCTCTCTTCGATAGGTTCCGGTACCACCATTCCTTTTATAAATACTTCTGTACGCGTATTGCCCAATTTGCTTTTTTCTGCAGAATACGATCATAATGTTCGTTCAAAAGCACTTTTAAGCTACAATTTATCCTCCGGACTCCAGATTGAACTGAACTACACTTGGTATAAAAAAGAGCAAACTGCCATTAATAATACTTTTTTGGAAGACCGAAAAGTCACGGTTTCTTTTCCCATCAGGGGTAGCAAGATTTCCGCCTATACCAGGATATTGTTAGAGCAGTTTATCTTACCAAATACCAAATACACCAATGTTGAATGGCTCGTTTCTTCTTCATTTGGCAGTTACAGTACCAGCATAAATACATATGCCTTGTTTATGGATCAAAATAATCCCTATGTATATAGTCTTTTTTCAATTTCTATGAGGGCGTTAAAGAGTATTTTGGTCACCCAGCAGTTACAATATGAATATGGGGCGGGTAAGATTATTGGCATCAAAACCGAATTGGAAAAAAGGGTATTTAGAAACGGGTATTTGAATGTGTCTTATGAGCAAAATTTCAGTAGCAACATCCGCAACATGGAACTAGGCATCAGGTACGACTTTTCTTTTGCCCAAACGCGTGCTACTTTACGAAAAAGTAATGAGGTCTTAACCTATCTTCAGTCTGCCAACGGGAGTTTAATACACGACAGCAAATCTAACTATACATCATTTAACAACCATACCAGTGTTGGCCGGGGTGCAGTTATCCTGGCTCCATATCTGGATATGAATGGTAATGGCCGGCGCGATGCGGACGAGCCCAAAGTTTTAGGTTTAAGGATCCATGTAAATGGTGGACGCGTTGAACAAAGTGTAAAAGATTCTACTATCCGCATTACGGATTTGGAAGCCTATACCAACTATGTAATTGAACTGGATTCTACCAGTTTTGATATTGTGGCCTGGCATCTGCATAGGAAAAATTACAGCGTTATTATTGATCCCAATTCTGTAAAAAGAATAGAAGTACCAGTACTGGTATTAGGCCAGGTATCCGGACAGGTAATTTTTAAAAATAAGGAAGAAGAAAAAGGCATAGGACGTATCCTTATTAATTTGTATAACGATAAAGCTAAACTAGTTGCACATACCGTTTCTGAAGCGGATGGTTATTTCACCTATATGGGGTTAATGCCTGGCAATTATTCAGCCAGTATAGATGCCGCCCAATTGAATAAATTAGAATTGGTCTCTTCTCCTCTTGCATTACCGTTCTCTATTATCCGGAATATGGAAGGCGCCCTTGTTGAAGGCCTGACATTTGTGATTAAGCCAAAACCGGAAAATAGTGTTCCACCTATAAAAAATTAAAGAGCAGTGAAAACCGGAGTGTATTGGCAAGCGGACTATTCGGGACACCTGCAATCAGATAAGCCAGATCTATATTAAATTCCTGATATTTAAAGCCTGTACCTACTGTAAAATAACGACGGTTACCTTTTTTCGGGCTTTCATAGAAATATCCGGACCTGAGCGCAAACTTTTTATCGTACATATATTCCAATCCAGTTGCAATACTAACTTCTTGAACTTCTTCTTTAAAACCTCCTGGTGCATCATTGAAGGATCCAAAAATACCTGCCGGAACAGATTTATCCGGATCTCGTCCCTTTAAAATCTCACCATTTGTACCGTAGATCGGCTGGGTGGGTACTAATAATTTATTAAGGTCTAATGCAATAGTAAACTGGTTTAGATCGTTCAGTATAAATGTAGAAGCGCCGCCAATCTTTAAGTTTGTGGGAAGGAAATATTTAGGCCCTGTATCTTCATAGCTCATTTTAGTTCCTATATTGGATATGTATATGCCAAGGGCCAGGATAGCATCTTTACCTAGAAAAACTGTAGATTTCTTAAAATAAGCAGATACATCAGCAGCTATTGCATGAGCCGGTTTGGTATTCTGTCCAGAGGCAAATAGATTAGAATACAAGTTTGACCGGATGTACCTTACCGCAGTACCTAAGGAGAAGTTATCGCCAAACTTCCTGGCAAAAGTTCCGTCAACAGCAAATTCATTCGGACTGTAAGTACCCAGGTCCTGCTTATTGAGATCAAAAAGCTGAACCTGGCTAACTGAGAAGTATCTTAGAGAAGCCCCAATCGTATTTTTATCGCCCACCTTATAATATCCGCTAAGATAAGCCAGGTTAATACCCGAAACTACGTGCCTTAGCCATGGACTATATGAAACAGAAAATCCATAAGGTTGATCTAAGAAAGCTACTTTTGAAGGATTTATGCTCATTGTATTTCCGTCAGGAAGCACAGCAACTCCTGCTTCACCCATTGCCCCTGCCCTGGCATCTGGGGTAATCAGTAAAAAAGGTACAGCGATAATGATGTTGTTGGTTTCACTGCCGTTTGCTTGAGTACCCGGCTGCACCAATTGCGCCAATAGGTCAGAGCAAATTCCTGTCAAGGCAAAAAAGCCAAGAACAGCTATTGAAAAAAATCTTAGGTTCATGGCTTTTTATTTTACAGAATATCAGTAATTTACAAAAAAAATACCGCTTTCCAGTTGAACATTACATAAATATTTTCGTTATTCAATTATTGACATAAAAGGTTTAGAAATAAACATAATTTTATGCAAAAAAAGGATAAAAACCATTCTTTCTGATGTATAAACTTTAATTTTTTGTGTATATTCAAATAGAATTTAAATAAACAAAATTCTACAACCTTATATATTTTACTTTTATATCCCGACAAAAATGCGGAACGATTTAAACAGTAAACTCCTGATTGAAAACAGCTTTCAGCACCTCCTATTTAATGACTATCCAGATCCTGTTTTTACATTGGATCTGGAAGGGAATTTTCTTAGCGCAAATAAAGCACTGATCGATTTAGCAGGATGTACAAAAGAAGAACTTTTCAATTTGACATTCGCGCCTTTTATTGTTCCGGATGATTTAGAAATAACTTTATGTTATTTCCAAAAAGCCATCATGGGGGAAATACAAAACTTCGATACCCACATCATCAGCACAAAGGGGACACCTGGAAATTTCAATATTACTAATCTTCCGATTGTCATAAATAATGAGGTCATTGGTGTTCATGTAATCGCAAAAGACATAACTACGCACTTAGAAAATAAAAAGCAGTTAGAAGTTTCTAACAATAGAATATCGAGTATACTTGAAAGCATTACAGATTGTTTTTTTGCTTTAAATAAAGATTGGACAGTTACCTACTGGAATAAAGAGGTGGAACACCTATTAAAGATGCCACGCAAAGATATTATTGGAAAAAACTTATGGGAGGTTTATCAAAATACGATTCCTCTTAAATTCTATTCGGAATATCACCGAGCAGTTGCTGATCGTGTTTCGGTCCGTTTTGATGAATATTTCCCATCTTTTAACATTTGGATTGAAGTATCCGCATTCCCTTCTGAAGAAGGGCTGTCGGTTTACTTCAAAGACATTACAGAACGAAAAAAATCAGAACAACAGCTTAAACTTGAAAAGGAAAAATACCGTGATCTATTCAATTTCAGTCCCATCCCACAGTGGGTATATGATCTTGAAAATCTGCGTTTTTTAGATGTGAATAATGCAGCGGTTAAACATTATCTTTATACAAAGGAAGAGTTCCTCCAAATGACCATCAGAGACATCAGACCTACTGAAGATGTCAGCAGCTTGGAGGCCGTCGTGGATCATGACATTAAACCAGGAATTTTTCACCAAAGTATGGTCCGTCACCTTAAAAAGAACGGAACAGTTATGGATGTGTGTGTGGAGGGAAATTCTATACTTTTCGACGGAAAAAATGCCAGGTTAGTCTTGGCAATCGACTACACAGAAAAAATAACCTCCGAACGGGCACTAGCAGCAAGCGAACGAAGGTTTAAAGCTCTGGTGCAGGACGGCTCAGATTTAATAGCGATTCTTGATCTAGCAGGGAATTATCAATATGTAAGCCCTACTTCAAAATCCATCTTGGGTACAGATGCTGATTATTATATAGGAAAAAATGCGTTTGATTTTATTCATATAGATGACCAAGAAAATGTTCGTCAGCATTTTAATCTCTTGAAAGAGCAAAAACAAATTAAAATCCCTCCTTATAGATTTAAAATAGAGAATAAAAACTATCATTGGATAGAAACTATAGTTACCAATATGATGGACGATCCAACTGTTGCAGGCATTGTAGCAAACTCAAGAGATGTCACGCAACGAATAGAAAGTGAAATCAAAACAGAAGAAAGCATTGAACGTTTTAATATACTCTCAAAAGCTACAAATGAAGCCATCTGGGATTGGGACATACGAACTGGCAGTATGATTTGGAACCGTGGAATAAAAGGAATCTTTGGATATAATCAAAACTCATATAACCGTGATTGGTGGCACAACCGGGTCCATCCTGAAGATGTAAGGAGGATTGTTGTTAAAATTCAATCGCTAATTAAATGTAAAAAATCGAGGTTAAAAGTTGAATATCGTTTTCGCTCCGCTAATGGAGATTATAAGTATGTTCTTGACCGGTCATTCCTAATGTTTGATAAAACCGGGGCTCCTTTAAAAATGATTGGCTCTATGCAGGATATTACTGATAGCGTACACTATATAGAAGCGATAGAAAAGCAGAACCAACAGCTACGCGAAATTGCTTTCACACAATCACACCATGTAAGAGCTCCATTGGCTCGCATTATAGGGTTGTCAAAACTTCTCACCGATAGTGATGAAAGAGAAGAAATAAAAAAAGAGTACTTGCAGTATCTGGTCAGTTCAGCTGAGGAATTGGACGTGGTAATCAAGGATATTGTAAAAAAAACAGAAATAATTTAAAAAAAAACATGAAAATCAACGATATACTAATTGATTTGAATCCGGATGTTTTCGCTACGAACGCTTATTGGTAAACTATAACCAGTCCGATTAACGTGGAAATACAAACCCTCAAATCAAAACTAACGTAAATTAGTTATTGCGTAGACCATCACAAGTCACTTTCTGCTTTTTTGCCAATATAATGTTAACGAAATATTAAATGATTGATGAAATGAAGAATTTCCAGGCCGAATCTTTTACATATAAAGCCATTATTGATGCCTCTCCCGATCCTGTCTTTTTATGTATAAGTGAGCAAATGACGTTATCTTACGCTAATGAAGCCATACTCAAAACTTGTGGTAAAATTAGTGAGGTGATGTGTAAGTCTTTTCTGGAAGCTTTGCCGGAATTGAAAATCAGCCCTTTAATCAATTGTTACTGAATGTTTATCATAGCATAACAACTTATTAATCAGGCAATTATGGTTCTGATCTTGAGGTGGATAACCAGCTCCATACTTTTTTCTTCAAATTTTCTTATCAGCCTTTTCGAGGTCAATCGGGTAAAATCACCGACATGCAGCAGTCATCATTACGCTGCTTTATCGCTTTTTCACATTTTGGGTACCTATACCCATTGGGATGCTCCTGTATAGAAACTTGGAAAGCACCTTAAAATACGACCGAAACAAGGAGGTATTGGTTAAGGGATAATAAAATATCTACTTGAGCCTCATATTTATTTCAAGCAAAATTTACATCACTAGAACCGCAGCTCCGTTAATATCGCCATTGCGCACAGCAGCCAATGCCTCATTGGCCTGTTGCAATGGAAACAGGCGGGTTTCTATTTTTATTTTAATTTTGTCTGCAAGCTCAAAGAAATCATCCCCATCCTTCCGGGTTAGATTAGCAACAGAGCGGATTGTCCTTTATTCCCAAAGCAGTTGATAGGCAAAAGATGGAATATCACTCATGTGTATCCCACCGCAGATAACAGTGCAGCCTTTATCAATATCCTTTAATGCTTTAGGAACAAGCTGACCAACCGGAGCAAAAATAATAGCTCCTTCTAATAATACAGGCGGTGGATCAGTCGAATTACCTGCCCATACTGCCCCCGTCCTGGTTGCAAATGATTGTGCTTCCAGATCACCATCCCGTGTAAAGGCATAAATTTCTTTACCCTCATGCTTTGCAATCTGCACCAATATATGTGCAGCTACACCAAAACCGTAAAACCCTATATGTTTAGCCTCTGGTCCAATCATTTGATAAGAGCGATAACCGATTAAACCAGCGCAAAGTAATGGTGCAGCTGCAGGATGACCATATTGAGGCCCAAGATGAAAGCAATATTTCTGGAATGCCACTGTATATTCGGCATAACCGCCATCTATGGTATAACCCGTAAAAAGTGCATTTTCACATAGATTCTCTTGATCCTTAAGGCAATATTTACAATGCCCGCAAGTATAACCCAACCATGGAACCCCAACCAGATCACCGGGTTTGAATGTGGTTACCTTACTGCCTACTTTTTTAACAGTTCCAATAATTTCGTGTCCCAGTATTAGTGGAAGTTTAGGATTAGCAAGTTCACTATCCATAATATGCAGGTCGGTGCGGCAAACCCCGCAGGCAATGATCTTAATTAGCACCTGTTCTTCATTAGCTACCGGCAATAGCATTGTTTTGCACACCAATGGCTGCCCTGCTATTTCCATCACCATAGCCTGCATCGTTTTCGGCAGTTGAGCTAACGAAGTGTTATTCTGCAAGGAGTTACTTTGGGTTCCGGCTGTATCTTCAACATTTTTGTCTTCCATCTTCATTAGGATTTTTTCGATGATTAAATAACCACAGACTTGGTCAGGAGTCAACGGATTACTTACTGTCCTTTCCTATAAATTTCAACTATTTAACCCCAATAGAAATGATAACCATCATCAAACCGGCTGACCGGCATCAACAAGGATAGGCAACCGAATGGGTAGGTTTGATTTATGACACATATCATCCAAAAGACTGATAGCCATCAAGTTTACAACAACTTATTAACAGAACCTTTGTATATATAATCTTAAAATCATGACTACGACAATAGAAGACCGTGCCTTAAACACAGAATTACAGGAACTTTACCTGATTACAAAACAATGGTCATCGGATCTACAATTCATTCATAATGAATCTGATATTCTCAAAAAATTATATCAGAAACATATAGAATATGAAGTCAACAAGAAACACATTATCAAATTCAATTCAATAGAACAACAACTCTCCCGGTTAAAATTCAAGGTTATTCATTTGCAAAAAAGACTAAAGCCATTAACTTATGGTCCAATAAAGGAAATTAAATTGAGTTTAATTGAAGAGCATCAGGTTTTAAAACACGAGATGGAAGAAATACTGATGACTTTTCATGCAGCTAAAAATGAATTAATAGGTCACACCCTGCAAAAATGAGATCTGATTTCAACTTAAACTAATATTAGTCCTATGAAAACCAGTCAAGATTCTGATCATACAAAAACAATACTTGTACTCACAGATTTTACAAAAAGTGCTTTAAACGCAACAGATTATGCTTTATTTTTAGCGGTCCAGTTAAAAACAAACATGCTGTTATTTCACTCTTACTATATCTCGGGATCAGAATTTGAATCCTCTCAAATCGTAGATTATGAACTATTGGCCCAAATCAGTAAATTAAATCTGGAAAAAGAGATGAACCGATTAAATACTGTTATAAATGCAGATACCAAAAATTTCAAACCCAGAATTGATTATTTGAGTGAAGGTGGCGGTGTTGTGGAAAATGTGTGCAGCATTATCGATAAGAAAAAAGACATTCTCATGCTCGTCATGAGTGGATTTAAATCACACAGCAATGATGATGTTCTGTTTGGAACAGAAATCACCGAGGTAGTAAGTAAAGCCAGATGCCCAGCGGTTATTGTACCAGAAATTGAATGTCTCAGGTTGTAAATACAAAAACCAAACTTTTACCAATTGGGTAGTTTGGGACTTAAAACTGATCAAACACTGCCTCTTCCATTAAAATACCGGGCACTCATTTTCAAAAAAAACAAGTAGGGGAATATCAATGCTACTGGAGAGGCTTTGCGTGTGACTGCTGCTAAATAAGTTACCTGGAAAGTTCTTTTTATGATGAACCATTGCGAATACATCAATAATTCCATTTCTGGCAATCCAGTTTAGACCCCGATTGATATCTTTATCCTCAACATGGCGGTAGTAGATTTTATGATAGTTAATCTTAGCTGTCACTTCCTTTAAAAAATTATCTATTTGAATTTGGTGAACTTTTACTCCGCTTATATGAACGATCAGAATTTCAGCATCAAAAGGAAGTGCAAAGCTGACCAGTGACTGGATCAGTCCTATGTCACCATCACTTAAATCACTTGCGAAAGCAATCTTGTTAACTGTTTCCGGAAACTCTTTAAAAGGGACCAGCAAAACCGGAAACCCTACCCTATTATCAATCAAATTCTGACTATTACTACCCAGAAGAAATCTATTGATAGCCCCAGCACCAAACATCCCCATCACTACTAAGCTGATTTCCCTTTTTTTGATCACATCATTTACTACATCAGTTACGGAACCAGGGGCCACAATATAGTCAACAAGGGTAGTTGGACTATCTTTTTCTTCCTTTTCTGTTAAACTCAGGACTTGAAATTGAATTTGTTCAACTGCTGCATCGTAGGTATTAGAATAATTATCAGGAGAATCGGAGGTTTTTGAGGCAACAGTTACTGTAGACGATACTTGAATCGCATGACACAAAAAGAGATGTGCTTTCATTGCATTTGCCAGATATAGGGCATAACGAGCTGCAGTCTGTGATGGTGCAGAAAAATCGGTGGTTACTAATATTGTTTTCATCATTCTTTTTTAAGGTGTATATATGAAAGCGCTGGCTCCCTTCTTTTTAATGGCTGACGCTTGTTGATTGGATACATCGCAGCCTCCAGAGACTCATCGAGATGACGGAAATCTTCATAAAAAACCGGAAGCCCATCTTTTATTTCACAGGTTAGATAGGGTACTCTTTGATGTCCGCCACGCTCTGTATAGGCCTCTGCCCAACGCAAACGTTCCATATTGATTGCCATTTTTCTAGCTTCTGATTCAGGTGTTTCGTAACAATCACCCACATATTGACCTTTAATTAGTCGCATATAACTTTGTAAATGCACATAAGCTTTTGATTTGGGTTGTGCGGTTAATATGGCTTCTATGAAATTGATATCCCAGCGCGCTTTTGTAAGTTTAACTACGGTGTTAAACTCAGTGGTTTTGGTTATCCGATCAATCCTTTTTGCTGAAAAGTCAGGATTGAACTTACCGTAATGAAGATGATTCATTAAGGTAATGATGGCATCAGTCAACAGCACATCAAAACATACCTGCTCTGCGATATTTCCTTTTTCGGGATTATTGATTATGGTTCGTAAGTTGTCATACATCAACTCTCTTGGATGATAATCAGCATAAGACAATCCAAACTGGAGTACACAATCCAATAGCATCATTGCTTCCCAGGTCTGTTTGAGCTGCTCTTTATTTTTAGTCCACATAGGCTGAAAGCCATTTTGATCGTAATAACGTTTCACAGACTTAGGATAATAAAGTTTGGATTGTTTAATCTGGCTCTTCAAGTGCATAGACAATTCCGTTGAAATGGAATTACCCTGGCCATAAGCAAAAGTCATACTAATTAAAATGGTCATCCAGCATAAGACGGCAGTTACAATTTTCATAATCAAATATTCTGATTATCTGTCAGTTCAAGAATGATCAGCATCACCGAAGCTATTGATTTACATCCAGCTTTTTAATTTTTATGACCTTGGTCAACAAACATGATGATTAGGATCATTTGGTCATGGATTGCTATCATGGCGAGCCCTTTCCACATCCTTTACCTTTATCAATATGTCATTAGTTATTCGCTTTAAAAACTTTCTGGATGAAACCGGAAATATAGCACGCTTCACAGCACGGTTCTTTTCGGTAGGAATAAAACCCAGATATGAGAATAAGGAGCTCTTTAACCAATGTTACATCATTGGCTATCGTTCATTACCCTTAGTTGGACTTACTGCTTTTATCATGGGACTCGTACTCACAATGCAATTAAGGCCTTCTCTGGTAGACTATGGGGTTGAATCACAGCTGCCAGTTATGGTTGGTCTTGCAATTGTCAGGGAAATTGGTCCGGTGATTACGGCTTTAATTTTTGCCGGAAAGATTGGCAGTAGCATCGGTGCTGAACTAGGTTCGATGAAAGTAACCGAGCAAATAGACGCGATGACAGTTAGTGGTATAAAACCTTTTAAATATCTGGTTGCAACACGTGTTTTAGCCACCACATTAATGCTGCCACTACTAACTATTCTTGGAGATGCCATTTCATTATTTGGAGCTTATCTGGGCGTGAATATAAGATCAGTAACTAGTTTTGATCTGTTCTTCCTGCAGGTTTTTAAAAGCCTGGATTTTAGTGATCTCTTGCCAGCCATTATTAAAACCTTATTCTTTGGTTTTGCAGTAGGCATTGTAGGTTGTTACAAAGGTTTTAATTCAACTAAGGGTACACAAGGAGTTGGAATTTCGGCTAATTCAGCGGTCGTTTTATCCTCTGTGATGATATTCATCATTGACCTACTAGCAGTTCAAATCACTGAATTAATGGGCCTTAATTAACAGATCATGGAAACGGAGACAAAAGAACCTGTAATTGTTATACAAGATCTTGTTAAGGCTTTTGGAGACAAAAAGGTATTAGATGGATTTAATTTGACGGTAGAAAAAGGCAGCAATGTCGTCATCCTGGGAAAATCAGGCTCAGGTAAATCTGTCCTCATCAAATGCATCATTGGTTTATTACAATCTGATAGCGGAAGTATTCTCGTCTTTAAAGGAAACATATCTCAAATGAATGAAGATGAACTAGATCAGGCCAGGTCCAAAATCGGCTTTCTGTTTCAGAGCAATGCACTTTATGATTCAATGACAATCCGTGAAAATCTGGAATTTCCTCTACTCCGGCACTGGGTTGACATCACTAAGGAAGAAGTTGAAAGACTGGTTAATGAGGCACTCGAAAATGTAGATCTGCTGCACACCATGGATATGATGCCATCGGAGTTATCAGGAGGAATGCTGAAGCGTGTTGCCCTGGCCAGAACCATGATCCTACGTCCAGAAGTTATACTTTATGATGAGCCTACCACAGGTCTGGATCCGGTTACCTCAAGGGAAATAGAAAATCTGATCCTTAAACTCCAGAAGAAGAACCATAGCTCTTCCATCATCATCTCGCATGATATGAACTGCGTAAAAAATACGGCTGATCTAGTTGTACTCTTACTGGAAGGTAAATGTTATACCAAAGGAACGTATGAAGAACTGAAGCAATCGACAGATGAAAATATTAAACAATTTTTCGAATAAAATAGCATGAGAAATCCAAAAGTAAATAATATCAAACTTGGGGCATTTGTATTGTCAGCATTAGTGCTCATGATATTCGCCTTTTTTATCATTGGTAAAAACAACAACATATTTGGCAATGACTTTAGACTGAAGGTCCGGTTCTCTAATTTAAATGGTTTAACAAAAGGGAACAATGTGCTCTTCTCTGGTCTGCAAGCAGGAACGGTTAAAGAAGTTGAACTGATCAACGACAGTACTATCGAGGTTACGATGCAAATCAATAGCAAAGTAAAATCATTCATTCATAAAAATGCATTAGCAGCTGTTGGAACTGAAGGTCTCATGGGCAATAAAGTGGTTAATATTAGCCCGGTGAAAGGAATTAGTAAAAAGGTCGAAGAAGGTGATTTGCTCAAGGTAAAGAACACGGCCAACATGGATGAAATCATTGCAAAATTATCTAAGACCAATGACAATGTAGCCAGTATTTCAGAAGTTCTAAAAGGAACAGTTTTGCGGATAGACAGCAGTGCAATTTTAAAATTAATTAACGACCAATCTATTGGTATTAATTTGAAGGCCTCCCTGAAAAATATTTACAAAACAACCAGCAATGCCAATGAAATGACAATAGGGCTAAACCATCTGGTTAATGACATCAAAAAAGGCAAAGGAACTGCTGGTCTTTTGTTGACTGATACATTAATGGCCAGTACGTTGAAGGATGCGATTGTACAGATCAAAGCTGCCGGTGTCAATGCCAATCAAATGACCAACCAAATGAATACCATGGTAAAAGATTTAAATCATGAGCTAACCAATGGAAAAGGGCCTCTTAACACACTGCTAAAGGATTCCTTAACGGCCAAAAACATAAGCCTTACAATAGAAAATCTTCAAAAGGGTACAGACGGTTTCAATCAGAACATGGAAGCTTTAAAACATAACTTTCTATTCAGGGGATATTTTAGAAAACTTGACAGCAAAAAGAAAGAAGAACAATCGGAATTACTGAAAAGTTCTCAAAAGAAATAACACCCTAGATTTCCCCATATCAATTATATTAAGAAAATCAGATCAAATGGAATTTCATAAAATCCTAATCGCAATTGACAGTCATCCAAGTTCGGAAATAGTTGCCCTGAGTGGCCTGCAGTTAGCTAAACAGCTCAACTCAAAAGTAGCTCTGGTCAGTATTGTAGATCCAGATGGTATAACAGATCAGGATCCTGCAACGACCAGGGAACTAGATGATATGATGGAGCACAATTTAAATCGCAGTCAGATCAATGTAATTGAAAAGATATTCAAAGACTTTCCAATTAAAAGCTTTGTGGAAAAAGGTACACCTTACAAAGTGATTATTGAAACAGCCGAAAAATGGGGGGCTGATATCATAATTATGGGCACACATAGCAGAAAAGGATTACCTCATTTACTACTTGGCAGCGTTGCTGAGGATGTAATCAGGCACTCAAAGAAAACCTTAATTGTAATTCCAGTGAGTAATTAACGGACTACTAAAGCCAAAAATTTTGATACTAGTAAAAAAAGAAGGGGTTATTTTAAGGAAAACTCCGCTGGACTTTGAAAGTCAAGCTGTGCTCAATCCCGCAGTAATTAAACAGGGAAATCTTGTCTATATGTTTTACAGGGCGGTAAGTAAAAAGAATTATTCAACCATTGGCTTTTGTCAGCTGAACGGGCCGTTAGAAATTACAAAAAGACTCAATCTTCCAATTCTCACCCCGATGGGTGACACAGAATCCAGGGGAATCGAAGACCCGAGGATCGTAAAAATCGATGGATGCTACTATCTAACTTATACCGCTTTTGACGGATTCAATGCCATGGGCTCACTGGCAACATCTTTGGATTTAAAAACCTTTAAACGACATGGCATAATTGTACCCGTAATTTCGTTTCCTGAATTCAAATCCCTTGCACAGCATAAATGTAAACTCAATGAAAAATATTCCAGGTTTGCTCACGACAAGACCATTATCACCATTAATACAAGACTTCTTGTTTGGGATAAGGATCTCGTTTTTTTCCCCAGAAGAATAAATAATCAACTTTACTTTCTTCACCGCATCAAACCAGATATACAAATTGCCAGTGTAAATGAATTATCGGATCTGAATAAGTTGTTTTGGACGAACTACCTGTTAAACTTTAATCACAATATCCTTTTGACTCCAAAATATGATCATGAAATAAGTTATATCGGTGGAGGGTGTCCACCGATAGAAACAACAGAAGGCTGGTTGGTGATTTACCATGGAGTGCATGATACGACAAAAGGATACGTATATTCTGCATGTGCAGCGCTGCTGGATCTTGAAAACCCAGAAAAAGAGATAGCACGTCTACCCTATCCATTATTTAAACCTGAAACAGCATGGGAATTATCTGGTGAGGTCGATAGTGTATGTTTTCCTTCTGGCACTGCAATCTTTGGAGATACACTTTATATCTATTATGGGGCAGCAGATGAACAAATAGCCTGTGCCTCTGTTAATTTAAGTGCACTCCTTGCAGAGCTCTCAACTTTTAGGATTACTATCCTTTAGTATGAGTGCTTTGTTAAATTGATAATTCATCTTTCGGATATAAAACCTTGCTATTTGATTGTTCCGATCATATTTTCGGGACGAACCCACTGATCAAACTGTTCATTGGTTACCAAACCAAGGCCAACAGCAGCCTCCCTCAATGATTTATTATCCGCTAGTGCAGCCTTTGCAATTTTTGCGGAATTATCATATCCGATGTGTGGATTTAGCGCTGTCACGAGCATCAGTGAGGTTTCCAGGTGTTTTTTGATACCATCATAATTTGGCTCAATGCCAAGTGCGCAGTGTTCATTAAATGAATAGCAGGCATCCCCTATAAGCCGGGCAGACTGTAGAAAATTGGCGGCCATTACCGGTTTGAATACATTGAGCTGAAACTGCCCGTTTGACCCCGCAACGGTAATGGCAACATCGTTACCCATTACCTGAGCCGCAACCATGGTTACTGCTTCATTCTGAGTTGGATTGACTTTGCCGGGCATGATCGAGGAACCCGGCTCATTCTCCGGCAAATGTATTTCCCCTATACTGCATCTGGGTCCTGAAGCCAACATGCGGATATTGTTGGCAATATGCATGAGTGAAACCGCGATCTGTTTTAATGCACCATGACTTTCCACTATGGCATCGTGGGCAGAAAGTGCCTCAAATTTATTATCCGCTGTTCGGAACGGGAGACCAGTAAATTCTGCAATATACTTTGCGACAACAATATCATACCCAACAGGGGTATTCATTCCGGTACCGACAGCAGTGCCACCAAGTGCGAGTTCTGAAAGATGATCTAGGGTATGATGTAAAGCTTTCAGTCCGTGGTCCAATTGAGAAACATAACCCGAAATTTCCTGACCGAGCGTTAAAGGGGTTGCATCCATCAGATGGGTACGCCCTATTTTAACTACATTCTTAAAGTTTTCTGATTTTAGCCTTAATGTATCTCTTAGTTTTTCAATACCGGGGATGGTTACATCCACCAATATCTTATAGGCGGCGATGTGCATGGCCGTTGGAAAGGTATCGTTAGAGGACTGCGATTTATTAACATCATCATTCGGATGAACATATAATTTACCTTTTCCCAGGTCATTCCCCTGTAGTACATGGATCCGATTGGAGATAACTTCATTTGCATTCATATTCGACTGGGTTCCTGAACCGGTCTGCCAGATGACCAATGGAAATTCTCCGAAGAGCTTACCATCTATAATTTCATCACAGACCTTTGCAATCAGATCTCTTTTATCTGCTGACAGCACATTTAAGTCTTTATTAGCATAGGCTGCTGCTTTCTTGAGGAAACCAAAGGCTTCAATGATCTCTTCCGGCATAGACGCCTTTGGGCCAATCTTAAAGTTATTTCTTGAACGCTCTGTCTGAGCACCCCAATAACGGTTTAAAGGAACCTGAACATCGCCCATGCTATCGTGTTCAATTCTTTCTATTACGGACATATTCTTTTATTTAAGTATGCCGTAAAGATGCCGAGGTTTCGCTTGGTGTACCATGACACCAATCAAGACTATTGGTGATTTTAATCAACGGACGAAATATATGCTAGAGGCAGGCTAAAGTAAAAAGATGATCCATTATTAATTTCACTCTCCACCCATACCTTACCATTATGTCTTTTGATGATTTCAGCCGATAAATAGAGTCCTAAGCCAAATCCAGGTATTGATTTAGTATCCAGGCGTTTTATCCGATAATAACGATCAAATAATTTCTCCTGATCCTGTAACTTTATGCCTATACCTTTATCTTTCACGCAAACTTGAGCCATTCCATTAAACTCTATTGAAGAGACCTCAATCAGCTTTTCATCATTTGAGTATTTAATCGCATTATTAAGAAAATTATTGAGCACCTGACCAATTTTATCCCGGTCCGCTTTCAAGGATAATTCTACTCCCTCAACAAAGGTGATCTGAATTCCTGAATTTATAAAACGTGATTCCTCGACAATTTCATTGATTAAACTGTTCATTTCAAAAGTCTCCAGTTCTAAATGAATTTGCCCCTCCTCTGAACCAGAAACTGTTAGAAAACCATTTATCATGGTATTCATTTTTTTAACTGACGCATTTACCCTTGCTAATGACGAATTTATAAATTCATCATCATTTTTTTTAACTTTTAAGGTGATCAATTGCAGATATGCCTGGATTGAGGTAAGCGGTGACCTTAAGTCATGACTTACTATTGCGATAAAATCATTTTTTCTAAGTTCATCCTGCTTGTGTATGGTGATATCGTTTAATACACCCGTAAAATAGTCCGGTTTTTTCTCATTGTTATAGGAAAGGTTACCTATTATTCTAACCCAGTGCAACTGTTTATCACGAAAATTTCGTAAAGGAAACTCCAGATCACATTTGTCACCTCCGTTAAGACTGGCTTCAATAGCATTGATGAATTTATTGCGGTGTCCCTCTTCAATTCTTTCAACAACGACTTCGTAGCTAAGCTTTTCTTCTGAATAGAGACCAAAAATCTCTTTAAAATGCGCAGATGTCTGAAATTCTCGTGTTCCAACATGAATAGAAAAAGTACCCAATTCAGCAGAATCTATACTCATTCCAAGCATTTTATTACTGATATCCAATTCCAACTGAGTCTTCTTCAATTCAGTAATATCATTGAAAGTGATAATGGCACCGCTATTTTTTTCATCAGATTGACGCAAATAAGGCATGGTCATCACCTGATACCATTTTCCATTATTAGTTTCAATCTCTTTGGTGATGACATCTCCATTACTCAAAACGTTCTCAATGTCTTCAATGAGGGTTTCAAACTTTATATTAGTAGTAATATGGCTCAGCGGTCTCCCAATATCAGAATCAAGTAAATTGATCTGTTTTACCGTACCCGGAGAAAATTTCATTAAAAGCAGGTCATTATTGATAAATAATTGCCCATTAACATTACTCCTAAAGTAATTATTCAGATCATCATTAATTTCAAGTAATTCCTTATTCTTCAACTGGTACTCAGAATTAATAGTATCCAATTCTTCATTTACAGACTGCATCTCTTCATTGGTACTTTGCATTTCTTCATTGGCAGAGATCATCTCTTCATTAAAAGACTGCATATTTTCATTGGAAGCATCCAGTTGCTCGTAAGCAGAACTTAGTTTCTCTTTTATTTCTTTTAACTCTTGTTCTAGGTCAAGGGTATACTGATCCTGAAATACATCCTCATCAAAACCCTGAATCTCTTTTTTCGAGCTTTTGACCAATTTGTCTGCTGTAAAAGTGACCATTAAAAGCTTTTGTTCCTTTCTTTTGCTTACCAGAGGACTGACCACCAGATTCACATGGACAAACGAATCAGCCATTTTGATCTTTATACCGTTCAAACGGGCTATTTCATTTGTTTTTAATACACTATTGCTTAACATATTGAATACCATTGCCAATTTCTTTGGTAAAAGTTTCTCTAGGTTAGAGGTAAAATGTTTTGGAAGCAAGTATTTGCTTGTGTCTCCATACGACTTTATTACTTCCTTATTTTCATCTACACATACCACCAGGTAATCCTGTTCATTAGCAAGGTTGGTATGCATCATTTCATAAAGCGACTGTAACGGATCATTAATCACTGGCTCATTATTAGCATAAATAGACTTATTTCTTACCTCCAAAGAATCAGGCATTGAAAAAGCATCGAAACTCACGATCCTCTTTGACTTAATATTCCTATATAATTTATATTGTTTATTTACGACTTCCAGGTTCTGGATAATTGGCATCGGATTCTCACTTGATCCCAGAAATAAATAACCATCCATTTTAAGTCCAAAGAGTAACATGCTAAATATCTTTTTTTGCAATACCGGCGCCATATAAATCAGCAGATTACGACAACTGATAAAATGCATATTACAATATGGTGGATTTTTAACCAGATCATGCTGAGCAAAAATTGCCATTTTACGAAGTTTTGGCTTAATTCTATAGTGATTACCTTCCTTTAAGAAATATTTCTTTAATCGCTCAGGTGACACATCCTTAACAATATCATTCGTATATACACCCTTACCTGCATGAACTAATGCCGTACTATCAATATCGGTAGCAAATATTTTCACTATAATATGTTCCAGTTCACCTGTCAATTGTTCGGCAATAAGAATAGCTAGTGAATACACCTCTTCTCCTGTCGCGCAACCTGCTACCCAAATTTTGAGTTCTTCCTTTGGACTAAGTTTTTTCAATATACCAGGTAAAATATTATGCCGTATATACTCAAAAGCCTCCTTATCTCTAAAAAAAGACGTAACACTAATCAAAAAGTCTTTTGATAGTGCCTCAATTTCTTCCGGCGAGGACTTTAAAAATGCCAGGTATTTTGTCAGGCTGGTAAAATCGTGATAAGCTGCCCTCCTTTTGGTGCGCCTTAATATGGTAGAGGATTTATAATCTGAAAAATCAAGAGGAGACTGCTGTCTAATCAATTCAACTATAGCCTTAAGGCTTACCTCATCATTGTAACTCTCGGCTTGCAAAATTCCCTCGTGTTTTACGTAATCTTCTATTGCACCAGGCATTGCTGCGGGCTCCAATACAAAATCTACCATTCCCGTAGCAATGGCCTTGGATGGCATACTGGGAAAAGCAGAAGTTTCCGGATTTCGGGCCATTATCATTCCACCAGCATTTTTAATAGCAACAAGCCCCTCAGATCCATCACTTCCTAAGCCAGAAAGAATAATACCGATTGCTTTTCTCCCACAATCCGCAGCTAAAGAATTAAAAAATATATTGATGGTCAGATGTGCCCCCTTTGCTTCCTCCTTATCTCTTAAATACAACCTGTTATTTTCAATGGTCATATATTTATCGTGCGGAATAAGGTAAACCTGATTACACTCGACGAGCTTACCGTCAGTAGCCTCTTCTACAACCAGCTTGCTATGTTTAGCAAGCACTTCAACCATTCTGCTTTTAAAAGAAGCTGAAAGGTGTTGAACAACAATATAGGATACTCCATCTAATGGCGTATGATCAAAGAAAGAATTGATTTCTTCCAGGCCACCGGCGGACGCACCAATTGCAATAATATATTCAGGTTCATTCATAACCACATCAGGTTAGAAGACAATAATTTTTTCATGGTTCAAGGTGTTAATAAAGCTTATTCAAAAAAGTCAGAGAAACAATGGGTGGGCAGAAAAAGAAAATGTTTCAGAAAGATATCTTTCCTTAAAGGTATGGTTAATTTTTAAATAGGTTGCGATGCTGCAGTTTTCTTTGATATTTTAAATGTCCGGGCACCTCAACAAGCGATTAAAAAGGATCTGTTAACTTGCTGATCCGAATCAGTTTTTTATTAACAAATTCCTGTATACCTAGACTAGACAACTCTCTTCCGTATCCAGACCCCTTAGTTCCACCAAAAGGCAAATCAGGCTGAGTCCAGGTTGGATGATTGATAAATACCATACCTGTGTCTATCTGTTCAGCCAAACGTTTTCCCCGTTCGATATCATTGGTGAAGATGCTTCCACCCAACCCAAAAGGTGAATCATTGGCCAGATCAATCGCCTCCTGTTCATTTTTTACCCTGTAAAAGGAAGCAACCGGCCCGAATAATTCTTCATGGTACGCAGCCATTCCAGGTTTAATATCTCCTAAAATGGTAGCCTCAATAAACGCACCTTTACGATCAATTAATTTACCACCTAGCAATACCTTTGCGCCAGCTCTCACACTCCGCTGAACTTGTTCAACCAACTGTATAACAGCTCCTTCCGAACTTAAAGGCCCTAGTTCCGTAGCCTCATCCATTGGGTCTCCAACTTTCAACCCACTCAGTTTAGCCTTGAACTTATCCAAAAACTCATCAGCAACAGCATCCAGCACAATAATCCGTTTAGAGGCCACACAGCATTGCCCTGTATTGTTCATCCGTCCAACAACAGCCCAATCAACAGCCTTATCTAAATCTGCGTCTTCCAAAACAATAAAGGCATCACTGCCACCCAGTTCAAGAACCGACTTCTTTAGAAATTTTCCGGCGGCAGTGGCAATACTAGCGCCCGCAACTTCACTTCCGGTAAGGGAAACACCTTTAATCTTTGGATCTGCAACTACATCATCTATCCGACTTCCACTGACAAACAAATTGGTATACACACCCTTTGGCGCTCCAGCTTGCACAAACAACTCCTGAATTGCCAATGCGCATTGCGGAACATTCGAAGCATGCTTAACCAATACGACATTCCCTGCCATAATGTTAGGTGCAGCAAAGCGAGCTACCTGATAAAAAGGAAAATTCCATGGTTCAACCCCAAGAAGTACACCGATTGGAGTGCTTTTGATATAAGCTTCACCAAATTCAGTCTCCAACTTTTGGTCACTAAGGAAAGCTTCCCCATTTGTAGCATAATAGTCGACAATATCGGCGCTAAGTGCGATCTCTCCATAACTCTGAGCGATTAATTTACCCATTTCCAATGTAATCAATTTAGATAGTTGATCTCTTTGTTCTCGCATCAATTTTGCAACACCGTGCAAAAGATCTGCCCGTTGTGCGTAACTGGTTTTACGCCAGCTTTGAAAAGTTTCATCAGCGATAGAAATTTCGATTGCCACCAATTCAGGAGACATTTCCTGAAAACTTCTAATAAGCTCGTTACTAAAAGGATTAACGGTCTGTATAGCCATAATAATGTAGATTATTTATAGTGAATTGTTTTCATAAGGAAGCTACCTTATGTAGATAAAGCCTAAAGGTCTGTGTAATTGCCAACATCGGAAATGATTCTAATCATCGCTAGACAAGATATTCATCATCTGATTAGTATAGCCATACGGGGAAGAGGGCTACTACTTCTTTTTCGCCAAATGATCTTGTAAAGTTGTAACAGAATCAAAGGAAGCACACATCTAAGTGGTCTTTACCCTCTCGTTGTTGTGGCACCGCTTTTGTACCTATCTAGGTTTACAACAACACTTAAATACCTGAAAATAAATAAATTATTACATATTAATACCTTTATATTTAAAGACTTCTTTCTCATCTTACCTAAACATAATCATTATCAGCTCATGGCTAAAATTGTCGATCAACAAGATATTACAGCTATCGGAGCGTCCGCTGATGGCTTGGACCAATTGCCAGATCAACCTTCCGTGCAGATCAATGAGGAAGAGCTTGGGCAAATATTAACCTTGATCAAAGGGAGCCTCCCATTAGATTTTAGCGGCTATAAGAGTCCGACGATCATCAGGCGGATCCAAAGACGAATGGCGGGTCATCACCTGAACAAGGTTGATCAATATTACAAATTGCTAAAACGAAACGAAGCAGAAGTCAAGTTGCTCGCCAATGATTTCCTGATTAGTGTAACCTCTTTTTTTCGTGATATGGAAGCCTTTAAAATTATTGAAAAAACCGTTATCCCGGAGATTGTTAAAATGAACAATACGGAAGTATTGAAAATTTGGGTTGCTGGCTGCGCTACCGGTGAGGAAGCCTACTCTATGGCCATGTTGATTAAAGAGTATTTAAACGAACATCCCAAAAATATAGAGGTCAAAATTTTCGCCTCGGATATCAGTAAAACGGCACTTGATACAGGCTCTAAAGGCATTTATACCGAAAGTACAATTAAAACGGTATCTAAGGAACGTTTGCAGCGATTTTTCACCAAAGAAGGGATGAACTATAAAGTTAAACACGAGATCCGAAAGATGCTGATCTTCGCCCAGCATGACCTGACCAAAAACCTACCCTATTGTAACATTGACCTGATCTGCTGCCGTAACCTGCTGATCTATTTTAATGTATCCCTACAGCAAAGGGTATTTAACCTCCTGCATTTTGGATTGAAAGAAGGGGGTTATCTCTTTTTGGGTCCAAGCGAGGGCGCCTCTATCATTAAAGGTAGCTTTAATGAGATCAGCACTACATGGAACATTTTGAAAAGTAACAAAACAGGTCGAGCTATCCATTTTGATACTTTTTCCTCCCATAAGATTGGGGAACTAAAGGCGACGACAATGGAAGTATACAAAAAGCACATCGTGCCGGTATCCAACACCGAACTTGCAGACCAGATTAATGCCGCCTTGTTAAGGGAGTCTGGGTTCAACGGTGTTTGTACCGACGAAAACCTATTTGTTGTTCAAGCCTTTGGCAATACCAGCCTCTATTTGAAAAACATTAATTTTAACCATAATCTGATTGACTTGTTACCAGCGCAAATCTGCACCGTCTTTAAAGCCGCTGCTCACAAAGCGCTAAAATTGAACGAAAGAGTTGTGCTTGAGAGATTAAATCTGGAAGTTGCTGGTAAGAAAAAAAACAAACTGGTTAGTATTGTCCTTAGTCCATTTTATGCCGCTGGGTCGGAAGAAAGACTGTTGCTCGTCTTGTTTACAAACAGTCAAACGATAGCTAAGGAGAAAAATGTGATCCGTGTCGAAGATATCAACAAAGTAACCAGAGAACATTTGATCAGTCTCGAACAGGAGGTAGCCCAGCTAAAACATACGATAGCTATAGCGCATGAGCATATCTCCTCCTCCAATGAAAACATGCAGTCTTTTAATGAAGAACTGCGATCGGCCAATGAGGAAATGCAATCCGCCAATGAAGAAATGCAAAGTACCAATGAAGAGTTGCAATCGGTGAACGAAGAACTGCAAACTGTCAACAAGGACCACAAGCTAACAATAGGCGAATTAACAGACCTAAATGACGATCTGAACAATTACTTCCGCAGCAATATCAACGGTCAATTATTTGTTGACCGGAAATTGTTGCTGAAAAGATATTCACTTGGAGCAGTGCAGCACATTAATATCCGTGAGGTAGATATTGGCAGGCCGCTCAGTAACATAACAACCAATATCAAATTTGAAACATTAATTGCCGATGTGAAAAAAGTCATTCATGACGAAGTACCCATTACCCGGGAAGCAGAAGCGATCAATGGAAAGATCTATCAGGTGATGACCATGCCTTATCTGAAGAAAAACAGTAAAACCCCCGATGGAGCAATCATCAGTTTCTACGACATCACTGAACTGAAAAAAATATTGCTGGAACTGGACACCAGTAATAAAAATCTGGACATCAGCAACCAAGGTCTTGATGAAAGTAATAAAAGCTTACTAAGAATTAACGCTGATCTGAACAACTTTGTTTTTGGGGCTTCACATGACCTTAACGCACCCATCGTAAATATTGAAATGTTGCTAGACATACTGAATGATAAGCTGGATACCCAGGACCCTGAGGTCATGGAATTATCCGGTATGATGAATAAAGCAGTCACCAATTTTAAATCGATCATCAGCGACTTGGCCCGGGTCGGTTATTTGGAATCGGAAGACGTTGATGAAAATCTGGAAAGCTTTCCAGCACTATTTGAAGAAATAAAAGAGATTTTGTCGGAAAAGATCAAGAGTTCGAAAGCTATTTTTCATGTCGATTTCGTCAGAAAAGAGGTTCGGTTCGCTAGAAAAAATTTGAGAAGCGTAATGCTGAATCTCATCACCAATGCGTTGAAGTTTAGCCATCCTGACCGTTTGCCTGAGATCAGTATCAAAACTGAAAAAAAAGGTCAATTTATCGAATTGACGATCACTGACAATGGCATTGGTATCACGAACGACGAGTTAGACCATCTTTTTAAAAAATATAAGCGGGTAAATACAGCAACAGAAGGCACCGGCATTGGACTATACTTGATCAAAAAGATTGTCAACGCATCAGGCGGTAAAATCGAAGTGGAATGTGCAACAGGCAAAGGCTGCGCTTTTAAGATCTTTTTTAAACATCATCAGCCACCAGATAATTAAAACAAAATGATCATCAGATTGTAGGTATAGAACAGGTTAATTTAATCTGTAACCCCAATTTTATGGAAAATTCCGTTCTGCTTAAAGCGATTATCGATAATGCGATAGACGGTCTGATTACTATTGATGACCAGGGGATCATTGAGTCCATTAATCCCTCAGCCTGCAGACTTTTTAGCTATACTGAACAGGAAATTCTTGGAAAGAACATCTCTATGTTGATGCCACAACCAGATCGGATGAACCATGATGGCTACCTCTTCCGCTATAAAAAAATTGGTCAGGCCAGTATTATTGGTGTTGGGAGAGAATTGACAGGCTTAAGAAAAAACGGGAGTCAGTTTCCATTTCGTTTAGGTGTCAGCGAGGTTAAATACTCAGGAAGGATCATTTATGCAGGTTTTATTCATGACCTGAGCCGGGAAAAAGAAGCCGAATCAAAACTCCATGATTATGCAGCTTTACTGGAAGATCAGGTACAGGAGCGAACGCTTTCTCTTCGGGAAACTGTTGATGCCCTAGAGCAAACCAAGGCAGAATTGAACCTGTCGCTTGAAAATTTACACAATACCGTTTTTACTTTAGAACAGACACAACGGGAACTGAACTTATCTCTGGCAAAAGAACAGGAATTAGGTAAGCTTAAAAGTCGGTTCGTTTCTATTGCATCACATGAATTCCGTACACCATTGAGTATGGTACAGCTTTCTGCCTCACTTATTGAACGTCATGCGCTTCCTTTTGACAACCCCAATATTAGTAAACATGTAGATAAAATAAAAGATGCTGTACTGAATGTTACTGCCATCCTAAACGATTTTCTTTCCCTTGAAAAATTAGATTCCGGAAAGGTACAGACTAAATTCAACCATTTTAATCTAGCTGAATTCGCCGCAGAAATTACTGAAGAAATGCAGATCGCTTTAAAGGGAAGACAAAAAATAGTCTTTGTGCACAGAGGCACGGAATCAATGATCACACTAGATCAGACCTTGTTAAAAAACTGTATCGTTATACTTATTGACAACGCTATAAAATATTCTGGTGAAGCAAGTGCCATCCAATTCTACACCAAAATCAATGAAAACAACTGTACCATCAGAATCTGCGACAATGGTATCGGGATACCCATTGAAGACCAAAAACATCTTTGTGAACCATTTTTTCGGGCCCATAACACAGGAAAGATCTCCGGTAATGGACTTGGATTAAGTATACTTTCCAGGTATACTGATCTGATGAATGGTAAAGTAGATTTCAAAAGCAGCATTAACCGAGGTACGCTTTTCACCCTCACATTTCCACAATCATGAACGAAAAAATATTGATCATTGAAGATCACGACGGCATAAGGGGAAACATAGCTGAGATCCTGGAAATGGCCAAATACACTGTTTTTGAAGCTGAAAATGGTAAGATCGGAATAGAAATGGCTTTAAAGCATATTCCCG
Source organism: Pedobacter sp. UYP1 (assembly GCF_040547305.1). Lineage (NCBI taxonomy): Bacteria > Pseudomonadati > Bacteroidota > Sphingobacteriia > Sphingobacteriales > Sphingobacteriaceae > Pedobacter > Pedobacter sp. UYP1. The sequence goes on along the minus strand of NZ_JBEPPL010000012.1, from coordinate 77,289 downwards.
ACATCATTCTTTGCGATATCATGATGCCTGAACTTGACGGATATGGCGTATTGTATATGCTCAATAAGTACTCAGAGACTTCGGCAATTCCTTTCATCTTTCTGACTGCCAAAGCTGAGCACAATGACCTTCGTAAGGGAATGGAGATGGGTGCTGACGATTATCTAACCAAGCCTTTTGATGATATTGAACTGCTTAATGCTATTGAAGTCAGGCTAAGAAAAAAAGCCCATCTGCAACTCCAAAATAAAAATACAGCTGATGAATTCAAAGTACTGGTTGCCAAAACTGACGGGCTGGCAGAATTTGCAAAAATTATTGCAGGCCATAAAAACCGCGAATTCAGAAAAAACCAGGTTGTTTACTATGAAGGAGATCATGGTAAAGGTCTCTATCTGATCATCCAGGGTAAGATAAAAACCATTAAACTTTCGCTGGATGGCCGTGAACTGATGACAGGTATGTATGCTACTGGGGGATACGTGGGCATCAATACCATTTTAGGAAATAGCAATTATACTGATACTGCCACAGCGGTAGAGGATAGTACACTTTGTCTGATTCCTGTAGAAGAACTTGAAAAAATCATCAATCTTTATCCAGAAGTAGCGAGAAAATTCATTCACCTTTTATCTAACGATAACCGTGAGAAAGAGGAACAGTTACTCCAACTCGCTTACGATTCAGTAAGAAAAAAAATGGCCGGGGCCATTCTTCGCCTGTACCATCAGCAGATTATAAAAAGCGATTTTTTAAGCATTACCCGTGAAGACTTAGCTGCAATGGCCTGTATGGCTACTGAAACGGTAAGCAGGACCTTGTCAGATTTCCGAAACGAAAAATTAATTGAACGTGAAGGAATAACCATTATGGTACTGGATGTGGAAAGGCTTACTAAAATGAAGAACTAATTAAGCCATCACTCCCCCATCCAGGATAATTTGTGTGCCGTTACAATAACTGGAGTCATCACAAGCCAGGTAAATAAATGCTTTAGCTACCTCTTCAGGTGTACAAAGACGTTTGGATGGGGTTCCATCAATCCATGCCTGATGGGTGGCATCAGGAACTTCAGCCAATAAAGGAGTTTCCACATAATAGGGACATAGTGCATTTGCCCTGATGTGCTGTGCAGCATATTGAACCGCTATATTTTTGGTAATGCCTAATACACCATGTTTGGCTGCTGTATAAGGTACCAGACCATGTTCTGCTTTCAATCCACCAAGAGAAGACATATTTACAATTACCCCCCCGCCCTGTTTCAAAAACTGTTGCAGTTCATACTTGACACAATAAAACTGGCCAGTTAAATTTACAGCGATCACCCTGTCCCAAGTGGCCTCTGGCATATCATGTATCCCCGAATAAGTACCGCCAATACCTGCATTGTTAAAAGCTACATCCAATCTACCGAATTCTGCTACAGCCGTAAGAATAGCCAATTTAACGCTCTCCACATCTGACACATCAATTGGGACAAACATACTTCTGGCTCCAAGTGCCTCTATTTCAGTAAGCGTTTCCATGTGGTCCTTACTTTCAAGGTCGGCCACGACAACAATCGCACCTTCTCTTGCAGCTTCAAGTGCTGCAGCTTTTCCTATACCTGAATTTCCACCGGTGATGAATACCACCTTTTTTTCTAATTTTCTCATAATTCCCAATAAACGGGAGCGAATGCTCCCGTTCTATATTTAATCAACTAATAAATAATCGTATTCAATCTCATTATCCACATACCAGACACCTGGCGCATTCCAAGCCATTCGTTGGGCCTCATCTTTTTGATAAATTGAATTCACAGTTCCTGTCAATGTCACACGACTACCAGAAACTTTAACTTGTATATCCTGGTTATTGACCGACCAATTCCTGTCAATTGCATCTTCAATTTCCTTTTTCTCCACTGCATTATGAATATCTGACTCGATTGTAATGCTATTGGTCACCCCCTTCACCCCTAACAGGTTCTTGATCGCATTTTTAGCAGCATCCTTTTGATAATTCCAATTAATAGTTCCTGTAAGAGTTACCCAACCATCTTCAACTTTAACTGTAATTTTTTCTCCGGGGATCTTCCAGTTCCATTTGAAAGCATTCAAAACCTCTTTGGCAATTTCCTCATCTTCTTTGTGGATAGAACCAAGATACTTCACCTCTATTCTCTCGACAACGGCTTTTACTCCAGCTAATTTTTTTGCTGCATCCTCTGCTTCGTATTTCTTAGCATAACTATCCACTATTCCTGTTAAGGTGACCACGCCATCATTAACTGTTACACCGATTTCAGCTGCTTGTAATAATGGTTCCCATTTGATTGCGTCCTGAACATTTTTTTGCAATGTTTCGTTATTTTTCATGATCCATGATTTTCCTGTGAAATATTTCACACCTCAAAGGTTGCCTTATTTCATTCCAACATCATTATACATTTATGGATAACAGTTGCACAACTCACATAAAAAGGAACTTTATGCATCACCAGTAATCATGATGACCATCATGATAATCGTGACGGCTATCATTTTGAACATGCGGTTAAATCCCGAGGTTTGTTAAAACGCCTTTGGTTGCCAATTGAGACTCAAACTAACTCCATAACATAATCACAATGGTTTTACGAATTAAACACATGGTCAGTAACCGATGCAGAATAGCCGTAAAAATAGAACTGGATAAGGTTGGTTTAAGCTATATATCCATAGACCTTGGTGAAGTCCAGACCAAAGAGAACCCAACTCAGCGGCAGTTCGAATTGTTAAGGTGTGCCTTGCTCGAATCAGGTTTCGAATTGATATCCGATAAGAAAGAAATGTTAATAGAAAAAATTAAAAACACAATTATTGACATGGTTCATTATAATGATGAAATGCCAAAAATCAAAAACTCTAATTACATCAGCGAGAAAATTCATTACGATTATACTTACCTGGCCAACGTATTTTCACGGCAAACAGGACTAACTATTGAGCATTACATCATCAAGCATAAAATTGAGAGGGTAAAAGAACTTATCCTTTATAAGGAGCTTAATCTTACCGAAATCTCCCACCTATTGAATTACAGTAGTGTCGCCCACCTCTGCAGACAGTTTAAAAAAGTAACAGGGCTTACAGTCTCCTATTTTAAAAATGCCCAAACCGGCCATCGCACTGCGCTTGAGAATATCTAAATAAAATGAATTTTATTTCAAAACAAGGTTTAGACAGATTTTACACGGTAAGACTTAAAAATCTCCTTTAGATGAATGCTTATTTCCCATTCCTTAAAAAGTACCTGACAGCTTTCCTAATGGCTCCACTACTGGTATTTGTAGATGTTATGGGAGAAATCGTTCAACCTGTGCTCATGTCTCGCATCGTTGATCAGGGTGTACAGGAGAAAAATCTGCACTATATCATAATCACAGGAATAACAATGTTGGTCCTTTCTATTGTTGCAATCATTGGAAATGTGGGTAATATTTATTATTCCTCAAAAGCATCTGTTGGGTTTGCCGCTGAATTAAGACAAGGGTTATTTCGAAAAATCCAAACCTTTTCTTTTTTAAATATTGACAAATTCAGTTCTGCATCTCTGGTTACCAGAATGACTAATGATATAAATATTATCCAGAACGTAGTCATGATGTCGCTAAGATTACTCATCCGTGCTCCGCTCATGCTTGTATTTGGAGTTTTTATGGCAGCAAGAATCAATTCCAGTCTTGCCTTTATTATTGCAGTCGCCATTCCTGTATTGGGCATAAGTATCTTCTTTATCCTGCGAAAAAGCTTTCCTTATTTTCTTAGGATGCAGCAAAAGCTGGATCATGTAAATGGTGCCATTCAAGAAGACTTAATGAACATTCGTGTGGTTAAATCTTTTGTACGTGAGTCTTTTGAAGAAAAAAAATTCTCAATATCGAATAATAGTTTAAGAGATGCCGCCATTAAAGCTTCAGCAATAGTAGTGATGGTAACCCCAGTGATGATGCTAGTGATGAATATATCCATTGTTGCAGTAGTGTGGTTTGGCGGAAAAAAAATCATATCCGGGACCATGCATATCGGACAGCTCATGTCTTTCATTACTTATATTACCCAAATCCTTATGTCTTTGACCATGCTTTCTATGACCATAATGGCCTTTTCCAGAGCTGGTGCATCTTCTAAGCGTGTTCTGGAAGTATTGAATGCAGATGTTGATATAGTGGATACACCCTCGGCTCTCGAAAGAAACATTAAGATAAAAGCAGGGAAAGTAGAATTTAGGAATGTAGCTTTCAAATACCATAAAGAAGCAAAAAGATATGTATTGAATAGCATTAATTTCATTGCTCATCCCGGTGAACAAGTTGCTATTATTGGCGCGACCGGATCAGCTAAAAGCACCCTTGTGCAACTTATACCCCGGTTGTATGAGGTGGGTAAAGGAAAAATATTGATTGATGATCTCGAGCTGAAGGACTATTCACTAAAAAATTTACGAAATAGCATCGGCATGGTTTTACAGAAAAACCAATTATTCTCAGGAACAATCAAAGATAATTTGAGATGGGGAAATCCAGGGGCAACTCAGGAAGAAATCATCCTGGCTTGTCAGGAAGCTCAGGCACACGATTTCATTATGTCCTTTCCAAAACAATACGAAACTGAATTAGGACAAGGAGGCGTCAATCTTTCCGGTGGACAAAAACAACGAATCTGCATCGCAATGGCCCTGGTTAAACACCCCTTAATACTAATCCTTGACGACAGTACAAGCGCTGTAGATTCTACGACAGAAGCTAAAATTCAGGATGAATTTAAACTGCATCTTAAGGAGGTTACTATATTTATTATTGCCCAAAGAATTAGTTCGGTTCAGTTGGCCGATAAAATCATTGTTCTGGATAGCGGAAAAATTGTTGGAATGGGTACCCATCATGAACTCATGAAAACAAATAAAACCTATCAGGAAATATACCATTCCCAACAGCAAAAGGAAGGAGCTGTAAAATGAGTAAAAGCATCAATCTGCTACCTTCCGGACTGCCGGGACACCATGGATCCGTATCATTGGAGAAAGCCAAAAAACCAGGTCTGGTCATTATCAGAATATGGCAGTATTTTGGCAAACAAAAAGTACTGTTTTTGCTGGTAATTCTTTTTTTACTCCTGAACACAGCTGCGTCCTTATATGGATCCTATCTTTTGAGACCCATCATTAACAACTATATTATTCCAGGCCGCCTTCAAGGCTTGTTACAAATGGTTGTCTTACTAATGGCTATTTATCTCCTTGGTGTAATTGCAGCTTTCTTTCAAAGCCGTCTGATGATATATGTTGCGCAAAAAACAATAAATATGATCCGTGCTGATATGTTTTGTAAAATGCAAACGCTTCCAATTCGGTTTTATGACACCCATAACCATGGAGAGCTTATGAGCCGTTTTACAAATGATCTGGACAATGTGAGTGACGCCTTGAACGATAGTGTAACCCAGATTATTTCAAGTCTAATTACTGTAGCTGGCACATTTGTCCTTATGCTATACATTAGCCCGATGTTGTCTCTGGTCACTATAGTTGTCGTATTCGCAATGTTTTGGCTCGCAAAACTGATTATTCAGAAAAGCAATACCTATTTTACCGGACAGCAGGCAGCTCTTGGTATTTTAAATGGCTACATAGAAGAGATAATTACAGGTGAAAAAACCGTTAAAGTATACTGCCATGAAGAGGAAGCCATAGATGATTTTGAAAAACTAAACAAAGGTTTGCTTAAAAAAGCCACCAAAGCACAGTTTTATTCAGGGATTATGATGCCTATCATGCAAAATTTAAACACTATAAATTTTGCATTAACAGCTGCTGCCGGAGGAATTATGTCTATTGTGACTGGACTGGATATTGGTGGTCTTGCTGCTTTTCTGCAATACTCCAAACAATTTTCGCGTCCTTTAAATCAAATATCCGGCGAGTTCAGCAGTTTTCAAACCGCAATGGCAAGTGCGGAACGAATTTTTGAGGTCATGGACCAGCTGCCAGAAAAAGCAGATGAGAAGCAAGCCCTGGAACTCGTTAACATTAAAGGAGAAATCCATTTTAATCAGGTTACATTTAGTTATAATCCAGGAAAAACAATTCTTAAGAATATATCTTTAAAAGCATTACCTGGGCAAAAAATTGCCTTCGTAGGTTCAACAGGTGCAGGAAAAAGCACAATCATCAATCTGCTTCCCCGCTTCTATGATATCCAGTCTGGCGATATTTCCATTGATGGTACCGATATCAGGATGATCAAAAGGAAAAACCTTAGACAATCACTTGCTATGGTTCTTCAAGACACACATTTATTCCATGGAACGGTGATGGAAAATATCCGCTATGGATCACTAAAAGCAACAGACCAACAAGTCATTGTAGCAGCAAAACTCGTTAGCGCAGATTCCTTCATTAAAAGACTACCTAAAGGTTATTTAACCATCCTTGAAGATGATGGTAATAACCTGAGTCAGGGTCAGCGGCAACTCTTAAACATTGCCAGGGCCGCCGTTGCAGATCCGCGAATTCTCATCCTGGATGAAGCAACCAGTTCTATAGATACCAGAACCGAGATCCATATTCAGATTGGAATCGACCGCTTAATGGAAGGGAGAACGAGTTTTGTAGTTGCTCATCGTTTATCCACCATTATAAATGCCGACAAAATTATTGTTCTTGAGCAAGGTGAAATCATTGAACAGGGTAGCCATGCAGAATTATTAAAACAAAAAGGAAGGTATTTTGAACTCTATACCAGTCAATTCGATTAAAAATAGCTAACATGGACAAACAAAATCCTCAAGATAGTCATCAAACAGAATGTTTCTGGAGTTTGAGCAGTACCGAAGCATTTGCAAGTTTAGCTGCTGACCAAAAAGGTTTGACTTCTAAACAGGCAGTAAGCCGGATCAAACAATATGGGCACAATACCTTAAAATCAGGGAATAAGGCTCCAATGTTGTTACTGCTGCTTTCACAATTTAAAAGCCCAATTACCATCATGCTTATCATCGCTGCGCTCCTATCTGCCAGTCTCGGAGATATAGCCGATACGGTAATTATACTGCTGATCGTCATGATTAGCAGTTTACTTGGTTTTTGGCAGGAAAGAGGAGCAGCTAATGCGGTTTCTGAACTTCTAAAAATGGTTCAGCTACATTGCACAGTACTAAGAGAAGGTGAAAAAAAGGAAATTTCAATAGAAGAGATCGTTCCAGGCGATATCATTTATCTATCGGCCGGCGATATCATTCCCGGTGACAGTTTGCTTTTAGAAGCGCAGGAATTGTTTATTGATGAAGCTGCGTTTACAGGTGAAACTTATCCGGTAGAAAAGTTTCCGGGTGTATTACAGCCAGACATACCATTGGCCAAAAGATCCAACTCTCTTTTTATGGGTTCTAATGTGATTAGCGGAAAAGCGATTGGCTTAATCATGAAAACAGGCTCCCAAACTGAATTTGGTAAGATATCAACTAGTCTACAGCAAAAGGCACCCGAAACGAATTTTGAAAGAGGTATCAGGAAATTTGGTTATATGCTAATGGAAATCACCCTTATACTGGTCATCATTATTTTTGCAGTCAACGTTTTCTTGCATAAACCGGTGCTGGATTCATTCTTGTTTTCTCTTGCACTTGCCGTAGGATTAACACCTCAATTATTACCGGCCATTATAAGTGTGAATCTATCAACGGGAGCCAGACGCATGGCCAAACACCAGGTTATTGTGAAACGTCTCTCCTCTATCGAGAATTTTGGAAGTATGGATATTCTATGCTCTGATAAAACCGGCACCATTACCGAGGGTAAAGTAACCTTAAAAGATTCCCTAAGTATTGATGGTAAACACAGCGATAAGGTATTGCAATATGCCTGGCTCAACGCATCAATGCAGCAAGGTTTTAACAATCCTATTGATAAGGCTATTTGTTTAGCTTATCCAAAGCCGGAGTCATCAACTGATCCGTATCATGTTCAAGCTGAAATCCCTTATGACTTTATCCGTAAGCGGTTAACCGTACAGGTTAAAAATAAAAAGGACAACTTGGTGATCACTAAAGGTGCACTAATGGTCATTTTAAACATTTGTAATCAAACAGAAACCGCAGACGGCAGCCTGGTTCCTTTAGATCAAAATCGTGCAAAAATCCTGGATCAATATCAGCAGTTGAGTGATGCAGGTTTTCGAACGCTTGGCGTGGCTTATAAAGCAGGTAGTGCTGAAAAAAACTTTACCAGGGATCAGGAACAGCAAATGATCTTTTTGGGTTTTATTACTTTATTTGATCCACCACGGGCTGGGATGTCTGCTACGCTTACTAAACTGAAAAATCTTGGTGTACAGTTAAAAATCATCACTGGTGACAATGCCCTGGTAGCAAAAAGCCTTGAACAGCAAATCGGGATCGCCACACCCAAAATATTAATTGGTTCTACTTTATGAGAGATGAGCAATGCGGCCTTAAAACATCAGGCTCCTCATACTGATATTTTTGCAGAAGTGGAACCCAATCAAAAAGAACGCATCATTGCCATACTAAAAAAGGCTGGGCACGTTGTAGGCTTTATGGGTGATGGGATCAATGATGCTCCAGCATTACATACTGCCGATGTAGGCATATCTGTAGATTCAGCCGTTGATGTAGCTAAAGAAGCTGCAGATATTGTACTGCTCAGCCAGGACCTTAATGTGCTGAGTGAGGGAATTGTTGAAGGACGAAAAACTTTCATCAATACAATGAAATATATATTTATGGCAACCAGTGCCAATTTTGGAAATATGTTCAGCATGGCCGGTGCATCTTTATTTCTTCCTTTTTTGCCTTTACTACCCAAACAAATTCCACTGACCAATCTCCTCACAGATTTCCCGGAGATGGCCATAGCAACAGACAGGGTGGATGATCTAAATATTCAGGAACCCCAGCATTGGGACCTCAGGTTCGTTCAATATTTCATGATTACCTTCGGGCTGTTAAGTTCAGTATTTGATTACTTAACTTTTGGTCTTTTAATACTGGTCATGCACGCAAACGAAAAGGTATTTCAAACTGGCTGGTTCACAGAATCTGTGATCTCAGCGATCCTGATCGTATTAGTCGTACGCACCCGGCTTTCCTTCCCGAAAAGTCTGCCTGGTAATTACCTGTCTATCGCAACTATGGTTGTTTTACTTATCGTTCTGGTTATACCGATTACACCTGTAGCCACATGGTTTGGTTTTATAAGACTACCCCTATTCTTTTATGGCTGGATGATTGTTATCATTACCGCTTACCTGCTAACTGCCGAAGCGGCCAAAAGATGGTTCTACAAGAAAATAAAAAAACGACTCACCAGTTCTAAATAACTTTAACTTTTACATAGAAGAAGGTACTGAGTGAACTCGGATTTACTATTACCCGGCTTTTATCTTGATAAAAGCTATTAATTGCTCTTCTAGCAAAGTGGCATTAAATTCATAACTCGCTGCATTGTCAGATATAGTGATCTCCTGATCCGATACTGTAATTGTGAGCGCGGTACCTGTAATAACTTCAGGAAACAGCACATTGATCTCATGATACACATGAGTAAAATCTATGTTCAACATAGAGTCCAGTTTAGCATTAATATAATCTGGAAATTCTTTTTTCAGAAGGTCGAAAAGTACTTCAGCGCTTAAAGGATGTATATTTTTAATGATTGTCATAATATTTTATTAAATGAAATGTTGATTCAACATAATTGAACGATTGCCCGTGACCTTGGACTCTGTCAAATGTAGGATATGAAAATTAGCTGGGGATGACCAACATCATCCATTCTACTGATTCACATCAAGTTGACTTATTATTTCTTACTGATCTTTATATCAGAATTAAAATGTAAACGATATGGAAGAGTTAGTAAAAGCAAAAAAAACCGAAAAAGTGTCCTCAATGATCGAGAACTTCTGGAACACAGATGTTTTTGATAACCCAGATGAACCTGAGCATGCAGTAAACATCAGGGATACAGAAGGTAAGTTCAAACTGGAAGTTGCCGCCCCCGGATTCAAAAAGGGAGATTTTAAAATTACGACCGATAATGGAATATTGACAATTACTGCAGAGTCTAGTAAGGAAGTAGATAAAAATGAAGATAATTATTCCCGAAAAGAATTCTCACGTTCTTCCTTCACTGGTTCGTTCCACCTTCCTCAAAATGTAGCACAAGATCATATTTCTGCCACTTATCGCAAGGGATTGCTTTGTATAGATCTTAAAAAGAATGGTTCAATTGAACCTGAGAAGAGAGAAGTGAAAGTACGCAAATAAAAAAGTGGTAATTTAAATAACCGACTTTAAACAAAACAACAAGCTATCTAACAATTAAATAAACATGAAAACAAACGAAGATTTGCAAAGAGATGTTCAAAATGCTATCAAATGGGAACCTTTATTGAATGCAGCAGAAATTGGCGTAACCGCAATAGATGGTGTCATAACTTTGAGTGGAACTGTAAACAGTTACGCCAAGAAAAAGGAAGCGGAAAATGCCGCTAAAAATGTAGCGGGTGTAAAAATTGTTGCAGAAACCATCAAAATTCATTTTGGAGGTACAAGCAAACAAAATGATACGGAAATTGCGCGAGAGATATTGAATGCATGGAAGTGGAATTGGGAGGTTCCCGATGATAAAATAAAAGTAAAAGTGGAGGATGGATTAGTTACGCTTGAAGGTGAAGTCCGCTGGAATTACCAAAAAGAAGCAGCACAAAAATCTGTATCAACACTTTTGGGTGTTTTAGGCGTGATTAATAATATCGCTATCCATTCTCAAACAACCGACCAAGTAGAAAAAGGTGCCATTGAACGCGCACTTAACAGGAGCTGGTCTATTGATGCAGAAGACATTGGTGTAAACGTGAAGGGTAATAACGTAACCTTGACCGGATCTGTAAATTCCATCTATAAACGAGATGAAGCAGGGCGAATCGCCTGGAATGCTCCTGGTGTTTCTAAGGTAAAGAATGATATACTTGTTGAATTCGAATAATGAATTGATCTATTTAAAGGGCTGCATCCCGATTGGAACAGTCCTTTAACAGATGATCTGAAGTAAAGGATAACATGGACCTTGAAGAACGAAATACTTGCATGAAATTAACGTTTTACGTCAATTTTTTTTTGCAAAAGACTTACAAGCCTCCATTTTTTGCTATCCATTAAATCTGGGCAAGGCATTATCATTCCGGCTCATCTTTCTAGTTTCATCAAACCTAACGGCCGTTTCCAAATGATTGAACCTATCATCAAAAGTGGTTATGATTAATCAAAATTATCCTATGAAGAAAGAAACTCACATAAATACACTATTTCTTGATATTGGGGGTGTTTTACTCAGCGATGGATGGGACCGTAATTCACGCAGAGCAGGCGCTAAAAAATTCCACCTAGATCATAATGACGTGGAAGAACGGCACCATCTTAATTTTGAAACATATGAATTGGGAAAAATGAGCCTGGATGAATACTTAGACAGCGTTGTGTTCTATAAGAAACGAAATTTTAACACGGATGAATTTAAAACATTTATGTTCAGACAATCGCAACCTCTGCCGCAGATGATAGCACTCATTACTTCTTTAAAAAAGGATTATGGTTTAAAAATTGCCGTCATCAGCAATGAAGGCCGCGAACTTAATGAATACAGGATAAAGAAATTTAAGCTTAATGAATTTATTGACTTTTTCATCTCTTCTTCCTTTGTGAATTTAAGAAAACCAGATGCCACCATTTTCAGGCTGGCATTAGACATTGCGCAGGTAACACCGGGAGAAAGCATTTACATTGATAACCAGCCCTTATTTGTCAGTAAAGCTGAACAATTTGGTATAAAGGGCATTTCCCATACCAGCTTCCAATCAACCAGAGATCAATTAAATGAGTTTGGATTAAATTTAATCCCTGCGGCTCATGAATAATACCTCAAAAAAATGCATACTGACGATAAACGGAGGTTCATCCAGTATTAAATATGCTTTGTATGAAATGGAAGGTTCGCTTAATCAATTGCTGGTCGGCGAAATGGAAAATATCGGAAGCAATAGTGCAAACCTTAACTTTATCCATTCTGGTGGAGAACAACAGTGCCTAATCGACATCAAAGTAGCGAACCACGGTGAAGCTGCGGACTGGCTTGTTAACTGGCTTGCAAAGGAGACTGAATTTGTCCAGATAATAGCAATAGGACATCGGATAGTCCAGGGGATAAATCATGGATCACCTGAATTCATTACTGCAAAATTGATAATGGAATTAAAAGAGATCAGCGCCTACGATCCAGAGCACCTTCCCGCAGAGATCAAATTGGTAGAAGCATTTAAAAAGCACTTCCCGCAGTTGGATCAAGTGGCTTGTTTCGACACGTCTTTCCATTCCTCAATGCCCAATATCGCAAAACTATTGCCCATACCACGTAAATATCAGGTTAAAGGAATCAAGCGTTATGGTTTTCATGGCCTTTCTTATTCTTATCTCATGGAAGAATTTGAACAGATCGCAGGCGCTAAGGCCTCAATGGGTAAAATTATCATGGCACATTTGGGCAGCGGAGCAAGCCTTGCAGCAGTAAAAGATAGGAAAAGCATGGACACCAGTATGGGTTTTACGCCAGCATCCGGCTTAACGATGAGTACCCGCACAGGCGATCTTGATCCCGGCGTTGCCTGGTATTTAATGAAATCGGAAAAGCTTTCTCCTAAAAAATTTAACCACCTGGTTAATCATGAGTCGGGTCTATTAGGTATTTCAGAAACTACAGCCGATATGCAGGAACTGCTAAACATGCAACAGCACGATAATCGGGCCTCAGAAGCTGTTGAGCTTTTTTGCTACCAAACGATCAAATGGATTGGCGCTTTTGCCGCTGTACTTGGTGGTTTAGACACCCTTATATTCTCTGGTGGTATAGGAGAGCATTCCCCTGAAATTCGCGAAAGGATCTGCAAAGGGCTTCAATTTTTAGGGATTGAAATAGATCGAACTAAAAATATCAAGAATGAAACATTCATTTCAATGGGTGCCAACAAGGCATCTGTTTGGGTGATCAAGACTAACGAAGAATTAATGATTGCGAGATCAGTATATAAACTTTTGAGTTATAACATTAAAAATTAATATTTATGGAAACAGCAACAATAAATACAGTGGCAGGTCCCCTATCTCCTGAGTTACTTAAAAATATGGACGCTTACTGGCGCGCTGCTAATTACCTCTCGGTAGGACAGATCTATTTATATGACAACCCACTTTTGAGAGAGCCTTTAAAACTCTCCCACGTTAAACCGCTTGTTGTTGGACATTGGGGTACCACGCCGGGGCAAAATTTTATTTATGTGCATTTGAACCGCATCATTATTAAGTATGATCTTAACCTATTTTATGTCGCCGGTCCAGGACACGGTGGACCGGCTATCATAGGAAACGTTTATTTGGAGGGTACCTGGAGCGACGTTTATCCAGATTTTACAAGAGACGAAGCCGGGATGAAAAAATTATTCACCAAATTTTCGTTCCCAGGTGGTATTTCGAGTCACGTTGCACCAACGACTCCAGGCTCCATCCATGAAGGTGGAGAATTGGGTTATTCGCTTAGTCATGCCTTTGGTGCCGCATTCGATAACCCAGACCTGATAGTGGCCTGTATTATTGGTGATGGCGAAGCCGAGACAGGCCCCCTGGCAACAGCATGGCAATCCAATAAATTTTTAAACCCAATCACGGATGGAGTGGTGTTGCCTATTTTGCACTTAAACGGCTATAAAATAAGTAATCCCACTTTACTTGCCAGAATCGAGCATGAGGAACTAGAGAAGTTTCTGCAAGGTTGCGGTTGGACACCGTATTTTGTGGAGGGTGATGATCCTGAAACCATGCATCAATTAATGGCAGGTGTGTTAGATCAGGCCATAGCAGATATTAAACAATATCAGGAAAATGCACGAAATAATAATGATAATACCCGCCCGCGCTGGCCAATGATCGTGTTACGCTCACCAAAAGGTTGGACAGGTCCAAAAGAAGTTGATGGCTTGCCTAATGAAGGAACATTTCGGTCACACCAGGTACCTATTCTGGTAGATATCAAACATCCCGAACACGTAAAGCAACTGGAGATCTGGATGAAAAGCTACAAGCCCGAGGAACTATTTGATGAAAATGGCACACTTATACCCGAACTGGTCGAGCTAGCTCCCAAAGGAAACCGGCGGATGGGCGCAAATCCGCATACCAATGGCGGTATATTATTGCGCGATCTTTATATGCCAGATTTTAGGGATCATGCTGTAGCTATACCTTCGCCGGGTGCAGTACAGCTGGGTGACACCACTATACTGGGAAAGTTTTTCCGGGATATAATTAAGCTCAACCGAGATAATTTCCGTGTATTCGGGCCGGATGAAACCCTCTCGAACTTATTAGGTGCTGTATTTGAAGTTAGTAACCGCCAATGGGATGCTAAAGAAAAAGAAAATGATGAGTTTTTAGCACCATCAGGCCGGATAATGGATGCACAGCTGAGTGAACACCAGTGTCAGGGGTGGCTTGAGGGGTATTTACTTACCGGCAGGCATGGCCTTTTTAACAGTTATGAGGCCTTTATTCGCATCGTCGATTCTATGTTCAGTCAACATGCTAAATGGCTAAAAGTTACTAAAGAATTGCCATGGAGGCGCAATATAGCCTCGCTAAATTATTTACTTTCTTCGCATGTGTGGCAACAGGATCATAATGGTTTCACTCACCAGGACCCTGGATTTCTTGACCATGTCATTAATAAAAAAGCAGACATCGTCCGGGTATATTTACCACCTGATGCCAATTGCCTTTTATCAGTTTTTGATCATTGCCTGCGCAGCAGGGATTATGTAAACGTGGTTGTTGCCGGTAAACATGCACTGCCTCAATGGTTAACGATGGACGCTGCCGTAATTCATTGTACTGAAGGCATCGGGATATGGCAATGGGCAAGCAACGACCAGGAATCAGAACCGGATGTGGTTATGGCGAGTTGCGGAGACACCCCTACCTTAGAAGTTCTGGCAGCTGTTTCTATTCTGCGCAAACATTTGCCCGATTTGAAAGTTCGGGTAGTTAATGTAGTTGACCTGATGAAATTACAGTCTGCCAGCGAGCACCCTCATGGTTTAAGCGACCAGGATTACGATTCGTTGTTTACCAAAACAAAACATATTGTTTTTGCCTTTCATGGTTATCCGTGGCTGATCCACCGTCTAACTTATCGTCGCACTAACCGTAATTTGCATGTTAGGGGATACAAAGAAGAAGGTACTATTACTACTCCTTTTGATATGCGCGTACAGAATGACCTGGACAGGTTTCACCTGGTTCAGGATATAGTTGACCGTGTTCCGAATCTTGGTGCTAAAGGAGATTACCTGAAACAAATGATGAAAGATAAACTTATACAACATAAGCACTTTATTGATGTCCATGGTGAGGATATGCCAGAGATACTAAATTGGAAATGGAATCAAAGCGATGATAACTGAGCAACTTACAGACACCGCACAGGCCCTTGTTGCAGATAACAAGGGCCTGTTGGCTATGGACGAAAGCGTCGGCACCTGCAATAAACGTTTTGCCGCGCTTGGCATACCGCAAACCATAGAAATGCGCAGAAGATATAGAGAAATGATCGTAACCACCCCCGCCCTTAACGAAAGTATCAGCGGAGCTATACTATTTGACGAGACCATCAGACAGCAAAAGACAGATGGCACTTCCTTTATTAATGTACTTATTGATGCAGGCATTATCCCCGGAATTAAAGTAGACATCGGCGCTAAACCATTGGCAGGGTTTCCACTTGAAAAGATAACAGAAGGCCTTGACGGCTTAAGAAGCCGTCTCAGGGAATATAGTGAAATGGGTGCCCGTTTTGCTAAATGGAGGGCTGTGATTGATATCGGCAGTGGCCTTCCGAGCCGGGGATGTCTGGAAGCTAATTCTCACGCCTTAGCACGCTATGCCGCATTGTGCCAGGAAGCTGGCCTGGTCCCTATTGTGGAACCGGAGGTGCTGATGGACGGCAACCATACGTTTGAACAATGCCTTACTGTAACAAACAAAGTACTTCACACCGTATTCGACCAGCTCTACAAACAAAATATTTTATTGACGGGCATGCTATTAAAGCCCAATATGATATTGCCTGGTTTAGATTGCGATATTCAAGAAGATACACAAGCAATAGCAGAAGCCACTGTAAAATGCTTGTTGTCGGCGGTACCTGCCGCTGTTCCCGGCATTGTATTTCTATCAGGCGGGCAATCTGCTGAACTGGCTTCTACGCGTTTGAATGCAATAAATGATAAATTTAAGTCAGTCCTACCCTGGGCACTTACCTTTTCTTTTGGCCGCGCACTGCAACAACCAGCTTTGGAACTTTGGAAAGGCGATGAATCTAATACAGAGGTAGCCCAGCAAGCGTTACATTACCGGGCCAAATGTAACAGGGCGGCCCGTAAAGGTGAATATAACGATACCTTTAAGCGTCAGGTTTAATTTTGCACTTCAACTCCAAAAGACATGAAACATCCGATTAAAACGCAAAATTCTTCCGGTAAAACCAAGCAACCCATGAAAATGGATGGGCATAATCATCACACTATGATGATTGAAGATTTCAAGAAACGATTTTATGTGGTACTGATCCTCACTGCTCCTATTATGCTCCTATCTAGCATGATACAGCAATTTATTGGAGTAAACTGGTCATTTAACGGTTCTTCTTATATTTTATTTGCCTTATCAACTGTTGTTTTTATTTATGGCGGCTGGCCTTTTTTCAAAGGTCTTGTCGAAGAGGTGAAGACCAGGAATCCCGGTATGATGTTCCTGATTGGCTTTGCTATTACTGTGGCTTACGGCTATAGCGTCGCCATTGTATTTGGATTGCAGGGAATGGATTTTTTTTGGGAACTGGACACGCTGATCCTGATCATGCTTTTAGGCCACTGGATAGAAATGCGATCCATCGTCGGCGCATCGAAGGATCTGGAGCTGTTAATACAATTAATGCCTGATGAAGCCCACCTTGAAAAGCAAGGTAAAGTAACAGAAGTTAAAGCAGATACCCTTAAACAAGGAGACGTGATTGTTATAAAGCCTGGAGAAAAAGTTGCAGCGGATGGTATTATAGCGGAAGGCGAAAGCTATATCAATGAATCTATGCTGACCGGTGAATCAAAACCTGTAAAGAAAGGCAAGAGTGATAAAGTTATTGCAGGTTCCATAAATGGCAATGGCTCATTTAAGGTTACCGTTTCGCATGCCGCAAAGGATTCATATTTGTCGCAAGTGGTTAAATTAGTTGATGATGCCCAAAAGTCAAAATCAAAAACACAATTAATGGCAGATACGGCCGCCAAATGGCTAACGGCTATTGCTTTGGTAACCGGCATTACTACATTTCTATTTTGGTATATGACCGGGCATCCACTCGCATTTGCGATGGAAAGGATGGTAACGGTAATTGTAATTTGCTGCCCCCATGCTTTGGGGTTAGCAGTGCCCTTACTAGTCGCAACATCCACAGCCTTATCGGCAAAGAATGGCTTGCTGATCAAGAACAGAACCGCATTTGAAAATTCCAGGAAAATAACCACGGTCGTTTTTGATAAAACCGGAACCCTTACTATCGGAAAATTTGAAGTATCAAAGGTAATTTCTTTAAAAAAGGAGCTGAAAGAAGCCGATATTATCCGGCTATCCATGGCATTAGAAGAAAAATCAGAACATCCTATTGCGACTGGTATTCTAAAAAAAGCAAGCGATCTAAAGATAAGTGCGCCATCGGTCAAAGATTTCAAAGCCATTACCGGTCAGGGTGTAGAAGCTACAGTTGAGGGTAAGAACGTATTAGTGGTTGGTCCGGGTTATTTAAAGGAAAAAAACATGAATGTTCCAGATGGATTTAAATCCGACGACACCGAGACTGTCGTTTTTGTCATCATTGATGATGAACTTGCCGGATACATCGCTCTGTCAGACAAAATACGCCCGGAATCAGCTGCTGCGATCAAAAAACTCAAAGAAAACAACATTAAATCCATACTACTTACCGGTGACAATAGCAAGGTCGCTGAGAGCGTAAGCAAAACTTTAGAGATGGATAGTTTTATCGCGGGCGTTCTGCCTCATCAAAAACTGGACAAGATAAAGGAATTACAAGCTGCAGGGGAATTTGTTGCCATGACTGGTGATGGTATTAACGACGCACCTGCATTGGCGCAAGCTGACGTTGGTATTGCGGTAGGTTCTGGTAGTGATATTGCTGCTGAAACAGCTGGCATTGTATTGGTAAACAGTAACCCTAATGATATTGTAAACCTAATCTTGTTTGGCAAAGCTACTTATCGAAAGATGATACAAAACTTAGCTTGGGCGACCGGATATAACGTCATCGCCCTACCGCTTGCTGCGGGAGTACTTTATAACCAAGGGATAGTGTTGAGTCCCGCTATTGGCGCCATTTTAATGACTATTAGTACAGTGGTAGTGGCTATCAATGCCAGCTTACTTAAAGTCGAATCAAGAGATTAAATCCTTTGCGGTAATGTTTTTAAGGTGTGAATGATGTAACATTTAATTGAAGTTGTGTAATACCCTGTCAGCTTCAAAAACCGACCTTTATGATGAACGGGATCAGCTTAGTAAAAGCTTTTGTTGTTTAGTTACTTCATATATAAAATTATGTTTTATATCATATATTTCTTCGGCAATCAAAATTGCCGATCCGTGGAGTAACGCGGTACTACTTAGATTAGTTTATTGTACCGAGTTTGGCAATAGAATAATGAAACCGTAAAAGAAACGGAATAAATGAAGAAGAAGGAAATATTACATGGACTTTATATCGAGCTGGTTAAACTGCAAAAAGAGATCATCACTTCCGGCCTCAAGCTAGTGGTGATACTTGAAGGCAGAGATGCATCCGGTAAAGATGGTACTATTAAAAGAATAGTCAAACATCTGAGTCCGCGTGAAACTATTGTTGTGGCATTAGGCAAGCCATCTGACCGGCAGGATAATGAATGGTATTTCCAAAGATATACGGCTCACTTGCCAGTTTCGGGAGAATTTGTGCTTTTTAACCGGAGTTGGTACAACCGTGCCGGCGTGGAAAAAGTAATGAATTTTTGCACAGGTGAACAATACAAGTCTTTTTTTAAAGAAGTTGAATTGTTTGAGGAGACATTGATAAATGCAGGTTTTATCATTTTAAAATACTACCTGGACATCAGTAAAAAGGAACAAGAAAAAAGGCTGGAAGACAGACATAAAGACTCGCTTAAACAGTGGAAAATAAGTCCTATTGATGAAGCAGCTATAAAAAAGTGGAAAGGCTACTCTGAGGCCAGGAATGAAATGCTTTTGAAAACCAATTTCAATCATTCGCCGTGGTATATTGTTAACGCAAATAACAAACATGAAACGCACATCAATCTCATTAGTCATCTGCTTTGGCATTGCGAATATCATCAGAAGGATGAAAAAGCACTATCGCATACAGGTGACTTGATTTATCCTCCTACACCCGAAAATATAAAAGAAAGGCTCTTTTAAAATGATCAAAAGAAAATGAAGGTAGTCTCAGAACACGATGATAAGGCATTAAACTGTGGCAAAATTGTCTCGGTACGGGGTAGCGTCATAGACGCCTGGTTCGACCATCCCCTACCCCCCGTTTATAGTTTGCTGCATGCCGGAGACCATCAGGAAATTGCCATTGAGGTATTGGCGCAACTGGATGATCATCGTGTCAGAGGTATTGCATTAACACCCACACAGGGCCTGGCGCGTGGTATGCAAATAACAACTAACGGACAAGAGCTAAAAGTACCTGTTGGTAAACGTACGTTAGGGAGAATGTTTGATGTATTTGGCAATACCATTGACCATCTGAAACCATTAGCTGAAGGCGAAAAACGAAATATACATAGGGCGCCACCACCATTGGATAAACGCTCTACCCTATCCCAGGTTTTTGAGACAGGGATCAAAGCCATAGATGTACTAATTCCATTGGAACGTGGAGGAAAAGCAGGATTATTCGGTGGTGCAGGGGTAGGTAAAACAGTTTTACTCACTGAAATGATCCATAATATGGTTGGACAGAATAAAGGTATCAGTATGTTTTGCGGTATTGGTGAGCGTTGTCGCGAGGGCAATGAGCTATATGGTGCCATGAAGGATGCCGGATTACTGGAAAATATGATCATGATGTTCGGACAAATGAATGAACCACCTGGTGCCCGGTTTCGTGTAGGTCATGCAGCTCTAACCATGGCAGAATATTTTCGTGACGATGAGCACAAGGATGTTTTACTGTTAATCGATAATATATTCAGGTTTATACAAGCAGGAATGGAAGTCTCCGGTTTGATGGGTCAAATGCCATCCCGCATGGGTTATCAGCCTACATTGGAAACAGAATTATCTGAATTGGAAGAACGTATCGCTAATACCGATGCAGGGGCCATCACCTCTATACAGGCGGTATATGTCCCTGCAGATGATCTAACAGACCCTGCCGCCGTTCATGCTTTTTCGCATCTTTCTGCAACAATCGTGCTTTCAAGGGAAAGGGCAAGTGAAGGACTTTATCCATCTATAGATTTCCTGCAATCCAATTCCAAAATGGCAACACCGGGAATTATCGGAGACAGGCATTATAAACTCGCCCAACAGGTCAGACAAACCCTGGCGCAGTATGAGGATCTTAAAGATATTATTTCCATGTTGGGCATGGAGCAATTATCTACTGGCGACAGGCTCATAGTTAACCGGGCCAGACGACTGGAACGTTTTCTAACCCAACCCTTTTTTGCTACAGAACAATTCAGCGGCGTAAAAGGTAAAGTGGTTAGCTTAAAAGATGCACTCAACGGTTGTGAACGCATTCTGGCAGATGAATTTAAAGACCAACCCGAGAATGCTTTTTATATGATAGGAAATATTGACGAGGCTTTGAAGAATAAGGAAACAATAGAACAACATCATGGAGCTTAAAATCTTACTGCCATACAAAGTTTTTGCCGACATAAAAAATGTCGATAGCATCGTTGCAGAAACAAGTGAAGGATCTTTCGGGTTCCTCCCGCAAAGGCTGGATTGCATTGTAGTCCTAATGCCTGGTATTTTCTCTTACAAAACGGATAATGTGCATTATTTAGCTGTGGACGATGGAATACTGGTGAAAACCGGAGATCTGGTAATGGTGTCTGTAAGAAATGCGGTTGGCGGCGTTGAGTTGGGCAAGCTTGCCGATACGATACAAAACGAGTTTAAGAACATTAGTGCGGATGAGGAAAAAGTCAGGTATATGGCATCAAAGTTAGAAACCGGATTTCTTTCCAGACTGAGGAAATTTCAACAGGAGTAAAATGGATAAATCGAAAAAGAACGATGGTGATTTTTTTTACCGGCTCATCTCAGAAAAGGAAAACCAAAAGCTAAAATCGCTTGGTGAAAAGAAGAGGACAGAATGGTTTGGCCTGGGTATGTTCGGAATGGTCGGCTGGTCGGTTACGGTACCTACTTTTTTAGGCACCATTGGTGGGATTTGGCTTGATAAAAACTATCCCCAATCCTTTTCCTGGACAATAACCTGTTTGATTTTGGGTTTGGGGGCCGGCTGTTTTATCGCGTGGAATTGGATAAATAAACAAGATTAATTATAAGTTATGATCATAGCATCGATAAGTGGAATAATATTAGGGATGATATTCTTTGGCGGCCTTTGGTTCACTATAAAAAAAACACTGAGAACAAGCTCGGCTGCATTATGGATATTGGGTAGTTCCCTTATCCGTACGGTTATTGTTTTAACCGGGTTCTATTTTGTCGCTCAAGGAAGCTGGCAAAGATTATTACTTGCTATGGCTGGGTTTATTGTAGGCCGATTTTTGGTTATGCGGTTCACCAGCAGGCTTGATCAAAAACAAAACACATCAACAGAAACAAGCTAACCATGAATTTAACACCGGATCAAACTGTCTTCTGGAGCCATGGCTTTATCACCATTAACCTCACCATAGTCACTACCTGGGGCATCATGTTATTTATGATTATCGGGGCAAGGCTGGTTACACGTAAACTGAAAACTACGTATAAAATTTCCCGCTGGCAATGTATGCTGGAAATGATCGTGACTGGGATAAAAGATCAGATACAGGAAGTAGGCCTGGGAAACCCGGACCAATATATTGGCTTTATAGGCACTTTATTTCTATTTATAGCAATGTGCAACCTTTGGATCATCCTGCCCTGGTATGAACCGCCCACCGGATCGCTGTCAACCACAGCTGCATTAGCGATTACTGTATTTCTGGCAGTTCCATTTTTTGGAATTCAAAAAGGGGGTTTCGTTGCCTACCTGAAGACCTATATCAAGCCGACCTTTATTATGCTGCCTTTTAATATCATCAGTGAACTATCGCGAACCTTGGCATTAGCCATCAGACTGTTTGGCAATATCATGAGTGGTGGGATGATTATTGCCATTTTGTTGAGCATATCACCATTATTTATACCGATCGTAATGAAAGCGCTCGGGCTACTTACGGGAATGGTACATGCCTATATATTCAGCATCCTGGCCACGGTTTATATTGCAGCGGCTGTACAGGAAAGCGTCAGGAAGAAAAAATTAATACATCAAAACACCAATTAAAGGAGGATAAAAAATGGATAATGTATCATCAATAGCAATAGCTTCAATTATTACTGCAGGATTTACAACGGGTATCGGCTGTATGTTTCCCGCTTTGAGCGAGGGCAAAGCGGTTGCTACCGCATTGGGTTCAATCGCCCAGCAGCCTGATGCTGCACCAACAATAACAAGAACCTTATTCGTCGGACTGGCGATGATCGAATCAACGGCTATTTATTGTTTCGTGGTATCTATGATATTGATATTCGCAAATCCGTTCTGGACACACATCATCGCTAAATAATCACATCATGCAAATTAACTGGTTCACAGTAATAGCGCAGATCATCAATTTTCTGATTTTAGTCTGGCTGATGAAGAAATATCTTTACAAGCCAATTCTGCAAGCTATTGATGAACGCGAAACGAAAATAGCGGTTGAGCTTGCGGACGCAAAAAGTAAAATGGCGGAAGCAAAAAGTGAGCAGGATGAATTTCAGAAGAAAAATAACGCATTTGACCATCACAAAAAGAAACTAATGGACGAGGCAACTACCGAAGCTGAAAATGAGCGCCAAAAGTTAATCGATGCCGCGAAGACCGAGGCGGCAGAAGTAAGAAGTAAGCTGGATGATGCATCCAGGGAAATGCAGGAGAGTTTAACTAATCAACTGTTAAAAAAGACACAGGAAGAAGTTTTGTCGATCACGAAAAAAGCCCTTTCCGAACTTGCAACCACTAACCTGGAGGAGCAATCCGTTCATGTTTTTATCAGGAAAATTAAAGCAATAACAGAAAAGGACAAAATCAAATTTGTTGATGCTTTTCATTCAGATTCTGCACCATTATCTGTAAAAAGTGCATTCGAGCTTCCTGAAAAAGAACAAAAAAGCATCAAAATGGCTATCACTGGATTACTTGGCCATGATGTTAAGTATGCCTTTGAAATTGACCCGAAAATAATCAGTGGAATCGAATTAGTTGCAAAGGGTTATAAACTCTCCTGGAACTTCGCGGCTTATATAAATTCACTCGAAAAAAGCATTACTTCCAGTTCAAAAAAATCTATCAAAGCGATTAAAAAATAACGATATGCCACCAACTTCCTTAAAAAATAATATAACCCATACATTCGAACAACTTGGCAAAAGGATCGAAGAACATGTATTCGCTTTTACACCCCGAGAGGTCGGTTCTGTTACAAGTGTAGCTACGGGAATTGTAAAAGTTTCCGGGCTTGATGGAGCTGGCTTTGAAGAACTGCTAAAATTTTCAGAGAACCTTTACGGCATAGCCTATAACCTGGATGAAGAAGAGATCGGTGTGATACTACTTGGAGAAGATACGCTGTTGAATGCAGGTGACGAAGTGGAACGTACTGGGAGAGTAATGGATATCCCGGTAGGTGATCACCTGATCGGCCGGGTGATAGACCCAATGGGCATACCTATTGATGGTAAAGGTACTATACCAACCAGCAAAAGACTACCTATTGAAAGGCCTGCACCTGCAATTATGGACCGTATGGCTGTAAATGCTCCATTACAAACGGGTATAAAAGTTATTGACGCATTGATCCCAATTGGCCGGGGTCAACGCGAACTGATAGTTGGCGACCGGCAAACCGGTAAAACACAAATTGCCATTGATACCATACTTAATCAACAGGGGAAAGATGTACTGTGCGTGTATTGTGCTATCGGGCAGCGAGCTGCGGCCGTTGCCAAGGTAATTGCTAACCTCGAAGAAAAGGGAGCCATGGCTTATACCGTTGTTATGGTTGCTGAAGGCAATAGCACAGCTGGATTAAAATACATCGCACCTTATGCAGCGACCAGCATTGCCGAGCATTTTATGGAAGAGGGTCACAATGTACTCATTGTCTATGATGATCTGACACATCATGCACGCGCCTACCGGGAGCTTTCATTGTTGTTGCGCAGGCCCCCTGGCAGGGAAGCTTTTCCGGGAGATATTTTTTACATTCATTCCAGGTTATTGGAAAGATCCACCCATCTAAGTGATAAATTAAAAGGGGGATCGTTAACAGCTCTGCCAATCATTGAAACGGAAGCACAAAATATTTCTGCTTATATTCCAACCAACCTGATCTCTATTACAGATGGTCAGATCTATCTTTCCCCTAAATTATTCGAAGCCGGTATTTTACCGGCAGTTGATGTAGGCAGATCTGTTTCACGTGTAGGTTCTAATGCACAATTACCTGCTTATAAATCCATTGTAAATCTTAAACTACAATATGCTCAATTTGAAGAATTGGAAAACTTTTCGAGGTTTGGCACCCATTTAGACGAAAATACAAAAAAAACAATTGATCACGGAGAACGTATCCGAGCTTGCCTTAAGCAAAACGAGCTTCATCCATTAACGGTCTCGCAACAAATAGTTGTATTGCTTGCATTAACAAACGGTCTTTTTGATGATGTAACTGTTGATCAGGTAAAGGATGCAGAAGCTAATATTCTAAAAAGTATGGATCAGTTTCCCACTGAGTTACTCAAACGACTATTTGCCGACGAACATTTAAACGATACAGATCATGATCTGATCTTGAAGATAGCAGGCGATTTATTAGCTCCTTTTGTGAAAAAGGCCGAATCTGATTAAACCCCAAAGTAATGGATACTTTAGAAGATTTAAACCAAAAACTGGAAGGTGCAAAAGACATAAAATCGGTGGTAAAGGCTATGAAAGCAATGGCAGCTTCCAGGATAACGCAATACGAATTGGCAGTAAAGTCGCTCGGAGATTACTATCATACTGTAACATTGGGGATCAAGGCGTACCTCATAGCAGAAAAGATTCAAACGGTAATTGAAAGACCAGTATTCCAAAAATCCAATGGTCAGGTTGTTTGCGCTATTGTTTTTGGATCTGACCTGGGCTTGGTTGGACAATTTAACGACCTGATCTCTAGATATGTATCACAATCGTTGCAGGCGATTACCGGCGAAAAAGAAATTTGGGTGATCGGAGAACGTGTGCAGGCAATTTTGGCTGATACAGGCCTCCATATTACAAAATCTTATGCCGTTCCAGGTTCGATAGATGCGGTTACACCACTTATCCAGAATATACTAATTGACATTGAAACAACACGTGAAACCGGCAGAATAAAGCAATTTTACGTGTTTCATAACCAGCCTAAAACTGGCGCTGGATACGAGGTTATAATGCAACGTTTGTTACCGCTTGACGAGCACTGGGTACAGGAGGTCATGAAGACAAAATGGCCAACAAATAATATACCTGAAATTACCGGAAATTCGGTAGACACCCTAACAGCACTCATCAGCGCCTATTTATTTGTTTCGGTTTTTAGGGCTTGTGCAGAGTCTTTGGCCGCTGAAAACACAAGCCGCCTGGAAGCCATGCAACGGGCGGAAAAAAGCATCGGTGATATGTTGGACAGCCTTGGTAAGAAATTCCAGAGCTTGCGCCAGAGTATGATTGACGAAGAACTTTTTGATGTGGTTTCAGGATTTGAAGCCTTGAAGAAATCAGACTATTAAGTAGTAGCTATTCCCTCAGGTTCTATACACCAACTTAAATAACTCAAAAATAGTCTGCCACTGTGTGACTAACACCAGAGACTATTTCTAGTAAGTAAGACCTTTTATAGGTATAGGAAATATTAAATTTTCCAATGCATCAAAATGAGCTGCTGAAACATGCTCAGTGAATGATCTCATGCTTTGGTGCATCGTTGCACGATATGTTTCATCAAATTTCAACAATAGTTTTTCAAGTTTTGTAAGTGCAGCTTTTATTGCTGTTTCTCGCTCCTGTTCCCCTTGTGGCAATTCATTGTCAAGTTCTATGATGCTTTTCTCGAAGGCTTTATCCGCCTTACTATAAAAATCAGCAAGTGTTGGGTTACAGCTGTAAGTTTTCATGTGATCGAATGCTATCGCCACTTGTTTTTCCTTTTCATCAGTTTCACCGTCCTTGTTTGCCGCAAGTAAGGAAATATATACAGGAAACTTTAAAAATTCTTGTTGTTCTTTCTGTGAGAGGCTATCAAATGTATTCATAATCTTATTTTTTGTAAATAATATTTTATAACAGAAGAAAGAAATCCTCATCAAATCTTGCAGCACTTTATACTCGAACAATAGAGATAAACAATCCGAGTAACTCTAATATCCAATGACCAATTAATCAAGAGAATGCCTAAAGCGAAAACTCATATGTGACTGTTATCCATAAAGATAATCAATAATTTATAATGAACCGTTAATAAACCCAATGTTATTTCAATATGCCAAAGCTAGCACTTCTTCTATTAATCAGGTTCGGTGAACAAACTTTTGGGAAGATCCAGTCGCGCGACCCCTATCCTGTTATCGGCCATGCCATAATATACATCATAGCGGTCTGGCATATCAATATCATTTCGCTGATCTATTCCAGTTGGAAAAACAACATCAGCAATGGTCCCGACTTTTTCTTCCGGAAGGGTCGGCACCAATATTGGTTCAAATGATCTGAACACAATATCGTAAGGATCATCTGCCGATAAAAACATTACTCCGGCCGAATAGATCAATTGTTGTTTCTCAGGCGTTGACTGAGGACTTGCCTGTACGCCATGATAGATAAACATCCAGCCGAACCTTGTCATCACTGGCGGTGTACCAGAACCTATTTTTATTTTTTCCCAGTCAAATACAGGAACAGCGATAGGCCGGTGAGAAGTAAATTCAGCTGGGTGCCATTTTTCAGTCCCCTGTTTTTCCGGATGTATGTGGCAATAAGATAACCAAATACTTTCGTGGTGTTGATCCACGACTTTATCCCAGGGATGCGCCGCTTTTTCTTCCGGCGACGTACCTGGAAAAAGTGGTCGGTGCAGCATACCCAAAGCACGGTGTCCATGTGGACTTGGTATTTGCATAGGGAAAACACTGGCATCTTTATTATTAATGTTATCGAATCTAATATTTTCGTAAGGTTTATAAGTAGCAAGTCCAAGCCGCTCCCAGGTTAACAAGTCTTGCGATTGCGCCATAGCAATCCTGGGACCATCAGGTGAAAACGCTGTATATGTCATAATGTAGCGCTGTAAATGTTCCACATAGGTCACACGAGGATCTTCGCAACCGCCTCCACCATTTGGCCGTTTTTCATAATCCGCTTCCGGCTCCATTGCAATTCCCAGGCGTTCCACTCCTATTGGGTCCCCATCCTCATTGAATAAAACTTTAACAATGCCAATCCTCGAGTAATTCTCTTTGGTAGCAATTCGGGGAAACAAGTATAAATTCCCATCCTTTCCCCTCGCTGCAGCCGGATTCAAAACGCCGCCCGCCTCCATAGGATTATTCATATCGGGTTCCATGATAGTACCCAGTCGTTTCAATTTTAGTGTTTCCATGAGTTAATTTGGCTGGCGATGATTTTCCGAATAATAATTTTAGTATCTTCAGGGCCACCTACCTGAATACAGTCCGCACCAGTAGTTTTGACCGGATGATCGTTTCCACCTTCAAATAATGCATCGCCGATAAATAGCATATCCGCAATATCGATCTTAAGCACTTCTTCCAGTTTATGTATCCCATAAGCTTTATCTATACCCGGCTGGGTAACATCTATAGAAGTAGCACCACCCAGGTTGATCGCAAACTCCGGTATTAACTTTTCAAGTAGGGTCTTTATTTTTTTTCTTTTTTTGAAATCAGGGTCCCAGGCTTTTTTAGGAACAAGAGGTGCCTGTTGTCCCAAGGCAGAAAAAGTAATCTGGCTGTCCCGGTCTTCTATTTGATCACCCCATGTTTTTTCTGATTTAAAACCAGAACGTTCAACAGCATTTTTTAATGAAGTTTCTATTTTCTGTTTTTGGGCATCACTAAAATTTTCAGCATAAAGTATTTTCCATTTACTTTTTTCATAACTGTAAAACTTAGTACCACAGGTTGGTAAGATTGACAATTTAGAAAGGTCACTTTCTGCTGGCAGATGAGCAATCACCTGTTTTTCAAATTGAGTCCAGGTACCACCGGATATGATAGCGACCCGGGTTACTGTCAATAAATCATGAAATAGCTTCGCCATTTCATGATCGATAGCTGCTTTACTTTCAGCTAGTGTTCCGTCCAGATCAAATACAATTAATTTTTTCATTGAGATTCATTTAGTGGCAAATCTTTAGCAGGTATTGCTATTTCCAGCAACGTGATTTCATTGTCAGGCTGCAAATTACATTGCCCTAATAGTGCTGGCAACAACATCACATCGCCTTTATTTATACTAAAATCATTTTCCTTATAATGCAGTTTCCCAGCGCCTTCGATGCAAACTAAAATTCTTGGTTCATTTTCACATCCTACGGTAAAGGAAGAATCATTTTTTTTACGCCACAAGATAAAGTGCTCATCATCGAATATTTTTTCAGTTTTGGAGTTATTTTCTATTTCCACAGGAATTACAGGGCCGATATTGACCTGGTTAAAGTCAATACAGGCAAGGGCTTCATTTATCTGAAGATCCCGATGCTTACCAGTTTTAGCATCAGTACGATCCCAGTCATACAGACGGAAAGTAACATCACTATTTTCCTGCACCTCAAAAACAACAGCCCCCCGAAGGGTATGTACGGTACCTGAATGGATAAATATACTATCGCCCGGCTTAGGTATGAAACTATGCAGTCGCTCGTCTACAGAATTGGCTTGCACCGCCTTCCGCAAATTCTGCTCGTTAGTCCCGGATTTTAACCCAGCATAAATAAGGCTGTCTTTAGCAGTTTCTAAAACTACCCAGGCTTCTGTTTTCCCCTGTATCTCCGTGGGGAATATATTTTTTCTGATCGTCTGAAGGGTGTACCTGTACTGACAATACTTCTTTACAATCTAAAAATTTCAGCACCAAAGGAAATCGGTCAAATTGATCCTTTAAGTTCCCCATTATCTCATCAGGATACTCCTTCATTAGCTGAGTAATCGTATAATCACGTAATGGCCCTTCAGAAACTTTACTGGCATGATCCTTTCGATCACTTAGTATCCAAGCCTCACCGATAGGTTCGTCATTTGGCAATGGTTTAGAAAGCAGACTTTCTAATTTTCTACCACCCCATAAACGATACTGATAAATAGGATCGAACTTTAAAGGATATAATAAACTTTTCATGCAATGTAATAAGCTTATTTATTCGAAATAGTTTCAATTATTATAGGTTTCTAGCGGCACTCCCTTCCTGGATCTTAAATGTGCCTTTTATTCTTTAGAAACCTTCAATTCTTAAAACCTTAATTATCCCGTTGACAATTTTTTTTTTAGATATATTTCGGTTTGCACGTTTAACAATTTTTGAGGTATGTTCATTTGAATAATCTTCAAAACCTGAAGTCAGCATAAAACGTTTCGATGGCGTTTAGTAGTTTAGGAATTTCCTGTGGAAAAAATCCATGCAATAATTTGGCTTTATCTGTATTGGTATATTCATTTAATGCTTTCATGATAATAGGATTTTAAAAGATTAAAAGTGAATGATCAAGATGCGCTGGTCACGATCTTTATGACTCACCCAAACATGATCCCCACCTCTACCTGTTATAAATAGCTCGGAATAAGGCTCAACAAATACCTGGCAATCTGACAGTATACACTTTAGTATAAATTCAGAGTAAGTTTGACCATCCTTACCATTCATCTGAAAACAGTCCTCCCCTTCTTGATTCCAAAATGTTAGACAATGAACAATCTCATTTAATTGAATTGGCAAGGTTTCAGCTTCCAAGATTCCAACTAAAACTTTATCATAATCAACCTGTTTTGTTGTGCCTCGCAAAAAATAAACAGCGTTTGCCCTTGTCTTAGCATAACTATGGAGCGCGCAAAAGTCATGAGCTTTTTGAATTGATTCATTAAAAAAATCATTCGTATTTAAGAATATATTTAGTCCGTTATAGCTTATAATGCTATATCTAGATTCAGGGCTTTCGGATATAAATCTCATAATAATAGATTTTATGGGGGATTGCTCCCCCGGTTAAACATTAGCTATTTTTCGACGTTTATCAGCTTTTAAGACCTCAGAGCCATATTTTGAGCGGATTTCATCAAGAGATTTCTCGCCACGGCTAGAAACCTGATATTCTCCAGTACGGAAGTACCACGCTAATTTTTTGGAAGCAAAGAAAAAACCCGCATCTTTTAGGATAGCTTTCACTGGATACGTATTTCCAGTGACCCAAATCCAAAAGCCCACCAATTCAATATTGACATCCTCCAAATGAATGACCTTTTCAAGGGCCACACGGTATTCCTCAGAAAATTTAATTTCCTGTTCCGTTTTTTCATCCGAAAAATTAGCACCCTTAATTACCTTCGCACACGCAAAAGCATATTCTTTGTTGATCTCCTGCATAGTTACTGTATCGCCACCTAAATCCGGGTGGTGCTGTTTAGCTAACTTTTTATAAGTTGCTTTGACCTCGTCAAGTGTCTTACATTCATTAAACCATTTCATAACTTTAAGAATTAGGGATTACCGTTTCAAGAATCTGAGTTTCCAAAACCTTTACATTTTCAGTACTTCCAATTTTATAGCTCGTTTGGCTTTCCAGTTCTGTAATAGCTTTAAACAGGTTATCTGCCGTGGTTTCGACTTCAACGCGAACAACTAAAAACAAAGTGTACTTTTTCATAATCAGGAAATTTAAATGAATGAAGTAACGCCCCTGCACCCTGCAAGGGCGGTAAATAACTAAGCGGGAATAAAGATTTCGCTCTCAATTTCGCCCAATTTTTCAGTGCACAAATCGTAAACAGTTGTTGCTACAGCACGAATTATAAAGGAGTTTTTTGTTGTAAATTTCCGGCCATCATCGTCTTTTATTGTCAATTCACAACCCTGAAAATGATTGGTTCCGGTTTCTTCTGCATCATCCTGTTGTATGATTTCAAAGGCTTTCAGGTTATCAATGGTTTCTATCAATTTGCCCCGTTGACTGATCCGGCGGTTTAGATTTAAAACCAGTTCTACAGTAGAATCTAAATTACGTACGGGTTTACTCTCCTGCATATCCTCTTTGAGCTCTACTTTAGATGTTTCTTTAGGAACTTCGGTATTATTCGCTACCTGGTCATCTTGTTTTTTTTGCTGTTCTTCAACTATAACCATCAGTGGATTTTGAGGGTTCTCTACATTGTCAAAATCTTTGTTAGGTACAATTGCACTTTCTTTCGATGACAAGGAAGGGCGAATGGCTGTTTTTTCGGTAACGGCATCATTGTTTACTTTTCCTGTTGTTGCGGTGTTTTTTGCTGTAGTTTTCATGATAATATTTTTAAAAATGATTGATAAAAAAATGATTGATTTGCCTGGTTAAGGAGGTAAAATTTGCGGGAGCTGTATCAGCTCGGTGTTTTTCTGTGGGGGGCTTCTGCCTTTTTTTGTATTCATGGTACTACGGGTTAGAAAAATCAGTCGGCGGTAGCCTCCTGGCCTTTTGTTATCACCCGCGCCTTAATCAATACCCCATTTCTACAAGAATTTGTCAGAAAAAAATACGCTCTCCGAAGGAGAGGAAGATTTTTTTTTGCAAACCCGAAGGGTTCAATCTTTTAGAAATGAGGTATTGTTCAGACCTTTGTATCTCAAAAGGTTGGGGGAAATTTTCCCTGGACTTAAAGCGCTTAAGACGAGCTTAATTAACCGGGAAAAGAAAACAGCGCAATGGAAACACGCTATGTTGCAAGATCAATTTCAT
Source organism: Pedobacter sp. UYP1 (assembly GCF_040547305.1). Taxonomy (NCBI): domain Bacteria; kingdom Pseudomonadati; phylum Bacteroidota; class Sphingobacteriia; order Sphingobacteriales; family Sphingobacteriaceae; genus Pedobacter; species Pedobacter sp. UYP1. Next base: position 44,830 of record NZ_JBEPPL010000012.1, on the reverse strand, counting down.
TGCAAACAGTGAAGAGAACTAAGGATGATCGAATTTGTGAAATGAAAAAAGGGGAAGGAGAATGAGCGGTAAATAAAAAAGCCTGACTGTTTCCAGTCAGGCCATAAATGATAAGTGTTTGGTTATTTGGAGTTTTTTTTGGCAGAAACTTCATTTCTAATGTCCTGTGCTAAAGTTTTACTCTTTTGTAAAGCAATACGTAACCTAGTGCCTGCTGTCTTGTTGCCTTTTGTAAAGAAAGCGTTAGCATCCTTTTCTAAGGATAATACCAATTCTTTTAATGCTCTGAAATTTTCCATGCTTGTAAATTTAAATGGGTCAATAATTATAACAATTTCGTTTAATCAGATCGGCTCCAACTTTAACGGCCGATACTCATCGCTTTATCGTGTTCTTTATTCTTAGATAGGTTTTTAGCTGTTAAATCAGCTTTAAGGTCTACAGGTTCTTTAAGGAATTTCTCACGCTTTTCATATGTACCTGATTCTGAGAAAAAGTTTAGATTATAAAACCTGGGTACAGGCTCAATAAAGACTTTGATGGCTTTACCTTCTTTTTCCACGGTCACCAAAGCCCGGTTTCCTTGTTTCAAAGAATCTTCCAGCTCTTTCCGGTTTTCTGGTTTTTCAAGTTCTTTAATATTAAATTCATCAAGTTTTTTACTAAGATCAAAACCATAATTTGGATCTCGCCATGCAGAAAATTGATAGTGCCCATTTTTTTTCCCGGATTCCATATCAAATTTGATCCATGCTTTATACGTTTCACCCCTACTGGCATCAAGCATATCATCCCGATAAATGGCCCTTCCCTGAATTAAATTAGCAGATTGTTCTTTTGTGAAACCTTTGCCCCTGTCTACACGGATAGTCTCGGTAATTGGCGGAGTACGAAAAGCGGTAGCGAATGTCTTATCAATAAAATTAATTTTACCTTTTTCCATACTGGCAAGTAACGAGCTTTTTTGAAAAGTTTCGCCCATGGATAATTTACTATTCCCTTCTTGTTCTTTAAAAAGGGCTATAGCATCTGCCCGATCGCCTACCTTTTTAAATTGTTGCTTTCCGTCCTTTTCCGGCAATGTTACAAAGAAGCTCTTACCCTCCTCCAGCGGTTGACCTTTGTGAAAGGAAATATCATATTTATTCAAAAAATAATAATCGGACTGGCTAGATTGTTTAAAGGGAAGGTCAAAGGTCACATACCCTTTTTCGGTAATATGGATGCCTTCTTTTAACTTAAATTCCGGTAAACCAGTTTTCATTTTTTCTTCCATGTCAGAAACTAGCATTTCACTGAAACCTAACTTTCTTAACTCCTCTTTGAGGTTTTCCAAATTGTTTAAATTCATATCTTTTTATGTTAAAATTGATTTAACGGATCATCGCAAGGCTTTGCCTTGGTGAGATGTCCTGTAATTTGATGAGTAGCTTAAATTTATTTTGAGCTTGTTTTTCTGGCTCTTTAATTTTCTCGACTATTGAAGTAAAGCTGATTGGTTTTTTATCCTGGTCGAAGAAATTCAAAGTTTTATGAGCAGGATCAGCATTCAGATAAAATTTACCTTTATCTGGAATTTCAAATGCTATTGTACTCCCCTGTTCTAAGCCCTTGCGGATGCTTTCCTTGGTTAACCCAAAACAATTGAGTTTGTCCGCATGCGCGATGATTTCTTTTTTCAGATCAAAATCATATAAAGGAGAATAGCTAATCAACTGGCTTTCCCCGTTAATTGTTTTCTCCTTAGTATCAACTTGAACCCAACGCTGACTTATAGTACCATCCGAGTTTTCATAGTCCTTATAAACAGGTCTGCCCTGCAATAAATTAACTGCTTCAATGACACTGATGTTATTTTCAATAGGTATCTTGCAGGTGATGGATTCCCCATTTTCAGGTATCAAAGTTGCCGTAAAGCCATTGTAGTGATAACTACCAAATCTGTCTTTTTCTAAATGGATGTTAACCTTTAACTTACTGTTGTCATTTAATTTGTTTAAGGATTCGACATCAATTTTAGGGCTCTCAAAATCTAGTTTGTTATCCAGTTTACCCGTGAATGAACTGAGTCCGGCCTTTTTCAATTCCGCCTGTAAGTACTCCAGATTTTCAGCACTATTTTTCTCGAACAGCCTTAGATGACCTGGTTTGTCAATTAATAAAGATTTGGCACGAACAAGAAGTCTAACGATCAAGTTGGGGTATAGCTTCCTCTGAAGATTAGACGTCACAGTTTTAATGACCTTCAAAAACAACTTCTCTTTATCGGAAGGATTTATGCTTATACGGTAGGCTCCTTTTGTGAGGAAATCGTATTTAAACATTAGCGTGTCTTTATTGTCAGTTATTCCAGTGAGTTCAGCAATTGCTTTTTGGTATTCTTCCCAATTTTTCCAGAGCTGCTCAGCCCGGTTGATTTGGCTGGCCATTTATCGTACTTTCAAATCGTTATTACGTAAAAGGATGGCTCTGCCTGCTTGAAGTTTAACCTTTACATTTCGTAACTTCTTACTCACCAAACCTTTTGCCGCTTCTATTCCAGCACCAGCGACTTGGGTAACGAGTGTTTGATCAAAACCAAAGCCCATCCCACGAATAGCATTATCAGTACCACTATTAAGTGCATCGCCAAACATCGCTTCAGGGGCATCAATACCAATCATCCCGTCTAAGCTATATACAGAAAGGTTTACTGGGATAATAGAAGTACCTAACCTGATCAGCTTGATATCCAATAATAAACGCTGGTTAACAATTTGGCAAGCCCCAAAAAGTGCATGACCTTTTGGGATCAACATACCGTTTATACGCATCGTGTCTTGTAGAATTACTTTAACGGTAGCGCCTTGTACTACTTTTTTATTGTCGGCAATTGTCGCTGGAATTGCTTTAAAGACACTGTCAATTACTACAGGCTGATTTTTGTATTTCTGCTGAATACGCTCAGGATGCTGAATATCCAGTATATTTTGCATCAGTCCATTAAGCTGAGTCATTTCAGGATCTTCGGTTTTATTATCCTGCATAGTCTTCATTAGGTTTTCCAACCGATCAACATCATTTTTAATCGATGATCCCTGTACACCTTGCTGAAATGAACTCGATTTGTAACCAGTTTCTACAGGCTTATTAATTTCTTTGTTCAATGCTTCGAGTTTTGCATTAATTTCTTTAGTCTGCGGCTGGGTTGATTCAGCGGTAAATCCCAAGCGTCCTCCAACGTCCTGAATACTACCAGATTTATTATAACCAGAAGAATCGTTATCTGCTAAGTCGTAGAAGTCCATTTTATCTTTTGGCTGATCCTTGTTGATATTTGCATCTGGTAAATTAGTATTCAGACCAGCTTTAGATGTCTGCTGGTTGAAGCCAAAAGCACTTTTACCACCGCCGAGGTAGGAAAATGTAAAAGCAAGTAAAGGGATAATCAAAACCGGGAGAAATAGTAATATTTTTCCTGTGGTCATTCGTTTTTTAGTTTCCATATAGCTTTTTTATGGTTAAAAATTTATTAATGAAAAGCACTGACAATAAGATAGAGGCAATAAGAACCGAATGCTGCTATGAATATGATCAAAGCGAATAAAAGGGTCTTGCTGCTTAACATGCTGGTCTTACTGTTTAAAAAATCAGCCCATTGCCGCTGCTTACCAAGCACCTTGTTAGAAATTTGTTCACTAAGCAAGTTCTGTTGTACAGCCCGTTTAGTTCTTTTAAAAAATTTCATAAATTAAAGTTTAGGGGGTAAGTCCATGTTTTCCAGAATCTCCCAATTTCGGATTAGAAATCCGTGTGGATTGTCATCCGTCTGATTTTTGATATCGTCAATAAAACCTTGGGTTACTAGCTTACGAAGCGTTGTACTGCTAGATCTGATTAACTTTTGAGTGGCATAACAAGTAAATTGATAGGGATATACGTTTACATCCAGTTTGATGCTATCCGGTGTAATTTCCTGGCTAATGTTAGCAGAAACGAGATTATTATAATAACCAGATTCCCGCAAATTGTCATACTGCTTTTTAGCTGATTCATCGGCTAAGTAAAGGGATTTATTGATCGATGCCCGGATTGCTTTATCGTCGGGACTTAGATCAAAAAAATAATGATGAAATGTCTTGACGTGATCCCGCAGCTCGACTGGTAGGTTGCTCTTTCTATCTGAAGCTACTGCTTCGAGTACTTTACCATTATACAATACAAATATCCTTTGATATGCTTTATCAATTATTCGGTTATTGTTATAAATGGTAAAGCAGATAGTAATTGCATTTGCAATTATTAAAAAGATACTGAATCTTTTAATGTGCTTGAAAGCAGTGTCGATATTCTTGAATTGGCTGAACATAATTTGGATTTAGTTATTTGCCTGAAAGTTTGTCTTTAAAGTAATCCTGGCCTGATGCTTCGGCCATTCCATTAGCTAGATTTCTCCTTGCATCGTCAAAACGGTCAACGATCATCCCTGCTCCAGCACTGGCGCCCGCTAAACTTATTGCACTGACACCCTGCCCCATATTTAAAGATGTACCTGCCATTGAATTGACCTTGGTTAGAATGGAGTTTCCACCCCCTGCATGTATAATGAAATTGGCTACAGTTGGGACACATAGATATCCGGCAATTCCAATGATCAGAAACACCAGGTAAGCTGTATCTGCACTACTGAAAGACGTATCGCCAGATTTTTGTACTTCAGCGATATCCAGCCGGATCATATTTTGCTGTATTTTGCCTAAGATGGCTCCAAAGATGTTAGCTATAGGCAGCCATAAGAAAATATTGATGTATCTGGCAATCCACACAGAAAGTGAATGGTTGAGGCCATCAAAGACCGAAAACCCTAATACAAATGGGCCGAGAATGGCAAGGACAATGAGCATAAAAGTCCGGATCGTATTCAGGCAAAGCGAGGCTGCATAATAAACCACCTGTAAAACTTCACTTAAAAAAGTCTTAAATCCTTGCCGCATTTTGTAATCTTGCTTATCAAGCCAAAACCGCATATTATTCCCAATAGAAGCTAACCAACCCTCTTTGTCCCCCTTCTTGTCATCGGGATGGGTATATTTGTACCATTCTTTCCGATCTCCAAATCCATCTTCGCCAACAAGAAACTTCCATTTATCGGTTTTTTTCAATTCGAGTTCTTTTCGCTTTAAGAGAGCTTTTATAGTAACATCGCTCTTTTCTACCATAGAAGCTGTAGCTGAGATTGTAGGATTAAGTATCCCATTCATTACACCAAGAACTGACGGATAAAGAAGAATAGCAAGACCAAGAGCGAAAGGACGCATTAAAGGATAAAAGTCTATTGCCTCGGCATTTGCAATGTTGCGCCAAACACGGTTACCAATAAAAAAGATGGCACCAAATCCAGCTATTCCTCTAGCCATAGAGGTAAGATCGGAACAAAGTGGGATCATTTCATAATAAACCCCATCTAAGACTTTTTGTAAACCGCCTACATATTCACCTACTCCCTGAGCCATTGAGCTGAAAGGCAATAAAAGTGATATGATCACAACTGTAAAGACTATTTTGTTTTTCATAATGTTAGATTTAAGGGTATAAATCCAGAGTCCCGGCAATGTCTTTTCTTTGAGATTCGCGCTGAAGCGAAAGTGAAAGTGCCTGGCTATTGAAATTTCGCAAGAAAATGAGCTTGTCTTCGGTATCTAAAAATATTTTATCGATTGCTCGCAGACGTTCATCATCACTCATTCTTAATTTTGAAGAGGTGATGATCATTGTCAGTTGATCAAGATTTTCCATGCTCTGATCAAATAGTTGCTTATAAACCCTACCCAAATACTCAATTTCCAAGGGGTTGAAATTATTAGTGCTTTTAAACTGCCTGAAAGCATTCTTATATTCTGAAAGAATACGCTTTTGATAGGTTATAATATCGACTACCCTACGGTATTTTTTCACTTCGGGGCTTACCAGCATTAACCCGTCAAGAAAAACTTCGTGTAAAGAGAAGTTACCCTGAGAAATATTTCTAATGGCGTTATAACCACCTGAAACAATAGAATATCCCTTTTTCATATCACTGAGGATATTTTTTAGCTGGCTTAATTTTTCTACGTTCAAAAGAAGTTGTTGTACCTCTGTAGATTGTGCACGGCCTTGTGATCCGATCACACAAAAGATCATAACAAGCACCATTTTGAGATTGGATTTAATTGATTTCATAATTCCTCCTGAGCTGATTGATCCATAATTGTTGTTGTTCTGATTGCCGGATAAGTGTACCTATCTGTCCTACAAAATCCATTGTAAAGGCATATTTGTCTATCATAGAATCATATAATTTATCCAGCCGCTTTAATCTTTCTTCATCCCTCATTTTTATCTTACCGGAAGTAATGATCAAAAGCAGTTCTTCCAGATCATTTCCACAATCTAGTATTACCTGAGCCTGAACATCGCTAACGTAGGATTGATTAGGAATAGAGAGTAGCTCATTATATTTTACCGATGCAAAGGCTTTACTGATACGGATCTGATAGTCGATTATTTCAACGACTTTGTAATTTTTACGAACGGCAGGGCTGACCAATTTTAGAGAGTTAATGAAAGCAGAATGCAGGTTAAACTCACCGCCGGTAATGTCCCTGACCGTTTGAAGCCCCGAACTGGCAATATCATACCCCTTTTTAGCGTAGCCTATATAAACTTGTAATGCGGCTATCTGTTCCAAGAGATATCTCTTTTGTGTCTTTTTCTGGTTAAAAAACTCGCCAAAGGTCTGGCCTTGGACTAATTGAACAGTAATCAGTATGATAAGGGCAACTGAAACTGAGATTTTCCAGAGGTTATTTTTCAATTCCATATATTTCTTTTAATTGAGCGGTTTCGTCCAACGAGGTAGCTCGCTGAATGCTTAAGGTTATATTTCCAGTATTAAACTGTTTAAGGTCGTTGTAATTATCGTCCATCTGATCGGCTGCCCTATTGATGACTTCGAGTCTTTCAGCATCAGACATCTGAGTTTTGAATGAGCTGATTACCATCAATATCTGATCTAGGTTTTTGATACTTTCGTCCAGTATACCGGAATACACCTTTTCCATATGATTCAATTCCTCGGCATTAAAATGCTTATCCTGCCGGAAGAGGTTCCATGCCCACTTATACTCGTCCACAATCGCAATCTGTTTCTGAGTGAGGTCTTTGATCCTTTTATAATAAGCGATAGAAGATTTAATCTTCCAAAGCTCGTCGTAGTACTCACTGTAAAGGTTTTTCTGTTTTGTCGTCCAGTCTGCGATCTCAGTTAGTTTTAATTTGGAAAGTTGGTTTTCTAACACCTTTTGGGCATTTTGAAGCCAAATAGTTTGATTCTGCAAGCGCTGAATTTTAAGATCAACTGCTTTAATTACTTTTTTTACTCCGGCCTTAATCACTTCAACAACCGCTATTTGGGCATCTGCATTTTGCGGCAAAGCAACAAATAATGTCATTGTACTGATAGGTAGGATGACCATATACTTCTTCATAAGTTTTATAATTTTCATGGTTATCAATTTTGTTTTTATATGTATGCTGACAGACGAGTCAGCATCTGTTCATTAAGATCTGATAAATCTGATTTTAGTAATTAAATACGTTTTCCATCCCTAATCTCCTGGGCTAGAATCCCTATTCCTTTTAGGATGCCCCCATACTTTGCAGCATATTCATGTACCAGTAGTTTTTCTCTTTCTTCGGTACTGTAGGCTAGATATTCTTCAATAGAAACTTCAGTGCGGTAGACTTTTGAATGGCCGTTACCCAACGAGATAAAAACCTCCTTATACTTCCGGGCAGGATCATTGGCTTTATTGAGGGATAATACCTGTGCTTTTTCCTTGTCGGTTAAGCCAAGTAACTCTTGGATAATCTCAAATTTGTTCTCGTATTTACTTTGATCCAGTAAGATTTTACAATCACTATTATTAATGATTGTATTTTTCACAATTGGCGAACTGATGATATCTTCAATCTCCTGAGTTACCACAATTGGTTCTCCATAGAACTTCCGCATGGTTTTGAATAAATAGCGGATATACTCAGCAGTTCCGGGTTTTATGATTGCTTTCCAACATTCCTCGATGAGCATTATTTTGCGAATACCTTTAAGCTTACGCATCTTGGAGATCACAAGCTCCATAATGACCATAACGGTCACGCCAAATAAAATGGGATGATCCTTCAAATTGTCCAGTTCAAAGACTATGAATCTTTCATGGAGCATATCCAAGTTCTCGGTTGCATTCAGTAAATAATCAAATTCACCACCTTTATAGTAAGGATTGAGAACATACAAGAAATTACCAATGTCAAAATCTTTCTCTTTAACTTTTCCGTTCTCCAACACCTTCATATATTCGAACATTAAGTACTCATAGAAGCTATTGAAGCAGGGGAATACATCTGGGTTCTTTTCTAAATGGGCTAAATAAAGAGTTAAGGCATTGGATATGGCGACATATTCAGAACGGCGATAAGGTTCATCATCTTTTTTCCACAGTGCCAAGAGAAGTGTTTTAATGCTCTCCCGTTTCTCTGTATCCATCATGTCCCCGTCTGCCAGATAGAAAGGGTTAAATTTTATCGGATCTTCCTCTGTATAAGTAAAATAGCACCCTCCTACTAGTTCACATAGCCCCCTGTAGCTGTGTCCAATGTCCATCACCACTACGTGAGAACCTTGTTCATAATAACTTCTAAGCATATGATTGAGCAGAAAACTCTTTCCAGAACCGCTTGCGCCAAGGCAGAATTTTGATCTATTATTTATCCAACCAAGATCGAACGGCTCATTACTGATATCAACGTTTATAGGATTCCCGGTTAGGCGATCACCAAACCGAATACCATATTGACTAACTGATGATCTGTAGTTGGTTTCCAGATTAAAGAAGCAGGTAGATTGTTCTAAAAACGTGTCGAATGTATCATTCATGGGAAAATCCGCTTCATTTCCTGGTAATCCTGCAAACCATATTTGTGGCTGTCCGTCCGTTTCCTGTTTTGCAACTGCATCCATTTGAGCCATTGCTGAAGAGACAAGATTTTTTAAGTCCTTTGCCTTTGCCGGATTGTCAGACCAAGCCATCACATTAAAATGAGCTTTTACAGGCAATCTACCCGAAGCAATAGCTTCATTTAAAAAGTCATTCGTAGCGTCACGGTTGATCGAATTTTCCCGCGAATAGGCTGATAAGGATTGAAGTCTTAGTTTTTTTGACTCCAATCGTTTAATAGTTTTCTGCGCATCTTCGATAAACACATATTGGTTAAGGATATGATTACAGTTTAGTAGCGCCCCCAATGGACTGGCAAAACCGATACTAAATTTAGTACGATCAGTAGAATACTTATCATAATTGATACGGCTTCCACATAAGGCAGGCAGGTCTTCGGTGTCTGAAAGAGAATAGACTTCTACTTTTTTATCACCCACATGAATGCCATCTTTGATATGAACATCACGAATAACTGGCATTTGTTCCTTGCCCAATAAAAAACAGTAACGTTCGATTATGCCCGCTTTATTAGCTGTACCAGCAAGCTCATCGTCATAAAGCCTTTGTAGGGACACAAACCCACTATCTTTTAAAACACTTTCAAATTGGCCTGTGGCATCCAAAAAATCCCCAATCAAAACAGGATCAATGGTTTGAACAGGCACAATGGTCTTACGCAAGATATTACTGTAAACAGAGCTGGAAAGTTTTCTTCCTGCTGGTTTCTTAGTTAAATAGATAAAGCATTCATGCTCCAGGAATGGTCTTTCATTAAAGAATTTCTCGCTGGACTTGGTTAAAAAGCTTTGATCGTCTTTTTGAAAATCTGCCTTATAATTTGTTTCAGTAAACCAATCTTGTTTATGAAAAATGCTATGCTGCGGCAGGAGTTTAATAGCCCTGGTTAATGCCTGGTGATAGGTTTCGTAATCCCGTTCAGAAATGGTAAAAATCTCAGGCAAAGATGCTTTATAAACAATAGTGATGTCGCCGTGCGTGGAAAGAATACAGTTATTTTCCACTTTCCAAATCGGAAATATGTTTGATGCTTCTACCATATTATTGGTGTTTAAGTTGGGTAAAAAGTCTGCGTGATCGGAATTGGATGTGGGTAGGTAAGTTTCTTTTGGCAAGAAACTTCATTAAGCCATGTTCCCCGAAACGGTGGCTGAGACGGAAGACAGAGAAAAAAAGTGCTGATCCGAATATGCCAACTATGGGCATAAGGATAAGCAACCCAACCTTTAGAATATAACCGATTGCAAAACCAAGAAGTAATAAAACCAGGCCAATGGCTAAATATGCAATGTACTGCGCCTTTAGTCCTTTAAACATTATCGGCTTGGAAACGCCTTTATTAATTTGATATACGCTTGCCATGATCAGACTCCGAAAAAGGATTTCAAGACTGTGATGACAATGACAAGGAAAATACATGAACCAAACCATGCGGCTGCCACCTTGCTGGTATCCGGTTCTCCAGCGTTCCATTTGTTAAAAACCTTAACTGCACCAATGATGCCCATCACTGCTCCGATTGCGTACATTAATGTACCTCCAGTATCAAAATATCCTTTTACTTCTTCTGCGGCCTTTTGTATGCCTGCTTTCCCACTCTGAGCTGATACGGTAAAAGCATACATTAAGTTATATATACAAATAGTAAAGCCCAATAACAGAGTTTTTGCGAAATATTGTTTTTTTGAATTGATCATATGATTTTACATTAGCGATTGTGAGGATTGATTAAATGAATACCCGAAGGCATTAATACCAGATATCTTCGAGCTCCTTTGTGGTAATATGAAAGGATGCATGATCAATGATAAACTCGTTAATGCGGTGTAAATTGGGATCGGAAGTTATGCCCGGATAGTTCTCCCTGACAGCAGCTACCAGGTTAAGAAAATCATGTTTGTTACCGTCTTCTTTGGCAAGGATGCCGAATATTACCTTGATCTCTTCCAGGACATCACTGACAAGACCGAGCCTGTCCTGCTTTTCATCATCACTGACAAAAGAAACCTCATCAATGCTCACTTTGGACATTCCATCAGGAAGTTTGGATTTACCCATAAGCTCAGGTTCATCATCATTACTGAGCACATCTACGTTTTTGTCCCATTTGTGATCAAGTGGATGATCTTCTTCATCAGGTGAAGACTTTCCATTCAGGAGGTCTTTTAATTGTTTTGGGTAATAGATCAGGACTACACCGATATACCAGACGATTGTCAGTACCAGGGTTGCAACAAGAAATTGTTGCCATGTAAATTGTTGTAACATAATTTTCGCTTTAAATCCGAAGTACCATTACCCGGATTTAAAGCAAATTTTGTCATGTGGCAGATTCTTAATTGACAACCTGTTAGGTAGTCCCCATAAATAAATCTGTTCAATGGACGGTACAAGGGGACTTAATCTTTCGAATTTGGGCGAAAGGCATCCTCGTCATCTATCTTTTTATTAATGGACTTGGCCATTTCATCCAGATACTTTGTTCTACTAAGCCTTTTACGTTGTTTGATTTCCGAAAATCGCCGATACGGTCTGCCAATATTTACATTAAAGACTTTCTCAAATTTGCGTACCAAGTCAGCAAGACCTATTTTTCCATTATTGATCTGAGCGGTCTGGTAAATCCCATAAGCCATTTCCAAGAGGTTAATACTTTCACCAGTCCATGTCGTATCAATATCATCACCCTGAAAAGGATGGAAATCAACACCTGTAATCGCTGTTTCCAAATAACGGGCAATTTGTTCTGTTGCCATTATTCGGGCATATATATAGTCCCCGGCAGTAGAAAACCGTTCATCCTGATCCACACGAATTTTGCATAACCATCTTGGCGCAGCAACCCCACGAATAAATAATTGGCGATCGAGGTAATCGTCCTCAGACCGGTAATAGGCGTAAATTTGCCTGTTACTTTCGAAAAACCTCTTGATGGTTTTAAGTTCACTTTCATAATATCCCTTTAAATGTAGCGCACCACCTTCAGGTTTATCAATCTCCAAACGTTCAACAAGGCTGTAGAAGATTACCAGGCTGCTGAATTTAGGCTTAACCACCTTAAAAAAGTTAATCTCTTCTTCCTGAGAAGTAAATAAATAATCAAGTACTTTTTCCTTTAGTAAAGAGAGAAAAGTAGATGCTGTTTGCACACGCAATTTCCTTTGGCCTGTGATCGATTGATCTGACGAATTATCAATTTCTTCCAGTGCAATACGTTCCATTTTGTCGAGTTCTTCTGCAATTTCTTTGATCATAATAATAAGTTTAAGGTTTAAAAAAGAAGATCAAAGTGGAATAAATTAACTCACTAAAAAAGTGACATAGATGACATCCCAAAAATGTAACATTGGGGCTTATTCCTATGGGAACATAGCAACATCAACGTTTATACCTGACACTTTTAGTCCGTCATTTTTATTTTTATAACAAAAAAAGTGTGACTTTCTCCTTAAAAAAGGCAAAAATCACACTTTCGATTAAGATACTTTATCCCCAAATACAACAATTCCGACAAACCAAAAATTATAGATCGAAAAATTCTAATAGGTAAGGCACGGTTAACATTCCAAAAAACCAAAATTTCAAACAATTTGTAAAATGAGTGTCGATGTAGGTGATCATCGCAACGAGCCAAAACCGTACTTTTTTTACGATCCTGGCAGGTACTACTTTATTCATGCTAAATACATTTCTCATATATTGAGCAGAAGGATTGTTAGAGCGATCTGTTTTAATGTGGTTGGCGACGAAACTATACAGATTTGCTTTGTACCTGACTTTAATGAAACGAACTGCGAGCATTACTCTAATCAGAAAAAACAACTCTTCAATTGTTATGCTGACTGAAAAATAAAAATTTGATCCTCGTTTCTCTAAAGGGAAAGGTATCATAACAGCTTTCATTTTGGAAATTATCTCAAGTTCCCTATGGATAAAACCTGAAATTGATTCCAGAATGGTCGGCACTTCAGAATTGAAACCAGTTTTATTCTCAGGTCTAATGTTATCCGTCATTTTCAATAATACCAACCATTCCATTTCCTGGTCTTCATAGGGCATATCTGGACTTACAATAGTAACAGCATATTCTAAGAAAAATTCATAAAAAGGTAGTGGATTAAAGTTTTGCCCAATCAAAAACTTAATCAGCTTTATTGTTTCCCAATCTTTTAATTGCTCAATAAAGACAACCAGCTCTTCAACTAAGTGTTGCATGTAGTGGAATTGACTCCAGCATTTGACTTTATTGTTTTCAGGATTGTGAAGACCAAACAGGTAACTATCCAAAGTCAATATGAGTTCAGGTTCAAGATGTTTGACCTGTAATTTGTGAATTATTGTTTTATGAACGGCGATAGCCTCTTTATTATTATAGACCAACCAAAGCGGAAGAATGCCATTTAAGTTAAAATGGATTGCGTAGTTATTAAATAAATCCTCCAAAGTCTTTACGACCAGTAGTCCTATTTCTTTGAGGCAATCCCGTAACTCTAATCGACAATGATTACCACATGGTTCTAATTGCTGATGGAGATGATAGATATCATTTGAAAAGTCAGTTAGGGAATTTTGTGCCATTTTAACCACAATGGCTAGTTTGCCAAAACTACTCTTTTCTTTTAATCTGGATTCCAGGTCACAGCTGATTTCAGACCAAATGCTAAATAACACAGCTTTTCCCTTTCGCCCTTCGGAATCATTCAGGCAACAATTTTCTTTCAGCTCAGAGATAACCTTCATAAAGGCATCTGCTTGAATAAATCCAGCAATCACTTGTGTTTTCCTTTCTTGTTCCTAACCTACTGCACATTGCCGATAACTAAATAAAGGCTATCAAGTACCTGAATTTCAACAGCATGCAATAACTATAGTAAATATCACAATAAAGTGAGAAAATAAATAATTTATTTTTGTCACCCTAAAACGGGGTTTGAGGACTGTTAGAGCGCCATTTTAAGCCAATGTTACACATTTCGCAAAGTAAAGTGTCATGCAAATTGATGATTAAAATTTTGTTTATTGCCGTTGTTAAGGAAATTTCTTGAACAAATTGAACAAAATGAACTTTATTAAACAGTGAAACCGATGAAAGTTTTTTCAAGAAAATAATGACTACTATGAATTTATAGGAAGGTCAAATTACCAAAGGGCATTTTTACTTTAGGTAAATGATAGAAGAAGAAATGACTAACCAAGCATATAAAATATTATTGGAGGAATTTGAAAAGTACTATCCCCAAATCTCCCCCGGCTTTATAATAAAAGTCCAGGAAAAGTTATATGAGGTCGACTATAAAAAGGGAACACGAGTTTTAAGTTACAATCAGAAACAGGATTCCGGCTTGTTTATATATAAAGGTGCTGCAATAGAATTGTTTGTTGATCCAGTTACGCTCGAAGAGACTACGACAAATTTTTGGTTTGAAAGGGATTTTCCTTATACAACTCCGGGGCTGTTCAGCAGGGAGCCATCCCAAAGCTATATTATGCTCATGGAGGATACGCACTTCGTTGGAATACGTTTTGCAGATTTTACCGAGCTCAAAAATGAATTTCCAGATGTTGAATTTTTAACTGAAAACATTAGAGGTCATTATGACCGACTTCGACTACAGTACTTAGCGGACTTCAGATATCCAGCATATGACCGGGTAAAAAAACTAGAGAAATCATACCCAGGCATTTATAATAGACTAGAAATTCAACATATAGCCCAATATCTTAAAATCAGCGTCAAAACTTTAAGCAGGATACGTAATATCAAAAGTTAAGAATCAAAACGCCGATCGGACATTTGCTCCCATTTTCCGCCTCAAATGTCCGATCAATTTACCTTAAATGTCCGATGCATTCCTTCATTTACTAACGAACTTTAATTCATGATTAAGATTTGAAATTTGTTAAAAAAGAAAGGAGGTTCAGTGACAAAGACAAAATTAAGAGGTAAAACAGATTACGCATCTGTTATTGAGAAATCCCAATAATATAATTCAACTTTTAAATTTAAGCAACTATGGAAAGCTCGGTAACCAGGATCAAGTCATTCAGACTTTCAAATTCAGCAAGAGAACTAGCAGTTCTTGGCATTTGTTTGATCAGTATGTTTTTATTTTTGTTTTCAGCCTATGAAAAGCTCTTAGATCACCAACGGTTCTATCATGGTTTATCACGGGTGTCACTAATTGGATCAAAAGCAGAAATAATATCGTATGCAGTTCCATTACTGGAAGTTTCAATATCAATACTTCTAATCATCCCAAAGACACAAAGGAAGGGATTGTATGGTTTTGTCGCCTTAATGGGAATATTTACGCTTTACATATTTGGCATGTTGCTTTGGGCACCTGATCTTCCCTGTCATTGTAATTTAATAGTTGAGAAATTGAGTTGGGGACAACACATCTGGTTTAACCTTGTTTTTTTAGGTTTAGCCATACTTGGTCTCCTACTTAACAAACCGAATATAAAATCTTAAAAACTTACGAACATGAAAAATTTTCAAAAATTAGCTTTGGGCTTGGTGGTAGCTGTAATGGCCATTGGGTTTAGTGCATTTACTAGTGCAAAAAATGCAACAATTGTAACATATTATAAAACCAATTTGTCTACTCCTGCAAATAATCCAGCGGGATATCAGTTTTATAGTAGTGACAGATGTCAAGATGGTGGCTCTCTTTGTTCTTCAAGATGGGATATAGGTTCAAATCCGGCTCCAACAGTTGATGGTGCTGCACTTCCTAGCTCTGGAGTAACTTATCAGTCGGGGTCAACTGAGCCCGGACATTTTCAATAAAATAAAAGCGTCCAGCAAATGCCGGACGCTTTTTTACCTATCTTTAAATACTAATATATCCGCTATGGCTGGTTTGATTTTCAATTTAAGGCCATACTTTTCAAGTGCCTTATTTACTTCCTTAAGATTAGTCATATCACATTTCAACTCCAAATCAACATTACCAGTGATTCCACTTTCATCTATAATTGGCATTTCTGACATCTGAAAATAGTATCCACCTAAACGGTTAAAAAATCTACTGAAATTACCATTTGACAATTTATAATTATATCTATCGTAACTTTCTTCTGTCTTAGATCGTGTATTTCGTAACAACTTGATGCTTCCGATCTTTTCAAGAACTAAGCATTCATCTAACAAACGTTTTTCAAGCACTACATTGATTCCAATCGGTATACCGAAATATTTATCAAGGTCTGCCTTTATCCATTGAAATTTAACTTGTAGACTATCATGATTGAACATTTTTGGCCAGACGAACTCATAACACTTCCCGTTTTTTATAAGGAAATCCCGATATTCCTCTCCCCAAGAATTATTCCTGATCTTATCTAGTTTCGCTGTATCTTTTATTTCATACCTTATTCGCTTATCTGCTCCGATCCCCAAATTTATTTTTCCGTAATAAAGTAGTACATATAGGTTTGAATATAGATTGGATATTGAAACGTTTGCAGAGTAATAATGGGTGGTATCGAACTTGTTTATACTCTTTAATCCATGGATATATTGTGTTGCAATGGATTGCCCCTCTAAAATTCCTCGGTTCAACACAACCTGCGAGGTCGTTTGGTCATCTAATATTTGATTATAATGAAGGTTGAATATCGGTCTATTTGATTCCAGGCTTATATGCTTTTCATCAGTTCTCATTTTTAAGCCTGAAATATTGTCCTCCAATGCTTTAGTAATATTGGCGGCTGTTATTTCGGCTTGAGAGGTTTTTGCTATAATTTTTCCATTTGCATTAATCCAAATGTAATAAGGAAGCGCACCGTAATCAAATAGCTTCCTTACAGTTCGATCATTGTATGCCGTCATAATTTTGATATGCTGAGACTTAAAAAAATGTGCAGCAAAACTGCTGACCCTTTCGAATGTTTCATCAGTGATCGGCAAAAATTGAACCTTATCCCTAAATTCACTTTGGAGGCTATCCATCTTGGGAATATTAGCCACGCAAGGACTACACCATGTGCCCCAAAAATCAAGGATCAATAATTTCCCTTTAAAGTCCGAAATGTTAGTGGTAGATACTTTGAAGTTCAGCATGTGTGGGATTGAAACATTCGGCATGTCGTCCCCGATATTCAATTTTTTTTGTTGAGCAGCTAATCGATTAGCAAAGCAAAACATCAGTGAAAAAATGCAAGTTAAAATGTTTACTTTCATATTACCGTTGATTTTGTTGTATTCCACTTAACCTGATTTCAATATTATCAATAGGAAACACATATTTTGGATCATCTGGTGTCAGCGTATAGGCCTGGCCGTTTAATAATCGAGTAAGCGTCACTTTATACCTGTTATCTTTATTTAAGCGACGAAGGTCTGACCAACGAATACCTCTATAAACCAGTTCTTTTCTTCTTTCCAAAAGTATTTTCGTTAGAACTATTGTAGGATCAGCCTCAGTAAATTCTGAATAAACACCGAAGGTTCTATTTTTCAATACCAGATTTAAGTCATCTAGAGCTTTATTAATAGCACTTTGGCGGACATTCGCTTCCGCCCGGATAAAATATATTTCATCTGTTGCAAGACCACCAAACAGATTTTTATCTCCATTGTAACTGCCCTTATAGGTAATACCCCCACTAGCCTTATTTGTAAAGTAAACGGACCTTCGAATGTCATTCATAGCATATGAGGAATAAAGTGCACTGTCAACTATCAATGTTGAGCTACTAAAAATCCCATATGAAAAAATACTTTGAAATATTACTTCGGAGTTAAACCTCGAGATAGGAAAGCTATTGGCAGAGTTTAAAGAAGCGTAGTTTAACAAATCAGGTTGTATCTGCAAAGCGGAATCCGCATAAAGCCCCGCTTCTTTATATATCGACATGGAGAGATAAGTTCTTGCAAGCAAAGCATAAACTGCCTGCTTGGAAGGTCGTGTTTTATATAAAGGTGTGGTAGTAAGTAGATGTACAGCCTTTTTCAGATCGCCAATGATCTGGTCGTATGTCTGCTGAAGCGTACTGCGCGTTGCAGGAATATTGATGTCGTACTCCAGTCTTAAAGGAATTCCAAGCTCTTTTCCGGCGGTGGCTTGATCATAACTTTTACAAAACTCCTGAGATAAATTAAAAAAGTCAAATGCGCGAAAAAACAACGCACTCCCCTTTACATTGTTCCAAGCCGCTTGTTCTTGAACTGAGGGTTTAACTTTACCAATACCATCAAGTACCACATTTGAATTAAGAATCCTTGTATAAGAATTTGTCCAATCTGGACTAGCTTCACCTTTATAGAAGTCCACAGTATTCTCCCATATATAGGATGATTTCTCAGCGGTATTATAAAGGGTTTGCCAAGAAGAATATAAAATATTAAAATCACCAGCGGCAATTTCTCCCATACCTACGCCCTGCGATTTGTTGAATGTTTGAAAAGTATTATCAAGTAGTGCTTGATAATCTTTAATATTCGTTGGGATGACAAGCGATTTATCTGGTTTTACATCCAACCAGTCTTTTTTACACGATGAGCAAACACCAATTAATAAGAGTATTATCGTTATTTTTTGAAAAAATGTCCTTGTTTCCATGATGTTAATATTAAATATTTAAAAATTAGTTTTAAGTCCGAATGAGATAGTTCGGATTGATGGAAATAATTGGCTATCACCATTATAAGGAATAGCATCAGGATCTAATCCGACATGATTCGCCTTCCAGATGATCCATAAATTGTTAGCATATATGTAAAGCCTGAGTTGCTTAACAGGAAGCTTATTCCAAACTGTGCGATCGAGATCGAAGCTCAAACTGATATCCTGCAGTCTGATATGATCGCCTCTTTGCACTGTTGCAGATGATCCGTTATAAAATTGATCTCTATAACCAGAATCTGTATATGCCGCCATTGAAGGAACATTGGTAATAGATTCATCACCAGCTTTTTGCCAACGTCGATCGAAATCATTATTCATATTTTGATTGATACCTAGTTGGTACATACCATAGTAGTTTACCGAAGGCTTTCTAAAATAGTAACCCAACTTGTAACTAATATTAAATGATAGTGTCAGCTTTTTAAACGAAACCAAATTATTCAATCCTCCAAACACAGTTGGACGAGCAGGACCACTATATTCCAATTCATCAGGAGTCGTATTGTTTATAATAGCTCCGTAGTCTTTGCTTACCTGCATATTCAGATAACCACGTGGATCGCCATTGATAGGGTCAAGACCCGCCCATTTATAGCTATAAATACCATACACAGGATTACCAACTACAGGATTAAAATTATAACTCCCCGTATAATTTACGCTGTTAGGATCAATAACGTCGTAGCGAGTTACCTTGTCCTTTGTAGCGGAAAATAAAAAAGTGGTTGTCCACCCGACCACACCTTCTAAGTTTCTTGATGTGAGGGAAAAATCGAGTCCTTCAGCCTTCATATCTGAATAATTACCTCTGAGTGTTGAAATACCAGTATTGGCCGCAAAAGGCTTGTCGCCTAGTAGATCAGTACCTCTTTTTCGGTAATATTCAAGAGTTCCTGTAATGTTACGGTCTTTCAGGCCAAAGTCAATTCCAAGATTTGTGATTTCTATTTTTTCCCATTTCAGATCTGGGTTACCAATATTAATAATATTCGCATAAGTTTGATTAGTATAGGTAGCACCTACTGGGCTATATTTGAAGGTGGTGATCCCAGTATTATTCTTATCTAGATTACCATTATAACCGTGTGAAAGTCTTATTTTTAAATCTTGCAGCCAACCCATTTGGTAAAAAGATTCTCTGCTGATATTCCACAAAATACCAACAGACCAAAGCGGGACGTTTTTCTGGTTAGTTTTCACACCAAAGTAATTTGATCCATCGATCCTTGCACTACCAGACAAAGTATATTTACTATCGTAAGTATAAGCAGCATTGACAAAGGAGGAACGGATTCTGTCAAGCCTACTTGTTATACCAGAATAGGTATTTATTGAACCTTCACCAGAAGGATTAAGGTTAAACGATCCAGTACCATCTACCTGAATCGAGGTTCCAAGATCATCATTGTAGCCATAATAATTCGCGCTATTAGTCTGAGTTGTAAATTGTGAAATCTCATATCCGGCAATCGCAGAAAGTGAACTTTTTGCCCATTCTCTTTCATATCCAAATTGCCCACGCATATTATTACTTTCAGATCCTGTATTGGAATGGCGAAGAATGCCACCAAGCGGAATATTATAGCCTGTTACTTTGTTAGCATTAACTATCGAATATCGATTTATCAGATCCCTAGTTTGGTAACTTTCAGGACTTTGATAAAATCTTCCAACATTGTCTGCTTGTTGATATTGATATTTGACTTCCGCACTTAACCCGGTAATGATCTTGTATTTTAAACCAATATTGATCCGCGTATCTGTAATCTTTGAAGTAGCAGGCGACGCTCCAAGTTCATTTAAAGGAATGTATGACCAATCCAGAAAGCCATTTTTGAGTGCCTGCTCTTTATAAACATCATTCACTGTTCTACCCAGTATTAACGGAATTCCGTCAGCATCTGTAAATCTCTGGTAAGGCAAATAATTATAGGAGTTTAGACTAGTAAGTGTATTGTCATTATTAATATTTGACTTCACATAATATAACCCAGCACTCAATTCCAAGTTTTTAAAGGGTTTGAAAGTATTCTGAGTATTTAAAGTAATTCTATCGTTTTCATTATTGACGAAGCTAGTAAGGGTTTTGTCGAAGCCGGATGAGAAGTAATAACTTATCTTATCTGTACTGCCACTGAAAGAAAGTGAATACTGCTGCGCTACAGATTTTTGATAAAAATATTTAAGCTCTTCAGCTCTTATGTCGTTTGCTCGAAGTGAATTCAACTGTTGTTCAGCAATACTAGAGTTTAATAATCCATTTTTTTGCTTATTCAGGATCTGAATGACAGGCGAAACAACCGGATAGTTAGTCATATCGCCCAGGAGTACATCATATCTACCATTTTTGAATAAAAAAGCTTCTATATCTATATAATCTGAGGATGATATAAAATTAGGATTGTAAAATAAATTGGGTCTTTCAGATATAGTAATATTTGAGTTTAATGAGATATTTATGGGTTGTCCCATTTTCCCTCTTTTGGTCGTAATGACGATAACTCCATTTCCCGCTTTAACTCCCCAAATGGATGCGGCAGCTGCATCCTTTAAGATGGTAATACTGGCTACATCATTTGGGTTAAGCGTATTTAAATCTCCATTAAACGGAAAGTTATCGACAACAATTAAGGGCTGGTCATTTGCAAAAATAGTACTCCTTCCTCTTATCGAAAGATCAGCAGACCCAGTGGCGGAAGATGTCGCATTCTTATTAAATATTAGACCACTGGTGATCCCATCTAATTTACTAATAATATTTGGCGCGACTCTGGCTTCGAACATTTGGGAATTGGGCTGAGCAAAACTTCCTGTAGCTCTTTCTTTCGCTATACTTTGATAGCCAGTGCTTAATATCGCTACTTCATTTAGTTCTCTATTACTTTTGTCTAAGACAACTTTAAAGAGTGCTAGGTATTTATTTTTATCTATACTGATTTCTACTGGTACATAGCCAACGTAAGTGACTTTTAAGACATCATTAAGAATGTGAGTTTTAAAAGTAAATGTTCCCTCTTTATCAGACGTAGTTTTTAGTCCAGCTGTCTTTAAGCTAACTGTAGCACCATTTACTGGTTTCCCATTGATGTCAAGAACCATCCCAGTAATTTCAGTGGTGAGTAGCTTTTGTCCATTGACGCCGAAATTTAGGCATAACACGGCCAAGACGATTAAAATCGTTAGTTTTTTCATGATTATAGTTTAGTTGATTAAGAAAATTTTAAAAAAGCATTTGAGCTGTTTTCCCACTAAACTGGTGGTTTAACGATGTTGTCAAACAATTGATGTTGAAACTTGTATTTTTTCCTGTTGAAGAATCTAATCTTTTGCATTGCCGTTAATAATTAATTTCCAAAATTATTAAGTAACGGAATTGGGAATACCCTGAATTGGGAATGGGCTCCAATCTCGCCACCCGCCCCTGCCGGAATGAATCAGCGAGGAAGCACCATGCCCAGATCAGGGCACGATCTTCACTCTTTCCAGGCATTCACATTCTTGGCAGGGACGGTGCATGGTTAAAATTTGACCTTAATTTTTAAAGGTTGGTTACACTTTAGGATAGTTTAGGGTGGTTGATTTTTAATCTTCATAATTTCCGTTTAGTTGGTTGTATAGTATGTTGTGGTTATTGAAGTCTGTGATTTGATTGATCGAAACAAAGCAGGGCGACGCTACCAGAACCTTCTGTCGAAGAGGTCGCCCGCTTTGCAGTAACTTATATTAATCTATGGCTCATTTGTTGGCTTCGGTAAATAGCCCTCCTTTACTCCTTTTATATAGGAAACTTCTAGGAACTCAATAAGCTGCTCATGGAATAGTAACATCCCTAAAATATCAGATGGTTCAGCATATACATTAATATGCTTTATCCATGTACGAAATAATGAACAAATATTTTGTCTAGCCTGTGGTATGGAATGCACACTAAAGAATATCTTAATAGCGTAATCAGGATCAGCGATATAGTTTTCAGGCAGTTTATGAGGTTGAAAATTCAAAACCTTAATATAATCTTCCATCTTTTTATTTTTAATCGTGCGTGAATAAAAGGAGATTTCTAAATAGAAAAGACAAAGCAAGGCGGGCTCTCGTTGCTAAAAAAACGAAGCCGCCTGCTTTGCTATACTGAAAATTAAATTGGATTTTTAGGTTTAAGAGGAAACATTTTACTGGATGGGGTGATACCAATGACTGTTGTCAAAATCATATCATTACCATTCACGATTATCAGATGAATATCAGAACACTTAGATTGTAATAATTTATGTTTTCTCATAGCTCGTAAGTCTACGAGCCTCGATGGTGATAAAATAGGCAGGGCCTTACATACCACCGCATCTTAGTTGACAGCCAAGAACGTGGATTTATAGCAAGGCCCATACCTATCTTAAAGGCAAATATATGCACTTTAAGGTGATATGGGCATTTTATCTTACTACCTCGCGTTCTTGGCTGTCAAACTTTTTGCGACGAGACTCTTAAAAAAAATGCCTTCCTTTTATAGAAAGATGCTTTATATATAAAATGGTTTAGTTTAAATTACTCATAACCAAAGATATAAAAATTAATGACTTATTCAAAATATTTTTGAATAAATGCAAGTAACACGCAGATAATTGCTGTTTCAACCATGCATGCCTACTTTTAAAGAAAGTTGGAAGGAAATTGAAAGAGAAAGCACCAGAAAATTCGTTAGGCATTTATTTAACTAATAGAAAGATTGGTAATATAGAAATTTATGCTAAAACGAATATTCCAACTTCAGACCTTAGTCGCTTAAGAAGCGGTAAAATAAGTTCGATTCCCGCCAACAAGTTATATTTAATTTCTTTAGTTTCTGAAGAGCCAATTGGTAAGATAGTTGAAATCATTTACCCTAATTTAAATCTAGTTAGTAACCGCACCAGTCAACAAAAATCAAAAGAAAAATTCACTAAGCTAGGAACTTTGTTAATATCCGTACATAATGAGATAAACAGTTTAACTTCTATCTCCCTTAAAACTGGAATTAAATTACCGAGATTAAAAGACCTTATTAAAAAAGAATCAGCCGTTATCTTAGCACATGAACTATACTTGATTGAGCTAGCGACTGAAGCCAAGGTTGGATCTTATTTTGAAAGGCTCTTCTCTGGACTTCAGCTTAATAGTAGTAAAATGCAAGAGAAGCTGAAAGTTGAAGAAAGAAATAGATGATCTAAAATAACATAATTAACCCTGCATGGTAAAAAATGCTTTACATTGGATCACTAATTTATTGAATGATTTCCTGGAAATTTCAAAATCTGAAGAAAGTGCCTAATAACACACTTAACAATAAAGATTAGGTCAATTTTGAATATCAGTCTAAATTGTCCATATACTTAATATTGTAATTTAAAAGAGTTGCATTTCTCAGCAATTACCCATCTTCCCCATTTTTCGGCACTTTCAAAACCTGTGGTATATGTCTGTTATTACTCTTTATAAAGTATATCAAATTCCTCTTCTCACACTCGTCTAATGTATCCAGCACCTTATTATTGTGGTTTAGTAAAATTGTGTCTTTCAAAAAATAACCATTATGTCTCGTTTTAAAAATGAAGTTACTCAGTTTTAAACTGTCAATATTAGAAATTTCATTAAATGTGGGCACTTGGGCAAATTGCCTCTTCTCGTCATAAGTGTGGCAATTAATACATCCAACATGCAATTCTATACTTTGTGCTTTTCCAAGATCCAATTGACAGGTATCCTGAGCTACTTTAGATATGTTGTTTGCAACTGTTTGCTCATGTCCTCCATTTGTACATGAAAAGAATACTAACACAAGGAAACTACCTAAACTTACTTTTATTATATTTAATACCATTTTTAATCTTGTTTAAGAAAATGCGGAGATTCGCTACCGTATTTAAATTAGGGTTTGAATATGGTGATGAATACATTTCATCTAAATTTCTGATTATGTATCTATTCATAATCAGCCTTTGGTCATTTGTCACCTCCATATGGCCTGTTCCAGCATACTCATACATTAGGTTTTTTGTTGCGGTTTTACCTTTAAGGTCACTTAACTTCAACGCATGAAAAAACTCATGTGCTCCAAGATAAGGATACCTTCTCCAGGTATCGTAAGAAATGGATGATGGGCCACCTCCAAAAACTGTTAGTCCACCACTCACGGCACCATCCGTTTTATATGATATAGCATCTACAACAGCCAACACAAAATCATTTCCAGATAATTGACTTAGCATAGTTATCTGTTCTAACTTTATGATGTAGTTAAGATTGTATGCCACTGTATATATATCGCTATCATTAGTAAACTTCTTCTTAATAGAATCAAATTTATGCAGAAATACACTTCCGGTAAGTCCACTACCACCGTTTAGTTTTTCAGAAATGATTGATCTAGTCGAATTCATTAAACGGTGTAACTGATTGGCACCTTTGGTAGTTAAATCAAAGACTTTCAGGGTTACAGTTACATCACCTGACACAGTTAGCATCCGGCTCCCATTATCTTGGATTTTAAGGTGATTACAAGTAATCCCACCAGATAGTTTTTTTTGTTGGGCAACAGAAATAATGTTTGAAAGCTCTGCTAATCTCATGTTTTATTTAGTTACAATAATTATATGCTAATTATTTCCTTTACACGGTTGATTATATTCAAGATACTAAAATTTACATTTATAAAAAATTCATTTTCAATTAGATGGAATTATATATAAATATTGAATGAATATTACTAAATTTAAGATAGAGGCGTTTTTTAGGTAAATAAATTCATTATCTCATTCCACACTTACAAAAACTATGCGGATTGGCCACTCAATTAGAGATTATTAATTTTAATTCTCCATTTATGAAAAATCTTCTGTTAATCGTTGTCTGTATTGTATTTGTCGGTTGCTCATCAAAAGAGCTAAGTAGAGAGAAGGCTTTGGAATTAATCGTTCAAAGCAAGAAATATCCTCAAGTATATGATAAAGATATTTTTGCAGGAGATCCTGAACATGCTGAAAAAGCTAGTAAGACAAATTTAGAAAAACTGGGTTATATAACTTTTAACCGTCAACGAAAATTTCTCGACGATAGACCATACATTGAATTTACTCCAAAAGCGAAACCCTTTTTCCTTGAAACTCCAAAAAGTGACCAGGAAAATCAAGTTCAGAAAATTAAAATTTCCGATGTAGTTTTAGGAGAAGTAACAGGGGTAAAAATGTTAAATGAAAACAAAAGTGCTGTTGTAGAATATACTATAAAATATATTAACATCACTCCTTTTGTTGAACTATATCCAGGAAAATTTACACAAACTGACACCATTAAAGCTTATTTTTCCCTATTTGATGACGGATGGAGAATTGAAAATAAACCAGGCTCAGAATTTATGTAAAGTCTTCTAGATTCATTTTATTGGCTTCTTTTGTTTTCCAGCATGGTTATAAGTATCATCAATAACCCTGAAAATAACATTCTTAATGCGTGTAATTCCTTCCTGTGAACTAACATCTATTTCGCAAAAGAGGCTGTTAGCCTTTTTCGCATGTAATACAAGAAAGTAAATTCCTCCAATTAATAACGCTACAGTTGCCCGTAAATCGACATCAGTGTCTTTGAAGTTGTAGTCCGCTAATTTGAATAGAATACTGCCAATTTCTTCACGCTCCTCACAAACCTCCGAAATTACAGGACTGTTTTCACTAACCTGCCAAAGGACGAATTGTTGCATATCAACATTCGCATTAAAGTAATCGAAATAATCTAACAATTGGTTTTGAGAGTCTTTTTTTCCGAAATCACCACTTTTTTCACGTACTAATCTTTCTGCTTCTGCGGCAAAGATCACCCAATAGTCTTTTGTCTTTACATATGTCTCAATCAAATTATTAACTGTTCCAAAGTAATCATAGATCAATTTTCTATTTACTCCGGCTATTTTTTCAATTTTTACAAGTTTAAGTCCTGAATAACCATCACTCCTGATGATTTGACCTACTGCATCTAATAATTTAAGTTTGGTTATTTCTTTGTTTTTGAGTGCGCCATCATATTTTCTGGCCATAACGCTATTTCTGATTAAATGAAAATAGTTATTCTCCATGGACATATCAAATCTAATTTTAAGAGACTTTCAATAATTTGTTTAGACTATCGTGAAACACTAATTGGCGGGGGTATTTCTCCTTTTTGGTCATCAGGCTCTTTAGCAGGAACGGGAGATTCAGTGGGAACAGGATTTCGGGCTAATATCTTTTGAAGTTCACTTTCAAATAATTGATCAATATCTCTTTTAATCCGGGTATAATTCTCAATAATATCTCCATAGCTTACCTTCTCAATGATCGGAATTGGCTTAAAATTATCTTCTTCTTGCTTTATTGCCACATGATCATTTTGAATCTCACAGTGAAACATTTTCAATTTTATTTTGGATTCAGGGTTATCTGTTACTATGCCAACAAACTCACCAGACGATAAAGATGCTATCTTAGAAGCAGGAATAGCATAATCAAGTTGAGTTGACTTGGTAATAGAAGTATCTGAACTATTGATGCTCATACTATCCCTATCTTGCATTATTTTACCAAATGTTTCTGACAAAACTTTTGCTGTATCGCCAGTTCCCTGGCCACTGATGATATTACCAACGATACCAGTAATTACATTAGCGTGTTCAGCACCATAATCCTTTTTAAGTTGTTCTAGACTTTGAACCGCTAAAGTAGTACTGACAAAATTCGCCCTGGCTGTGGCCAAAACACCATCAATACCGGAACCACCTATATAAATAGTAGGAAATTCGTCAAAAATCAAACTACTTTTTAACTGCTTTTTACGATTTACTAATTTTAGCATCCGGGAGATATAAAGAGAAAGTACCGCTCCATATATCTGAATTTTAAGTGGATTATTACCCATACAGATGATTTTTGGCTCTTTTGGGTTATTGACATCCAATGTGAAGTCATTACCACTTAACACATAATATAGTTGCGGAGAAGAAAGTCGAGCAAGGCCAATTTTTGCAGATGCAATTTGCCCCTCCAATTGTTCCTTTGCTTTGTTGTGTAAAGCAGAAATAAAGGGGTTAATGAGAGCTTTAATTTCTTCTTCCTCTTGTAAAACAGCAAACAAGGGACCATATTCTGCCTGCATTAGTTCTATCACATGGGGTAAAGTACAGTATTTACCATTTTGGTATTTTCTCAAATACCAGATAATAGCTGTCAGGAAATTAATTGGACTTTCCACGAAAAAATCACCAGACCGCTTCAACCAGTCCTTGTTCAACCCCATCATAATTGTACGGCTTGCCTCTGCTGCATCTGTTATATCATCCATACTTTGTGGATCTAACGGGTTACATCTGTGGGTACGATCAAGATCATCGAAGTTTATTACATAGAATTTTGGCTTGATTTTATAATTACCCTGGTATCTTAAAAGACCGTTGTAGGCTATTTTTGAAAGGTCATCAAATTTAAAATCGTATATAAACATAGAAAAACCCTTTTTAAGATGTTGGTTAATAATGTGGCGTATTACAAAATATGTTTTACCAGCACCGGGCGTACCAGTAATTAATATTCCGCGAAAAGGATTTATAATATTAATCCAGCTATCACGGATTTTGTTCCTCAATTTATACTTAGCAGGGAGATTAATTGAAAATTCATTTTCTAAAATTCTTTCTTCTTGTGGAAAGGTTTCATTCTCCTCATTGAATATGTCTTTATTGAGTTTATCTTTTATAACTCTTGATAAAAGTCCCCCACCCATGAGAATTAAGATGTATCCTAATGAGGTTGTTCCGATATAAGCAATAGCAATTATTGAGGGCTTAGCATTTAAATAAAACCAGAGTATACTGATGAAGTAAAATAGTAGTCCAGCAATTAAATAGGCTAGAATTTTTTTTATGTGAATTTTCTCCTCCTTTTTTCCATTCACTCCAAAAAGAGCAATCGACAGAAAAAGTAAACTAGCAAGTTTTGGCCTTAACAAACCATTAAACAATCCGGTTTTTGAGATATTTTGAATAATCTTATCTGTAATTTCTGCTGTCCATCCCCATTGTTTAAAGGCCAAATAACAACATAGATAAAAATGCATGCTAATTATAAAAATACTGATAAGCCTGGTAAATTCTGTAATTTTCCTAAGGCTTTGAATGTCTTCTCCCGTATTCATAAATTATTATTTATCTGGTTAATCCTTTTTTTCTTTTTTTCCTTTTCTTTGGTATTGGGTCATAATCAATCTCCGGTTTACCAAAAATGTCACCAAGCGATAATGAGTTTGTTTGTATTGAAGTTAGATTCGGCCTTAATGAATAATCTTTATTGCTTTTTAAATAGCTTTCCCGTCCATTTACAGGCTTCAGATATGATTTAAAGGTATTAGAAGTGCCAACCATCAGTGAAACGGCATTAGCACTGTAAAGCTTACCTAAATCACTTCCATTAAAAACGGTCTTATTGTTATGATCGACAAAAGTTGTCCCATAAATACGGCCTTGCTCATTGATTCTTAGTATAAGGCTAATACCTTGTTTTTTCAGTTCTGAAACAAGGTTCTCCTTTGTTATACTTTGGTAAACACTAAGTACTTTGTTAATTCTTTTTAATAGATCATGCTTTGAGGGCTTTCGTAATTCAGAATTTTTATCATACCTCTTCTCCAGATTTAGTAATGTCGGTTTACTATAAAAAGAACTGGCTTTGATCGGAACACCTATTTTTTTGCCGTTCCTATCGATAATAGAATAAATCAGGCCCTTTTTCTTGTAAATTTCAGTTTCTTCAGCCCCTCTTTCTGCGATAACATTAAAGATCTTTAATACTGCATTTAATTCCGCAAGTGAGGTGTATTTGTATGAACCCACTACCGCACTGAGCACATTGCTTATAGACTTTTTTGTTGGTAAACGACCATAGGTAATAATAGTCTGATCGATAGGGTTAATACCTTGCTCAGCACTATACCTTTTGCTTTCTGCAATAACAAGATTAAAATCCTTTTCTATTTTCTTTCTTGCTGGCTCTGAAGCCAGCCTCCCTATATTGTGGGTTTTAATCGGTTCACCATTTCGTTGAATGCTTGTTGTTGCTATATGGATGTGTTCATGAGCTGCATCATTATGCCTATAAACTAGGAAAGGCTGATCACCGAAACCGATCGAGTCCATGTAAGCAATTGCAATATCTTGCATTTTGGTATCATCAAAATTTTCGCTCGAATGGAAATTAAGTGAGATATGCAGTGCATTTGTCTTAACACTCGGTTTAAGTGAAGTTAAATGTTCAAATCTTTTTAATTTATGCTCAAAATCCATGTTTTCAACTTCTCCTGCAAAACCGCTTGCTAAAATTACCCTGGCATCACCGGTCATAACTTTGTTTTCGTTATAATGAAGAATCCCCCTAATGCTTTTCCCGATTTTTATTCTTGCAACCATTTTTCAGCTAGTTTAGAAATCAGGGTAATTAGTCTTTCGATTTTAGGTTCAATTTCTCTATAGATTTGTGCGGTCTTACTTGAATGAAAAGATCGTTCAATCGGGTTTTGGCTGATGTGGAAACTATGGGTTTGTTGATTAATATTGACCCCAATGCTCTTAATCTCTTTCCGGATAAGCGCCATTTCTTCCATCGGCGCATTCATGGAAATATCTTTATGCAAGAGTTTTATAGGACGATTAGCGATAATCTTCCTGACCACATCACCGATGGATTTGCAATCGCTCTCAAGCCATAAATCAGCAACCTTTTTATACTGCTTTTCAGTTAATCGGATAATAATTGGATGGCTTAAAATCTTATCCTGATCTTTTGCTTTGTTTCTTGCCATAAATACACTTATTATTGACTTCAGGATCACGAGTTCCGAGTGAGCCTCTGTCCTTTATAGGACAGCAAAGAGATTTTCGTATACGAAAATACATCTTTGCTAAACACTCGGGTGTTTGCAGGTAGCCCATAGATCAGTGGTGCTGAACTTGGATTTTTACTTGATTAATGGTTGTTGGGATTGTAGTATTTCGATCTGTTTTTGTAAAAATCAGTGGCGACCACTTTTGTTTTTTCCCTCGATCAATGCCGCCACATCATCGTACTTGTAAAACATCAAGCCACCGACTTTGCTAAATTTTAGTGTTCCCGAATCACGGAGACTTTGTAACGTTCCGGATGAGATGCTTAATAGTTTACGTACTTCGTAGCTTTTTAGCCACTCTTTTTGCTCACTGTTTTTATGCAGCTTTTGCCCTGGTCTTCTTAGTTCCGAAAACAGTTCCTGTTTGAATTGTTCCCAATCTTCTTTGGTTATAAATTCGATATTTGCCATAACATGCGTTTTAAAATGATAACTCAAAATTGGGGATGACAAATGAGAGTTTTTGGGTACCACTTAGGTAGTACCCAAAAATAAATAGGATTCTAATCTAATAATTGAACTATTTATAATGAAGAATGCGACAAAGTATGCAAGACAAATGAACATATAAATAATGACCGCTCACGGTATTCGGCATTATTTCATATTAAGTTTCGCTCATGGGTTCTTGCATTGGTTAATTTTTACAACTCTCATTAAAAGATGATTTTTAAGCTGAGATAATTCCGAAGCTTGTGTAACTTCTCAATTCAATAATGAAAATTTAGTTGGAGTCCTCTCTTGGTTCCAATAGAGATTACTAACTTACTATATTAAAGTAAAACTTAGAATCGTGGTTAAATTGATACAAACGATAGAGTTTTATTGCTTAAATTGATAATTTGTTATACCTACTAATAACGATTAACTATAACCACTCAATGAACATTGTCATTTACGGCTACTAAAAGCCTTACAACCTATGTCTATAAAAGCAATAATTATATTAATTTAGATGACGCATCCATCAACCATTATATTAAAAGCAATTTTTGTGCGGTTATCTGGGTTTAACACAAGCAACTTCTATCTTTAGATTGTGAAAACAGGATTTACTGCACTAATGCTACAAAATACACCCAACGCCTTCAATAACTTAACCAACACATATGACTTTCTTAGATATTATCAGACATCCTTTGACAAACCTACCTGTTTCATATTCAGGTTCATTCCGCGAGATGCTGAAAGAAAGAATCAGCGTTTTCGGTAGGATGATTGACGGCTCAACAGATCTAAGCGGAGAGCTAAATGGCAGGCCATTTGATTCACTAACCTTTAAAAAGCGCAGCAAAATGCTTCGGGAAGGAATTCTGAAAGCAATTGATATCTATTACGACGGGAAACCGAGTGACGCGTACGAAACGCTAAGCAATACCTTAAAGCAAACCAATATATCGGAATTTCTTGATAAAAACCATGAGCTCCAGGCAGGGAAAAACCTATATAGGATTCGTACTTCTTCGAAAAATTATGCACTTTCCAGACAGGAGCTCTTCCACATCCCCTTCCAGCTTCGAAGCAAGGTAAGTACCCAGAGATATTCTATACCCGGTCTTCCTTCCCTTTATGTGGCCAATTCAATCTATGTGGCCTGGGAGGAACTCAAAAGACCTGCAATGTCAGAAATCCATGCCAACAGGCTAACGAATAAGAACCCAATGTTACTGTTAGATCTTACCAGCGATATCTTTTCCAAAAACGATCACCTAATCGATAATGATTCCCATGGTCTTGATTTATTGTATAAAGTCACCATATGGCCATTAGTAGCCGCATGCTCAGTAAAAGTAAAAGAACCAAATGATCCTTTTAAACCCGAATACATTATCCCACAACTGCTCCTTCAATGGGTCAACAAAAACAAAGTGATGGGCATAAAATATTCATCTACCCATATTGATATGTCAAGTTCGGGGCACAAAGGCAGTTTTTATAATATCGTATTCCCGGTCCACACTTTCAACTTGGAAAATGGCTACTGCCCCGTACTGTCAACCTGGTTTCAATCAACAGAAGTCCTCCCATTGCAACTTCGTGGTTTTATTACACAGTCTGACCGGCTCAGCCACCAGTCTTCTATTTCCAGCTTTGTCAACTACGACATTCAGGAAATCTGCTTGATAAAAGGAACTTTACAGCCTTACTCTTCCACTATTTTTGGAATATTGGAGCATAACCTTAATGGCCTTGAACCGGAAAATTTTTAAAAGTTATACCGAAAAGCATACCAATGAAAAGAAATATCGATATTAACACCTACAAAAATTTCATTCCCATATATCTAGAAAAGCGAAGAGATTTTTGGCCTCAATAAAAAGTCAAAGTAACCACGAGATATTAAAAGAAGTTTCTACTTGAAAGTAACGTCAAAATCTGTAAATTAGCTATTTAGTCGCTCAATATGTCAATCAATTTAAAAGACACCCAAGCCATAACTACCCTTTCCGGACTGCTTTATGATTTTCTGCCAGCCAATCCCCACCCTCATGGAGACCCCACAATTTCTTTTGGAGGATGTGTCAAAAAATGCGGTATAGGGAATTTATATCAGGGTGGTAGCAAAAAGATTGCAATATCTACGCTGCTACAAAACACCCTGGAACACGCCAAAGGGAAATTCTGCGTATTGATGTCAACTATTCTTCAGACAGCGATGGTCTACCGCAACAACAAGGGAAATCCGATATCAAGGGAGGAAATATTAGCCATCAATAAAAGCATACAGGATATTGGCTTTAAAATCCCGGAATTATGGGATCCTGAATTCTTGAGAAGCCTGATGAGTGCTAAGCCTGAAAAGGTTGAGATAAAAAAAGAGACTAACCCAGAGACGATAGCCAGGCTTAAGTCCGAATTCATATCATTGACATCCCTTGACCCTCATAAAAGAGGTTATGCTTTTCAGGATTTCCTAATCAGGTTGTTTGATGCATTTGTGCTTCAGCCCAAAAAGTCTTTCAGGATTGTTGGTGAGGAAATCGACGGTAGTTTTGACCTCAACCAGGACACCTACCTGATGGAGGCCAAGTGGCATGCAGAGCAGACAGCGGAAGCTGACCTTTTAATTTTTAGCGGAAAGGCTATCTGGTCCAGGGGACTTTTTGTGAGTTATTCCGGATTTACCCAACAGGCACTCAAAGCATTTGCGGCTGGAAAGCCGACGAACCTGATCGGTATGGATGGACAAGATATCTTTTTTATTCTAGAGGGGTGCATGACATTGCAGGAGGCGATCTTTGCAAAGGCGAGAAGGGCGGCTGAGACCAATTCATTCTTCACTTCGGTATTTGAATTAGCGAACCACTAACCTGAAGGGCTTTGCGCTTTCCTGGAGTCCTGCTTGCTATGCAGCTTAATGCGTAACAAACCCACGCTGCATTTTCAGCATAATTGAGGCCATTTTTGCTGTTGCAAGCCTTAGCAAAAACCATTATTAATCCTGATTTATCCATACGCAAGAAAAGAATTTATGATGCTTTCCCTAACCCCTGATTTAAAGCCTACAGATATCGCCATCATCGTATCGATTGCTGCCTTTATCATCAGTTTGCTCAATTATCGGCTTAGCAAAACTTTAAATATCAGAAATCAGCTCTACACCGAGAAATTCAAAATATATGAAAAAATCACAGGAAATATTTATGAGTTTATGGAGATCATTGACCGGGTATCCAGGGCAAAAAAAAGGGATGGGCTGACCGAGGAACGCCTTCTGGATTTTGCAGATCAAATCGATGCCAAAGCGCTGGAACTAGATGCGCTATACGCGAAAGCTCATCTGATAGTACCCGATTCGATACTTAAGCGACTTGATGATTTAATGGAATATCTTATTCATGAACATGAGGATAGTAAATTTTCCGAGGTATTTGAAATTCATGAGGAAAAAATAAGGGCCCTTGCCAAACAGCTAATATTTTCTTTCCGTAAGGATCTGGGAATACAAAAACTCAATACCAGGATTAATTAAGATTTCTCATTACTAATTTTTACACGAGGCTCAAAAAAATGATCAGCAGACTTAATTTCGATAAGCTTACCTGGGAGGAGTTTCAACAACTAACTGTTTATCTCGCTCAGGAAGAGTATTCCCTCCCCGCTTTTGAAGAATTCTTAAAGAAAGGTAGCAAACAGGATGGAATAGATATTATAAGCTTTGACAAAAGGATTGGAAAATTTTTCACCATACAGTGCAAACATGTAAAGGCTATTAATACAACGAAGGTACAAGCGATTATTACCGAGTTTGAACAAGGTTCTTTTTTGAACACCTCCGATCGTTTTTTGATCTGCACCTCCGCAGATCTGCAGCAGACCAGCATTCAAAGCTATCTTAATGAGCAAAAGCTGGGAATGCGAAATGACTATGGCATTGAGCTCATCGTCTGGGACGGGAATTACTTAAATTCCATACTGGCCAAATATTACAGGATTGTAAGCCGCTTTTTTGGAATAGAAGATGCTGAAAAACATTGCCATGGAAAACTCTTCCAAAAAACCAAGGTATTTCCTCAGGAAAATTTCATCAGCCGTAGCATCTCTGCATTGGGACAGGATAATGAAGAATCAATTTGGGGCCGCCGGAAAGAGCGGAAGCCGATTTTTCTTTCAGAACTGATGAGGGAGAATCCACTGGTTTCAAGAAAAATCTGTCTTTTGGCTGATGCTTATGAGGGTAAGAGTGTATTGTTGAAGCAAACGGCTTATGAACTGTCTGTTGGGTTTCCGGGTTTTGAGACGATTTTGATCGAGCTCAAGTCCGTAAACATAAGGGCGATAGATGAAATTCTTAAAGCCAACGCGGACACCTGGAGGGAAATCCCATCAAAGGACCTGATTGTCATCATTGATGGCCTCGATGAGGTGCCAACAGACCTGTTTATCGAAACGACTGATCACATTGGCGAGTTTATTCATCAATATCCGAACGTCAATATTATATTCTCCTGTAGAAAATCTTTCTTTCAGCGGTACAATCTTCATAGTAAGTTAAAGGAAGTAAATTTTTTCACCATTGACCCTTTGGGTTACTACCTGATCCAACAATACCTGTCATCAAAACTGCCCGAGCAGCAGGTTGACGCATTCAACAAAAAAATCAAAAATTTAGGGATTGACGATCTCCTACATCACCCCTTTTACCTGGTTATGTTGGCCAGTTGGTTTGCCGAGAACCCCAGAAACCTTCCCTCCAGTAAGATTGATATTGTATCAAAATTTATTGATGAATCCCTATTGATTTCAGCGAACAGAAAACTATCGGGGGGAAATCTGTTCTTACAAAGAAAGATGGACTATCGCCGGGCGCTTAAAAAGCTGGCGCTAGCTTTCCAACTAGCCGGACTGAATGCTGCAGATGAGGACTTTATACAACAATTATTTAACGCTAAGCAGATAGAACTTTTTCAGCACAGTGCCTTGTTATCTTTAGAAAATGGCAAGTGGTTCTTTCAAAATGCATTACTTCAGGAACAACTTGCTGCCTTGGCGCTGATTGAAGAGGAAGTCAAGATTTTTGATTTTATCTGCTTAGGCAAAGAAATCAAGAAGATTCGTCCGAAGTGGATCCAGACTATTGCTTCGGTAATATCAATGCTTGGCGAGCAGGATCCATTGCGTGAAACACTGGTCACCATTATCAAAAATGACAACATTGAGCTACTTACCTATAGTGATAGCAGTAAGTTTACCTCCGCATTCAGGCTTGAAATCCTAACAACCATACTGAATAACTGTATTCATCGCAGCTCCCGTCCGATACGGATTGACGAGGATGATATTGCGCAGTTTATAGGTAATGAGCCGACAACGCTCCGATACCTCCTCTCGCTTCTTCGTCCGGATATCCATGAGGTGGTCAAGGTCACCGTATGCCGGATCATAAGGGAGTTGTCTCTGAATAATGAACTGGCTAGCGATTACCAGAAAAAAGCATTTGAAGAACTTAAAAGTTTATCGGATCCATATTATGGAAAGCTTTTGATGAACGTCTTTTCATTTTACGGGGAAACCGGGCTAGCGGTTACGAAGACTGCGATGGAAAGGGTGGACCTGTTAGCGAAACATGAATTCCGTGAGGGAATTTATAAATATCTTATTGCAAAAAATCTTGTAGATGAACATTATCAGTTTGGCCTCGATGGTTTTGGTTCGCTGATCAGTTATAATAAATCCATAAGGCATAATGGATCTGAGCAAAAGATCGGAGAGTTTTTATTGGCGACCAGAACGCCTGAAAATCTGAGAAAGCTCTTTAATCTTGTCGGTACATCTGCGTGGTTGTCTTTTTACGCCCACCGTACTGATGCGCTAGGTACTTTTATTTCAGGTCTGGAATCCACTGCAACTTTAGTGTACGCACAGGATCGGAACATCATTTTCCCCTTGGTTGATCTTATGTCAGTATTGGGAAGGAAGGCGATCAGGGATGAATTCTCTCAAATGGGTGAATTTTTCAAAAACAATGGCACCAAAATGATTGCCCTGAAGATATTGCTGCTGGATCCGGAGGGACATTATCACTACGAATTTTCCAATATCATTGACCGCGACTGCATGTCCTATCTGCTTTATGCACATGAGGAGGGCTTAATTTCCAGAGGTACATTAAATTCTTTCAGAAGCGGCCTTTATTTAGCGAAAAATTTCGAGGAGTCCAGCTATTTTAGGGAACAGATAGAGGATGCTTTTGGAAAACCGGAAATCAAGGGGGACCCTGCTGACAACTATTATCAGCAATCACAGGAAGTAAAATTTCAGAACGACCTGAAATATGTTCAATCGCTAGAACACTTCCGGGAGGGCGTAATATCGTTTTTTGGTGCTTATGGTAGAAAGTCCCTACCCTACGAGGACTTGTACATTGACTATGATAGTAAACCTAAGCGGTTCAAGACAGATTCAGAATTGATGTACAGGTTTCTTAGCAACCAGATGACTGATAAGAAAATAGTCTTTCTTAAGGATTGTTTAAAGGTGCTGGAGGATCCTCAACAATTCGAGTTTATCAGGGCGGCGTTAATCCTTGGTTTTAATTTCAATGCGAGACCCGAAGAAGAGCTATTTAAATCAATTGCTGCTGATTATTTCAATGAAGAGATATCGCGGGCCAACTTTAAGAATGCCTTTTTTATTGAAAATAACATGCTGCATTGGCGTCAAAAGGAATTATTGCTTGCGAGGCTTTGGAAGCGATTTCAGATGAGCAGTGAGGAAGGGTTTCTTTTGGATCTGCTCTGGATGGACAGAAATGGAATGCGGGGACTTGAGCATCACAAACTTAACAAAATTGAGTCTATTGCTTCGCTACTAATTAAATTCTTTGATCAAAAGAAGCAATTGTTACAAGCCAAGGTAATAGCCAATATGAGGGATGGAATCAATGATTCGATGGTATTGGGCACACATATTGGGTTGTGCCGGAACCTTAAGATATTTGAGTCGGTTGATTTGATCTATGAGGCCATTATAAGTGGGAGACTCAAAGACGAATTATATGTTGGGTTAGACATTTTCCTTGAACTCGGCGGTGATGCAGAAACGCTCCTGCAAGTTTTACGTTCCTTAACAGACTATAATAATCATAACTTTTTGCATGCGGTCAAATTACTTTATGCCAGGTTTCCAGAAGAGGTAAGCGCTGTTATTCTTTCACAATTCGAGACTGATAAACTTACGGATGACACCAAAATGTCGCTGGCGAAGTATCTATCAGCAATGGGAGAAAAAAAAGGTTTTATGTTTATTATGGCAAAAATCAGGGAAACTAAGCTAGCGCCTTACCATATCCAAAGTGGATTTAAGATCTGCATGGTTGATACCGGCTGGGCTCTTGATGAAATGGATGATCTGATTTATCTGTTACTTACTAAAGAGAACGATCGGTGGCGGTTTTATGAAACGGCTAAGCATTTTCTACTGGAAGTGATCAACGATTTTGCGGCGAAAAGTGAGGGAGATCTGTTTTTGGTAGAGCATTTTCTTAGAAAAAAAATGGTTGAGCTTACTCCGGATTTTGAGTTGGCACACCATCTTTTGTGGTATATCGAAAGGGCCTATGAGGATTTTAGAAATGCTGAAGTAGAGCCTATGAAAATCTCAAAAATCAGGTTGCTGCTTGAAGAACTATAAAGGAACTTTGCCATCTTTTTAATCTGATCATTTTCAGTTTACGAAATGGCTTAGTAAATAAGTGTTCGTTCCCTTCAAGTATTTAAATCTGAGAATTATAATACCAATTAATGATCATTTGAATTCGCTTTTATTCTTGAAGGCAATGATTGCCTATGAGAATCGCTTTTCTTATCAACGTAAAAAGCCAGATAGGTAATATAGATAGTATGGAGTTCGAAAACTGTCTACAGAAGACTTATGGAATGTATTCCTTACTTGAGTCGTTCTCCAAAATCGGACTATACATACCCGCCAATATAGAAGCGGGTATGAATAAAAATCTTAAACCTGAACAATATCAAAACGGCCAGAAAGGCTCGCTTCTTTCACAGCATCGAGCGAAGGAATAGAAATGAACAGCCGCTCACGCGCTCTGCTTACTGCAACATAATTGACCCGTTGTTCTTCTAAACTTAAATCTGGATTGGTTACGAAAGTCAGATCGGCTTCTTTTTTGAGCACGACTAAAACGTTGTCGAATTCATCCCCTTTTGCCTTATGGATCGTTCTGCTCAGCGAATCATCTTCCGGTATATTAATGCAGTCAGCAATCTGGTCATAGCTATATCCATCATAAAACATTCTCGCAGCACCCCTACTCACCGCAGGCATAGCCGGCGCTACAACCGCTTTGACCAGCTCATAAAACCTGAACATCGGTTCGGCACGATAGCGGTCATAATCTGAAAGCAAGTCTACCAGTTGGTTCAGAGCAGCCTTTTTCCGCTCAGTTTTATCTTTGATATGAAAAAGGTTTTTGCCCATCAGAACAATTGCATCCTTAAATCTTTTCTGCCTGGCAAATTCAACTGCGCTGGCAGCGTTGAGAATAGTCCGCCTCCTGTCACTATTGGATTCCTTATTGGACCATTCGGCTATCAGATTGATGGGCGGATGCGAGGATGACTGCCTGCGCAGAATGTTGGAGGTTATATTGTTCCTGCTTAAAGCGGTAAACGTTCCAATCCCGCAGACCGTTTGCACATGTTCATAGCCTTTTCCCATCTCTCCGACCAAAAGGGTCACGGGCATCAAATCCACTGCCCTTACTGGGTGCTGGATCATTGCCGGACGAATTGCATTTAGAAAGGTAACGATCTGATTGGAACTGCGCCTATTGTCCCGGATGAGATATTCCGCAATCTCGGGTAGATCAAAATCGGTAAACAGAGAAGGCAGTGCACCCTGGAAGCTGTATATCGATTGGGCAACATCTCCGATAATCCCAATGAGGGTGTCTTTTGCACCGATCAGTTTTATGATGGCGCTTTGAATGGGACTGGTGTCCTGAAACTCATCAATAAAAAAGTAAGGAAATTTAGCCCTAAGCAGTGTCAGAATGAATGGGTATTTCTTTAGCAGCAAAAAAGAGAAATACAGTACATCATCATGATGAAGGGTTCCCTGTGCCCAGAACGTCTTTTTATAACCGAGCAGATCCGGAGAGAGCTTGTCTAGACAGGCCACTTTTGACAGGTTCCGCCGGCTTGTCCCATCCATATAAAATGCGGCGCTGTTGTCGGTTACCATTTCAATTTCCGCGCCCCTTAGTTCATAGTGCAGGGAGGTCAGCCAGTTGCCTATTCCAGAGAGGTTGTTGTCCAATAGGATCATTTGGTTCAGGGTATATGGATGCCGAAACGAGGCAATGTTTGGATGTGTTTTTATCCAGTCAACGATCCGTTTTCGGCTGATGATGTGATCATCGTGGCCATCCATCCGCTTCACATTAAAGCCATGCTCGGCGGCGATGAAAGACATATAGGGTTTAAGAATATGTTTGTATAGAAACCCGTGGATCGTCGACACCTCTACACGGTCAGCAACAAAATCAAGCCGCTTGAGGATGGTATCTACCGCAACATTCGTGTAGGTTATGCATGCCGCCTTTTTGTAATTCCCGAGTCTATCGGAATTTTGCAGCACATTTTCAATGTGCCCCACAAGCCAGTGTGTTTTTCCGGCTCCAGGCCCTGCGGAGATCCTGAAGTGCTGATCGATTGGGATAAGGGCGTCCGATGAAATTTCTGTTACTGACATATAAAATCTATTGCATCTTTAATGTACTGTGGAACATTGAAATTGACCTGTAATTTGGAAGGGTTCAGCGGATCGTCCCCCGCCGGAGCGGTTTCGGGAAGCAATAGGTTAGTTTCTAAAAGATTCGCCAGTTCAAGCGCATTTTCGCCCTTGCCAACGGAGGCTAAATACCTCGAAGCGCAGATGGCCTTCATTTTTTCGGTATCCGTCCAGCCGGGATCCAACTGGGCAACAAGGGAATTCTCTAGCCTGATATTTTCCTTACTGTCCCTGAGCTCATCATACATTTGGGAAAGCGGCCCCTTAGCTCGGTAAATATTGAACATTTTTTTCAACTCGCCCAGGTTTTGCAGAGAATCCGTTAAGAGAATATCAGTGTCGAGATTATCAA
Source organism: Pedobacter sp. UYP1 (assembly GCF_040547305.1). Taxonomy (NCBI): domain Bacteria; kingdom Pseudomonadati; phylum Bacteroidota; class Sphingobacteriia; order Sphingobacteriales; family Sphingobacteriaceae; genus Pedobacter; species Pedobacter sp. UYP1. The sequence goes on along the minus strand of NZ_JBEPPL010000012.1, from coordinate 3,620 downwards.
GACAGAGCTCGTATTCAAAAGTCTTGCCCCTATTATGGTTCTGCCCGAAAAATCTTATATTAGAATGGGCTGAGTAATGTGCACATTTGGCCGCTACGTGATCCTTATATTCGAATGCCGCATGATCATGGTCATACTCAAAAGGATAACAGCTCGTGAAAGTACCGCCTGCCTTCTTTTTTCTTTCCGGGTCACGGTCTTTGATACAAGCCACAGCTTTTGGTATCGTAAATGGCAGGGCACTATCAAAGAGGTAAAGAAAATAATCGAAGAACCTCCCGCCCACAGGAATAATTGCCGTGTGAAAGTCTTCGAGGCTTTTCCCGCAGTATTTAGCCAGTGTTGGCAGGGTCAGCTGTTCAGCAAGCCCCTCCACGAAGATAACTTTCTGCGCGAAGAGCATATCAGAGCGGGTAGCATCCAAAAACCGCTGAACATAAGCCTTTGCCTTTTTTCCGTGTTCTGTATCAGGGAAGGTTTTGCCAGGGTATCCAACAGATAGCGTTCCTTTCTCATTGTGCAGGCAGATGATTTCATCGAGCGAAACCGCAGAGGTAATCTGGGTAGAATGTGTAGTCACAAAGATCTGTCGAACCTTTCTTTTGTCCTTATTCTCCTTTAAAAATTTAAGGAATTTATATTGCATCGCGGGATGGAGATGTGCTTCGGGCTCCTCAATGGCCAAGACCGGAAATACTTTGGCGTTGCTGCCGAGATATTTCCCATCGGAGTTGACCTGCATTTTCGCAAGCAGCAGCGACATAAAGATCAGGTTGTTATAACCGAGTCCATTATGCGTAGCGGGGATTTTAATATCGAGCAGATCATATCCTATGATAAGCTTAAGGGCAGAATACATGTCCACATCAGATATTGTTCCGTCAAAATCCGGCTTGGCGTTGTTAAAAGTTGCCCCCGTCTGATGTGCATAAGCCAGAATGTGTTCCTTGCCTGCCTTCATCCTCCTCTGCAACTCGGTGATCAGCGTCCCGGCACTGGTGGTAAATTCCTTTTTGATCTGCTTGATCTCGCTTTGCTTCTGCGCAAGCGTTTTGGTCGCTTCGTCTGCGGACTTGATTTCATAATCCATAAAAAAATCAAGGACGTCACGCAACATGGTGTTGCGGCCGGTAAACATATCCCGCTCAACATCCCTTATGGCGTTTAGAAACTGAAAATCGAATTTCTGCAGCGACTCTCCGTCGGCTGCAACCTGAAGGGAAGGCTCTCCGCCGAAAATTTTATACGAATAAAACCTCAGAAACTCGTGTTTTATGGTAAGCCAGGCTTCATCCTTGCTCACTACATGGCTAAGGGCTTCGATATAATCTCCCGTTTTTTCAACGGGAAGATAATACCGATAGGTCAACTTTGCCTCATAGGGTTCCTCCAGCTTGGTTAGCCAGTTGGATACCGTTACCAAGTCATCGCCGGTCAAATCCTCTTTTAAACTTTGGATAATATCCAGTGAAATAGTTATCGAGGGAGGCGAGGCCTGTAGCTCTGCAAGTGAGGCGTTTTTGGAAAAATCATCTACTTCAAGACGTTTTGGAGACTCTTGACTGATGAGAAGTCCAATAGCCCTGAGCAAACTCGTCTTTCCAGCATTGTTGTGCCCGATAATTACATTGATGCCGTCGTTAAAAAGTATCTCGTTATTAGGAAAATTACGGAATCCCTTAAGGGAAATTTTTGAAATGTACATGGTTTGAGAGTGTTTTAACAATTTAAATATAGAACATTTTTCTGAACAATATTTCAGTTCCTTCATAGATTTCGATAAAGCCTGTAGATAAACAAAAATACAGACTGATGTAAGAAAATTCAGAATTAGTGATTCCTTAATGGATACATGACTAATTCTGCTTTTTGTGTGTGAGCTCAAGTAAATTCTAATCAAAAAATACACAAAGTGGTTTAGCTAGATATCCATAACGTTTTCTTCGAAGAATTTAAAAACGTCATGCCTGGACTGCTGAACCAACGTTTTTTGTGTAAAAAGTAATTTCGCATACATATGAAGAGCAGAAGAAATAATAAGTTATTAATTATCAATTCAATAACTTATATTTGTTTACACAACAAATTGTTCTTTAAAATTAGTCATATCGTATCGAAATAACTGGTGCCCAATTTGGTGCCCAATCAGAAATGACGATTAACTATTATTTATAACTTGCTCATTTAGTATCGCTTGGATTATTAAGTTATTATCCCAGCGGGATCACAAGATTCAGTATCAAAACGTACAACCCCCTGCAAACTATAGTTTGTAGGGGGTTGTATTTTTCCGGGGACATCGAAATGTAGAATAGAACTACCTTTTTTTATTTGGATAATGTAAATCTTATTATAACAGTTATTCTTCTCAAATTCTTTTTAATATATCGTTAATGATGCATATTTTACGGCATATGAACGAATTAAGAGAAATCATTAAGAACTATAGTGCATTTAAGGAAGAATCAATCCTGGAAAACTTCAAATTTATCCATAACGGTAAAACTGGTTATTATGAATCTCTTGATTTAAATTATGGAAAGAGAAAGAACCTGATTCTCGAATTATATGAGGATTACAGCCATGATGATAAAGCTTTAATAAAAGTGCTGTTAGCTGAAGAACTCAAAGCATCAAAAATAGATTCGCCTGTTTATACTGTAGACCTTTGTGCCTTTATGCTTTATAAACACATGGAAATTGAAGATATTTATCAATTGTATGAGGCTAAATTTGGAGCTAATACTGATCTTCAGGTTTATGTAGATATTGAGTTGATTTTTGGATTTGATAAAGAAGAAACAAAGCAATATCTCCTTAACAAGCAGAAAGACAAACGGAAAAACAAGAAAATCCTCGAAGCAATTTCTTACTATGAGCAAAATCCAAATGCACAGTTCAGATCAAGAGCTGAGTATATTGAACATTTTGAAACCAGGAAAATTAAGGGAATCAAAGCTGACCTTGATGAAATAAATGAAAACTAAAAAGCGGCCAGACTGTGGCGATATATCCCTGTTTATGGATAAAAATGAGATTATTTGTCTGGATTTTGATACTATTTGGTCGAATTCGGATAGTTTATTTATTTAATTTTAAAAATCCATTAACAGAAAGTTACCAATGAATAATAATAACCTTTCTGCGAAGCCGCATTACCCGATATTGGATGGATTACGTGGCGTCGCAGCTATTATCGTAGTAACTTTTCATCTGACAGAACCGCTAGGAACCGCGTTAAAGAATATTTCTATCTCCTGCTACTTTCAACTTCATTCCGGATCAAGTCATAAACTTGTGGACCAGGGATTAAATTTCAAATTTTGGGTTTGATAGTTTTTGAGTTCAAAGCAACTGGTTACGATTCTTTAACAAGCTAATTACTTCCTGATTTTTCCAGGCTTGCTACTTTTACGAAAGTTCTCTGATGCCTTTCGGTTTCCCATTGATTGTTTCATTGTGCCCCTTACAGAACTTTTGAAACAACCTGTACTCCAAATTGCTGCTTTAAAAATGAAATCGTCAAGGATTCCCTTTGAAAATTTACCCGTTAAACTTCCCATAATAAATAAATGCCTTTCCACCAATGTAGGCTATTAGCGTTAAAGATTATCCTGATG